>NZ_JAHVIN010000008.1:0-51991 GCF_019801685.1 Halomonas sp. DP8Y7-1 | reverse complement strand
TCAAGCAGTGATTTTTTCGAGAAGCTTCAGAAAGCCTTTTCAAATCAACTACTTTTACCACTCTTCACCGCCTGTGACGTTTGCTCGTCGCCGGCAGCGGATGCGTACTTTACGGATCTACTACCGGCTTGGCAAGGGATTTTTTTAAAAAATGTCAGGCGCTGTCCGAGCCTTCTTCACGATGGCTGAACGCTGGCGAAAACTAGCCGCTACAACCTACTCGATGCCGTCCTGAGGCACGCGCACCAGACCTTCCATCAGGATGCGTGCGCTACGACTCATGGTGGCCTCCTCGGCGACCCACTCATTCTCCTGCTGCCTGACGCCTGCCCCTACCCGCAGCGTGCCAGAGGGATGACCAAAGACAACCGAGGCTCGCTCCTTGCCGCCTCCGGCAGCGCGGTTGACCAAGGTGCCAGGCACGGCGGCAGCCACACCAATAGCGACGGCAGCGGTTCCCATCATGGCGTGGTGCAGCTTACCCATCGACATCGCCCTGACCAGAAGGTCGATATCGCCGGCCTCTATCGACTTACCGCTGGACGCCGCGTAGCTCCTGGGAGGGGCAACGAACGCAAGCTTAGGCGTGTGCTGCCGATTCGCCGCGTCCTCTAGCCGGTTGATAAGCCCCATCTTGAGCGCACCATGGGCACGCAACGCTTCAAGCCGGGCTAGCGCAGCAGGATCCTCATTGATGTCTTCCTGGAGCTCGTCTCCCCGGTAACCGAGATCCGCGGCATCGACAAAGATCGTCGGGATGCCTGCGTTGATCAGGGTAGCGTCGATCCTCCCTCCGGCCACGATATCGTCAGGCACGCTGAGCTCGTCGACGACGTGCCCCGTGGGAAACATGCTGCCCTCCCCATCGGCGGGATCCTTGAAGGCGAGGTGAATCTCAGCGGCGGGAAAGGCGACGCCGTCCAGCACGAACTCGCCGGTTTCCTGTACCCGGCCGTTGCGCACCGGCACACGAGAGACGATCGTCTTGCCAATATTGGCCTGCCAGATTCGCACCTCGACCTCACCATCATGGGGAATGCGCTCGGGCGCAATCATTCCACTCTCGATGGCGAAGGGGCCGACGGCTGACGAAAGGTTGCCACAATTGCCGCTCCAGTCGACGAACGGCTTGTCGATGGACACCTGGCCGAACAGGTAGTCGACGTCATGATCTGGTGATTCGCTGGTACTGACGATGACAACCTTGCTGGTGCTTGAGGTGGCGCCCCCCATGCCATCAGTGTGCTTGCCGTAGGGATCCGGGCTACCAACCACACGCATCAACAAAGCGTCTCGGCTTGGCCCAGGGCGACGTGCAGATTCAGGAAGGTCGTCCTGGCGGAAAAACGTTCCTTTGCTGGTACCACCACGCATGTAAACAGCGGGAATACGAAGCTGCGGCAGGTTCGCCATGGTCACGCTACCTCCGACTCAAGAAAATCCTGAGCAAACCGCTGCAAGACACCGCCAGCACTGTAGATCGACAGCTCTTCGAAGGTATCGATACGACAGGTGACAGCAACGTCCTCGACCTCTCCATTCCCTCGCGTAATCTTGAGCGTCAAGCGGGCACCGGGCTGGATATCACCGCTGACATCAAAGGTCTCGCTGCCATCGATTCCCAGTGTCTTGCGCGTCGTTCCCGGCAGGAACTCCAGGGGGAGCACTCCCATGCCGATCAAGTTGGTGCGGTGAATACGCTCGAACCCTTCTGCCACGATCACCTCAACGCCGGCCAGCCTCACCCCTTTGGCTGCCCAGTCTCGAGAGGACCCCTGCCCATAGTCGGCGCCAGCAATCACGATCAGCGGCTGCTTTCTCGACATGTAGGTCTCAATCGCTTCCCACATCCGCATCACCTCGCCTTCAGGCTCGAGCCGAGTCAGCGATCCCTGCTTGACCTCACCGTCGACCACCGCCATTTCGTTCACCAGCTTGGGGTTGGCAAAGGTCGCGCGCTGGGCGGTGAGATGGTCTCCTCGATGGGTCGCATAGGAGTTGAAGTCTTCTTCCGGCAAGCCCATCTTGGCGAGGTATTCGCCCGCGGCACTGGTGGGCAGGATGGCGTTTGACGGCGACAGGTGATCGGTCGTGATGTTGTCACCCAATACTGCAAGCGCCCTCAGCCCCGTCAGGGACCGCTCGGCTGCCAGCGCGCCTTCCCAATAAGGAGGACGGCGAATGTAGGTGCTCATCTCACGCCAGTCATACAGCGGGCTGATCTCCTTGGACCTGTCAAACGTGGTGTCGAACATCGGAATGTAGACATCGCGGAAGTGTTCCGGCTTGACGCTCTCGGCAATGATCGCGTCGATCTCTTCATCCGCTGGCCATAGCTCCTTCAAGGTGATGGGTTTGCCCTCGGAGTCATGACCCAGCACGCCTTTTTCAATATCAAAGCGCACACTGCCCGCGATGGCGTAGGCGACCACAAGAGGCGGCGAGGCAAGGAATGCCTGCTTGGCATAGGGATGTATCCTGCCATCGAAGTTACGATTGCCTGACAGCACGGCCGTTGCGTACAGGTCACGCTCGACCACTTCTCGCTGAATCTCGGGATCCAGTGCACCGCTCATGCCGTTGCAGGTGGTACAGGCAAAGCCGACGATGCCGAAACCAAGCTGCTCCAGCTCACTCAGCAGGCTGGATTCTTCCAGATAGAGCTGTACGGCCTTGGATCCAGGCGCCAGCGATGTCTTGACCCATGGCTTACGCGTCAGGCCCAGCTCATTGGCGCGCTTGGCGAGCAGACCCGCCGCGATCACGTTGCGTGGGTTCGAGGTGTTGGTACAGCTCGTGATGGCGGCAATGATGACCGCCCCATCCGGCATTTGGCCAGGCGTCTCTTCATAGGGCGCCACAATCCCCCGCGCTTCCAGCTCACGGGTGGACACCCGGTTATGGGGACTCGACGGACCGGCCAGAGTGCGCTCGACCGTGGACAGGTCAAAGTGCAGCACGCGTTCGTACTGGGCATCGACCAGACTGTCCGCCCACAGCCCCGCTTCCTTGGCATAGGTTTCGACCAGGGCGACCTGTTCAGGCTCCCGTCCGGTCAACCTCAGATAGTCCAGCGTCTGGTCATCGATGTAGAACATGGCCGCGGTGGCACCATATTCCGGTGTCATGTTGGAGATCGTAGCCCGGTCACCCAAGGTCAGGTGCGCGGCGCCTTCACCGAAAAATTCCAGATAGCTGGATACCACCCGCTCCGACCGCAGGTATTCGGTCAGGGCCAGCACAATGTCTGTCGCCGTGATACCCGGCTGTGGCTTGCCGCTAAGCTCTACCCCGACGATATCCGGTAGACGCATGTAAGAGGCTCGACCCAGCATCACGCTCTCGGCCTCCAGGCCGCCCACGCCGACGGCAATGACGCCCAGTGCGTCTACATGGGGCGTATGACTGTCGGTGCCGACCAACGTATCCGGGAAGGCAACGCCCTCCCGCGCCTGAATCACCGGCGACATCTTCTCCAGATTGATCTGGTGCATGATGCCGTTGCCCGGGGGAATGACGTCGACGTTCTCGAAGGCTTCACGGGTCCAGTTGATAAAGTGGAAGCGGTCCTCGTTGCGCCGATCCTCGACAGCGCGGTTCTTTTCGAAGGCACCCTCCTCGAACCCCGGATGCTCCACCGCCAGCGAGTGATCGACGATCAGTTGGGTCGGCACCACAGGGTTGACCTTCGCCGGGTCACCGCCCTTTTCGGCGATGGCGTCGCGCAACCCTGCCAGGTCTACCAGGGCAGTCTGACCCAGGATGTCATGACACACGACACGCGCCGGGAACCAAGGGAAGTCCAGATCTCGCTTGCGTTCGATGAGCTGTGACAGAGATGCCCTGAGATCCTCCGGCGGACAGCGCCTGACCAGGTTTTCCGCCAGCACTCGGGAGGTGTAAGGCAAACGCTCATAGGCGCCGTCGGCGATGGCATTCACCGCTTCCCGGGTGTCAAAGTAGTCCAGCTCAGTGCCGGGGAGCGGCTTTCGGAAATCGGTATTCATGGCAGGAGTTCACGGTCGCTTGCACCATCGAATGCGGCTCGATGACACATGTTGTTAGAAGAAGCGGCAGGCAGAGTGCCTGCCGCTGCTGGCCGATATGCGAGTGTTGCGTCAATCGCGCTGCTCGATCGGCACCCAGTCAGAGTGTGCAGGCCCGGTGTAGTCGGCGCTGGGACGAATGATGCGGTTATTGTCACGCTGTTCAAACACGTGAGCGCACCAGCCTGTCACCCGCGAGCACACGAAGATCGGTGTAAACAGCTTGGTCGGAATGTCCATGAAGTGGTAGGCGCTGGCATGGAAAAAATCGGCGTTGCAGAACAGCTTCTTCTCACGCCACATGACCGCTTCAACCCGCTCCGACACCGGATACAGGAAGCTGTCACCCACGTCCTCCGAGAGCTTCTTGGACCACTCCTTGATGATGGCATTGCGGGGATCGGACTCGCGGTAGATGGCGTGGCCGAACCCCATGATCTTTTCCTTGCGCTCCAGCATGCCGAGGATTTCCTGCTCGGCCTCTTCCGGGCTCCGCCAGTTCTCGATCATCGCCATGGCTGCCTCGTTGGCACCGCCATGCAAGGGACCGCGCAACGAACCAATCGCCCCGGTCACGCAGGAGTGCATGTCGGACAAGGTCGAGGCACAGACCCGCGCAGTAAAGGTGGAGGCGTTGAACTCGTGCTCTGCGTAAAGGATCAGCGAGACGTTCATTACTCTGGCATGCAGCTCTGACGCGGGCGCATCGCGCAGCAAGTGCAGGAAGTGACCGCCGATAGACGCATCGTCTGTCTCGGTCTCGATACGCACTCCATCATGGCTGAAGCGGTACCAGTAGCAGATGATGGATGGCAGCGCCGCCAGCAGACGGTCGGCGACATCCTGCTGCTGGTCGAAATCGGCTTCCGTCTCGAGATTGCCGAGCATGGATGCGCCGGTACGCATGACGTCCATGGGGTGGGCATCCGCCGGGATCTGCTCCAGTACGGTCTTTAAGGCATCGGGCAGACCCCGCAAGCTCTTGAGCTTGGCAATGTAGTCGTCAAGTTCACGCTGGTTGGGCAGCTTTCCCTTCAACAGCAGGTAGGCGACCTCCTCGAAGCGGGCCTTGTCTGCGAGCTCCTTGATATCGTAGCCGCGATAGGTCAGCCCCGACCCACTCTGTCCCACCGTGCACAATGCCGTGGCACCAGCACTTTGACCGCGCAACCCTGCGCCTCCGATCGGTTTGTCAGCCATGGCGTAGCTCCTTATGTCATCGTTGGACGTTGTTATAAAAAATGATCAAGCGTGATTGAGCGCGAAAGCGCGTCACCGCATCATCTGGCGAGCCGATGGGATGTCAGTCCTTGCCCTCGGCGAACAGCGCATCCAGCTTGCGTTCGAACTCGTGGTAGCCCAGCACATCGTAGAGCTCTTCACGGGTCTGCATCATGTCCACCACATCGCGCTGGTGACCGTTGCTTTGAATACTCTGATATACCTGAAGCGCTGCTGCGTTCATCGCCCGGAAGGCTGAAAGCGGATACAGGACCAGACGACAGCCCACTTCGGCCAACTCCTGCTGACTGAACAGCGGGGTCGCTCCGAACTCTGTGATATTGGCGAGAATCGGTGCATCAACCCGAGCACAAAACGCGCGGTAGTCATCCAGGGTATGCACGGCTTCAGCGAAGATGGCGTCAGCGCCTGCCTCGATGCACGCATTGGCGCGCTCGATGGCAGCATCCAGCCCCTCTTTCTGAAAGGCATCGGTACGCGCGATCAGGTAGAAATCCGGATCGATGCGGGCGTCCGCCGCCGCCTTGACGCGATCCACCATCTCCTGCTGGGAGACGATGGCCTTGTTGGGACGGTGGCCACAGCGCTTCTGCGCCACCTGGTCTTCCAGGTGCACGGCAGCCACGCCTGCACGCTGCATTTCCTTGACCGTGCGCGCGATGTTGAAGGCCCCACCCCAGCCAGTATCGATATCCACCAGCAGTGGCAGGTCACTGGCACCGCAGATACGGTGGGCATCTTCCACCACATCATTCATGGTGGTCATGCCCAGATCAGGCAGACCGAAGGACGCATTGGCAACCCCTCCGCCAGACAGGTAAATCGCCTGGTGGCCTGCACGTTCGGCCAGCATCGCGGTGTAGGCATTGATGGTGCCGACGATGGGTAACGGCGTGTGGGCGGCAAGGGCTGCGCGGAAGCGAGCGCCCGGCGTCATTGAGCTAGGGGATGTCATGCAAGTCTCCAATCATGGTGGGGTCGAAAAATAGGCCATCAGCTACCGAGGTCAGCACCGATGACCACATCGGGCTCATCACGGCCTTCGAGAGAGGCGGCATAGCGGGCCATGACGTTCTCGCGGGAAGCGCTGACATGACGTCGCATCAGCAGCTCGGCAAGCTCGGCGTCCCCTGCCTCAATGGCGTCGACGATACGGTGGTGTTCGACAAACGCCTTCTGCGGTCTGGCACCGCTGGCACTGAACTGAGTGCGATACATGCGCACCAGGTAGTAGAGGTCATCGCACAGCAACGCCATGAGCATCCGATTGTGACTACCGAGCACGATGCGGTAGTGAAAATCCAGATCGCCCTCGCGCTGGTAATAGGCTTCACCACTGGCTAGGTCCGCCTGCTTCTCGTGCACGGCCAGAACCTCTCTCAGCCCGGCTATCTCGCTGGCCGTCATATGCTCGGCCGCGATTCTCGCCGCCATGCTCTCGAGCGCCTCGCGTACATCGAAAAGCTCCATCAGCTCCTTCATCGACAGCTTGACCACCCGCGCCCCGACGTGGGGCACGCGCTCGATCAAGCGGTGCGCTTCAAGGCGGCGCATGGCTTCTCGCAGTGGACCACGGGATATGCCATAGGTCTTCGACAGGCCCGGCTCGGTGATCTTGCTGCCAGGCGCCAGCTCACCACGGACGATGGCGTCCTGCAGCTGGTGGAAAACACGCTCTGCCAGGGTCCTGACTTCGGGGGGTACCACTATCTCGTGTTCAGCGCTGGTCATGGCTTGATTGTCGACAATAAATGGATAACAGGAATGTAAGACAGGCCAAAGACTGGGTCAATGCCCGGTAAGGACCACAACCTTAGCCATTGGTTGTAGACAATACAACCCAAGGTGTCAGCACGATGACAAATGCAGCGTTGAGGCAACGCCCGTGGCAACAACGACAAGTGTTTGCGTTGGCCGTAGAATACGCAGCCTGCACTACCCGAGGCCCCGCATGAACGCCCAGCTAGACATCACGCCAATGCCCTATCAGCCCACGCCACTCGGCTATTTCGAGTCACTCCGCGCGAGACCTGGTGCTGTGCTGCTGGACAGCGGCAGGCCCAAGGCTCCCGGCGGGAGGTTCGATATCTTGACCAGTGATCCGCTCGATCAACTGGAGATCGATCCGCTGGGCAAGGCGTGGGATGCGGAAGGCAACCTTGTGACGGGCTCTCCCTTCGCCGCTCAGCAACGCCTGCTGGACCGATTGCCGAAGACAGACCTGGTCTCCGAGCTGCCCTTTCTCGGAGGCTTGATCGGCTATTGGAGCTATGACCTGGGTCGCCTTATCGCCGGAGTCAAAGGCCCGGCACGCGCAAGCACCCGACTTCCCCTGGCACGACTGGGCCTTTACGACTGGGCCCTGATTCAGGACCACGAGCAACAACGCAGCTATCTCGTTGCCGACGCGGCGCGACGTCAGCAGGTCCTCGCCTGGCTGCTCGAGCCTGCCGAAGACAGTCACTTCACACTGACATCCCGCTTCACCTCCAACCTCGACGAAGCGTCCTACCGCGACCGCTTTGAGCGTGTTCAGCACTACATTCGGGCAGGAGACTGCTACCAGATCAATCTTGCCCAGCGCTACTCGGCACGCTACCAGGGCGATCTATGGGGAGCCTACCGGCGCCTTCGAGCGGCGACCCCAACGCCCTTTTCCGGATTCATGTCGTGGCAAGGCCGTCACGCTGAACAAGGTCTCCTGTCGGTGTCTCCAGAGCGCTTTATCGAATGCCGGGAAGGTACCGTGGAAGCACGACCCATCAAGGGCACTCGTCCTCGTGGGCAGTCGCCGGCCGAAGACTTGGCCCTCGCTGACGAACTACGGCAAAGCGTCAAGGACCAAGCCGAGAACGTCATGATCGTGGACCTGCTACGCAATGACCTGGGGCGAGTCTGCGAAACCGGCAGTGTGAACGTTCCCCAACTGTGCGGTCTGGAAAGCTACGCCAACGTGCATCACCTGGTCAGCATCGTGAGTGGAAAGCTGCCGCCACACACGCCACCGCTGACCCTGATGGAGGCAGCGTTCCCTGGGGGATCCATCACCGGGGCGCCCAAGATTCGCGCCATGCAGATCATCGACGAACTGGAGCCAGACAGACGCAGTGCCTACTGCGGCAGCCTCGGCTATGTCGATGTTCGTGGCCATATGGACACGTCCATCGCGATTCGCACGGTGGTGGCCGATGACAAGCACCTGCATATCTGGGGAGGCGGTGGCCTAGTGGCCGATTCCGAGGCAGACGCTGAGTACACTGAGACCCGGGACAAGATTCGACACCTGATGTCAGCCCTGGGCGATAGCAGCCATCAGGACTGACCCGCCCAAACCAATGGGAATAAGAACCCTTATCGCTAATCGATAAACGCTATATAAGAACCGAACCAATCGATATTGGGGCCGGACTAGCGCCTTTTGGTAGGGTAGCGGCAAAACACACACTGGAGGTCGCCGTGACGCCCTTTGACCCCAATGCCTTCGTCCTGGAACATGACCAGGCGACGCCCAAGAACATCCTGAAAGCCGCCTATGAGGCCTTCGGCCAGCTGACAGTCTCCTTCTCCGGTGCCGAAGACGTGGTGCTGATCGACCTGGCCCTCAAGGTGGCGCCCAAGGATAAGGTGCACGTCTTCTGCCTGGATACCGGACGGCTGCATGCGGAAACCTACGAGTTTATCGAGCGGGTGCGCGAGCACTACGCCATCGAGATAGACATCCGCTTTCCTGATCAGCAGGCAGTTCAGGACCTGGTTCGCGAGAAGGGCCTGTTCAGCTTCTATCAGGATGGCCACCAGCAGTGCTGCGGCATTCGCAAGGTAGCGCCATTGCGTGAACGCCTGGCCGGACTCCCCGTCTGGGTCACCGGGCAGCGTCGCGACCAAAGCCCAGGCACCCGCTCCCAGCTGCAGATCGCTGAACGCGACACCACCTTCGGCAGTGAGTCATCACCGCTGTACAAGATCAATCCATTGACCCACTGGTCCAGTGAAGACGTCTGGAACTACATCCGCTCCTTCGATGTGCCTTACAACCGTCTGCATGAGCAGGGCTACGTCAGCATTGGTTGCGCGCCCTGCACCAGGCCCATCCTTCCCGGTCAGCACGAACGTGAAGGACGCTGGTGGTGGGAAGACCAGGGCGGCAAGGAGTGCGGTCTGCACGTCCTCAACCTGCCCCCGGTGGCCGCCAAGGATTAAGCATCCACCGGCACGAGCGTCGAGCTGAACCAAAAAAAGCGCCCTTCGGGGCGCTTTTTGGTGTCTTGCGGCTACGCTTCTGCTGCTTACCTCAGCGTACTGGCAGCTCGATACCCTCGAACAGGGTGTGCTCATGCCGGGGCCCTGCCGCCAGCGCCGCATCCACCAGATCTCGATCAAGGTGGTCGGCAAACTGTTTCAGGAAGTCGTACATGTAGCCACGCATGAAGGTTCCTCGACGAATGCCGATCTTGGTGGTGGAACTGTCAAACAGATGGCTGGCATCTAGCGCCACCAGATCATGATCCAGCTCTTCATCCACCGCCATGTGCGCCACGATGCCCACGCCGAGGCCAAGTCGCACATAGGTCTTGATCACATCGGCATCAGCGGCCGTCAGCACCACATTGGGCGACAGGCCCCGAGCCCTGAAGGCATCGTCGAGCTGAGACCGACCGGTAAAGCCAAAAACGTAGGTCACCAGGGGGTGTTCGGCCAGCTCATCCAGGCCCAGTCGCTCTACCCCCGCCAACGGATGATCGCGCGGCACCAGCACACAGCGATTCCAGCGGTAGCAGGGCAACAGCACCAGATCATTGAAGAGTTCAAGAGATTCGGTGGCGATGGCAAAGTCCGACTGCCCTTCACTCACCATCTGAGCGATCTGCTTGGGCGTCCCCTGCTGCATGTGCAAGGCCACGTCAGGATATCGCTGGGTGAACGACTGAATCACGGGGGGCAGACAATACCTGGCTTGGGTGTGCGTAGTGGCAATGGCCAGGCTTCCACGTCGCTCATCCGAATGTTCCTGAGCCACATCCTTGATATTGGCCGTCAACCGCAGCACCTGACCGGCCAGCTCGATGATCGCTTCGCCGGCCGGGGTGACTCGGGTAAGGTGCTTGCCACTGCGCGCGAAAATCTCCACCCCCAGCTCGTCCTCGAGCAGGCGGATCTGCTTCGAGATCCCTGGCTGGGAGGTGAACAGACTCTGGGCGGTCGCCGATACATTGAGGTTGTGGCGGGAAACCTCCCAGATGTAGCGCAGCTGCTGTAATTTCATGGCCGGAGCTTACCTCGTCCGAAGTCGTCGGATTGGTGCAAGAGAGATGCGGCAAGGCGCTCAATGGAGGTATCACCCATGTTCGGCATGGCGTAAATGCCTTTTACGTACAATAGTTGCCAAGGCAACGGGCTCGTTCGTAAGAGGGGCCACCGCCGTCCGGCACATACCAAAGCGCCATAAAGAACCTTGCGGTGATTACTTTATAGCATAATGAGATCGATTGCAGCGGTTCGTAAGCTGACTAAGAAACTATCGACCCAATATTTGCCAGCGTATTGGCCGACCGCTACCATCGTGCCACCGGACATGGCGGACATGTCCCCCATTCCGCTCGATGAAGCGCAACATATATGGAGAAACACATGGCTAACAATGTCGATGTCACCAATGCCAACTTCGAGCAGGAAGTTCTGCAGGCCGATTCCCCGGTATTGCTGAAGTTCTGGGCTCCCTGGTGCGGTCCGTGCAAGGTGATGGCACCGGTGGTCGATGAAGTCGCCGAAGAGCGTGACGGCGCCCTCAAGGTGGTCAGCATCAATGTGGACGACGCCCCTGAGATCGCCGCCGAGCAGGGCGTGCGCGGTGTGCCCACCGTCATGCTGTTCAAGTCAGGCGCCAAGGTTGCTTCCTTGGTGGGCGCTCAGTCGAAGTCTCAGCTGACCCAGTTCATCGAACAGAACGCCTGAGCAGCATGACCTGACGAGCGCTCGGCACGGCACCGCCTACATAGGACGAGTCAGTGCTGACACATCGAACCCGACGCCTGTGAACAGGCGTCGGGTTCGATGCTTTTAGGCCTTCATCCCGGCATGCTGCCAGGCCACTCGCGCGCTTACTTGCGCAGCACGTAGCGCAGGATCTCCACCACCTGACCAGTGGTGGTCGCCCAAGCCTGAGCGTCAGCGTCGACCTCCTTGAGAGGGTGCACGATCTCTTCTGCGTGCAGGGTGACATAGGGTTTGCCAAGCGCCGCACAGTACCCCGCGTCGAAGGCCGCATTCCATTGCTTGTACTTGTCACCAAAGCGCACGATGACCAGGTCGCTCTCGCCGATCAGGGTTCTGGTGCGAATCGCATTGACCCGCGATGACTGATGGTCCCGCCAAAAGCCATTCCCAGGCACGCCGAGCATATCACCAGCTGCATCACTGGCATCATGGTCGGTCACCGGCTGGGTGAAGACGACGTCGAGCCCCGCCTCCTGGGCGCCCAGCTTGATCTCTTCACGCCAATCGGTATGTATCTCTCCAGACAGGTAGACGGTAAAGCTCATTGCATCGTTTCCTTTGTAGGGTGAGACCGGCTGTTTCAAGAAGCACACTCACCGCCTCATCCGAGGCAGGCCTCGCGAGCACGGCGCGGCCCCTCTTCTCTCTGAGCCGGCCAGCTGTTAATTTTATTCGGGTGGTGATGACGGGACATGGAGCGCCCTCTGGCTCAGCCATGATACCTGGTGGTCTGAACCACACAACCACGTGCCGACCGCTGACACTGCCTTCTTCATGGCCAGCACCGATGAGAGACGGCGACAAGGAACCTAGATGCAAGACACGGACCCCACTGACAACGCAGCACCGATGTCCTCGGCAGATACGCGCGAGATCAATCGTCGTCAGGGCCACTTCGCCAGCCAGGACACCTTCTGGCTGTTTGGCTACGGTTCGCTCATCTGGAAGGCCGACATCGCTTATCGCAAGCGTCGTCCCGCCCTCATTCATGGCTACAGCCGACGCTTCTGGCAAGGATCCCACGATCATCGGGGGACACCAGACGCGCCCGGGAGGGTCGCCACCCTGGTGCGTGAGGAAGGCGCATCATGCCTGGGCATGGCCTACCTGATCGGCCCCGAAGCGCTCAGCCCACTGGATTTGCGCGAGAAGAATGGCTATCTGCGAGCCAGTGTCACCCTGCACTTCATCGACCATGGGACGAATGGCAATCAGCCTCGGAACCAGCACCAGGTCTCGGCCACACCTCAGACAGCAACGGGCTTGGTGTATATCGCCAGTAGTGACAACCCGGCATACCTTGGTGATGCACCGGTCGATCACATCGTTCAGCAGATCGCCCGATCCCACGGACCCAGTGGCCCCAACAGCGATTATCTGCTGAACCTCGCGGATGCGCTGAACGGTCTTGGCGGCGACGATGCCCACGTCTTCCAACTGGCACAGCGGTTACGCCAGCGAATGCGCCAGGCGGCCCCTCAGTCGTCTTGTCTTGAGTGAGCGCCGCCCTGCCCTGTTCTCCGCACACTGTTCTCCGAAAACCGTTCTCGAAAAACTGCTCTCGAAGCGTAGGTCTCGACCTGTTATCGCTGATCGGATGCCGCAGACCTGTCTTCGATGACCTGTCTTACATGGCTTCTTTCGATGATCGTTGGCAGTACACCGTGCCTTGACCGCATGGACCGCTCGCGGTGATCTGATCGACACTGCGCTTTACGGCAGCCCGAGCCCCTGTCAGCTGACAGGCCGCTTCTGCCCTTTACTCGCTGGAGATCCCAGATGAGCGTCACTCTTGAAGACGTCAGACACGCCGCTGACGCCATTGGTAGCCACATCGTGCGCACCCCGTTGCTGCACTCTGCCACCCTGTCGCGCCTGACCGGTTGCGAGCTGTATATCAAGTTCGAGAATCACCAGTTCACCGCTGCCTTCAAGGAACGCGGTGCGCTCAACCACCTGCTCGCCCTGACCGAAGCGGAGCGCAAACGTGGCGTCATCGCCATGTCAGCCGGCAATCATGCCCAGGCCGTGGCTTATCACGCTTCACGACTGGGCATCCACGCCGTCATTGTCATGCCGCGCCACACCCCAAACCTGAAGGTCAGCAATACCCGTGCTCTGGGGGCCGAGGTCCATCTGCAGGGAGATGGCGTTGACGAGGCAGGTGCCTACGCGGCGCGCCTGGCCGCCGAACATGACTACGTCTTCGTCCATCCCTACGACGATGAGAAGGTGATGGCAGGCCAGGGCACTATCGCACTCGAAATGCTGGAGGACGAGCCGTCGCTCGAGGCGCTGGTCATTCCCATCGGCGGTGGTGGGCTTATGGCAGGCAACGCCGTCGCGGCCAAGGGACTTAACCCCTCCATCGATCTTCTTGGCGTGCAGACCGCACGATTCCCTGCCATGCAGCAGGCCCTGGCCGGCGAGCCGATTCACTGCGGGCGTGCCACCATTGCAGAAGGCATTGCGGTGAAGCAGCCCGGCCAGATCACGCGGGAGCTGATCCGACAGCACGTCGGTGACATCCTGCTGGTCGATGAAGCGGATATCGAGCGCGCCATCCTGATGCTGCTGGAAATCGAGAAGACGGTGGCAGAGGGCGCTGGTGCCGCAGGACTTGCCGCGGTGCTGAGCCAACCCGAGCGTTTCCGTGGTCGCAAGGTAGGACTGGTACTGTGCGGCGGCAATATCGACATGCAGGCGCTATCGTCTGTGATTCAACGAGGACTGGTCAGGTCCGGCAGGATCGTGCGCGTGCGGGTCGGCATATCGGATGTCCCGGGTTCCTTGTCGGAGCTCACGCAGCTGCTGGCTGAGCAGCGCGCCAATGTCATCAGCATCACCCACCAGCGCACCTTTACCGACCTTTCCCTGCGAGCGACAGAAGTGGAGGCCACCCTGGAAACCCTCGGCAGTGAGCACACCCGCGACGTCCTGGCAGCGCTTCGCCGCGAAGGCTACGACCCGGTGATGCCCGCCAACGAAGTCCACCCCGATGAACGCTACGCCAGCGCTGGCGAGCCAAAGGATACCTCCCAGCGCTGAGCACAGAGCACTGCGAGTGCTGAGTCAGGCGCATGGCCCCAGTGGCATCACGACGTGAATCGCTAGGTAAATCGCCAGGTGAATCGCCACTGGGGCCCCCCTAACATTTCTCTGCCAGCATCACTCTCGCAACAGCCCCGCGGTGCGCAGTGCATTGCCTGTCGCGGGCCCCAGCTGGGCCAGCACGTCGAGCTGGACAGCCAGTTCGGTGACCTGCCCCGCCTGCGCCAGCTGTTCGACACGGGCAGCCTGAGCCTCGACCGCCTGACATCCCAGCGAGGCAGAGATCCCCTTGATATCGTGGGCCAGCTGCGCCAGCTGCCCGTGGTCACGCTGCGCCAGTGCGTCACGCATCTCTCCCAGCCGGCCTGGAAAGCGCTGCAGATAGCTGGCGATCATGCGACTTAGGGCCTGCGGTGAGAGCACCTGACGCAGCTCCTCTACGGCATCGCCCGACAGCAAGGTCTCGTCCACGCTGATCTGGGTTTCCAGCATCGGGGCCACGACCGTCGGCGTAAGAGCCTCACCGCCTGCCGCTTCAGCAGCATCGGCGTCAGCGCTGTCTGGCTGACCGTACTGACGCAACATCTCGGCCAGCTCTCTTCGGGAGAATGGCTTTCCGATGACATCATCCATCCCCGCATCCAGGCAGGCACGATGGTGCTCGGGCATCACGTTGGCGGTGACCGCAATGACCGGCAGCCGCCGGACCCGACGCCCCTGCTCAGCCTGCGACTGCTCGTGGGCGCGCCAGCGACGGGTCGTCTCCAACCCATCCATCACCGGCATCTGCATGTCCATCAGCACCAGGTCAAAATCACGCTGCATCAGCACTTCCAACGCCTGCTGACCATTGCCCACCAGCTCGCAGGTCTGGCCCAGCCGCGTCAACATTGCTGCCACCAGCTCCCGATTCAGAGCATTGTCCTCAACCACCAGGATATGACGACAGGACAGGGCCTGCGGGGAGGTAGAGCCAGCCACCTCTTCCACACCCTCTACCACCGGCAGGCTGAGATCGAACCAGAAACGGCTGCCTGACCCAGGCTGGCTTTCCACCTTGAGCTCTCCGCCCATGGCCGCCACCAGCTGAGAGCAGATGGCCAAGCCCAACCCCGCCCCTTCGTGGCGCCGTGACAATGCGGAGTCGGTCTGCGCAAAGGGCTCGAAGATACGTTGCTGATCTTCCTCGGCGATCCCGCAGCCGGTGTCATAGACCATGAAGGTCAGCACGTCATCGCCCTTGTCAGCGACCCTCAGCATGACGAAGCCACTCTCGGTGAACTTGAAGGCATTGTTGAGCAAGTTCATCAACACCTGGCGAAGCCGGTGCACATCACCATCCACCCAGGCCGGAAGCTTCGGGGCCGCCCGCATAAGAAACTGGACACCGCTACTGCTCTGGGTTTGATATCCCGTGGCCAACTGGTCGAGCATTCTGGGCAGGTGGAAGGGCTGGCGCTCGACGGCCAGATGACCTGCCTCGATGCGGGTATAGTCCAGCACATCGTTAATGACCGATCGCAGCCCAGCAGCACTGTCCCGCAACCCTTCGATTTGCCGACGCCCCTGCTCACTGAGTGCTTCATCGTGCAGCAAGTCCGCCATGCCCAGCACTCCGTTGAGGGGCGTGCGGATCTCATGACTCATGATTGCCATGAAGTCGGACTTAGCACGGTTTGCCACCTCCATGCGATGGTAGGCTTCGCGCAACGCTTCAGACTGGGCTTCCAGCAACTGCGTCTTCTGCCGATGCTGGCGAGCCTCCTTGACCAGTGCCCAGATCAGTACACCACCGGCCAACAGGGATAGCAGAACAGCGACCAGCATCGCCACGTACAGCTGCCCAAGCACCTGCATGTCGCTGCTACGTTCTTCGGCGGACACTCTGCCATGCTGCAGCATCAGCCGGCGACTCAGCTCCTGAGCTTCGGCCAGGCGGTTGTTCAGGGTGCGCCTCAAGGGCTCGTCGTAGGTGACCTGGCCGTCGGCGATCGCGACAAAGCGATCGTCCAAGGACTGCATGATGCCCTCTATCTCGCTGATCAGGTCGCCTGCCGCCGCATGATCAGCCAGAAAATTCGCCGCCTGACCTTCGAGCAGGAACACGAAGCGTCCGTAGAGCAGCTCGAACTCAAGCAGGGTCTCCTCCACCTCGGTGTCGCCCCGCTGCCACAGCGCCAGCCGCAGATCCCTCAGCGCACGATCATATTGGTAGAGCGTCCAGGTGACCGTATCGATATCGCGATGGTGAAGCGCGTTACTGCGGTCATAGATCAAGCCGCCCGTGATCACCACGGCAACGATGAAGACAATGGCGGCAACGGCGGGCGCCTTGATGCGCAGAAGCTGTGGCATGACCAATCAGCGCACCTCGATTCGAGCGACTTGCCAGACGGAACGGCTGAAATAGATATTGGTCTTGAGCTCAGGCTCATCATCGAAGGGGTACACAACAAACAACGGGCCCTTGTCGCGAATCCGCATGGGCTCGCCGTCTCGGCGCATGGCCAGAATCACGTCATGCTGTTCGACATCTTCTGCCGGAATCAACGACTCGTAGTCCTTGATCGCGATCACACGCAGCTCACTGCCTTCGGCACCAGCAGCAGCGAGCACATCGCGCAGCAGAGGACCAGAGAACCGCGACTGACCGTCTATCCAAGGATTACCGGTGATCACTTCATGCTGGGGCAAGGACTCCAGCATGCGAGCATCGAAATGGGCTTCTTCGCCGACATTGGGAGACGTAAGCTGACCCGACAGCGTAAGAATCACACGTTCCTGTGGAGACTCCAGAGCCAGCGCAGGGACTGTCGCCAGCAGCAACATCACCAGAGGTATGAGTCGCCATGTCAGTACTGCTTTGCTGCACCATCCCTGCTGCCGCTGCATAGTATGTCTCCGCTGAACACCGGGTTTCCCTACGAAACTTTGCCGTATCAGCGATATGCTACTGCCAGTGCTGCCTCAAGGGAAACTCTGGGTCAACCCTGAGCGCAGCACAACCGGCCACGGACGGAGCAACAACGGTGCAACAACGGTGAGAGCAGAACCCTTGGGGTCAGTCAGTCAAGCACGCGGCAAAACGGGTTTAGCGCAAGCTGTCGAACACTCCAGCGTGTCGCCAGGCCAGGCCTGTCTGGGTGCCCATCTCTTCTAGCTCGCGGATCAAGGACGCGACCGCCTCCAGCCGCTGCTCCCCAACGCAGTCCAGAAGTCGCTGCGCAACCTCGGCCACGGCGAGACACCCCAGGGTACGGGATGCATGCTGTAACTCGCTGGCCTCGGACACCAGCACCGTCAGGTCACCTTCCTCACGGGCTTGAGACATACGCGCGATGCGGGCCGGAAAGCGCGCGAGATAGCCACGCACCATGCGCTCCAAAGCATCCGCGGAGACCATCGAACGCAACTCCTGAAGGGTGGTGGAGGCGATCACTGCTGGGCGGTCGACAGAGCCCTCAGCGGGTTTGTGGAAAGAGCCCTCAGCGGGTTTGTGGAAAGAGCCATCAGCGGCTTTTGGGAAAGAGCCACCAGCGGGGCTGTGGAGAGAGCCATCAGCGGGGTTATTGAAAGAGCCATCAGCGGGCTTGTGAACAACACCCTGTTGGACAACGCCCTTGCCGTCCAGGGAGGGGTAGACCCGTGAAGGATAGCGCTCCAGCACGCAGGCAAGGTCGTGGCGCGTGAAGGGTTTGCCGATCAAGTCGTCCATGCCCGCCTCCAGGCTCGCCCTGCGATGCTCAGGTAGCACATTGGCCGTCACCGCAATGATCGGCAGGCGGTAATCCTCATCGCCATCAACACCACGCCCAGAGCGTTCCTTGTCACGCCACCGCCGGGTCGTCTCCCATCCGTCCATTACCGGCATCTGCAAGTCCATCAAGACCAGATCAAACTCGCGTTTTGCCAAGACTTGCAGGGCTTCCTCGCCATTGGCGACCCGCTCGCAGGACTGCCCCAGCCGGGCCAGCATACTGGCCACCAGCTCGCTATTCAGCGGATTGTCATCCACCACCAGGACATGATGCGGTGCCAACGCCTCTAGCGCAGCGCTATCAGAGGTCTCCTCCAGCGCCGCTTCGTCGCAGGCAGGTAATGGCAGCTCGAACCAGAAGCGGGAGCCACTGCCCAACTGGCTGTCCAGTTTGAGGTCTCCGCCCATGGCGCGGACCAGATTACGGGCGATGGGAAGCCCCAGGCCGGCACCATCGTGGCGTCGGGCCATGACCGAGTCAGACTGCTCGAAGGGCTCGAAGACGCGATCCACATCCTGCTTCGAGATACCGCATCCCGTGTCATAGACCACAAACGAAATTCTCTCATCCTGAGCGCGGCTGACGCGCAGCATCACGAAGCCCTGGCGCGTGAACTTGAACGCATTGTTGAGCAGGTTCTGCAGGACCTGGCGCAGCCGATGCAGATCGCCAAGTACCCAATCCGGCAGGTCAGGGGCCAGTCGCATCAAGAACTGTACGTCGCTCTGATGGCGTGAACGATACCCAAGCGTCGCCTGCTCGAGCATTCCCCGCAGGGCAAAGGGTTCCTGCTCCACATCGATGCGCCCGCTTTCCAGACGAGTGAAATCAAGCACATCGTTAATGACGCTTTTCAGCCCGGTCGCACTGGCCTCGAGGCCCTCGATATGGCGCTTGCCCTGTTCACTCAGAGTTTCGTCCCGCAGCAGGTCAGCCATACCCATGACGCCGCTCAACGGCGTGCGCATCTCGTGACTCATGATCGCCATGAAGTCGGTCTTGGCGCGGCTTGCGCTCTCGGCTCTCTCCACCGCATCCTTCAATGCGCGAGACTGCGCCTGGAGCAGCTCGGCCTTGAGCGTATGCGCACGTCCTTCACGCATCAGAGCCAGAACCAGTACGGTGCCAGCCCCCATGATCAACACGATACAGGCCAGCACCACGCCATAGAGGCGCAGTAACGACTGCGTGTCACGGGTGCGGATCTCAGCCACACTAGCCTTATGCTGCAGCAACATGTCGAGACTTGAAGACTGCAGCTGCGTCAGCGTCTGACGCAGTGACGCTCTTGCCGCTTTATCCAGCGGCGCCCCGGCCACGAGATCACCCACCCGCACAGCCAGCTCGTCAATCAGCTGTTCACTCTGCAGATAAAGCGCTTGGGAGGCCTGGGTCTGACGCAGGAAGGCGCGGGTTTGCCCTTGTCGTAACAGGTCATTACGCCCTTGCAGAATCTCGAAATCCAGCGCCAGCTCATCTATGGCATCAGCCGGCGCTTCGGCCACCAGGATGCGCATCTCTCGCACCATGCGGTCGAATTGATAGAGATTCCAGGTGACGGTATCCAGGATTCGGTGCTGAAGTTCCTGCTGGCGATCAAAGGTCAAACCGCCCGCGACCAACGCGGCCACGAAGAACATCACGGTGGCCGCCGCGGCTACCCGCGAGCGATAGGGCAAGCTCAGCATGACTCGGCCCTTGGCCGCCAGACGTCAACGCACATCGATGGACTCCACTTGCCAGACCGAGCGCGTCAGGTATACCGCGTTATAGAGATGGGGCCGCTCATCAAAGGGATAGATGACGAACAGAGGGCCTTGATGGCGGACCTCGAGCGCATTGCCATCGCGAGACATCGCCAAAATAATGCCGAAATCCCTCGCGTCTTCCACGGGAATAGTCGCCGCAAAATCATTCAGTGCCGCGACCCGCAGTTCCATGCCGCGAGCGTCTACTGCCTGCAACAAGGCCATCAGCAGTGGACCGTCGTAGACCGATGCTCCGTCGTACCAGGGAAGGTGGGTGCTGATTTGCCCTTGATCCAGCGCAAGCAGCATATCGCGATCAAACCATGCCTGATCACCCACGTTGGTGATACCAATATCGCCGGATACCTTCAGCAAGGGTTTGCCAGCAGGCGGCTCAAGCGCCATCGCCAGGGAAGACACCAGGGTCAGCCCAAGAACCGCAAGATGCCAGCGATATCGCACATTTCCCCCTTTGCCGAGTTTGATACTCGGAGGCGTTTCCGGCTTATCGTCTTCGCTTGTATGCTGATTCAGCCGTACCGAATGTTAAAATAGTAAATCATAGGACACAATTCGTCACGTGATGAAACTCAAGGTCTCCCATGCCTCCCACCAGTGCGCTATGGCCCGACGACATGCCCCCCCTTGCCCTCTGCCATGGCACCAGCGGCGCCTTATGATCGGCCAAGTTCAGCCGCCAACCAGTCCGCCAGATCATTGGCATGAGGATGACGCGGGCCGTGCGCCCCGGAGGCCAAATGCAGGGTCAGACAGGCTTCCGTGGTCACGAACCCCCAGGGCGCAAGCAAACGCCCAGCACGCACGTCGTCTTCCACCAGATAGTCCGGGGAGATGCCAACGCCCAGCCCCACCAGTGTCGCCTCGAGCATGTAGGTAAGATGCTCGAAGCCTTGTCCCATGGAGAGGCCTTCAACGCTCATCCCTTGCTGAGAACACCAGTCACTCCAGGCTGACGGCCGCGAGCGAGTATGCAGCAAAGGGTGCCCCAGGAGCTCCTGCGGCTGCCGCCGGCCCGCCCCTTGAGTGGACGCAATCTGATAGTGCGGGCTGTGGACGGGGCCGATACGCTCCTTCCCCAGCACTCGAATAAGCGCACGCTCGTCGGGGCTGTCGGGCAGGCGCTGGAACCGCAGCACACCGTCCGCTCCTGGCGGTACACCCTCCCCTTCTTCACTAGCACTCAGGTGCAGTTCCAACGTCGGAAGCGCCGTCTTCAGCGCCGCCAGGCGCGGGATAAACCAGCGCGCCAGAAATGAGCCGGGACAGTTCAGCACAAAGGGGCGCCCCTGTCCCCGCTGCGACACGTCACTGCACACTCTGGCTAGCGCTCCTAGATGAAAGCCGATGGCATCGGCCAGCTCCTGACCTGCGTCGGTCAGGCGCACTCCTCTGCCCTCTCTTTCCAGCAGGTGCACACCCAGCTGCTGCTCAAGCCCCTTGATCTGACGGCTCACGGCCCCGTGGGTAAGGTGCAACGCGGTCGCGGCCCGGGACACGCTGCCCAGTTCCGCTACCGCCTCCAGAGCCCTCAGCGCTCGCATTGACGGCAGCCTGTCCCCTGCCAAGGTGACGGGCGCTCCCCGGCGTGCCTGATCTGTCATGATGCCCCTCCGCCCACGGCCAAATATGTGACTTTTTCTCACAGATTAGTGCAACGATATCGATTTTTCAGGTGCCCGTCAGCGGTTATTCTTGGCCTCGACACCCATGGCGCTGGTCGCGCCGCGACAGCTTTGGAGCTTCCGATGAGCCAACACGACACGACACAGAGCCTCCGCCAGGGGCCCGACTCAAGAGGGTTCTTTGGTGACTTCGGGGGACGCTTTGTTGCCGAGACACTGATGCCGTTGATTCTTGACCTGCAGCGGGAATATGACGCAGCTCGTCAGGACCCGCTGTTCGCCGACGAGCTGGCACGGCTTTCTGAAGACTACGTGGGCCGCAAGAGTCCGTTGTACTTTGCCGAACGTCTGACCGAGCATCTGGGTGGCGCACGCATCTACCTCAAGCGCGAGGACTTGATGCATACCGGTGCCCACAAGATCAACAACGCCCTTGGCCAGATTCTACTGGCACGCCGCATGGGCAAGCGTCGCATCATCGCCGAAACCGGGGCAGGCATGCACGGTGTAGCGACCGCCACCGTGGCGGCACGCTTCGGCATGGAGTGCATCATCTACATGGGCAGCACCGACATCCACCGCCAGCAACCCAATGTACAGCGCATGCAGCTGCTTGGCGCCAAGGTGATTCCCGTGACCGCCGGCGATGGGACCCTGAAGGATGCCATGAACGAGGCCCTGCGAGACTGGGTCACCCACGTCGATACCACCTTCTATATCATCGGCACGGTGGCCGGCCCTCATCCCTATCCTGCCATGGTGCGTGACTTTCAGTCGGTCATCGGCCAGGAGGTTCGCGAGCAGCTGTTCGACAAGGAACAACGCTTGCCCGACTCCCTGGTGGCCTGCATCGGCGGCGGCTCCAACGCCATGGGACTGTTTCATCCCTTCCTGGATGATCCGGACGTGGCATTGATTGGCGTAGAGGCTGCTGGCGAGGGGCTCGACACTCCTCGTCACGCCGCCAGCCTGAAAGGCGGACGTTCAGGCGTGCTGCATGGCAATCGCACCTTCCTGCTGCAGGATGCGGAGGGACAGATCAGCGATGCACACTCGATTTCCGCCGGCCTCGACTACCCCGGCATTGGTCCCGAGCATGCATGGCTGCATGCCATTGAGCGTGCCGAGTACGTGGCCGCCAGTGACCGCGAGGCGCTGGACGCGTTCACCTTGCTGTGCCGTAAGGAAGGCATCATTCCTGCGCTGGAGTCGTCCCATGCCCTGGCAGAAGTGATCAAACGTGCGCCCGGCCTCCCCCAGGATCATCTGATGGTGGTGAACCTCAGCGGTCGCGGCGACAAGGACATGACCACCGCGACGCAATGCTTGGCTGAAGAATTAGGGCTCGACACCGCCAATGGCCCGGTCTGACCTGCGCCCCTTATCCTCAGGAGAGACATGATGACATCCCCAGCCACTTCACAAGGACGCCTGGCTCAGCGCTTTGCCGCTACCCGCCAGCAAGGCCGCGCCGCCCTGGTGACCTATATCGCCGCCGGTGATCCCGACTACGCTACCAGCCTCGCGACCCTCAAGGGCCTGGGCGAGGCCGGGGCCGATGTGATCGAACTTGGCATGCCGTTCACCGACCCCATGGCAGATGGCCCCGCCATTCAGCACGCTACTCGGCGTGCGCTGGAGGGCGGTCAGACCATGGACCGCACCCTGGAGATGGTGCGCGAACTCCGCCGAGTCGACACTCTCACGCCGGTGGTACTGATGGGCTACTACAACCCCATCTACGCTCGCGGCGTTGAGCGCTTCCTCGATCAGGCCAAGGCCGCCGGGGTCGATGGCCTTATCGTGGTGGACCTGCCGCCGGAGCACGATGACGAGCTGTGCCTGCCCGCCGCCAAGGCTGGTCTGAACTTTATTCGTCTGGCCACCCCGACGACCGACGCCGAACGTTTACCCAGCGTGCTCGCCAACACGTCAGGCTTTCTCTACTACGTCTCCAGCAATGGCGTGACGGGTGGTGCAGCGCCTAGTGCGGAGCGGGTCAAGCAGGAGCTGGATCGCCTCCGTACTCACAGCGACATTCCCGTCGCCGTCGGGTTTGGCATTCGCACCGCCGCCCAGGCCAAGGAGATTGGCGCCTTTGCCGATGGCGTGGTGGTCGGCTCCGCTCTGATAGATGCCCAGGCCAGCGGAGAGACACCCCAGGCAGGCACCCAGGCGGTGCTGGAGCTGACGCGCGAGCTTGCCAACGCGCTGGCCCAGGCAGGTCACGCTCCCTCCCGCTAACACGGGCACTTGTCATGTATCACTCGACCACTCCCGCGGAGTGGTCGAGTCTTTATGCCCTCTACCATGATGGGTCCAGAGCAACAATCACGGCGATTCCTGCCAGAAACCCGCGATATCGACGTCCAGTCCTCTGCCTGACGTCTGCTCCCGCGATATTCTTTCTGCCATTCTCATGCTTAAGTCGAACCCGTAATACGGGTCAGCGATGGTAGAATCCCGCCCCTTCCGGCCACAAGCCACCCCATCCGTCTGCGCGAGACGGTCGATGCACACACCACGCTTCGAGATCAGAGTCATGTCCAACACCCTGAGCGTCCCCTTCAAGGCACTGAACCGGTTGGGGCTGATACCCCAGATTGTGATCGGCATCTTGCTGGGTATTGTTGTCGCCACCCTGTCCCCAGACCTTGCGGCATCGGTCTCGCTGCTCGGGCAGGTCTTTATCTCTGCCCTGAAGGCCGTTGCGCCTGTGCTGGTGTTTGTGCTGGTGATGGCCGCCATCGCCAACCACCAGCGAGGTCGTCAGACCCAGATCCACAGCGTGCTCATGCTGTATCTTGCCGGCACCCTGGTGGCCGCTCTGGTGGCCGTCACCGCAAGCTTCCTGTTTCCCACAGAATTGACGCTGGATACCGCCCAGGCCAGCGGCAACCCTCCCGGCGGCGTGATCGAAATCCTACGCAACCTGTTGCTCAGTGCCGTCGCCAACCCGGTTGCCGCGCTGATGGAAGCCAACTTCGTGGCTATTCTGGTCTGGGCCATCAGCCTCGGCCTGGTGCTGAGAAACGCTCAGTCCGCCACCAAGGGAATGATCAATGACCTGTCCGACGCGGTCTCTACCCTCGTCCGCTGGGTGATCCGCCTGGCACCGCTCGGCATCTTTGGCCTGGTCGCCGGCACCCTGGCCGAAGCCGGCATCGGCGCACTGATGGAATATGGCCGCCTGTTGTCCGTCATCGTCGGCTGCATGGTATTCGTGGCGCTGGTCACGAACCCCTTGATCGTCTTCCTGACCACCCGCAAGAACCCCTACCCTCTGGTATTCAGCTGCCTTCGCGGTAGTGCCATCACCGCCTTCTTCACACGCTCAAGCGCCGCCAACATTCCGGTCAACATGGAGTTGTGCAAGCGCCTGGAGCTGGACGAGGACACCTATTCCATCTCGATCCCCTTGGGTGCCACCATCAACATGTCCGGTGCGGCCATCACGATCACGGTGATCACACTGGCGGCCGCCCACACCCTCGGCATCAGCGTCGATTTTGCCACCGCACTGCTGCTGTGCATCGTCTCGGCGCTTGCCGCTTGCGGAGTCTCGGGTGTCGCAGGTGGCTCGCTACTGCTGATTCCCATGGCGGCCAGCCTGTTCGGCATATCCGCCGATGTGGCCATGCAGGTCGTCGCGATCGGCTTTGTCATCAGCGTGGTGCAGGATTCCACGGAGACCGCGCTTAACTCGTCCACCGATGTGCTGTTCACCGCCGCCGCCAGCCGCAGAGCCGAGCGCAGCACAGCCGTCGACTGACCCCGTCCTGCGGCTGCACGAACCAAGCCCCCGTCACCCTGCGGTGACGGGGGCTTTGCTTGGTAGGCTTGCTGAATGGGCGTTGCTTAGCGGGCTTGCTGGACAGGCTTGTTTAAACACATGACGCCGTCACTCAGCCCGCCACCACCTGCGGATGATAGCGAGCGGCAATCGCCACCAGGCGCTCCATGGTCTCGCGACTCGGAGGTTCAAGTCCGGCCAGCGGATAGTGCTGTCCCAGCTCCTCCCACTTGTACTCGCCCAGACCATGGTAAGGCAGCAGCTCGACCCGCTCGACGTTATCCAGGGTCTGAATAAACTGGCCGAGTCGGTGCATCATCTCGTCGCTATCGGTATGGCCCGGCACAATCACCTGTCGAATCCAGGTCGGCTTGCCGATCGCCGCCAGATGGTGTGCGAAGGCGAAGGGTCGACGGGGGGAAATCCCCGTCAGCACGCGATGGGCCCCTTCCTCGACATGCTTGATGTCCAATAACACCAGGTCGGTGGCATCAAGCAGTGCATCGAGCACATCGTCGTAATGGCAGGCGTAGCCGTTGGTATCGAGACAGGTGTGCATCCCCTCTGCCTTGGCGGCCACGAACAGATCCCGCACGAAGGCTGGCTGCAGCAGCGCCTCCCCCCCGCTGCAGGTGATGCCCCCTCCGGAGGCGCGCATGAACGGTAGATAGGTTCGCGCTTCCGCCATGACCTCTTCCACGCTGACCTCGCGTCCTCCTTTCAGATCCCAGCTATCCCGGTTTTGGCAGTACTGACAGCGCATCACGCAACCCTGAAGAAAGACCAGAAAGCGGATACCGGGGCCATCGACGGCACCGCAACTCTCGAGATGATGAAGACGGCCGATACGGGACATGGCGTGGCCTCGCAAGAAAAGGGCTCCGGGGAAAATTCCCGGAGCCAGAGGGAGGCCGCTGTCGCGGCCTCAGGGCGAGTCTTGGGCAGTACGCCCTAGAGCGTCTCGGTGAAGGTACGGCTGATCACGTCCCGCTGCTGTTCTGCGGTGAGCGAGTTGAAGCGCACCGCGTAGCCGGACACCCGAATCGTCAGCTGCGGGTACTTGTCGGGATGGACCACGGCGTCTTCCAGCATCTCGCGGTTGAGCACGTTGACGTTCAGGTGCTGGCCACCTTCCTGGCGATCGCTGTGGTGGAAATAGCCGTCCATCAAGCCGGCCAGATTGCCACGCTGCGTGCCTTCGTCCTTGCCCAGCGCCTTGGGCACGATCGAGAAGGTGTACGAGATACCATCCTTGGCATGGGCATAGGGCAGCTTGCCCACCGACGTCAGCGATGCCACTGCCCCCTTGGTGTCACGTCCATGCATCGGGTTTGCTCCCGGCGCAAAAGGCTCGCCGGCGCGACGCCCGTCCGGCGTAGTACCGGTTTTCTTGCCGTAGACCACATTGGAGGTGATGGTCAGCACAGACTGGGTAGGCTCGGCGCCACGGTAGGTCTTGAGCTGGCGAATCTTGTTCATGAAGACTTCCACCAGCTGACAGGCGATATCATCAACCCGTGCATCGTTGTTGCCAAAACACGGGTAGTCACCGTCGATCTCGAAATCCACCGCCACACCGTCTTCGTCGCGCACTGGGCGCACGGTGGCATACTTGATCGCGGACAGTGAATCCGCCGCCACCGATAGCCCGGCGATACCGCAGGCCATGGTGCGCTTGACGTCAAGATCATGCAGCGCCATCAGGGCCGCTTCGTAACTGTACTTGTCGTGCATGTAGTGGATGGCATTCAGCGCGGTGACGTATTGCCGTGCCAGCCAGTCCATCAGACCATCCATGCGCTGCCAGACGTCATCGAAGTCCAGCACATCATCACGGATCGGCTCGCTCTTTGGCCCCACCTGAATCTTGAGCTTCTCATCGACGCCACCGTTGATCGTGTACAGCAGCGTCTTGGCCAGGTTGGCACGAGCGCCGAAGAACTGCATCTGCTTGCCGATCACCATGGGGGACACGCAGCAGGCTATCGCGTAGTCATCGGAGGCAAAGTCCTGGCGCATCAGATCGTCGTTCTCGTACTGGATCGACGAGGTGTCGATAGACACCTTGGCGCAGTAGCGCTTGAACCCCTCTGGCAGCTGCTCTGACCACAGCACGGTCAGGTTGGGCTCAGGACTTGGCCCCATGGTGTACAGACTGTTGAGGAAACGGAAGCTGGTACGGGTGACCAGCGTGCGTCCGTCCTGGGCCATGCCCCCCAGGCACTCGGTCGCCCAGATGGGGTCGCCGGAAAACAGTTCGTCGTACTCAGGCGTGCGCAGGAAGCGCACCATGCGCAGCTTCATGATGAAGTGGTCGACCAGCTCCTGGGCCCCCACTTCATCGATCACTCCCTGGCTCAGATCGCGCTCCAGGTAGATGTCGAGGAAGCTGGAGGTACGCCCCAGCGACATGGCCGCGCCATTCTGGGACTTCACCGCAGCCAGGTAGCCGAAGTAGGTCCACTGAATGGCTTCCTGAGCCGTGGTGGCCGGCACCGAGATATCGAAGCCGTACTTGGCCGCCATCTCTTTCAGCTGGTCCAGCGCACGATACTGCTCGGCGACCTCTTCGCGCAGCTGAATGACCGCCTCCAGATCATCGCCCTGTTCAAAGCGTGACTGCAGAGAAGCAAACTGGGCCTGTTTGTCGGCCATCAGGAAGTCGACACCGTAAAGCGCGACCCGGCGATAGTCACCGATGATGCGGCCGCGTCCGTAGGCATCAGGGAGTCCTGTCAGCACGCCGGACTTGCGACACTTGAGGATGTCCGGAGTGTAGACATCGAACACGCCCTGGTTATGGGTCTTGCGAAACTCGGTGAAGATCTTCTTCACCTGCGGATCCAGCTCGCGGCCGTAGGCCTGACAGGACCCTTCCACCATCTTGATCCCACCATTGGGCATGATGGCCCGCTTCAAGGGTGCCTCGATCTGCAGACCGACAATGGTCTCGAGAGACGCATCGATGTAGCCGGCGTCATGGGCGGTGATGGAGGACACCAGCGAGGTGTCGAAGTCCAGCGGCGCGTGGGTGGCATTCTCCTGCTTGATGCCCTCCATGACCCGGTCCCACAGTGCGCGGGTGCTCGTGGCGGGCTCTGCCACCAGAAAATGCTCGTCGCCTTCATAGGGCGTCACGTTGGCCAGCAGGAAGTCGCGTACGTTGACCCCCTCTTTCCACGCGGTGCCCGCAAACCCTTCCCACGCCTGTGCGAATTGCTCTTTCATCGACTTGCCCCTTAACAAAAGGAAATACGAAACTAGTGCAGATTCACTGCGCCCCTCTATCCATCGGAGGGGGCAGCAAAGCTTGAAGATCGGTGGCAGCGCGGTCGTCACTTCGATGGTGACGTGGATGCAGCGCTCTTGCTGGGCGAGACAGCCTCTGCCCCAGCGGGACCATTCGACTTTAGCAGTAGATGGACAGCCCGGACTTGACCCGTATCAGCGTCCAATAAGGTCGCGGCGCAACTGGTGATTTAGCGCATCAGGGAGGATAAACAAGCGGATGTGTCAGCGAGCAGAGCGCGCCATAAAAAGGCGACGCCACCCGAAGGTGGCGCCGCCCTGGCGCAACGATGGCGCTATGTACCCAGAGGTACGCCGATCAATCTGCCGGCCTGTTGTCAGGCGCTGAGCAAGGCATTCAGACGCTTGACGTAGGCAGCGGGATCATCGAGATGGCCGCCCTCGGCGATAATCGCCTGATCAAGCAGAATCCTGGCGAGATCGGCAAAACCCTCGTCGCCGGCCGCTTCGAGACGCGCGACGAGCGCATGCTCCGGGTTGAGTTCGAGGATCGGCTTGACCTCCGGCAGGCTCTGGCCCGCTGCTTCCATGATGCGGCGCATCTGGAAGCCCATCTCGTGCTCAGGCAGGACCACACAGGCAGGAGAATCCGTCAGGCGATGGGTGACCTTGACCTCCTGAACCTCGTCTCCCAGTGCCTCTTTCACCCGCTTGACCAGGTCTTCCTTGGCCTTGGCGGTCTCCTCCTGGGCCTTCTTCTCTTCCTCGTTCTCGACATCACCAAGATCGAGGTCGCCCTTGGCCACATCGACCAGCTTCTTGCCATCGAACTCGGTAAGGTGGCTCATCAGCCACTCATCGATCCGGTCGTGCAGCAGCAGTACCTCGATACCCTTCTTGCGGAAGATCTCAAGATGGGGGCTATTCTTGGTCGCATTGAAGCCGTCGGCGACGATGTAATAGATCTTGTCCTGTCCCTCTTTCATCCGCTCGACATAGTCGGCCAGTGACTGGTCCTGGGTGGCGCTGTCGGTGTGAGTACTGGAGAAGCGCAGCAGGCCACTGATCTTGTCGCGGTTGGCGAAGTCTTCCGCCGGGCCTTCCTTCAACACGGCGCCAAAGGTGTTCCAGAAGCTCTGATAGGCCTCCTTGTCCTTCGACAGCTTCTTCAGCATGTCCAGCGCACGCTTGGTCAGCGCGGACTTGATCTTGTCGACCTTGGGATCCTGCTGCAGCAGTTCGCGGGACACGTTCAGCGACAGGTCGCGGGTATCCAGCACGCCCTTGATGAAGCGCAGGTAGAGCGGCAGGAACTGCTCAGCGTCGTCCATGATGAACACACGCTGCACATACAGTTTCACCCCACGGGCGCCATCACGCTCGTACAGGTCGAAGGGAGCACGGCCCGGCACGTACAGCAGGCTGGTGTACTCCAGGTTGCCTTCGACCTTGTTATGGCTCCAGGCCAGCGGGTCGGAGAAGTCATGAGCCACATGCTTGTAGAAGGCCTTGTACTCATCATCCGACACCTCGCCCTTGGGACGAACCCACAGCGCTGTCGCCTCGTTGATGGTCTCCCAGGTGGTGACTTCACTACCGTCGACCTCATTGCCTTCGTCGTCGGTCGCCTTTTCCGTGCGCGGCATTTTCACCGGCACTTCGATGTGGTCGGAGTACTTGCGCACCAGACTTTGCAGGCGATAGTCATCGGCGAACTCGCTGGCATCATCCTTCAGGTGCAGGATGATCTCGGTACCGTGCTTCTCGCGCTCAAGCTCGGCCACCACAAACTCACCTTCGCCCTTCGAACGCCACTCGACGCCCGCATCCGCTGCGTCTCCCGCCTTGCGCGTGCGCACCGTGATCTCGTCGGCGACGATAAAGCCCGAGTAGAACCCGACACCGAACTGACCGATCAGCTTGGCGTCCTTCTGCTGCTCGCCAGATAGCTGATTCAGGAACTCCGCGGTGCCGCTCTTGGCGATCGTGCCGAGGTTGGCGATCACATCGTCGCGATTCATGCCGATACCGTTGTCACGAATCGTCACCGTCTTGGCGTCACTGTCGTGCTCGATCTCGACACGCAGTTCGCTGTCGCCTTCATACAGGGCGTCGTTGTCCAGAGCGGCGTAACGGAGCTTGTCGCAGGCATCCGCTGCGTTGGAAATCAGCTCCCGAAGAAAGATCTCGCGGTTGGAATACAGCGAGTGGATCATCAAGTTGAGAAGCTGCTTGACCTCGGTCTGAAAGCCCAGAGTTTCTTCGTGAGTAGCGGTGGTCATGGTAGGTCGAACCCCTTTCGACATAGCGTTTTCCGGACCAGTGCCGGGACACTGGCGTTCCAGAGTGTGCGACGCGGGTAGCGAGGCGTCAGGGCATCCCCTGTCGGCGCTCGCTCAACGCCGTACGATCTTCAATTGATCATCGATATGGGGCTAGACGCTGTCTTTTCAAGCCCGCAGCGCACCCCTTGGCGCTGGTTCCGGCACATACGCTTCAGGATTCAGCACACGCTAGGCGGGATCTAACACATAGCTCATGCGCGCGCGGGCGATCGGGGTCGCTTCGTCATCCTGCCACGCCCATGTGTCCACATTGACCATACGACGCCCCTCGCGTACCAGGCGACAGCGGGCACGGGTCGGTTTCACCGCAGCGGGTGCCAGGTAGTCCACGGTCACATTGACCAACCGAGGGAGGCGTGGCTGGCGGGACTGGCTGAGCGTATGCAGGGCCGCAGCCGTTTCCATGAATGCCGCCACGACACCACCGTGAAGCGCAGGCAGCATGGGGTTACCGATATTGGAAGACCGCGCCTCCAGCGCAAAACAGAGCCCCTCATCGTCGCGACAGGCCGACACCCCGAGCTGCCCTGCGTAAGGTATCTGCGCTATCCAGGGGGCGAGGTTATCATCGTTGATGCCCGCCTCTAACAGCAGTGGATCCAGGGCATCGCTGCTGCCACGGGCCGCCATCACCGGGGTCGGTGGTACAGCCGGCGATTCATCCGACTCCGCGAGACCGGCAAACATGGCATCGGCAAATCCAGGAGGCGTGTTGCGGGGTCCTAACCTGGCGAAATGCCCGCTCGCTCGGGCCAGTGGCTGTCCATCCTGCTGCCATGCCTGAGCCTCGGTGAACACGACACTGGACGATACCGCATCGGCTCTGGCCTTGACCCACAGCGGCCATTCCTCGATACCGGGGCGGCGGTGGCTGATATGCAGGTCCAGGGTCGGGCATACCTCGGGCTGGGGCAACGCGGTCAGCACGGACGCGCCACAGGCGGTGTCAAGCAGCATGCTGAGGACCCCCGTGTGCACCAGTCCTCGTTGGCGATCTCCCGACAACAGCGGATGCCAGGGCAGATACAGCGTAACGCCCTCCTCGTCCACCGAGGTGACCTGCATCTCCAGCATGTGGGTGTGCGGAATGACATCGATAAATCGCTGAAGAGCCTGGCGCCACAGCGAAAAGGAAGGTGAAGCGAAAGCATCTTCTTGTGCGGACATGACGAGCGCCATAGTCAAACGTTTGACTGACAGCCTAGTCAGAACCCTTCAGGTCCACCATTCGCCTTTTTACCTATGAACGATGGGTCTAGCTACCCATGACGACGTATCCATGAAGACGTATCTATGAAGACTTACCCAAGAACAGTGGGCCTGGCGGCGGCAGGGCATTCCACCACCGCTCAGCGCTGCCGACGGGTCAACCGGGCAGACTACAGATCACTGATATCCCGCTCTTCCCGCTGCGCGTCCTCTTCGACGTCGCCACGCCAGGCCCGGTAATCTGCCAGACTCGCGTCCACCTTGGTCAGCAACCACCCGACAATGACCACGTCATCGACGAGACCAAACAGCAGCAGCACGTCCGGAACAAGATCCAACGGAGACACCAGGTAGGCCAAGGCCGCCGCCATCCAGCCAAAGGCGGACCAAGGCACTGGGCGATAACGTCCGCCGAGCACATCCTGGAGCATCGGAATGAACAGCTTCAAGGCCCTCAAGATGTGCTTGAAGGCTCTCGAACGCTGGGAAAGACGTCCTATCACAGGGACACGGTCAAACAGGGACATCTCAACAACCTCCTGGATGCAGGTCTCGTCAAACGCCTGCAGCGGTGACAGCAGCCGGCCTTTGTGGACGATGTCCTGGGCTTCGGCCTCGACACTGTCAACATGGAGGCGGACCTGTTCTGGGTCAAGCTTCAGCGTCAGATAACATGACTGTTCAAGCTTCCCATGTTCGGTCACCATGGAGCCTCCAGGCGCACTCAGGCGCGCCCAGGCAATCGTGTCATCACCTCAGGACCAGGAGGGTCTCAATGCCATTCGCCCTGTTTCGCCGCCTAGCGCCACTGCTGGCCGCGACGGCCCTTTGTACACCGTCGCTGGCCTCTGCCCAGGCCAGCGATGGCGCCATGCGCAGTGCCCTGGAAGCTGCTCGCAGCGGTAACTTCCAGCAGATCAACGACGCTGCCATACGTGGTCACGAACTCGAGGGCTACGTGGCGTACTATCGCCTGCGCGACCGTCTGCCCAACGCCTCCCCCCAGGAGGTGCTGGGCTACATCTCCGCCAATGCCGACGCTCCCCTCGGTGACTGGATGCGCGAACAGGCCATCCTGCGCTATGGCCGTGCCGGTCGCTACGGCGACCTGCTCGCCGTGGCCAACGGCGTTCCGGCGACCACGGCAGAGCAGTGTTACTACTACACCGCTCAACTCGGCCAGAATCCCTCCCAGGCCGCACAAGGGGGACGCGAGCTGTGGAACGTCGGCAGCTCCCAGCCAGATGCCTGCGACACGCTATTCTCGACGCTACGGGCCAGGGGCGACATCGGCGACCTGGAGATCTTCCAGCGCATGATGCTGGCTTGGGAAAACGGCGAAGACGGGTTGGTCAGCTATCTCGGCCGCCAGCTCGGGCCGGCCTGGAGCAGTGCAGTAGCTGCACAACAAAGCGTGGAGATCAGCCCCTCCCGTCTGGCCAGCGTAGGCAGCTGTGTCGGGCCGAACTGCGCCGGCACAGAGGACTTTGTGCGTGCCGCCGTCATCGCTGGTGCGGAAACGTCGGCGGCCTCTGCGCTCAACGGCTGGCAACAGGTATCGACACGGGTGAACCTGTCCGCGCAAGCGCGCCAGTCCCTCGAGCGCGAGATCATGTATCACGCCCTACGGCGTGACCAGCGCGAACTGCTTGGCTGGATCGATGGCGCCTTGCCGGCGCAGCAGGATGCCGAAGTCTTTGAACTCAGGGCGCGCCTGGCCATCCGCGACCGCGACTGGGGGGCGCTGGAACGCACGGTCGCCGCCATGCCCGCGGAGGTGCAAGGCAAGGCCCGCTGGCAATACTGGCTTGGACGTGCGCTGACTCTGCGCGGCCAGCAGACCGCCGCACAGGCAGCCTTTACTCGCGCAGCCGGGCAGCGAGACTTCTTCGGTTTCGTCGCAGCAGACCGCCTGGGGCAGCCCTACAACCTCAATATGGAAAGCCATCACTCCAGCGATGCGGAACGCTCTCAGGTCGCGAACTGGCCCACGGTGCGCCGCACGGAAGCCCTGCTGCGCGTCGGGCAGGAGGGACTGGCGAACCTGGAGTGGTACCACGCGGTGCGCAAGGCCAGCCCCGCCGATGCGCGGCGCCTGGCTGACTATGCCGCCTCCAGGGGCTGGCACGTGCGCCTGGTGCAGACTACCATCGTCGGCAAGATGCTGGACGCCCTGCCCTGGCGTTTTCCGGAAGCCTATCGCGCTGACTTCCAGCGCTGGGGCCAGGCCAATGCGGTGGATCCCTACCTATTGATGGGCATTGCCCGACGCGAGAGTGCCTACAACCCCGAGGCGCTGTCGCCGGCAGGCGCCCGTGGTCTGATGCAGCTGATGCCGGGTACCGCCGCACTGGTCGGACGGCAGGTGGGGATCGGCGACCCTGGGCCCTATGGGGTGCTGGATCCCGCCACCAATATTCGCCTCGGCAGCACCTATATCCGGGATATGATCGCTCGCTACTCGGGCAACCGCATTGCGGCGGCGGCTGCCTACAACGCGGGGCCCCACCGGGTCGACAACTGGCTGGCGCGGTCGCCTGGCGAGTTTGATCTGTTCGTCGAAGAGATCCCGTTCAAGGAAACGCGTCGCTATGTGCGCGCCGTGCTCGAATACCGCGTGGTGTTCGAGAGCCTTGCCAAGGGGTCGACCCAGGGCGTGCAGGTGCTGACGCCCGCAGAGAAGACGGCACGCTACGATGCTGGCATGGTCAGGCGCTGAACCAGCATAGGCGTACCGTTACCTCCCCACAGAAAAGCCCCGGTCCAATTGGACCGGGGCTTTTCGTTACCCTGTTTGTTTGCCATGTCTCTCTACGCTGCCACCTTGCGCTAGCGCAAGCCGAACGCCTTCAGCGCAGGAATCGACCGGGCGGCCGCCTATTCGGCCCGGCCTTACGCCGGCGCCCTGGTCAGCGCCAACTTGATACCAAACGCCACCAGCACGCCCCCGGTCAAGCCATTGAGCACCCGGGAGAACGCGGGCCGTGCCAGCCAGTGGCTGGCGCTTCCCACCAGCACCGCGACCAAAATCTGCCAGACGTTCGCGATGATGAAGTGGATGCCCGCCAGCCACAGCGACTTGAGCAAGGCGGGATCCGTGGGCGCGATGAACTGCGGCAGAAAGGCCATGTAGAACACGACGGTCTTGGGGTTCAACACATTGGACAGAAGCCCTTCCCGCAGGGGGCGCCACATCGGAACCGCTTGCCGCGAGGTGCCGCTGACCGCCGCCACTTCCAGGCCGCCGCCCTTCCAGGCTTGACGCAAGCTAGCCACTCCGAGCCACGCCAGATAGGCAGCGCCCACCAGCTTCAGCGCAGAGAAGGCCCACGCCGACTGCAGCAGAATCAGTGACACACCCAGGGCCGAAACCGTGGCGTGGACAAACAGACCAGAGCAGATCCCCATGCTGGTAACCACACCATCACGCAGGCCGCCCCGCGCCGTATTTCGAATCACCAACAGCGTATCGATGCCGGGCGTCACGCTCAGCAGCGTGATCGCCACGACAAACGCCAGCAATTGCCCGTCCATCCACTCCGCCATGGTCATTGCGCTCCGGGGTTCTCGGCGTGCTTGAGAGAAATCTGGTCGTTCAGGGTCCAGAAGTCATACAGAATGCCAACCAGAAACAGGCCGCCGGTCAGCAGATAGATGATTCCGGTCACCCATTTGCCCATGTAGAAGCGGTGAAGACCAAACACGCCAAGGAAGGTCAGCAGCACCCAGGCCACCGTGTAGTTGGTCGGTCCACCGCGAAAGCGCAGATCCGCCTCCCGATCCATGCTCGGAATCAAGAACAGATCAATGATCCACCCAATGAAGAATAGGCCAAGCGTCAAGAACCAGATGGTTCCCGTCACCGGCTTGCCGTAATAGAACCGGTGCGCACCGAGAAAACCGAACAACCACAGCAGGTAGCCCACTACCTTGGAATGGGTGTCGTCGTTGTACATCGCAGGAGCAGTCATGCAGATTCCTTTTACGTTGAATCCCTGTCGTCAGGTCCGTCGACACGCCATAACACGCGTGCCGCTGGACGCTGCAGACCTTTCGATCTACAGTAACTTGGCGGGTCGAGGTAGGCCATTCTCGCTTGTCTGAAGAAACCGTTCCAGCGGTGTCTCTCAAACACGTCGAGAATGTGCTGATTGAGTCGCAGCGTAGGACAGCAAGTGGAAACGTCGTCAGTGGTAGTTCGAACAATCTATTGTCGAAACACGCAATGCGCCCTTCTTTCTTGTCATGCCCACGCACTAGGGTTCAGACCACATGATGGGAGAAAAGCTCCCCTGTGGCTGCACCAGCACCATCATTTAGCGAGTTAAGGAAATCGACAATGGCAACTGGCACTGTCAAGTGGTTCAACGACACTAAGGGCTACGGCTTCATCTCTCCGGACGACGGCGGTGACGACCTGTTCGCCCACTTCTCCGAGATTCAGGCTGAAGGCTTCAAGTCCCTGCAGGACGGCCAGAAGGTCTCCTTCGAAGTGACCCAGGGCAAGAAAGGCCTTCAGGCCTCCAACATCAAGATCGCTGACTAAGCTTCGTGCAAGTCACATCTTGACGCGGGAATACTGTTCCCGCGATGCAGTACCGCGACATCGGAACAACCTGTCAGCATGATGGATTGGACCCGGCGTCGTAACGGAAAGGCCCACCGCGAGGTGGGCCTTTCTTATGAGCGTATGAGCCCAGAGACTAAGGTACGGGCGGCTACTGCTCGATCTCGCCTTCAGCGTTGACGTCCACCTTGTAGGTGGGGCCGCTCCCGCTGGTCTCGACAGGGGTCGTCTCCGGCACCTGTCGTTCGGCCTCTTCAAACGTCTCATCGATCTTGCGGCTGGCCTCTTCGAAACGCCGCTCGGTCTCTTGCAGGATGGCATCGACCTCGCTGGAGTCATTGCCAGGCGCACTGCTGGCGCCGCCTTGCCCATCACCATCTGCCAGCGGTGAAGCGCTGGCCGCCCCATCGCCGCTGTCATCGACGGCACTGGTCGGCTCAGGCGCCGAAGCATCGACGCTTGCCGCTTGCGCACCGGAGCTGTCCGGGGCCGACGCCTCCGCTTGCTGATACGCTTCATCGATTTTGCGGCTGGCCTCTTCAAACCGGCGCTCGGTTTCCTCGAGGATCGCGTCAACGTCGGAACGGCTGGCCTCACCAGGCACGGCCTGCTCGGACTGCAGGGTATCGGTTGCGCTGCTGCCCAGCTCCACGCTGGCACCCTCAGGCATATCGGAGCCTGCAGCAGCATTGCTGGACGCATCGTCTTCTGCCGATTCAGGGCGTTGCGATGCATCACCCTCAGACGCCGTATCCACGGCACTGTCCCCTTGAGACGCCAGCGTGTCGCCTGGCGCTTCATCTGTTGCCGCCTCAGGCGCTGACGAGGAGTCCTCACCAGCCACAGTTTCCGCACTGCTGGTCTGAGTCGTGGCCTCTGGGTCTTCACCCTCACACCCGCTCAACCACAGCGGGATGCTGAGGGCCACCACGGCCACCGCCACTCGCGGGGTCACTGCCATTGTCTTCTCTCCATGTCATGGGGCTCCTGTTGATACGACTGCGGGCAACATCCATCGATGTCACCTTGGACCGCAAACGTTCACAAATATTGCAGCAAAGGCGCTGATGAGGTGCAACGCTGACCGACCAACCGCCGCCCCTCGCCGCGGGACGGCTCACTGAATGCTGGTCACATCAGGGCTCTCTACATCAATACCAGCTACATCAAGACTAACTACACCAAGGCTACTCGCCACGTGGTGATGCCATGCGACAGCTGTCCGGCATGGTCAGCCGCAGCGCCAATGGCATGACCTGGGCTTCAAAGGCCTGCTGGTAGCAGGCCTCGCCGTCCAGCGTCAGAGGCAAACGTGCCTCCCCATCCGCCTCGAAGCGCAGCCAGGCACTGCGAAAGGCATCGACATACTGACCGTGGTAGGGCCGCGCACGTAGCTCGCTCATCATGGCCTTAAGCTGTCGCAGAGAGCGAAAGTCCCGCACCAGCAGCACATCGAACAGTCCGTCGTCCAGCCGCGCTGCCGGGGTCAGCTGCTGGCCTCCACCAGCCTGGATGCCATTGCCAATTCCCAGCAGAAAGATGCCCGCACGACTCTCGCCTCCGTCCCAGGCCAGGTGCCCCTGATAGAGCTGATAGCGCCAGGCCTTGAAGGCACCAAACACCGAGTAGGCGCCGCCACCCATCAGCCTTTTCAGCGGCCGGGGGGTGGACGTGGTAATTTCCGCGCCGAACCCGCCGGTGGCCATGTTGATAAAGTAACGGTCGTTGAGACGCGGTATATCGATCCAGCGGCTGGGCAAGCGGCATGCCGCATCCAGTGACGCGGCCTGACCCAAAGGCAAGCCCAATGACTTGGCCAGATCGTTGGCGCTACCTAAGGGCATGATGGCCAACTCCGGACGGTCCTTGCGGGGCAGCTGCATCAGACCATTGACGACTTCATGTACGGTGCCATCGCCGCCCCCTGCGATCACTCGCTTGACGCCATCGCGACCAGCCTGGGTGGCCTGACGCTCGCCGTCTCCTTTCTCCCAAGTGACGCGAACATCCACATCGAGCCCCCCGCGCCGGCACGCAAACACCGCACTGCGGACCTCCGGCAGCTGCGATGATTGTCCATTAAGGATCAGCCGATTGGTGCCCGGCGGCTGGGTCATCCTGACAGTTCCTTCTTCACAAGGGGTTCATGTAAATCGCACATCCTGGTGCGGTTTGCTCTCCACGTGGACAGGGCAACGCCTCTGCCACCGTTTATCTTGACTTGGCACCGCAGTCGCATTTTAGCTCGCAGAGGGGGACATGCATCAATGTGGCATCAACACGCACATATCCGCCACCATGCTGACAACGCATCCCTTACAATTGTCATCACTATCAGCCCCTTCTGACCGAGTGCCTGCATGATTGAACCTATTTTTGTGCTGACCGCCTTCTTGTCCGGCCTGGCCGCCATGGCCCTCAGACTACCACCCTTGGTCGGTTTTCTCGCCGGCGGCTTTCTTCTCAACGTGCTCGGCTACGATGAAACGCCTGTGCTCACGCTGGTGGCGCACCTAGGGGTAACCTTGATGCTGTTCACCATCGGGCTGAAACTCAACGTCAGGACCCTGCTGCGCCCAGACGTCTGGGGCGGCGCCAGCCTGCATATGCTGGCCTCAGTGGTACTTTTTGTTGTCATCTTGGGGCTCCTGAAGGGCATTGTCACCCTGGGCTGGCTGGCATCTCCCAACGGGTTGCTGGCGGGCCTGGATCTGACGACACTGCTGGTGCTGGCCTTCGCCATGTCATTCTCCAGTACGGTGTTCGTCGTCAAGGTGCTGGAGAAACGCAGTGAAACCCAGGCGGCTTACGGCCGCCTGGCCATCGGCATCCTGATCATGCAGGACCTGTTTGCGGTGATTTTTCTCACTGCGTCTACCGGCAAGTTGCCCAGTCCCTGGGCGCTTGGACTGTTCGCTCTGATTCCCCTTGCGCCGCTGCTGCGTAAATTGCTGGATCGTATGGGTCACGGCGAGATGCAGATGCTGTGCGGCGTCGTCATGGCGCTGGTACTGGGTTACGGCCTGTTCGAGGCGGTAGGCGTCAAGGGCGATCTGGGCGCGCTGATCATCGGCATGCTGCTGGCGCCCCACCCCGCCGCTCAGACGTTGTCGCGGTCCATGTTCAACATCAAGGAACTGCTGCTGGTCGGGTTCTTCCTGAGCATCGGTCTTACCGCCCTGCCTAGCTGGTCTCTGCTGGGGCTGGCGATGCTGCTGGTGGTACTGCTGCCGCTCAAGAGTCTGCTCTATCAACTCATACTGATGCGCTTTGGCATGCGCCACCGCACATCCGTACTGGCGACGCTGAGCCTCAGCAACTATTCGGAGTTTGGCTTGATCGTGGGCGCCATCGCAGTGTCCAGTGGCTGGCTTGCGCCAGAATGGCTGGTGGTGGTGTCCCTGGCGGTAGCACTGAGCTTCGTCGCTTCAGCCATCCTCAATGCCTTCAGCGAACGCCTCTACCAATGGCTCGAACCGCGCCTGCCCAAGGTCGATGAATCGGCGCTGTCACCCAGTGACAGGCCCATCGAAGTCGGAGATGCCGAGGCGGTGGTGTTGGGGATGGGTCGCATCGGTCGCAGCGTGTACCGGCGTCTGACAAAGGAATACGGGCTGAAGGTACTCGGGGTGGACTCCAACCCGAAAAGCGTGAAGACCCTGGCCGAAAAGGGCTTCAATATCGTCGAAGGCGACGCGGTAGACTCCGATTTCTGGGACAAGATGCTGATGTCTTCGCAGGTCGAGCTGGTCGTGCTGGCCATGCCCCATCATGCGGGTAACCTGTTCGCCCTGAAGCAGCTGAGAAGCCGCCACTTTCCCGGCAAGATCACTGCGGTGGTGGAATACCTGGAAGAGATCGATACCATCCGCGAGCTTGGCGCCCATGCGGTCTACCATGTCTACGACGAGGCGGGCCGTGCCCTGGCGGACAGTGCCGCCGAGGAAGCCGGTATCATCTCGCGTACCCAGCAGCTGGGCTAGCCGAGCCGAGGTGGCGTGGAGCGGGTGCACTGCGGCGGTAGTTGCCCCGCCTCCCCATGGCAAGGATACTCGTGTCTCTTACCTCCTCGACCGGCGTTGCGGAGCGGTACACGATCGATGACAAGGATGCATGGCGGTGGAAGATCTCTTTACCTGGCTGGGCGAAGCACTGGGCACCCTGATACGGGTGGTCGTCGATACCCTGGGAGGCTTTTTTACCGGCCTTGATGATGCGGCAGCAGGCTTCATCGATGGCTTGTCTCGCTCCCTCGGTATCGCTCCCTCGTTCTTCAGTCTGGCCTTGCTGGTGCTGGGTCTGTTCTTCCTGTGGCGAGCCCTGCGGGCGATTCTCGCACGCTCAGCTGTCGCGGCGTTGCTGTGGGCCCTGCTTGGCCTGTTGACCCTGGGCATGCTGCTGCCGTAACCGCTGACACGGTTTAGATGTCGCCAACGCAAGACGCCGCCCACAGGGCGGCGTCTTTCTCGGCATCTTTCCGAGTCCGGGGTCAGGCCAGCGCCTTCTCCACGATCTCGTAGACATTGGGCGACAATGTTTCCTGACGAATCCGCTCGAGTTCAGCGCGCATCAGCTCCTGGCGCGCCTCGTCGAAGCGCTGCCAGCGCGTCAGCGGCGTGATGATGCGTGCCGCGATTTCCGGATTCAGGCGATTCAACTCGATCACCACTTCCGCCAGCAGACGGTATCCTTCCCCGTCCAGCCGATGGAAGTTGACCCGGTTCTGCCCGGCAAAGGCGCCGATCAACGCTCGCACCTTGTTCGGGTTCTTGAGCGAAAAGGCCGGATGCTCCATCAGGTAACGCACCCGATCCAGAGCGTCTGCCTGGGGGCGGGTCACCTGCAGGCTGAACCACTGATCCATCACCAGCGGATCATGGGACCACTTACGGCCAAAGGCCTTGAGGGCCGGGTCGGCAATGTCCGAACGACTGCTGTGCACCAGCAGGGTCAGTGCGTGGCGCACGTCGGTCATGTTGTGGTCGGCATCGAACTGTGCCTGGGCAAGCTCGATCGCGGCCTCGTCCTCGATGCTCATCAGGTAGGACAACGCCACGTTCTTGAGCGCCCGCTGCCCGATCTGCTCTGGCGTCGGGGCATAGGGAGCATCACTCTGGTTGGCGTGGTAGAGCGCCATCAGCTCGTCGCGAAGCTCCCGAGCCAATGACTGCTGCACGAACATCCGAGCGGCATGGATGGCATCCACATCCACCAGCGGCTGCTGCTCCGCAATGTAGGCCTCGCTCGGCAGCTGCAGCATCTCCGCCAATACCGCCTTGTCATCGTTGCCTTCTTCGATCAGCGCGCGGAAGGCGTCGACCAAGCGCCCGTCCATGACCTTCTCGACGCCATTGCGATGAGCCGCAATCAGATCGTCAAGGGCCAGCAGGGTCAGACGCTGGCCAGCGTCCCAGCGATTAAAGCCATCGCTGTCATGAGCCATCAGGAACGCCAGGTCCTCCCGCGAGTAAGGGAACGACAGCTTCACCGGCGCTGAGAACCCACGCAGCAGGGAGGGCACCGGCGCTTCCTCGATGTCGGTGAAGATGAACTCCTGTTCGTCTTCACGCAGATGGATGACGGCGTCACGGCCCAGGGTTTCGCCGTCAAGCGTCATGCTCAGGTCTCTGCCGCTCTTGGTACCGACAAGACCCAGGCGCACCGGAATATGCAGCGCCTGCTTGTCGGGCTGCCCCGGGGTTGACGGGGTACGCTGACGCAGGATCAAGCGATAGCGGGAGTTGGCGTAATCGTACTCGCCAAAGGCATCGATTTCCGGAGTGCCCGCCTGGGAGTACCAGCGCATAAACTGCCCCAGATCCAGACCGGACACTTCCGCCATGCAGTCGACAAAGTCTTCGATCGTCACTGCCTGACCATCAAACCGGGAGAAGTACAGGTCTGATCCCTCGCGGAAGGTCTCCGGCCCGACCAGGTTGGACAGCATCCGCACAATCTCTGCCCCTTTCTCGTAGATGGTCAGGGTATAGAAGTTGCCGATCTCGATATAGGACTCAGGACGCACCGGGTGAGCGGTGGGACCCGCATCTTCCGCAAACTGAGCGGTACGAAAGAAGGACACTTCTTCGATACGCTTGACCGGCGCAGAGTTCGCGTCAGCCGAGAAACACTGGTCACGGAAGACGGTAAAGCCCTCTTTCAGCGACAGCTGAAACCAGTCGCGGCAGGTCACCCTGTTGCCCGACCAGTTATGGAAGTACTCGTGGGCCACGATACCCTCGACGCGCTGGAAAGCGGCGTCGGTAGCGGTCTTCGGATGGGTCAGCACCGCCGCGGAGTTGAAGATGTTAAGGCCCTTGTTCTCCATGGCGCCCATGTTGAAATCATTGACCGCGACAATCATGAACAGGTCCAGGTCATATTCGCGACCGTAGGCCTGCTCGTCCCACGCCATAGAGCGCTTCAACGACGCCATGGCGTGCTCGGTCTTGTCGAGGTTTTCTTCTTCCACCCAGATCTGCAGGGTGACGTCACGCCCGCTCATGGTGGTGAAGTGATCTTCCACCTTCTTGAGGTCGCCGGCGACCAGGGCAAACAGGTAGGCAGGCTTGGGATGCGGGTCTTCCCAGGTGACAAAATGACGCCCATCCGGCAGTTCGCCACGCTCAACGGGGTTGCCGTTGGACAACAGCACCGGCTCACGCGTGATATCCCCCACCACGGTGGTGGAGAAGGTGGCCATCACATCTGGGCGATCGGGATAGAAGGTGATCCGGCGAAAGCCCTCCGCCTCACACTGGGTGCAGAACATGCCCCCGGAGCGATAGAGGCCTGACAGTGCCGTGTTGTCCTCAGGAGCAATCTCGACGTCAGTCTCCAGCACGAAGGAGGCAGGCACCTTGGCGATGGACAGCCCCTTGTCGCTCAGCTCGTACTCGTCATTGGACAGCGGCCGCCCATCGATAGCGATGGACACCAGTGACAGCTGCTCCCCATCCAGCCACAGCGCTTCGCCGGCCTCGCGCTCAGGATGGCGCTCAAGATGCAGCCTGGCCTTGACGCGGGTCGCGCCAGGCGCCAGATCAAAGGACAACTCGGTGCGCGTGACACGGTAAGCCGGGGGAAGATAGTCGCTGAGATGAATCGGCTGGGGGTCGGACATCGGGGATGCTCCAATCAGAAAAGTCGTCGCCATTGTACGGGCATGGAGGGGCCAGGCTCAAAGCGCCGGCAGCGCATTGAGCGGTTCAGGACGAGGACGCGGGCTCGGGTCGCGTGAAGATCCAGATGGCGATACCGGCCAGCATCGTCACCAGGCCCAGCTTCAACCACCAGAGGGATACCGTGAACAGCAGCACGATCACCGACAGCGACAGCATCACCAGGGCCATCCACTTGGCATGACGAGGGATCGCACCCGATTCTTCCCACGCCACCACCGCGGGGCCGAAGCGCGGGTGTTCCCGTATCCAACGGGCGAAGCGTGGCGACCCCTTGGATGCCGCCCACACCGCCACCAGCAAGAAGCAGGTGCTGGGCATAAGGGGGACGAAGGCCCCGATGACGCCAAGGGCGAAGCTGATCCAGGCAAGCATTTGCCACGCCACACGGCGTGTGGTGGTTATCAAGGGTAAGCTCCGATGGTGCGGCAGAGGGTGCGGTGGAAAAAGCGGTTGACCACCCTGCACACACGGCCGTTGATCGCTGAGACTCCCATTGAACCGCAACGGTCGAGCAGGGGCCAATTGCACGAGGCTATCGACACCTTAGAGCCTCTCGGCACCTTAGCGGCTATCGACACCCGACAGGCTACCGATGCCCTGGATGCCGACCTCAGGCCGTCGCCCCTGCTCGCCATGGCGTTGCGCTCAATCTCGGAAGTTATCGAACTGCAGGGCGAGATCAGGCCCATCATCACCACGCAGCAGCGCCATGACGCTCTGCAGGTCATCCCGTTTCTTGCCAGTGACGCGTACCTTGTCGCCCTGAATCTGCGCCTGCACCTTGAGCTTGGAGTCCTTGATCCGCTTGACGATATCCTTGGCTTCCTTCTGCTCCAGGCCTTGCTTGAGCAAGACGTTCTGGCGAGCCTTCACCCCGGACAGCTCGGCATCCTGCACGTCCATGGTGCGCGGATCGATGCTACGAGCAATCAGCTTGTTGCGCAGAACGTCGAGCATCTGCTGGAGCTGGAAGTCCACCTCGGCATGCAGTGCAACGGTCTCGTCGGACAGCTCGAACCCAGCGTCGACGCCACGGAAATCGAATCGCCCCTGGACCTCTCGGTTGGCCTGATCCACGGCGTTCTGTGCCTCGTGGCGATCAAATTCGGAAACAATATCGAAAGAGGGCATGCTCACTCCAAGGGGTAAAAGCGCTAGTCTACCACTGGAAGCGGTGCCTGCGAGGCACCTCGCGGACCAACCTCTTCAGCGTCGTGCTGAGGGTCCGTCGGATCCTGCGTCTGCTCTTGTGAAGAGACGCTCGCCGAGTCCGTCGCCGAGGCTCGAGGCGTCCTTTGTCTCACCACCTGTCCCCCTTCTGCTCCCCCCGCCTGAGTGGGGGCGTCTGTCGGTTCGCCCAGCGTCAGGATCATTTTCCAGGCGGCGCAGCCATCCTCGTAGTACTCGTCCAGCCAGGCATCCAGGCGGAACCCGGCACGTCGATACAACCCGAGAGCCACGCGGTTATCGGCACGCACCTCAAGGTTCATGCGCGAGCAGCCTGACGCCCGAGCCTGCTGCTGCAAGGCCAGCAGCAACGCCCGACCTACGCCATCACCGCGGGCCTCTGGTGCCACGCAAAGCGAGTAAAGCCGCGCTGTCTGACTGCCCTTTCGCAGCAACAGGGTGCCGTATCCGAGCAACCTCCCCTCGGGCGGAACCGCCCCATCAGCGTCGCCGGCCTCCGCCGGGACAGCAAGCAGGGTGATTGCCCTGGCGCGGGTCAGCAGGTACCTGAGCTGACGACGATTGAAACGATCACCGCTGAAGCCACGACGTTCCAGCGACTCGAGAGCATCGAGATCGGCTGGGACCGCCGGGCGCAGGACAACAGACATCGAGAAAGACTTCCATGCAAGGCCACGAATTCCGTGTCGGCGACGACGGAGTATATCGCTCGATTCTGTCGCTCCCGAGGCCCGCTGTCAGCCGTCAATGAATGAATTTTTTTCACCCAGATAGCATATTGCTTTGCGGCTGGCTCAGGTGCATTCTTGCGCCACTCGACCAGACACTCCTCCTGCTCCCTCGCCGGCTGCCAGAACGATCGAGCCCCGCCCCTTCCCCCCTGCCCGAGGACCCATGACGATGTGCGCACTGCGTATCGTGGTTGACCGCCAGCGCGACTGGCAGCCCTATCACCCCAGCGACGATGTGATCGATGCCGAGACCTATCTCGCATCGGCGGCAACGTCCGGCAGCGAACAGGTCATCAACCTGTGCGCGGATCTCGGCTACCTGGGGACTGGCTACTATGTCTCGTTGCTTGCTCAGGCGCGTGGAGCGAGGGTGATCCCCACGGTGGATACCCTCAACACGCTGCGTCGCAAGTCTACCACCGACATGCAGCTTGAAGGCCTGGCGCCGCTGCTGGAGGATCTGGGCAAGGTGGCAGCCAGCCAGCAGCTTGGCGACACGATCGACGTCACCATCTTTTTTGGCGAGTGTGATGCCGCCCCGCTGGCAAAGATCGCCAGGCGACTTTTCGAGCGCCTGCCCTGCCCGCTGCTGGAAGCGCGCCTGACACGTCAGGGCCACAGCTACCGGCTGGCACGCCTTCGCCCCCTGGCGCTATCGCGACTCAAGGAGCACGAGCAGGACACCTTTGCCCGCGCCCTGAATCGTCACTCACTGAAGGTCTGGCGCACCCCACGGGCCAGGCGTCGCTATCGTTTTGACCTGGCCATGCTGGTCAACCCGGAAGAGCGACTGCCACCCAGCAACAAGGGTGCGCTCAAGCGTTTCATTCGCGCCGGGCGCCGCCAGGGAATCAATGTGTCGCTGATCACCCATCGCGACAGCGCACGCCTGGCGGAATTCGACGGGCTGTTCCTGCGCGAAACCACGTCGCTTGACCACCCGACCTGGCGCATGGCCCGGCGTGCAGAACATGAAGGGCTGGTGGTGATCGACGCACCTCAGGATATTCTGCGTTGCACCAACAAGGTCTACCTGCATGAGCTGCTGCGCACTCGCAATGTGCCAGCGCCCGAAGGGCTTCTGCTGCGCCGCTCCAGTGCTGAGCGGCTGATCGAACAGGCTCGCGAGCTCAGTTTTCCAAGGGTGCTGAAGGTTCCCGATGGCGCGTTCTCCAAGGGCGTGGTGAAGGTGGCGTCGGCGGAGGCCCTGGCCCGGGAGGCCAGCATTCTGTTCGAAAGCTCGGACCTGTTGCTGCTGCAGGAATGGCTTCCCACCGACTACGACTGGCGCATCGGCGTGCTCGATGGTCAGCCACTGTTTGCCAGTCGCTACTACATGGCCCGTGGACATTGGCAGATCTACGACCATTCCGGCCCGCGGACTCGCAGCGGCGGCTTCACCAGCCATCCGATCAGTGATGTGCCTGCGGCGGTACTGCGCACTGCCCTCAAGGCATGCCGACTGATCGGCAACGGCCTCTACGGCGTTGACCTCAAGCAAGTCGGCGAGCGAGTTCTGGTCATCGAGGTCAACGACAATCCCAATATTGATGCGGGTATCGAGGACAACGTGCTGGGGGACGCCCTCTACGATCGCCTGCTGGACGTGTTTGCCCGGCGTATGGAAGCTGGCAAGCAGGATCCGTGACCGTCACGATGGCGCCGTGATGGCCCAGCGTGACGGCCTTCGGGCTGACGCCAGCGAGCGACTCGGCTACCCTGCGCATTCACGACCAGAAAATCGGAGCCAGCATGAGCGATCAGCAACGCAACGAGCGCCACAAGAAGGCCATGGAAAAGCTCAAGAGCCACGTCGATGCCAAGGTCGCCGCGGCAGAGGAAGAGCGCGGACTGATGCTGGTTTTCACGGGCAATGGCAAAGGCAAGACGACGGCTGCCTGGGGTACGGTGACTCGCGCGCTGGGCTACGGCTATCGGGTGGGCGTCGTCCAGTTCATCAAGGGTCTTTGGGAGTGTGGCGAACGCGAACGGCTTGAGCAGGATGCCAATCTCGAAGTGGCTATCATGGCGACCGGCTTTACCTGGGACACCCAGAACCGCGAGTCGGACAGCCAGGCCTGTCAGGAGGTATGGCAACAGGCCAGTCGCATGCTGGCGGACCCTGAGGTCTATCTGGTCGTGCTCGACGAGATCACCTATATGCTCAAGTTTGGCTACCTGGATATCGACACGGTGCGCACCGCGATTGCCAACCGCCCGCCAGAACAGACCGTGATCATCACCGGGCGCAACGCCCATCGGGAGCTGGTGGCCATGGCCGATACCGTCACCGAGATGCAGGAAGTCAAGCACGGCTTTGCGGCAGGGCTCAAGGCACGCCGCGGGATCGACTTCTGATCCTGCTGCCGATCGTGTAGCCCTGTTGCCGACAGACCGACCGCATTCCCTGTCACGCAGCAAGAATAACCGGCCCGGGAGCATACTCCCGGGCCGGTTGTCTCAAGCTACTACCTACCTCTAAAACGACGTGCCGCTGAAACCTATGCGCCGCTGAAACCTATGCGTCGCTGAAACCAAGCGCCGCTGCAACGACGAGGACTGACGGCTCGGCGACGTCTTGTCGCCACGCCTCCCTCGGCTCGCATCACTCTACCTGCAGCTGGTCGTTGGCGATCATCTGCTGCAGGAAGGTGGCGGAGTCCTGCCCTCCCATAGTGACGCCATTGAGCACGATGGTCTGATCGGCATCGTTGCCATTAGCGGCAATGCCTCCACTGCTCTTGACGTGCAGCACCGTATTCCCGTTGCCATCTTCCTGAGCAAAGAGATAGTCGTTGACGCTGGCGTCAGTGGCACCATCCAGCAGGTCCGCCACTTCCAGACGATCCGCTTCTGGGTCCACCCCGTAGCCACCCACGGTGAAACCAGTGACGGTGTCGACGGCCGGGGCGCCGTTGGTGCCGGCATCCCCCTGGCTCCAGGCCAGGATATCGGCGCCGCTTCCCAGATCAATGATGTCGTTGCCCTTGCCGCCAGCCAACACGTCATCACCGTCACCGCCCTGCAAGGTGTCGTTGCCCTTGCCACCGATCAGCGTATCGTTGCCGACACCGCCAATCAGCGTATCGGCTCCCGCACCTCCGATCAGCAGATCATCACCTTCTCCACCGTCCAGGGTGTTGGCCGCACCGTCGTCGCGACCATCCCCAAGGTTGTCGATCTCGGCACGAATGTAGGCACGAATCTCCTCATCGCTGGGGGCCGACCCAGTCGCATCGGCAATGCGATCCGCCACACCGCTGCCGCCTGGGTTCTCCTGTGTCCAGGTCAGGTAGGCGTACAGGCCTGCATAACCCAGGCCGTCGTGGTCGCCCGCGGTGAAGGTTTCGCCGGTGGCCGCGTTGACCCATTCGAGATGATCACTGTTCAAGGTGTCGGCGACCAGAATGTCGTCCCCACCGCCACCACTGAGGGTATCGGCACCGACCGGCAGCAGGCTGGCGGCGGCTTCCTGCAGCGCCGCATCAAGATCGCCACCGCTCAAGACGACCTGGGGCTGCCCCACCGGCGCATCAAAGGCATCATTCGCACCGCCGCTTAGGTTGGTAGACGCCGTACCCACCGTATTGGTGTTATCAAAGAAGCGCAGCACATTGGAATTGATGCCCTCGCCGATCCCAATGGCGGCCACCTGGGCCACTGAGGCCAGCTCGCCAAACGCATTGACCGACTCGTTCATCACCGTCTGATCAAAGGTGCTGCCGTTGCCGCCGCGATCTCCATTGGGTTCGCGGTAGTAGGTCGGCACACCATCGGTCAGGAAGAAGCCGATATTGGTGAAACCGTTGCCTTGACTGGCAAACCAGTCCCGTGCCGCATCGAAGCCATCCTCATAGTTGGTTCCCCCAGACGCGATCATGGCATTGATAAAGGCGATCGCTGCTGGCAGGTCTGCCGCGCTGAAATTGGTGAAGGTGATGGTGTCGCCGTTGCCCACCGCGCTATCGAAGTCGACAATCTGAAGGTTGATGGTGCCCTCGTGGCCGCTGAGCTGGGTCACCAGGTTCTGCAGGGCCTCCTTGGCCAGCTGCATGCGCGACTTGCCGTTGACCCCAGAGCTGTTGCCCATACTGCCAGAGCTGTCGACGATCAGGGTGATGTTGTAGTTGCCAGCGGGCTCATCGAGCGTGCCACCTGCATCGCCGATGATCACGTCGTCACCACCACCGCCCGTCAGGGTCTGCTCTCCGTTGCCGCCCACCAGCAGCTTGTCCTTGGCATCTCCGTGCAAGGTCAGGCTAGCGGATAGCTCGTCGTCATCACCATCGCGACCAATCAGTCCAAGCTGGACATCGAAGTCGTCGCTAGGGCCGCCCAGACGATAGGACGCATCCTCAAGCAGCAGGTCATCGTTGCTGGTGCTGCCGCTATCCGCCGCGGTGATTTCCACCGCTTCAAAGGGCCGGTCGCTCGCGGTTTCCAGCGTCACCTGCCAGCCGTCCTTCAACCCGGTTACGCGCAGGCCGTTGCCGTCAGCGGTCACGCTGACCTGGCTGGTCACATCCACCCCAATGGCGTTGAAGACCTTGATGTCGGCGGGCGTCACGGCAAGATAGCCGCTGGATCCGGTGCTGGGATCGCCACTGCCGGCGCTGCCATCGGGCGAGTAGAGCAATGCCGCAATGACCAGTGCCGTGGTGGCACCTTCGCCGCCTGCCACCTGCACCCGCTGGGAGAAGCTGACCATGCCTTGATGGTCGGTCCAGCTCGGGCCGCCAGTTCCCGCGTCAAGGTCCTTCAGGGCATCGAAGCGCACGCTGGCACCCGTGGCGACGGCGATCTTGCCATCGTCGACGACCACGGCTCCGCTGCTGCTGGACACCAGCAGGTCGTTATCACTGGCATTATCCAGGTGATTCAGTGCGAGATAGCCACCTGTCACGCTCTCGCCGTCCTCGAGTTCGGCAGCGACATCGACGCCATTACTGACGTCACCGACCACATCGATGGTATAGCCGTCTCCGGTCTGCGCCAGGGTCACGCTAAAGCCATCTTCAGCCCCATTCGCAGACTCGGCATAAAGTGTGGTGCCATCGGCACTGAGTCGATAGGTCAGCGGCTTGCCGTCGACTCTCAGAGCGTTGCCTGCGCTATCCGTCGCCGGCTGGCCGTCCAGACTGGCGTCGAACACCATCTCCTTGACCCCGTCTGCCCCTGCATTGGGTCCGAAGTCCAGGATGCCGCTTCCGTCCTCCAGCGCGTGCTCCGCCGGCGAGAACTGTTGTGGCACGTCATCCTTGATATCGATGGTCAGGGCCGCGGGATCGCTGACGTCGCCGTCGGAGTCGGTCACCACCAGGCTAAACACGTCCTGGATACCGTCGCTGTCGGTGCCCTGGCTGCTATGGTCGGTGGTGTTGTCGTCCAGGGTGTAGGTGTAGCTGTAGCCCCCATTCACCACGCTGACGACCAGGGTGCCGTAAGTCCCCTGCACGGTGCCGCCATTGGTCACGTCCACGCCGCTGATCACCACCGAGCCCACGCTGTCGGAGCCGGTATCGATGGCGATGGTGCCGCTGGTGGTCTCCAGGTCGGTGGCAGCCTGGCTGCCGCCGTCGTCCAGACCGGCTTCGTCCACCTCGTTATTGCCAGACGCATTGGGCGACTCGGGGTTCACCTCCACCACCGGGGTAGCGTCCACGGTGATGGTCAGGGTCGCGTTAGCGGTATCCCCATCCGCATCGGTGATGGTGTAGTCGATCAGCACGTCGCCTTCAAAACCCGTCGCCGGGGTAAAGGTCACGCTGCCGTCACCATTGAAGGTCACGCTGCCCTGGCTCGGGTCCTGCAGCGCGGCGTTGGTCAGGGTCACCGGACCATCGGCGCCGGCCACATCGGCCCCGCCCGCACTGCCGTCCAGCACGTTGACGGTGATCGCCACGTTCTCGTCGGTCTCGGCCGCGTCGTCGGTGGCCTCGGGCACGTCATCCTTGATGTCGATGGTCAGATTGGCCGGATCGCTGACGTCGCCGTCGGAGTCGGTCACCACCAGGCTGAACACGTCCTGGATACCGTCGCTGCCGGTGCCCTGGCTGCTATGGTCGGTGGTGTTGTCGTCCAGGGTGTAGCTGTAGCTGTAGTCCCCATTCACCACGCTGACGAACAGGGTGCCGTAGGTGCCCTGCACGGTGCCGCCGTTGGTCACGTCCACGCCGCTGATCACCACCGAGCCCACGCTGTCGGAGCCGGTATCGATGGCGATGGTACCGCTGGTGGTCTCCA
>NZ_JAHVIN010000015.1:0-68546 GCF_019801685.1 Halomonas sp. DP8Y7-1 | reverse complement strand
CAGACCATGCTGACCCCCGGCATTCATGACGCCTACACCCAGGGCGTGAAGACCCTGGCGGATAGCCAGAGTGCCCGGGAAGTGGCGCGCGGCCCGGCAGGCGACGGTCCCAACCAGTGTCAGGCAGGGCTGTTCGTGGCCGACGCCCAGGACTTCCTCAAGGATGACGCCCTGCAGGCGGAAGTGTTTGGCTCCACCTCCCTGGTGGTGCAGTGCGCCGACCTCGATGAGGTCAAGGCCCTGGCCGAGGGGCTCGAAGGCCAGCTGACCGCCACCCTGCAAATGGACGATGGCGACGTCGACGCCGCCCGTGGTCTGCTGCCGATCCTCGAGCGCCGTGCTGGACGAGTGATGGCCAACGGCTGGCCGACCGGTGTCGAGGTATGTCACGCCATGGTTCACGGTGGCCCTTACCCGGCGACCTCGGACTCGCGTACCACCTCTGTAGGCAGCGCTGCCATTCACCGCTTCCTGCGTCCGGTGTGCTACCAGAACCTGCCCGACAGCCTGCTGCCTGACGCGCTGAAAGACGGCAATCCGCTCAAGCTCCGTCGTCTGGTGGATGGCCAGCGCGAGTCCTGATGCGGATCTAGCTGGCACTATCCCTATCCCTCAAGAGGTAACCAAGGCCCGGTGATACTGTCACCGGGCTTTTTCGTGGCCTTGGCATAGGAGCCATCTTGTGAAGCGCCAGAAGTGTCTCATTCAGTGAGGTTGCCTGGGGTGTCGTGCACCAGATTGCGGCTCTTCTGGTGCCCCTTCTTATGGCAAGTGTGGCGTCAATTCATCGCGAGCGACCAATTGCGTGCCACTGGCATGTGCTGAGCGTCTAGATCAAGCGCCAAACACTCAGCAGCAGCAACCCCAGGCTGATGGTGACGATGCTCAGCAGGGTGCTGAGCATGATGATATTGGCAGCGAGGCGTTCATTGGCACCCGCGCCGCGAGCCATCACATAGGCAACGGCGGCGGTAGGACTGCCCAGAAACAGGAACAGCATGCCAAGTTCGGTATCTCGATAGCCTGCTGCCAAGGCCAGGCCAACGCCGATGGCTGGCATCAGTACAAGTTTCCACAGGCTTGCGGATAGGGCCAGGGCTCCGCTTTCCCTGGCGGCCTTGATGCTCAGGCTTCCGCCAATGCAGATCAAGGCCAGCGGCAGCGATAGAGAGGCCAGGTAGTCGCCTGACGTCATCAGCCAGCTTGGCAGATCGACGTGCAGGTAGGTCAGCGGCAGAGCAGCAGCGATACCGATGATCAGCGGATTGGTGGCGACGTCCTTGAGGATATCCAGCGGACGCGAGCTGACGACGGGGCTGTAGACGGACAGCACGATAGCTGACATGACCAGGTTTACGATAATGATGCCGCCGGCCATGATGCTGCCCAGTGATAGCCCGGTGCTGCCGTACATGTTGGCCGACAGGGCAAGACCGACGATGCCGCAGTTGCCGCGAAAGGCGCCTTGTACATAGACCCCGCGGTCCTCCCTGGGGCAGCGCCACAGGGCCCAGGCCCAGATGATAAAGAAGATGACCGCAGAGATGCCCAGATAAAACGCTACCAGCTCGAGCTTGAGGTCATCCCCCGGGGTGGCCCGCAACAGACTCAGGAACAGCAGGGTCGGCATGGTGACCCGAAATACCAGGCTTGACGCTGTGTTCACGAAGGACTGGTCGATCCAACCCAGGCGCCTGAGGGCTGCGCCGATGAATACCATGGTAAAGACCGGCAGACTGACGCCTAGGGTGCTGGACAGTAGTGGCAGATCGATGACAGGACTCCTCGTCGACAAAGTGCTTTTAAATACTATGTATGATTAATTGTCTCGGGAAAAGAGGATATCGTCCTGAGTCTTCTGGAGACCTTGCAGGGCAGGGTGGTCGTTAGAGTGTGTCGTTAGAGCGGGCTGATTGTTTGGGCGTCCCATGAGAGCGGGTCGCCAGGGCGAGCGTCAAGCCGCTGGCAGGAGCCCGCCGAGGCATCCAGATAAGGTGCCTGGCAGGCCGGATCAAGGCGCTTCAAGCGTCGTGGGTGTCAGTCGCTTTTTCGTCACTTTTTTCGCTGAGGTCATCATCCCGGGTGGTGACGGTGGTTACCGTCGCCACCGGGGTGGCTGCTGGCGGAGCCTGGGAGGTTCGCACGTCGACCCAGTGGAGCAGGGCAAGTTGTGCAAACAGCGCCGTGAAGCAGATCAGAAGGGGCTTGAACATGGGGCGTCAGTCCTGAGAAACCATATAAGGTAAATTTAACACGACTTCGGCCGCCATCGCTGCTGCTATCTCTAGCTCTCCTGGTCTCTCGGCTCTCTTAAACCTCTTCAGCCCCTTGAGCCCCTTGAGCCTCTTGATCCCTTGGGTGCCTTGGTCTTACGGGGCCGTTGGCCAGCCCCTGTTCGGCATGGTCAGCCCAGGCGCCTGCTGTAGCTGATCAGGCAAAGGCATTCAGGCACCAGGTGATGGCCGGAATGGCCACGATATCGATCAGTACCGCTCCGCATAAGGGAACGATGATGAAGGCCTTATGGGAAATGACGCGATAGTGATCGCAGACGGCGCTCATGTTGGCGACCGCGTTTGGGGTGGCCCCGAGGCCATGGCCGATGAAGCCTGCCGTCAGCACGGCCGCGTCATAGTTGCGTCCAAGCAGGCGGAACAGGACAAAGATTGCCAGCATGACAATGGCCAGCGTCTGGACCAGAAGTATCAGCAGCAACGGGCCGCCCATCTCCTGCAGCTGCCAGATCTTCAGGTTCATCATCGCCATGGTCAGGAAAATGCCCAGTGCGACGTCCCCTACGCTGGACAGGGCATTGTCCGGGAGGCTGATCCATTGAAAGCGATCGTTGAGGTTACGCAGCAGGATCGCCACGAACATGGCGCCGACGTAGCTTGGCAAGATGATGCCGAGCTGACTGGACAGCAGACCCTTGAACCAGACTCCCAGCACCATGACCGGTACGACCACGGCCAGCACGTTCAACAGGACACGGCCGTCAAGCTGTCCCTGGGTCGGGCGCTCAGCTTCGGCAAGACGCTCCAGGTCATGGACGTCTTCGCTGACCAGCGGCAGTTGGCGACGGTCAATGATCCAGCGGGCGATAGGGGCGCCGATCACGCCACCGACGATCATCCCGAAGGTTGCCGACACAATCGCCGCAGTGGCAGCGCCCTGTGCACCCAGGGCTTCGGCTTCGGGACCGAAGGCAGCGGCAGCACCGAACCCGCCCTCAAGCGAAGTGGCGCCGGCCATAAGCCCGATCAGAGGGTCCAGGCCGAGCAGGCTGGCCATGCCAATACCCACCCCATTTTGCATCAGCGCCAGTAGCCAGCAAGCCACCAGATAGACACCTAGCGCCTTGCCCCCCTTTTTCAGTAGCGCAAGGCTGCCGCCCAGTCCTACGGTGGTGAAAAAGGCAATCATCAGTGGGCTCTGCATGGCGGTATCGAGCTCGAAGGTGACGATCCCCATGTCACGCAGCAGCCACGCGAGAAGGGCGAAGCCAAAGCCACCGATGACCGGCGTGGGAACGCAAAAATGCTCTAGCCAGTTCAGACGACGCTTCAGCCCAGCGCCTGTGGCAAGTAACAGCAAGGCCAATGCTGTGGTGGCCACAGCATCGAGAGTAATGTGCATGAGTGTGCTCCAGCGGTTTTTGTGCTGCTTCGAGGCAGCGGAGTGAAGGCCGGTGGCGTTCCCTTGTCAGCGTCTGCCGGGGCGGCTGGCAGGACGTCCACCATGGCAGGGTGTTGTCTTGTCGTTTGTCGTTTCGGTATGGCGTCGTTGCGCCTTGCAGGATCGGCGCTGAGATCAGCGGGCCAGTCGCTCGATCAACCGCGCGGCGACTCGAGCGGTGCGGGAGTCGTTATCCAGGCTCGGGTTCATTTCGGCGACATCCACGACCGGCAGCTCAGTGCGGGACGACAGGTGATCGATGACGTCCTCGATGAAGGACAGTTCGATACCTCTGGCGGATGGCGCGCTGACGCCAGGAGCGACCCAGGCGGGAAGAGCGTCCAGACAAATGGTCAGATAGACCATGTCTACCTGGGACAGCAGTCGATCCAGTGCGTCCATGACGCTAGGGCTACTGATAGAACGGCAGTCCTCATCCAGGACCCAATCGACGCCCAGCGCTTCGGCACGATCAAACAGCGCCTGAGTGTTGCTCGCACGGCTCACTCCCAGGCAGGTATAGCGGAACTCGACGCCCTGCTCGGCACATAGCTCTGCGCACTGTCGAAACGGCGTACCGGAGCTGGCGACGCTGGACTGGCGCAAGTCGAGGTGTGCGTCCAGGTTGACGATGCCGATCCACGGGGGGGACTGACGCTGTTGGGCATGCTGCAGGAGTCCGGAAAAGCTGGCAAAGGCGATTTCGTGTCCTCCGCCGAGGCCAATGACCCGATGCCCTTGGTCCAGCAACTCCGTCACTTGATCAGCGAAGGCCCGCTGGGCATGTTCCAGTTCATCACCGTGGCAGCGGATGTCGCCCGCATCGTACACCGGAGTGTGGAGATGAAAGGCCAGGTTGGACAGCTGACGCCGGATGGCCAGGGGGCCCTCACTTGCTCCAGTGCGACCCTTGTTGCGGGCAACTCCCGCATCCGAGCAGAAGCCCACCAGTACTCGGCCAGGTGCTGAGGCCTCGGCGACGGGACGCACGACTTGATGCCAGCGTAGTGACTGGCCAATCTCTTCGCTGTCGATTCGCCCATGCCATGACCATGGGGCCTGTGAACACTTGCTGCTACTCGTCACTCCAGTAGTTCTCCTAGTCGAAGCGCACTATTGCGGGCCTGGTCTGCCAACCAGGCGGTCTTATGGCGAACTCGAGCCTCTGGTGCCATCAGACTGACGACAGCCTTGAGCTTGCCGCGAGCGGAGAAGACTGGGGCGCTGGCACCCCAGATGCCTCCGTCGATCTCACCTAGGCTGGTGGCGACCCCCTGGGCACGTATCTGCTCGAGTCCTGTGAGCGCGTCGCTCTGTTCCTCTGGCGTTCGTAACGCCAGCGCCATGGCTCTTTCCTCGTCACTCATGAACGCAAGCAGTGCACGGGCACTGGCGCCTTTCAGCAGGGGCTGAACCTGGCCGCGGTGGTAGCAGCAGCGTAATGGCTGTGAGCTGTCGATCATGTCGACGCACAGCGCGTGATCGCGCACGGGCACCAGCAGGGCCGACCCTTCCTCAGTCAGGTCGGTCAGCTCCATCAGCACGGGACGCGCCCACTTGAGCAAGTCGTTGCTGCGCTCAAAGCCTTGCTGCAGCCGCACAGCCTGCGGGCCTGGGGCATAGGTCCCACCTTCCCGCTCACTGACCATTCCCCAGGCCAGCAACTGACGCAGGTGACGATAAGCGGTGGACGTGGGTTGCTGAGTTTGAGCGGCTAGCGCCTTCACCGTCATGGCACCGCCTTGATTGGCGAGGCAGCAAAGCAGTGCCAGCATGCGGTCGGAAGGAGTCATGGCGTACCTCGTATTTTGATAAATGGTATATGGCAAAAGGATTACTGAAGAAACACTGTTATCAATTTATGAGAATGCCAAGCCCTAGACTTTAGTTTGACTTAGGGCGTGCAGGAGCGAGGCGAAACGCCTTCTAGGAGCAGCGACGCAGCGCAACGAAGAGGAGCGCGAGGTGTCGCCACCGGTATTGGCAGATCTGGTGCAATGCCAGGGCTGCAGTGCACCACAGGTGAACATTTCACCTGCTTTGTCTGACATTTGCTGTGCCCTGATGCTAATTATTGCTTTGATTGGAAAAGGAAAATTTCCGGGTGGCACCGTAAATGCCTAATAAGAAATACATAATTCAAGACTCTGACCTTGCTCAGGAGGTAGTAGATGAACGCCCCAGCTGTGCGTGCTTTTTCTACGGAAGACCTTGAGTCGACCCCGCCAAGTCGAGAAAGTGTGATTTCCCTTCAAGGTGTGAGGAAGACATTTCACAGCTCTGACGGTGGCGCTGTCGAAGTGATCCGAGATATTACTCTGGATATAAAAAAGGAGGAGTTTGTCAGCATCGTGGGCCCGAGTGGGTGTGGGAAAAGCACGATGTTCAATATTATATCCAGCCTGCTTGAGCCCACGGATGGTGTCATTGAACTCAGTGGGCGAGACCCTCATTGTGGCGCACGAATCGGCTACATGCTGCAACGTGATCTTCTGTTTCCATGGCGAACTATCATCGATAACGTATGTCTTGGACTGGAAGTTCGCGGAGTGTCAAAGTCGCGTCGCTATGAAATGGCCAAGGATCACTTGTCTCGTTATGGTCTGGCGGACTTTGCTGATCAATATCCGGGTACGCTTTCTGGGGGGATGCGTCAGAGGGTGGCGTTGATCCGCACGCTCATTACCGAGCCTGACCTCATTCTTCTGGATGAACCCTTTTCGGCACTCGACTACCAGACGCGGCTTGTTCTGGAGGAAGAGATCGTATCGATTCTAAAGGAACACAAGAAAACCGTGGTCCTGATTACCCATGATATTGGCGAAGCTATCGCCATGTCGGACCGCGTCGCAGTGATGACCAAGCGCCCAACATCCGTAAAAAAGGTGTATGACGTTGGGTTGTCCCGTGAGCTTGGCTCGTGCCTCAAGGCTCGCAGTGATGTTCGATACCAGACCCTTTTCGATCAGATCTGGGAGGATTTGGACATCCAGGTCGCGGGAGGTGCCGCATGAGCGATGCTCAGACCTTTACCCATAGGATTCAGGCAGGTAGCAACAAAGACATCAGTGAAGCACCGAAGAGATCGGTGCTGCTGACGGACAATCTATGGCGTGGTGCAGGGATAGCTCTGCTCGTGGCGCTGTGGCAAGTGGGAGTCAGCGTTGGCTGGATCAATCCCTTCTTGATGGGGTCGCCATCCGGGATTGCCGAAGAAGCGCTTCGTCTGCTTCAGTCAGGTCAGCTACTGGACGATACCCTGGCGACCGTGTCTGCCACGATTGCGGGGTTCTTGCTGGGTAGCGTGCTTGGCTCGATCTGTGGCTTGTTGCTCTGGTTCTCGCGTACCACTGCCCGAATCATTGACCCGTTTATGGTTGCGCTGAATGGGCTGCCTAAAATCGCCTTGGCCCCGATGATCATCATCTGGTTTGGCTCCGGCATGTTTTCAAAGATCATGCTGGCATTCGTAGCCACCTTTGTCGTGGCTCTGCTGTCCGCTTATCAGGGAACCCATCAGATTGATGGAAATATGATTAATCTGATGAGATCGCTAGGAGGTTCCCGGCGGGAAGTGTTCACGAAAGTCGTGGCTCCGGCAACGTTGCCGTGGATCATCTCTGCCTTCCGCTTGAATATTGGTTTTGCCCTAATCGCCGAGATTGGTGGTGAGTTTATCTCATCGGACCGTGGATTGGGTCGAATGATTTTTGTAGCGGGAAATCTCTTTAACCTCAACGTGGTCTGGGTAGGCGTTATCGTACTCATGATGGTCGCCATTGCTCTTTATGTGGTGGTGTCCAAAGTGGAAAAGCGGTTGCTTCCCTGGGACCACGCGAGGTGAGGTGTGATAACGACGCAGGTCGTTGATGCTGCAGTGATACTGTTGAAAAAATAACGACAAGGAATGAAATCAGTATGAATGCTTTCTTCTGCTCCAAGAAAATGATGGTGGGTCTCGGTCTTGTTGCTGGTATGTCCTCTTTCCAGGCACACGCTCAGGAGATGGACACAATCCTCATCAACGAAGCCTTCCACTCCCTACTCTACTTGCCGGTATATGTGGCCAAGCACGAAGGACTTTTCAATGAGTACAACATTGACGTGCCTGTCGTGCGCTCAGCCGGATCGGGGCCAGCGGCATTGGCATCGGTACTAGCGGGGGAGTCTCAGTTTTCTGTTCACGGTCCAGAGCATGTTGGCTTTGCCCAGGAACAGGGAGGGAGCGGCAAAGCCATCAGTGCGGTAGCCAACAGTGCACCGGTGTGGGTACTGGCAAGTCCCGACCTCGACTATAGCTCGCCCGCAGACTTGGCCGGCAAGGAGGTCGTGGTCGGGTTGGCGCCAGGTACGTCGAATACGCTCATCAAGCGTCTGATCGAAGATGCCGGGGTGGACGGCGAGGTCCAGATAACAGAAGTACAGAATGGCTCTGAGCTTGGGCCTGTGCTTTCCGGTCGTGGTGATATCGCTGTCGCATATCAACCGCAGGTGGAGCAGGGCATTTCCCAGGGACTGGAGATTATCCATGCCTTCACTGATGACTATCCCGAGTATGCGTTCTCGACCATCAATACCTCCCAGGAAATGATTGATGATAATCCAGATCTGGTCTTGCGCTTCGTCAATGCCATCAATGATTCGCTGGCCTTGATTCATACCGACGCTGACGTGGCCAAGGCCGTGGCCCGAGAGGAGTTCGGTGACCTTTCTGGCGAGGTGGTCGATGCTGCGGTACAGAGGATGATCGACAACAACGTCTATCCGGAAAGCGTGACGATTACCGAGGACGCGTTCAACAACGCTATCGAGATGCAGCAGTTTGTCGGCAACATCGAAGGGGAGATGTACTACGAAGACATCGTGGATGACTCTTTCGCGATCAAGGCCGTGAACTAGGACCAGCGTGTCGCAGCGCGGATCGCAAAAGCCCGCGCTGCGACCCGCGCTGAGTCAGAGGAGGGTGACATCATGCTGGCGGCCTTGTTGTTCTTCTGTGCAGTGGGTGGGGTTGCTGGGCTTGCCGCGGGACTCTTTGGCATCGGTGGAGGCGTCATCATCGTGCCTGCACTTGCCTCGGCCCTGGCGTTCAAGGGCGTTGATGAGGCTCTCATCATGCATCTCGCGATTGGCACATCGCTGGCCATCATCGTGGTGACTGGTGCCTCTTCAGCGTTTGGACACTGGAAAAAAGGAGCTGTATCGCGGGAGCTACTGGTGCTGATGCTACCTGGGCTGATGTGCGGTGCGGTACTTGGCGGTTTGGTCGCCGATCACTTGGATGGTCGTCAGCTGGAGCGCTTTTTCGGTGTGTTCATGCTCCTGCTTGCAGCGCACATGCTGCTTTCCAAGAGGGTAAGCGAGAAAGCCCACGTCTCGGGGAGGCCGGCAATGTTTGCTGCCGGCACCACCATCGGTACCTTCTCCGCACTGTTTGGCGTGGGTGGCGGTGTCCTGAGTGTGCCTTGGCTTGCCCGCAATGGCGCAGGGCTGACCCATGCGATTGGTACCTCGGCCGCCTGCGGGCTGCCCATTGCCCTCGTCGGCGCCTTGACCTTCATGATGACGGGTCTTGGCCATGCGGGCCTACCCGAAGGAAGTCTCGGCTATCTCTATTGGCCTGCCTTTGCAGGCGTTGCCATGTTCAGCGTGCCGGCCGCCAGGTGCGGCGCCAAGCTGGCGCATTACCTGTCGCCTGAGCGACTGCGAACGCTATTTGCCCTGGTCATGGTGGTGGTGGGGATCACCCTGGTGCTCTGACCATGCCTCAACGAGTGACTTACACTAAGGAATATCGGATGCCGACTGCACCGAAGAGCATTACCGCGTTTCACCAGAACCACCGGGGAGCTGCGGCGAGCGGACTGGACTGGTGGCATCAGTGCGTAGCGCAGATTGAGCGTGTCGAGCCCGAGGTAAGGGCCTGGGAGGCGCTGGCCACAGAACCTCCCCCACTCGACCCTACGCTGTCTGGCCGGCCTTTGTTCGGTGTCCCGGTAGGCATCAAGGACATCATTGATACGAGGGACCACCCTACGGCATGGGGCACGGGGGGGTATCTTCGTTCGTCTGAATCGCTGGTTGACGCGTCTCTGGTGTCGCTGCTCAAGCAGCAGGGTGCGCTGATCATGGGCAAGACAGTGTCTACCGAATTCGCGTATTTCACCCCGGGCAAGACACGCAATCCCCATGACACCTCGCGCACGCCAGGAGGGTCTTCCAGTGGCTCGGCAGCGGCGGTGGCCGCCGGTATGGTGCCCGTCGCGTTTGGTACACAGACAGCTGGCAGCATGATTCGACCTGCGAGTTATTGCGGTGTCTACGGCTTCAAGCCCACCTTCAACACGCTCAGCACCGCCGGTGTCCGCGGCTTCGCGCCATCTTTGGACACCATCGGCTGGTTCGCGCGTAGCGTCGAGGATGTCAGCACCGTGTTCTCGAGTTTGACGGGAGCGGACAGCATCCGCCCGGCGAGCAGCCTGAAGGGGCTGCGCCTCGGGGTGTTCAGTTTGCCCTCGGCCACGACCATGAGCACGGATGTTCAGCGGGTACTCGCTGAGGCAGAAGCCATGGCGAGGCACGCAGGGGCAGAGATCGTTCCTCTGGCGCTGGGCAGCGATATCGAATGCTTGGTGGAGGAGCAGAAGGTGGTGATGGCTTACGAGTCAGCCAGGACGCTGGCAAGTGAGTATGCCGCCTTTGCGGACCAGATGGGGCCCAAGCTGGTCGAATTGATCGAGGAAGGCCGAGCTATCGGCTGGTCGCGCTACCGTGATGCCATGCGCCGCGCGGCTGCGGCTCGCCAGTCATTGTCGCGGGTGTTGACGACTCAGGTCGACGGCATTTTGGCAGCCAGTGCTACAGGCGAAGCGCCGTTGGGCATCGACGCGACAGGGGACCCCCTTTACTGCCGCGCCTGGACGCTATTGGGCGTCCCTTGCCTGAACCTGCCCATCGGACAGGGTAGCCAGGGCATGCCGATCGGGGTGCAGTTGATCACGGACCGCTGGGCGGATGAGAAGCTGCTGGCCATGGCTGGTGCGTTGGTAGCGCAAGCCAGTGAGGGTCAGCCCCATGCGCTTGAGGGCATCGCGCCAGTCTGACGGTGGCTGACGAGGTCAACGGCTTTACCACAGCGGCCGTCTCTCTGGCGATCTCTCTGGCGGACATTGTCAGCGGGTACATGTCTGCCAGGCCGTTATCGCAACGGGAGAAAAACGCTTGCCCCGCTATGCGCCGAACGGACGATGCCTTGGGTCAGGTGCTGCAGATCCACAGGATGCGGGCGGGGGCGGGGCTCGTCGAGATGACGGCGTGTCCCATCTGGCTATCAAAGGACATGCTGTCTCCTGGCTTGAGGCGTGTCGGGGCGTAGTGTTCGGTCCACACCTCGACCTCGCCTTCCTGGACCACGATCTGTTCATGCCCGGCGTGGCGTTGAAGCTCACCAAACTCATCAATGCTGGTGTTCAACACCGTGGTCGAGAACACCAGAAAGTCCTTCGACACCATGTCGCTGCAAAGCAATTCAAAACGATAGTTGGGAGTCTCGACAATGTCTCCCTGGCCTGAGCGAGTCAGCGTACGCCAGCCACTGAGCGCACGGCGCTCGCGGTAGTAGAAGAGTTCGCCGACATCCACATCCAGTGCATTGGCCAGCTTGACGATGACTTCGTAGGTGGGCGAAAGCCTGCCGTTCTCGATCCGCGAGATGCTGGCGGCGGATGTGCCGGATACCTGGGCCATCTGAGCGATGGTCAGCTGGCGTTCGCCGCGCAGGGCTTTCAGGTTGTCACCGATGGATCCGGCCTTGCGCGCTTTCTCATGGGGCCGGGGTGGCGTGGAGGTCTCGCTCATGCAGGTCTCCGGCGGCTCCTGCCGTCCTTGATGATGGGGGAGGAGCGTTGATTGTTGGTCTTTTTCATTTATTTTGACTGAAAATTGCGTATATGCAATGCTCAATCACGATAGTGATGCTTAATACGCAGTGTCTGCCGATCGATAACAACGCCGGCTGGGCATTGCCTTGCGCTCCTGTACGCCTATAAGAAATCCAACGAGGATAACAATGTATAAGTTGAACCGACTGGCTGGCAGCGTGACTGTTGCCGCCGCCCTCGCGAGTGTCTCCCTGTCTGCGACTGCCGAACCGATGGAGTGGAAAATGGCCACCCCATGGGGTGGCGGGCCGTGGTTGGAGCGGGACGCCCAGACCTTCGCCGACTATGTCAATCAGCTGACGGCGGGTGATGTTTCCATCGAGGTGTTTCCTGGTGGCACCCTGGGTGGCGCGCTGCGGGTGACCAATACCGTCAAGGCCGGGGTCGCCGAGGTCAGCCATAATTACGTCAACTATGACTACGGCACAGATCCGACGGCGGCGTTGTTGGCCGGTCACTCCAGCGGCCTCACGCCGGAAGAATTCATGATGTGGATGTACGAGGGCGGCGGCGTGGAACTCTATGAAGAGTTCCGCCGTGATGTCTTCGATGTGGTGGCCTTCCCGTGCTCCATTCTTGGTACCGAGATCTTCCTTCACTCCAACAAGAAGGTCGAAACGCTGGAGGATTTCCAGGGCCTGCGCCTGCGCACGTCAGGGGCCTGGGCTGAGATCGCCTCACGCCTGGGTGCCTCGACGGTGGTCATGGCCGGCAGTGAGATCTACAACGCCCTGGATCGCGGCGTGATTGATGCTGCCGAGTGGGGCAGTCCGGAAATGAACAAGCCAACGGGCTTCCAGGATGTGGCTCAGTACGTGGTGCTGCCGGGCGTTCACCAGTCTGGTGGCTTCCTGGAATGTCAGGTAAACCAGGAGGCGTGGGACGCGCTGAGCGCCGAACAGCAGGAGCTGCTGCGTCTGGCCGGCAAGCTCAGTGTGTTCGACTCCTGGCTCGCGAGCTCCTATGCAGACCTGGAGGCCTACCAGGAACTGGTGGACGGTCCGAACGAGATCGTGCAGCTGGATCAAGACTTTATCGACGCCATCTACGCGGAGACCCGCAAGTGGGAAGATGAGTACGCCGAGAGCAACGAATGGTTTGCTCGAGTGCTTGAATCTCAGCGTGAGTTCAAGGCCAGCATGACCAACTGGCAGCAGTACCGTCTGCCGATCGGTGCCATGGCTCGGGACTGACATCGTTGCTGGCGGCCCGGAGGAGGGGATGGTCCCTTCCTCCGGGCCGTTTCCTGTTCTGACTTCCTACTTTCGGGCAATTCAAGATGACGCTTATTCACGCGATCGAGCGGCTGACGCGCTGGGCAGGAGGGCTGGGTGCTCTGCTGACCTTTCCGCTGATAGCGGCGCTGGTCTACGAGGTCTTCAGCCGCTATGTGTTGGGACAACCTACCCTGTGGGCCTTCGAGGTCAGCTACATGGTCATGGGGGCCATCTTCATGCTGGGCATGGCTGATACGCTGCGACAGGGGCAGCACGTCAGCGTTGATCTGATGACGCTGCGTTGGTCGAGTCGCACCAATGCCCTGGTGCAACTGATCGGCTATGCCGTGTTCTTGCCGGTTCTGGCCTGGCTGGTGTGGGAGCTTGGCCAATACGCTCACGAAGCGCTTTTATCCAATGAACGCTCAGGCAGGTCGGCCTGGAACCCGGTGATCTGGCCGGTGTTCCTGACCTGGTGGCTCGGCTTTCTGCTGCTGGCGCTGCAGGTCGTGGCCGAAGTGTTCAAGGCGATTGCTGCATGGAAAGGTCAGGGAACCGAGAGTGAGGGCGCCCAATGAGTGATTATCTTGCCCTGGTGATGTTTCCGGCGCTGATTGGCTTCATCATTGCCGGCTTCCCGATTGCCTTCTCGATGATTGTGGTAGCGACGCTGTTTGGGGTAATGCAGTTTGGCGATGCTGCTGCCTACCAGCTGTTGACCAAGATCGAGGACACGGCGTCCAACTCGATTCTCGCAGCGGTCCCGCTGTTTATCTTCATGGGTGCGATGCTCGAGCGTTCAGGCATCGCGGAGCGGCTGTTCACCGCCATTCATTTCTGGACCCGGCGCCTGCCTGGCGGACTCGGCGTGGGCGCGGTCATCATGGGCACGCTGTTTGCAGCAGCGAGTGGGGTAGTGGGCGCGACCGAGGCGGTGATCGGCCTGCTGGCCATCCCGGTGATGCTCAAGCATCAGTACAGCAAATCGCTGATGTCGGGCACCATCTGCGCCAGTGGCTCCCTGGGCACCGCGATCCCTCCCTCCATCACTGTGGTGGTACTGGGGCCTGTGGCCAGCGTGTCGGTGGGATCACTGTTCAGTGGGCTGATGTTTCCCGGATTCCTGATGGCGTTGCTGTTCCTGCTGTACATCGTGCTGGTGGCGTACCTCAAGCCAGAAATGGCGCCTCGCATGTCGGCAACAGAGGGTGAGAGCGCGACCCTGGGGGAGAAGCTCAAGGTCACCTTTGGCGCGCTGCTGCCGACGATGGCACTGATCGTGACTGTGCTTGGCACGATCCTGCTGGGTATCGCGACCCCCACCGAAGCGGCAGCCTGTGGCGCGCTGGGTTCGGTGGTGCTGGCGCTGGCCTATCGCAACCTGACCCTGGACGTGCTTTGGAACTCGGCCAAGCGGACCTTGAATATTTCGGCGATGATTCTACTGATCGTGCTGGGGGGCAATATGTTCGCCGGTGTGTTCTTCGCCGCCGGTGGCATGGCCACGGTGCAGTCGCTGCTGATGGATACCGGGCTGAGCCCCTGGATGATCCTCGGCATGATTCTGCTGATCGCCTTCCTGGCAGGGTTCGTGCTGGACATGATCTCAGTGGTACTGATCGTGATACCGGTGGCCATGCCGATCGTGCGGGCACTTGGGTTCGATGAGATATGGTTCTGTGTTGCCTTCCTGGTGGTCATGCAGACAAGTTACCTGACGCCGCCTCTGGCTCCTTCCATCTTTTATCTCAGGGCGATCACGCCACCCGAGGTTACGCTCAAGCATATGTACACCGGGGTCATTCCTTTTATCGTTGTACAGTTGATCGTGTTGGCGCTGGTTCTGGCCTTCCCTTCCTTGGCGCTGTGGTTGCCTGATCAGCTGAGTGGGCCGTCATGGAAGTAGGCCGATCATGTTCCAAGGAGAGTCGCTGATGCAGGACACTAACGCCGCCAGTTCAGAGGGGGCCTATCTGACGCGGGAGGCCATGATGTCGCTATGTCGCAGCGTGTTGGCCCAGCATGGCTTCAGCGCCGCCCAGGCCGAGGCCTTGGGGGCCACCCTGGTCGCGGCGCAATGGGACGCTTGCCAGTCCCATGGGCTTTACCGCTTGCTCGGCATCGCCGCGACGGTACGTGAAGGCGCGGCTGTCGCGGATGCACAGCCGCGTGTCGAGGACCTGGCCCCGGCGGTAGTCAGGGTGGATGCTGACGGTGGATTTTCGCCGGCAGCCTTCAACCTGGGTCTGCCGCCTCTGATCGACAAGGCCAGGCAGGGTGGCATCGCGGTAATGGCCATTCAGCGTTGCGTCCATGCCACCGCCCTGTGGGTAGAGCTCGAGCAACTGACTGAGGCAGGGCTGGTGGCCATTGCCTGCAACCCGACCCAGGCGTACATGGCTCCCCATGGAGGCAAGCGTCCCCTGTTCGGCACCAACCCGCTGGCGTTTGGCTGGCCGCGGCAGGGGCAGCCACCGCTGATCTTCGACTTTGCCACCAGTGCCATTGCCCGGGGTGACATTGAGCTTTACCGTCGCTCCGGCGATGCGATTCCGGAAGGCTGGGGCGTAGACCGACATGGCCAGCCATGTACCGATCCGGCGGAAGTGCTGGATCATGGTGCGATGCTGCCCTTCGGTGGCCACAAGGGGTCGGCGCTGGCACTGATGGTCGAGCTGATCGCCGGGCCGATGATTGGTGACTTGATGAGCCTTGAGTCAACGGATCACGACGATGGGCGTGGTGGGTTGCCCTTCCACGGGGAGTTGATCATCGCCATTGATCCGGCGCGAACAGGAGCGGGAGCCGCTGACATGGGCAGGGCAGAGCAACTGTTCGAGCAGATGTTGGGACAGGGGGCTCGGTTGCCCGCCCAGCGCCGCTATCAGGAGCGTGCACGCAGCGCCCAACGCGGTGCCTGGGTGTCCCAGGCACTGCTCGACGATATCCATGCCTTGATGAACTCTTGATGAACTAGGGCTTGTACGAAAAGTGCCTGCGCTTGGTGATACGGCGTTAAAAATCGGCTCAAAGTGCTCATTTACACCTCGTAAACTGCGCTTTCTCACCGATTTTTGCCTTGTCTAACCTTCGCTCGTCGACTTTTCGGACAAAGCCTAAGCCACCAGGCATGCGGTAGCCCGCATGCCTGCCCACCTTCCGACTGACACCTATGAATCTACTGGACAAGCGAGCGCTGTATCTGCACGAGGTCTGCAGTTGCGGGGGGATTCGCGCAGCGGCTGAGCATCTGCATGTCAATCCTTCTGTGATCAGCCGCCAGGTGCGAAGCCTCGAGCAGGAGTTAGGCATGGCCCTGCTGGAAAAGCAGGGCCGTCACGTGGTGCCGACAGAGGCCGGCAAGCTTGTGGAAGAGAGCTACCTGGCCCAGCGTCGGCTGCATTCGGAACTCGGTGATACGCTGTCCCGGCTGCGCAACCTTCAGCGTGGCAAGGTGGTGGTGTCGGTGGGAGATGGCTTCGTCGATAGCTTCATTCGCCATGTCATGCAGCGGGTGGCGGCGCAGTTTCCCGATGTGTTGATCGACATTCGCACGGGCATCTACTACCCCCGCGAACCACATGAAATGGTCGCCAATGATGAAGTCGACATTGCGGTCACCTATGGGCCGGTATCCGACCCCAGACTTGTGGTGCACTCTTTCGAGCGAGGGGCGTTGTGCGCCCTGGTGGCTCCACAGCATGCGCTGGCGCAGTACGATGCTGTCAGCGTCACACAGCTGCTTCAGCACAAGTTGATCTTTCTGCCGGACGAGTCCGGGTCCCAGCGTTTTGTTGATGCGATTTTTCGTGCGTCAGGATTGCTGGCCACGCCCTCATACCGCTGCAATCTGCATTCGATCTCTCGACGCCTGGCCTGTGCCGGGATTGGTGTCGCATTCATGACCGCTGCGGCAGCAGGTCGAGAAGTTCGAGCGGGCGAGCTGGTCGCCATTCCCATTGACCACCCCATGGCCAGGGCGAGTCAGGGGAATCTGGTGCGCAGAGCCGGCAGGCGGCTGTCGCCGGCTGCCAGCTATCTGTGGAAGGTGATGTTGGCGATGCAGTGATCAGCTTGCCATCATGTAGACCCCGGGTCCGATCGGCCAGCCCATGGTCAGCCAGAACATCAGGAAGGCGCTCCAGGTCAGCAGGAAGGTGATCGCCATGGGCAACATCGTGGCAATCAGGGTTCCCAGCCCCATATCCGGTTTGTAGCGCTGCATGTAGACCAGGGCGACCGAAAAGTAGGGACTCATCGGCGAGATGATGTTGGTGCTTGAGTCGCCAATCCGGAACATCGCCAGCACGAAGGCCGGGTCAAAGTCGATCATCATCAGCATCGGCACGAACACCGGGGCCATCAGTGCCCACTGGGCCGAGCCGCTGGTCATGAAGACGTTGAGCACGGCACTCATCAGGATGAAGGCGCCAACCAGAGGCAGGCCGGTGAAGCCGGTACTCTGCAGGATGTTGGAGCCTTCAATGGCAATGAACTGCCCCAGCTCTGACCACTTGAAGTAGGCAATGAACTGCGAGATGGCGAAGAACAGCACCAGCGTGGGGGCCAGCTCGCTGGCCGCCTCGGCCATGCGCTGCGGGACGTCACGGCTGGTCTTGATCTTGCCCACCGCGATGCCGTAGACCAGACCGATGGCGACGAAGTAGCCGAACATCAGCGGTACCAGCGACTTCAAGAACGGTGACGGGATCAGTCCGCCCTCATCGTTGCGCAGAGGCGATGCCTCCGGCAGCACGGCCAGCAGTACCAAGGCCAGATAGACCAGCGTCGTCAGTCCCACACGCTTGAGACCGCGCTTCTCGTCGGCGCTCAGTTCGTGGGTCTCCACCTCAGCGGTAAAGTCCTTGCCAAGCGGCAGGGTCCGCTGCAGCCGCGGTTCGATCACCTTGTCGATCACCAAGGTGCCTACCGTGGCAAGCACGAACACGGAGCAGGCCACGAAGTAGTAGTTGTCCACTGGAGAGATGTACGCCTCTGGATCCACCAGTCTCGCTGCATCGGTGGTAATACCGGCGAACAGCGCATCCCCGACCGTGATGAAGAGGCTGGCGTCGAAGCCCGCCCCAGCCGCTGCATAGGCGGCGGCCGCACCGGCAATCGGATGCCGACCGACGGAGTAGTAGACCATGGCGGCCAGGGGAATCAGGATCAGGTAGTTGGCATCCGAGGCGATGCTGCCGCAGATGCCCGCCAGAAACACGCAGAAGGTGAGCAGCGACGGCGGTGCCTTGGCCACGCTGACCTGCATCAGGGTCGACATCAAGCCCACCTTGTCGGCGAGACCGATACCGAACATCACCACCAGGATCAGGCCCAGGGGCGGGAAGTTGACAAAGTTGCTGACGACGCTGGTCAGCATGAATTCCAGTCCATCTGCAGAGATCAGGCTTCGCACGTGGACCTCGGCATCCGTCTGCGGGTTGACCGCTGACACGCCCAAGGTGGCGAGAATGGCAGAGACCACCACCACCACGGCAGCCAGGATGGTGAACAGAATGAAGGGATGAGGCAGTTTGTTGCCTACACGCTCAATGGAGCTGAGGACGGCTTGCATGGCTCTTGACCTTGTTATGAGGTTGTCTGAAACGTTCACTCGCGGACACAGCAACAGAATGTTGTCGATGGTGTCTGTTCTGCTACCGCCGGCACCGGTAGGGGCCGCTGTCAGTTCGCTTGCATCAGGTGTTGCGCCAATGCCACGAAGGTGCCGCCTGCGACCGGCAGGATCTGGTCGTTGAAGTCGTAGTGCTCGTTGTGCAGGTAGGCACTGTCACCGTTACCGACAAAGAAGAAGCAGCCAGGGACCTGCTGGAGATAGAACGCAAAGTCCTCTGCCCCCATGGTAGGCATGTAGTCCAGTTGCTGAATGTCGTCACTGACCTGCGCTTCCTTTGCCGCAGTAAGAACCTTCTCAGCCCATTCCGGGTCATTGACCAACGGCGGAATCTGGTGCTCGTGGAACATCTCGAAGCTGGCGCCGTGGGCGCTGCAGACTCCGTCGACCACCCGTTCGAGCTGTCCGGCCAAGGCCTCGCGGGATGAGGCGCGATCGCTGCGGATATTGACGACCAGTTCGGCTTCGCCGGGAATCACATTGGCGGCCTCTCCAGCATGAAAGGCCGCGACGGTGATGACCCCGGCCTCGAGCGGAGACTTGTGACGTCCCACCAGTCCCTGCAGCTGCTGGACAATACTGGCGCCGACGTAGATCGGGTCCACCGCGAGGTGCGGCATGGCGGCATGCCCGAAACGTCCCTTGATGGTCACGCGGAAGGTGTCATTGCCCCCCATCGCCGGTCCTGGCTTGACGAAGACTTGGCCAGCGGGGAAGCCGGGGCGATTGTGATAGCCGAAGATGGCGGACACGCGGGGATTGTCGAGGACTCCTTCCTCGATCATGCGCGCGGCACCATTGCCACCTTCCTCGGCCGGCTGAAAGATCAGCTTGAGGTGGCCGCACAGAGCGTCTCGACGCTGGATGATGGCTTCGGCCGCCAGCAGCAGGGCGGCGGTGTGGCCGTCATGGCCGCAGGCATGCATGAGGCCCGGATGGCGTGAACCGTGGTCAAAGGTGTTGGCCTCCTGGATGGGCAGTGCATCCATGTCGGCCCGAAAGGCGATCACTGGCCCGATGCGCCCGGTATCCAGTTCCGCCAGGACGCCCGTCCCGGCGATGTTCTCGGTGACCGTGTAGCCGAGCTCCTTGAGTCGCGATGCCACGATCGCGGCGGTGCGGTGCTCCTCGAACTTGAGCTCGGGATGGCGATGCAGATCCTGTCGCAGTGCCACACTCTCGTTGACCTGTTGCGCGGTGAACATGCTGGGTCCTTGTTGTTGACGATGATCCATGGACGCTTGACGTCGCTGAGCAGTGCCAAGGTAGGGGAATCAGCGTCACGGATGCAGCGGTCAACAGGCATGCAATTGTTGCTTGGTGGTCAACAGTTGTGGCGTGTCAGAAACGATCAATCACCGTAGCGCCCACCCCCTTGAACTGATCCATGCTGGTGAGCCGGGCGGGAGTGTCATCCAGCGTGATGCGATCACCCACCAGCAGCGATGGATTCAGCTGCCCCTGCTGGATCATCCCCAGCATGGCGTCATAGCGGTGAGCCTGCATGCCGTGGCTGCCGATAAGTTCAAGCTCCTCGGCGATCACCTTGTGCATGGGGATCGCCGGTGCCCGGTGCTCCCCAGCCAGCAGCCCAATCTGTACGTGTCGGCCTCGGGTACGTAGTCCCATGATCGAGTTGCTGCAGGTGACCTGAGTGCCCAGGGCATCAAAGGAAAGGTGAGCGCCGCCGGCACTGATGTCTTGAATCGCTTCCACCACATCCGATCTTTGCGAGGCATTGATCGTCGCAACGGCGCCCAGTTTCTTGGCCATCGCCAGTGCGCCGTCCGTGATGTCGATGGCGATGACCCGGGCGCCAAGCGCCGAGGCGATCATGATCGCAGACAGGCCGACGCCACCACAGCCATGCACGCTGACCCACGCACCGGCAGACACGCGCCCCTGATCCACCACTGCGCGGAAGGCTGTGGCAAAACGGCAGCCGAGACTGGCGGCGGTGGAAAATGACATGTCCTCTGGCAGCGCAACGAGGTTGAGGTCGGCGTGATGCAGACTGGTGTATTCGGCAAAGGCCCCCCAGTGAGTGAAGCCCGGTTGAAACTGCGAGTGGCAGACTTGCTGATGGCCTGCACGACACTCGTGGCAGCGCCCGCAGCCGCTGACGAAGGGCACTGTGACACGGTCGCCCTCTTTCCATTGCGTGACGTCCTTGCCGGCGGCGACCACGACACCCGCCATCTCGTGGCCGGGGACATGGGGGAGGGTGATATCCGCATCGTGGCCCATCCAGCCATGCCAGTCACTGCGACATAGCCCAGCCGCTTCGACCTTGACGACCACGCCGTGGGGCTCTGGTGCAGGATCCTTCACCACCCGAACACTGGGTAACTGCTGGAACTTTTCAATGACAACGGCACGCATGATCGACTCTCGCAAAGGCTGAATGTGTCGTTCCATGCTAGAGCGTTGGCCAGGAATTGCTTTGCTATATTTTCTTGAGAGCCCGCAATGTGGAAAGTATCTTTTATTTTCACGATGTTTATTGGGAGGACATTGCGTGAGTGGGCTGGACAGGAAAAATCTACAGCTGCTTGATCTGTTGCAGCAGGACGGTCGAATCACCAATGCGCGTCTTGCCGAGGCGCTGTCATTGAGCGAGACACCATGCTGGCGACGGTTGAAGCGTCTTGAGCAGGACGGCGTTATCTCAGGCTATCAGGCAACGCTTGATCGCAAGCGTCTCGGGCTAGGAGTGATGGCGTTCGTTCAACTCAATTGCATGGCCCATGACGCCACCACGGTGGTGGCGTTCGAGAAGGTGGTGATCGACAGCCCGAATATTCTGTCATGCCACAATACGACCGGAGATGATGACTTCCTGCTGATGGTCGTCGCTCGAGACCTGGAGGACTACAGTGACTTCATCGAGCGCGTGTTGCGGCGCTTGCCGGGCGTCACCAACATTCGCTCCAGTCTGTCCCTGCGGGAAATCAAGTCCACCAACCGGCTGCCGCTGGGCTAGACACGGCGGAGTGCACTGGCGACCGGGCGCGTCATGCGCGCCGGACGCTGCTGCGGAGCATCGGCGTCACCGGCAGGGTCAGCTGCTGCGGAGGGGTGTCCGGGTGATCGATCTGGGCCATCAGGAGTTCGGTGGCGCGCATGATCATGGTCTGTACCGGTTGCTGCAGAGTGGTCAGAGAGTGACTGGGCCAGGCGGCCATGGGCACATCATCGAAGCCGATGATCGATACGTCCTGTGGGATGCGCAGCTGAAATTCGCTCTGCAGCACCTCCATGGCAGCGATGGCCATCAGGTCGTTGGCGGCAAACAGGGCGTCGGGCGGAGTGGGGTGGGTAAACAGGCGGCGAGTCGCCTGACAGGCGTCAGCGTACTGATAGTTGCCCACGTCGCAGGCATGCAGTGTCTGGCCTGCCGCTGCCAGACCCTCTTCCAGTCCCGCCTGCCGTTGGCAGCTGGTAGACGTGGCGGGAAGACCCGCCAGGTACGCCACGCGACGGTGGCCTTGTGAAGCGAGGTGTCGGCCCGCCCAGTAGCCCCCTTGATAGTTGTCGCAGGCCACCTGACTGATGCCGGCATAGTCCACGGTACGGTTGATGATGACCACGGGGATTTCGTAGTCGGACACCACGGCGGCTTGCTCCTCCGTCATGGTGATGGCAAGCATGAGAATGCCTTCCACCTGACTGCGCAGAATGTCTTCCAGCACGGCATCGAAGCCATCGCTGGCGGGGGCAGAAAACAGCAGCAGGTGATAGCCCTGCTGCCGAAAGAACCGTGATGCCTGTTCGAGCATAAAGCTGTAGAACGGATTCTCCAGGCTATACACCACGACGGCGATGGTCCTGCTGGAGCGAGTGATCAGTGAGCGCGCGATGGTATTGGGGCGATAGCCGAGCTCTCGAGCGGCTTCCATGACCTTCCGGCGCGTCTTTTCCGATACCTTCGCCTCGGGAGAGAAGGTGCGACTGACGGCAGACTGCGAGACACCGGCCAGGCGGGCAACATCGCGGGAGGTGACGGATTTCTTTTTCATCGAGGCATATCTTGTCGGGTGACTGTATTGCCGGCGCTCACGCCGGCTCAATACGCTCCAGAGAAGCATAGGTGGCGATCTTGTCGATATAGACCTGAGCGTTGGTCTTCACCGACTCGACCTCTTCCTCGGTCAGCTCACGCACGCGTTTGGCGGGACTGCCGAGGATGAGCGATCGTGGGGGAAAATGTTTGCCGGAGGTAATCAGGGCTCCGGCGCCAACGATACTCTGCTCCCCGATCACCGCTGCGTTGAGGATGGTAGCATTCATGCCGACCAGCACCTCGTCGCCAATTCGGCAGCCGTGCAACATGGCCAGGTGACCAATGGTGACACGCTGGCCAATGGTCACCGGCTCACCGGGGTCTGTGTGGACCACGCAGCCATCCTGCAGGTTGCTGCCGGCGCCTACCAGGATGGGGGCATTGTCGCCACGCAGGACGGCACCTGGCCAGACACTCACGTCTGCTCCCAGCTGCACGTCACCGATCAGGGTAGCCTCGTCCATCACCATGGCGTCGGCGGCGATATCGGGGGACGCGCCCCCGAGTCGATAAAGCGTCACAACCCATCTCCTTATGCGGGTGCTGATATTGGCATGCTCAACGACGGGCCAAGCCTAGAACCCGACCTGATCCCCACCCTTGAGTCCAAGCATCTGACGCGCCTCGTCGGGTGTGGCCACCTCGAGAGACAGGCCTTCCAGGATCTCGCGGACCTTGGTCACCTGGCTTGCATTGGTCTCGGCCAGCTTGCCCGGCCCAAGCCACAGCGAGTCCTCGAGACCGACGCGCACGTGTCCACCCATGGCAGCGGCTTGCGCTGCAATGCGCATCTGGCTGCTGCCGGCCCCCAGCACAGACCATTCATAGTCATCGCCGAACAGGCGGTCTGCGGTGCGGCGCATGTGCATGACGTCTTCAGGATGCGGCCCGATGCCACCCAGGATACCGAACACGCTCTGGACGAAGACGCGGCCCTTGGCGACACCACGGTCGAGCAGATTGCGCAGCGAATACAGGTGGCCGATGTCGTAGCACTCGCATTCGAAGCGGGTGCCATTGGCATCGCCAAGCGTCATGGCTTTTTCGATATCAGCGAAGGTGTTCTTGAACACCAGGTCACGGCTATTGGCCAGGTGATCGCGCTCCCACTGATGGGTCAGCTCGTTGTAGCGATCGAGCATCGGGAACAGGCCGAAGTTGATCGATCCCATGTTCATGGACGCCAGCTCAGGCTTGAACTCCATGGCGGGGCGCATACGTTCTTCCACCGTCATATGGGGGCTGCCGCCGGTGGTCAGATTGATCACCGCGTCGCAGGAGCTCTTGATCCGTGGCAGGAAGCGCTCGAACATCGCCGGATCCTGGGTCGGCCTGCCATCCTTGGGGTCCCGGGCATGCAAATGCAGCACCGACGCGCCAGCCTCGGCGGCGGCGATACCTGCCTCGGCAATCTCCTCGGGGGTGACGGGAAGGTAGCGAGACATGGACGGGGTGTGAATGGCGCCGGTGACGGCGCAGGTGATGATGACCTTGCGTGTTGTAGCCATTTCCGTGAAGTCCTCTAGCAAAGTGAGCACAGCGGCGTGAACGTTGCCGCATGACGTGTGCGGTTTAGCGTGGTGTCGTAGCCTGCTGATGGGCGAGCAGTGCCATCAAGCGGCGATCACGCCAGGCCTGGCGTTCACCCAGTTCGTGTGTGGGGAGCAAGGCGCGGCGCTGCTCGTCCAGTGCCTCCAGGGTGGTGTCGAGCCAGGGGTCTTCCTGTCCGCGCTCGCGATCGATATCGCGATACAGCGGGCCGTAGCGCTTGCCGTAGTCGGCAATGCCCGCAGGCGCATTGAGGTCGATGGTCTCGAAGGGGCCCATGAAGGACCAGCGCAGGCCGAGCCCGTGTTTCATGGTCTTGTCGAGGTCCTCGGCGGACACCACGCCATCGCGGAACAGCCGCAGGGCTTCGTTGAGCAGCGCCCCTTGCAGGCGGTTGAGGACAAAGCCTGCCACCTCCTGGTGGACCAGAATCGGGACCTGGCGCGCTTGTTCCATCAGGGCCATGGCCCGCTGAACACTCTGTTCACTGGTGGCTGGCGTCGGTACCACCTCTACCAGCGGAATCAGGTAGGGCGGGTTGACCGGATGTGCCACGAGGCAGCGCTGAGGGTGCTCCAGGTGATCGGTAAAGCGCGAGGCGGCGATCCCCGAGGTGGAGCTGGCCAGCACGCAGTCACTGCTGACCACCGCCTCCAGATCGCGGTAGATCTGACGTTTCGCGGTCACGTCTTCCGGCCCGCACTCCTGGACGTAGATGGCATCCTGCATGGCCGAGACGAGGTGGCTGTCAAAACGAATTCTGGCCATGATCGCCACTGGATCATCGACCAGCCCTGCGTCAGCCAGGTCCGTCAGCGACTGCTGGATCGCTGCAGATGCCCTGTCCAGGGCATCAGCATCTACATCAAACAAGGTGACGGGCAGCTCTGCTCGAGCGAATACAATGGCCCAGGCGCGACCAATGAGTCCTGCGCCGACCACACCGATGGAAGTCGTCATGAGAGCGTCCTGAGGTCAGAGGGATTCGACGTTGGCACAGACACTGAGCGCCTGCCCCGAGATGTTGGATCCGCCTGGTGCAGCGAGGAACAGCGCCATGGCGGCGATATCCGTCGGGTCTACCATGCGGCGCATCGATATCTTTGAGAGGTTCTCGGTCTCCATCTCCTCGTAGCTGATGCCACGCTTGGCCGCTCGATCCTCAATGACCTTGGTGATCCGTGGGCCGCGCACGATGCCTGGAAGAATGGCATTCACACGCACGCCTTCCGGACCAAGCTCGCAGGCCAGGCTCTTGGTCAGGCCGACCACGGCCCATTTGCTGGCGGCATAGGGGGTGCGATAGGCGAACCCCAGGCGGCCAGCCACGGAGGCCAGATTGACCAGCAGTCCCTGACTATCACGCAGCAAGGGCGCTGCACGATGTGCGACCCGGTACTGTCCGTTGAGGTTGATATCGATGGTCTGGGTCCAGCTGGCGTGGTCGATGTCCTCGATGCCTGCCGTCGGGCCAGCAATACCGGCGTTATTGACGACCACGTCCAGGCCCCCCAGGGCCGATGCATCGTCGAACAGGCGAGCGACATCCTCGTCGTTGCTGACATCGCAATGGGTGCGTGTGATGTGTGGCGGCAGGGCATCCAGCGCCTTGTCATCGATGTCGCAGACGTGAACCCGAGCACCGGCTTCGGCAAAGGCGCTAGCAATGGCAAGGCCAATGCCCGACGCGCCGGCGGTCACCAGTACGCGCAGTCCCTGGCGGGGGCGAAGGCTTTCTACAACACTCATGGGGTCTCTCCTTGTAGGGTTACAGCGACGGCAGCCAGGTCGACAGGGCCGGCAGCAGACTGATGATGAGCAGGTTGATCAGCACGATGGCGACGAAGGGCATGACGGCCCAGGTCAGCCGCGCAATGCCGATATTGGTGATCTGAGAGGCCACGAACAGGTTGAGCCCGACCGGTGGGGTAAACATGCCCATGGCCAGGTTGACCACCATGATGATGCCGAAGTGAATCGGGTCGAAGCCGTAGCTCACGGCAATGGGCAGCAGGATGGGCACGAAGATCAGGATGGCGGCCGCCGCCTCGATGAACATGCCAGCGAGCAACAGCAGCAGGTTGGCCAGCAGGATAAACAGCAGCGGACTGTCGATGGCCGAGATCACGAAGTCGGAGATCATGTCCGGCACTCTGAGGCTCTGCAGAATGCGTCCATACAGTCCAGCGGCAGCGATGATGCTGAGAACCACCGCTGTGGTTACTGCGGATTGACGCAGAATGCCCACCAGACTGTCGAGCTTGATCTCTCGATAGATCACCGTGCCGATGACAAAGGAATAGGCCACCGCGATCACCGCTGCCTCGGTCGGTGTAAACACCCCACCGTAGATGCCGCCAAGGATGATGACCGGCATGAGGATGGCGAGGATGGCTTTCTTGCCGGCGCGCCAGACGTCGCTCAGTGAGCTTTTCTCGCCACCGCCAAGACCGTTGGCGCGGGCAAAGAAGTAGGCAAAGACCAGGAGGGTAAGGGTGACCAGAATGCCAGGCAGGATGCCGGCAATGAACATGTCGCCAACGGACACGTTGGCCGCGATGGCATAGAGGATCAAGGGAATACTGGGAGGGATAATGACCCCCAGAGCGCCCGACGCCGCCTGATTGGCCGCCGCATAGCCACCGGGATAGCCCTTGGCCAGCATCGCGGGAATCAGGATAGAGCCGATGGCCGCCGTGGTGGCTGCCCCGGATCCAGAAATCGCAGCAAAGAACAGCGACGTGACGATGGCGACCATGGCCAGCCCGCCCGTCATGCTGCCGACCAGGGTATTGGAGAAATCGACCAGGCGCTTCGAGATGCCGCCGCCCTGCATCAGGTAGCCCGCGAGGATGAAGAACGGAATCGCCATCAGCGGAAAGGAGTTGACCGAGGCAATCAGCTGCTGTGCCACGATCAGCATCGGCATCAGGTCGCCTTGCCACACCGTCAGGGCAGACGCCAGTCCCAGCGAGAAGGCAATGGGAACACCCACCACGAAAAGAGAGATAAGGGTCAAGAACAGCATGAGGGCCATGATCAGCTGACCTCCTGCAGTCGCTGGACGGGTTGTCCGAGGGCTTCATCAATCAACAGCCCCAGGCTATTGATCAGAATCACGACGCCGCCGGCAGGAATGGCCAGGTATGGCCACATCATGGAAATGCGCGTGCTTGGCGCCGTCTGGCTGGCCACTCGGCCGACCAGCTCGAGGCCATACTTGATCATGACGAACGCAAACAGTGCCGAGCACAGCACGATCACGATCCGCAAAAGCCGAGCCAGGCGCTCTCCTGCATATTCGAGCACGATGTCGACGGAGATCAGGGCGCCATGACGATAGGCGTAGCCGGCACCGATAAAGGTTAGCCAGAGCATCGAAAAGCGAGCGATTTCATCGGAGAAGAACAGCGGGCTGCCCACCACGAAGCGAGCGAACACCTGCCAAAAGATCAGTACGGTCATGATCAGCAAAAGCAGGGCGAGCCCCCAGCCGATCAACCGATTGAAGTGCCAGATCGCCGTGTTGGCGACACGCAGAAAGGAGTGCATGAAGGGCCTCGCAGAATGCAGTGCCCCCTGACCAGCTGGCTGGACAGGGGGCCGGGTACTCAGTGCTCGAAGTTGATGGCCGCGTCGACCAGGTCTTCGCCGACGGTCGGGCCCCACTTGGCGATAACCGGACGCACGGCCTCGCGGAAGGGCGCCAGGTCAGGTTCGGTGACCGTCATGCCCAGGTCAGCCAACTCGCCCTTGTAGCGTTGTTCCAGCTCCTGGCTGGCTTCCCGCTGAACCGGCAGTGCGATTTGAGCGGCCTCCAGAATCAGGGCCTGGTCGTCTTCGCTGAAGGAGTTGAACAGGTCCAGGCTCATCATCAGCGGCGCCGGTGAATAGACGTGCTGGGTGATGTTCAGGTAATCCTGAACCTCGTAGAAATTGACGTCGTAGATGGTGGCCAGAGGGTTTTCCTGGCTGTCCATGACGCCCTGTTGCAGCGCTGTATAGACCTCGGTCCACGCCATTGGCGTGGCGTTGGCGCCCAGCGCTTCCCAGGTATCAACCTGCACGCGGCTTTCCTGCGTGCGGTGGTTGATCCCTTCCAGATCGCTGGGCTGCTCCAGCGCGCGCACGGAATTGGTGTTGTGACGGAAGCCATTCTCCATCCACGCCAGGAACTTGACGTTCATCTGGTCTTCGGCGAGTTGGGCCAGCTGGTCACCGTATTCGCTGTCGAGGAAGGCATAAGCATGCCCGTGATCCTCAAAGATATAGGGCAGGTCGAACAGCAGGAATTCATCGACAAAGCCGCCCATGGGGCCGGTCGACGCGATGCCTGCATCGATGATGCCAAGCCCCATCCCCTCGATGACTTCACGCTCGGCCCCCAGCGCATTGTCATAGTGGGGCTCGATGGTCAGCCGGCCTTCCGACAGACGCTCCAGCTCCTCTCCGAACTTGAGCACGCCGATGCCCTGCTGGGAGTCGGGTCCCAGCGGCAGGCTGACATCGATGGTCCGCTCCTGCTGGGCGAAGGCTGCGCTGGACAGCCCGATGGCGGCGGTCAGGACGGTGAGGCGGAAAGGAAGGGAGTTGAATTGGCGCATGATGCTCTCCTGTTATCGTTGTGATGCCCTGGGGTGGGGCGGCCGCTGCCGGGAGGCGTGTCTGTGTGACGGGCAGCAAGGGGAATCACTTTTAAAGGCTTGGGAATACGTATTCAACTTTAAAGTTTTTATGCCTTTGGTTTTTGTTTTTAAGCGTATGAAAATAAAGTAAATATACTTTAGTAGTGCTTAGTGAATACGTAGTCTTTAATTTTTCGGAATCATGGTGCGGCTGTCGCGGATGAGGGTATTGGGTGTGGGCTATGGAAGGGCCCGATGACGGTCGAACAGGGCAGTCGCTCAGGATGGTCAGTCAGAGCAGTCAGTCCGGGCGGTCAGTCCGGGGGATAGACCGGCGCTGGCAAGGGGCGGTTCGGGGTGGTGGAAGAAGGGAAAAGCGAAGCCATCGTCAAGCTGTCATAGGGTGCTGATTGACTACACTGAGGACGGCCCTGGCGGGGGTCACTTTTCGGTGCGAAAAGCCGTGGCATGAGCTGGCAAATGTGGTTAGCATGCGCCGTCCGGTAGTAGGGTAGGGGCATGTCTCGAGGACGTGCCCTGTGGGCGAGGCGCCAAGCACCTCAACCGGGCCCATTAAGCGAGTCCACGTCACGGGTCGGGCCCGCTGGCTTGCTCGGAGGAGCGAGTCAGGGAGTCTGTCGAGAAGGGCTGCTCAACAGGTCTATCCATCCTCTCTATTGTCTGTGGATGGATCGTTGTATTCAGGCGGGAGCGTATCAACATGTCGAAAGTGATCATCATTGGTGCCGGCGGTGTCGGCAGTGTCGTCGCCCACAAGTGTGCCCAGCTGGACTCGGTGTTTACCGATATCCTGTTGGCCAGTCGCACCGAGTCCAAGTGCAAGGCTATCGCCGAGCAGCTGCCGCGCCCCATCCGCACGGCCCAGGTCGATGCCGACAACGTGGCTGAACTGACGGCGTTGCTCGAGGCAGAAAAGCCCGAGCTGGTCATCAATGTCGCCCTGCCTTATCAGGACCTGAGCATCATGGATGCCTGCCTGGCAGCGGGTGTTCACTACCTCGACACGGCCAATTACGAACCCCTTGATACCGCCAAGTTCGAGTACAAGTGGCAGTGGGCCTATCAGGAGCGCTTCCAGCAGGCGGGGCTGACGGCTCTGCTGGGCAGCGGCTTCGATCCGGGTGCCACCAACATGTTCACCGCCTATCTCGCCAAGCACTATTTCGACGAGATCGAAGAGCTGGACATCATCGATGTCAATGGCGGCGATCATGGTTATCCCTTCGCCACCAACTTCAACCCGGAGATCAACATCCGGGAGGTCAGTGCCGAGTGTCGTCACTATGAGAATGGCGAGTTCGTCACTACCCCGCCGATGTCCAAGATGGCGCGTTTCAGCTGCCCTGAAGAGGTCGGTGACTACAACATCTACCGTCTCTATCACGAGGAGCTTGAGTCGCTCTCGAAGCACTTCCCGAGCCTAAAGCGGGCTCAGTTCTGGATGAGCTTTGGTGACAGCTATCTCAAGCACCTTGAAGTGCTGAAGAACGTCGGTATGACGGGGATCGAGCCGGTCGACTATAACGGCCAGGAAATTGTGCCTATCCAGTTCCTTGCCAAGCTGCTGCCCGACCCTTCCACCCTGGGACCGCGCACCAAGGGCAAGACCTGCATCGGCACCGTCGTCCGCGGCAAGAAGGACGGCCAGGAAAAGGTCATGTACCTGTATAACATCTGTGACCACGAGGCTTGCTATGCCGAAGTCCAGTCCCAGGCCATTTCCTACACGACCGGTGTGCCTGCGATGATTGGCGCCAAGATGATCCTCGAGGGTCACTGGAAGCGTCCCGGTGTGTGGAACATGGAACAGTGCGATCCGGATCCGTTCATGGCCGACATGAATGCCTACGGTCTGCCGTGGAAAGTGGTCGAGCTGGATCCCTCCTTCCGTCTTGACGTACAGAAGGGCGAGGACCTGTAAGGCGTGGAGATCCTTCAGTTCACGGATATCTCGCGGCTCGATACCCGCGCGCTGCCCTCTCCCTGCTATGTGGTGGATGAGGTGGCGGTGGAGCGCAACCTGCGGATTCTCGCCGAGGTGGCCGACGCCAGCGGGGCCAAGGTGCTGTCAGCGCTCAAGGCCTTCAGCATGTGGCATTTCGCGCCGCTGGTGTCGCGCTACCTGAGCGGCACCTGTGCCAGTGGTCTGCATGAAGCCCTGCTGGGCCATGAGCACTACGAAGGCGAAGTGCATGTCTTTGGTGCTGCCTACAGCGAGGCCGATCTGATCGAGATCCTGAAGATCGCTGATCATGTGGTGTTCAACAGCTGCGCGCAGTGGCAGCGCGCGCAGCCGCTGGTGCAGGCAGCGCTGGAGCAGCGGCCTGGGATCAAGTTCGGCTTGCGCATCAATCCGGAGCACTCCGAGGGCGATGTGCCGATCTATGATCCCTGTGCTCCCGGCTCGCGTCTGGGTATTGTGCTGTCGGAGCTGGATGAAGCGACCCTGGATGGCATCACCGGTCTGCATTTTCACACCCTGTGCGAGCAGGATTTCCCGCCGCTTGAGCGAACGCTGGCGGCGGTGGAAGAGCGCTTCGGCCACCTGCTTGGTCGCATGGAGTGGGTGAACTTCGGTGGTGGCCACCACATCACCCGGCCCGACTACCAGCGCGACGACCTGGTGCGCTGCATTCGCGCTTTCGCAGAGCGTCACCAGGTTCAGGTTTACCTTGAGCCAGGAGAAGCGGTGGCGATTGGGTCCGGCGTGCTGGTCACCACGGTACTGGATACCACCTTCAATACTCTCGATCAGGCGATTCTCGATACCTCTGCCACCTGTCACATGCCGGACGTGCTGGAAATGCCCTATCGGCCTGGTCTGCTGGGGGCAGGGGAGCCAGGTGAGCGGGCTCACACCTATCGTTTGGGAGGCTTGACCTGCCTGGCCGGTGATGTGATCGGTGACTACAGCTTCGATGCCCCTCTCGAGATAGGGCAGAAACTGGTGTTCAAGGACATGGCGCACTACACCATGGTCAAGACCACCACCTTCAATGGCACGCGTCTGCCGGCCATCGCGGTGTGGAACTCGGACACCGGAGCCCTGCAGGTCATCCGCGAGTTTGGCTACCAGGACTTCCGCGAACGCCTGTCCTGAGGTTCAAACAGGAAAGGCTGAGCTGGCGATGCTGAGTTGACGACGTAAGCTGCGCCGTCTCGATCGCAGCGTCGTCGCTCCACATGACGCCCGCCCCGTTCGGCAAGACCGAGCGGGGCGGGCGTTTTCTGTTGGCGCCTTGATGGCCAGCTAGGCCAGGGTGGCTATCAAGAGGGACCGCCTAGAAACCTTCGAGCACGACCTTGCCCTTGGCCCGGCCGCTCTCGATCAGGGCATGGGCACGTTTGAGGTTGGCGGCATTGATGGTGCCAAAGGACTCAGTAGCGGTGGAGCGAAGGTGCCCGGTATCGATCAGGTGCGCCACCTTGGCGAGAATTTCTCCCTGGCGGGCGATGTCGGCGGTGGAAAACAGCGGGCGGGTGAACATCAGCTCCCAGTGGATGGACACCGCCTTGGGCTTGAACGGCACCACGTCGAGGGAGGCCGGATCGTCGATCAAGCCAAAGCGACCCTGGGGCGCAATCAGTTCTGCTATCTGGGGCGCGTAGCCCTCTGAGGCATTGGTCGAGAACACAAAAGCGGGAGCACCGAGGCCAAGGGCATCGATCTGTGCCGGCAGCGGTTGATGGTGATCGACGACATGGTGGGCCCCCAGCTCCTTCACCCACTCCTGGGTCTCTGGCCGTGACGCCGTGGCAATGACGGTGTAGTCGGTCAGTGCGCGCAGCAGCTGGATAGTGATCGAGCCGACGCCGCCGGCCCCGCCGATGACCAGCACTGCGCGAGCGGCGCCGGGGACCGGGTCGTTGATCTTGAGCCGATCAAACAGCATCTCAAAGGCGGTCAGAGCGGTGAGGGGCAGGGCAGCGGCGGCCGCGTTGTCGATGGAGCCGGGTGCCTTGCTGACGATGCGTGCGTCCACCAGGTGGTACTCACTGTTCGTGCCCGGGCGAGAAATATCCCCGGCGTACCACACTCGGTCGCCCACTTGGACAGAGGTTGCCTTGTCGCCGACAGCCACCACCTCTCCGACGGCATCCCAGCCGATCACCGCGGCCAGGCCTTGCTCGGGCGCTCGTGACTGGCGGATTTTGACGTCGACGGGATTGACCGAAACGGCCTCGACCTTGACCAGCACGTCGTGCCCGCTGGCCTGAGGCACCTCTTGCGCGAGATCCACCAGGGCGTCGTCGCGATCGATGGGGCCTGGGGCGTAGTAACCGATAGCTTTCATGGGATCTCCATGGCAGTAGGGATTGGGATATGAGCAATACCTTAGCCTGCTATGGATATTCCGAACACCGTCAAACGCTAAACACTCTTTTCGGGATGTAAGGACAATCGACGCAACGACAGTCTGGCGGTGCCCCCTGCTTCACGACGTGAGAAGCAGGGGGCATCTTGGCATTGCGGCGGCCCCGATCGGCACGGTGGCCGGGAGATGCGATCAGTCGATCAACCCCTGGTCGGCGAGAAACTGCTCGGCGACGGTTTCCACGACGTCGCGGTTGACGTCCACCTGCTCGTTGAGCCGCGTCATGACGTCATCGTCTAGCGTGGCGGCAAGTGCATTCAGCTGGGCCGCCAGCTCCGGGTGGGTGTCCAGCGCTTCCTGGCGCACCACGGGGGTCATGGCATAGGGCGGGAAGAAGCCCTTGTCGTCTTCGAGAATGCGCAGGTCGAAGGCCGACACTCGTCCATCGGTAGTCGTGACCATGGCGATGTCGACCTGGTCGTCTCTGAGAGCGGTATAGGTCAGGCCCGTATCCATGCGCTTGATATCGGAGCGGTCGAACTGAAAGCCGTAGATGTCCTGCATCGGACGCAGTCCATCGGGGCGCGCATAGAATTCGGCATTGGAGGCAAACAGTAGCTCTTCGCCTGCGTTGATCGCCGACGCCATGTCCGAAATGCTGGTGATGTCCATGGCCTCGGCATCGGCCTCACGCATGGCGATGGCATAGGTGTTGTTGACGCCGGAAGGCTCAAGCCAGGCCAGCCCCTTGTCGGCGTCCAGCGCCTTGACGCGATCATAGGTCGCCTGGGCGTCCAGCTTTTCGTCAACGCCATTGAAGACGATCAGCGAGGTGCCGGTGTACTCCCAGTAGACGTCCACCTGGCCGTTTTCCTGTGCCTGCCGCAGCACCGCGGATCCCATGCCGGCGCGTTTGTCCACGTCGTAACCCAGATGCTCCAGGTACTGGGCGGTCATGCTCGAGATGATCTGCTGTTCGGTGAAGTTCTTGCCGCCGACCACGATCTCATCGTCGGCCTGGGCGGTGGCGGTCAGGAGGGCGAACAGGCCCGTGGTAATTGTTGTTTTAGCGAAGTGTTGTAACGGCATTCTGACGTCCGGCTGGAAATTGAGCCTTGATTCTAGCCCAAGTCGACAGGCTGCCAAGGGACTGGGTACGAGTCTTCGCAATGGGGGCGATTGCCGATGTAAATGCCTGGCGCGCCGAGACATCGCTACCATGATGTGGCACATCTGCCTACGGAAGGCCTTATGGAAATTGAAGCGTTCATCAACCGCTATCGGCAGGGACTCTGCGGACTCCAAGGGATGCCCCCCGTTGACGCCCGGCGTGGCTACGAGCGTCTGTGCCAGAGCTTTCAGCTGAACAGTGCCACCATCGCCGACGAGGCCACCACCATTGCCGGGGTGCCGGTGACCAGGCTGTGGCCCCGGGACGGCCCGCGCCAGGGCGGTGGCGTTGTAGTGTACGCCCATGGTGGCGGCTGGACGCTGGGGTCCAGCCGCAGCCACCGTGGCGTCGCTGAAGCCCTGGTGCAGGCCCTGAGCCGGGAAGTGGTCAGCGTTGACTACCGCCTGTTGCCCGAGTCGTCCTACAGTGACGCTCTATCGGACGTGCTCGGCGTGTGGCAGGCCTGTGATCCTGTCGCCGCGGTGGGGGACAGCGCTGGAGGTCGGCTGGTTCTGGATGCGGCGGCGACACTGGCTCGGGAGGGCGCCGGCGTGCCGCCGCTGGGGTTGATCTATCCGGTGGTCGGCACGCCACAGGCGTCTCTCTTGGGGGCAGACGCGCCGCTGCTGAGCCGCGATGACGTCCTGGCGTTGTGGACGATGGTCGCGGCAACGGTTCCCGCCCATGATGGGTACCTGCCGCCATCGCAGCATATGCATGTGCTGGCGGCCGAGTATGATCCGCTGACGGCAATGATAGAAGGCGCCGTAGCGCAATGGTCCCGCACCTCGGCGCAGGTATCACTGGAAATCGCTGACGGCATGGTGCACAGCGCGTTGCATGGCCTTCCCTGGCTGCCGTCCCTGCAGCTGGCCTGGGGGCGTTTCTGCTCCAGGCTCGGTGAATCCATCGAGGCCGACGGGGACGGCCGGTAAGGAGCGCGCGCGGGAGCGCGACAACTCCTGCGGAAGCCTCGTCCGGGCGGGTATCCGCCGCAGGGTTTGAATGGGGGTAGGATGGAAGAGACATAGGGCGAAATGGGTGTAGGGTTGAACGGGTGCCTATGAGAAGCGCTCGAGCGCAAGGCAAGGCGCGCAACATCGCTTCGACTGACCCTCTCTGCCATTCGAACCGTCGCTTTGGTGATATCGAGGTAAGTGCCACGTGAACAGCATGAGACGATGGAGGGTCGCTGGCCTGGTCGGACTGGGCGTGCTGGCGGTAGTGGGCCCGAGGGCGGTCGATACCGTTCGTCCAATGACCTTTGTCCAGTCCAAGGTCACTCCCAATCTCTACCTGGTTAGACATCCGGCCAGCGACCGACAGGCGCTCTATCAAAGTGTGCGCCACAAGGCCATGGAAAGGATGTCGGTCGAGTTTGTCGGCAACGAGCAAGCTTACCGCAGTAGCCCCTATTCCCTGCTCTTCTACGAGTACACGGACAATGGCGTGTTGTCGCTGTTTGGCGGTGCTGGAACCGCCTATTTTCTAGAGAATCATGACGATTCCGGAAGCTTTGGCTCGGAACAGCTCAGGCTATATGTCGAGCAGCACATCGCCGATTTTGATATCCGTTTTTGCGATGGTACGACGGGGTATCAGGGCGTCATGACATACTCCTGGCAAGGGGTGTGGGCCGGAATCGACGTTATCGTCGATACCTGTCCGCCATCGACGAGATCGGAGCCGGCCGATGCCGAAGAGGCCACCGAACGCGGGGCGATGCTGTAACGGAATTCTCGGTGCCGTGGCGGGCTTTATCGAGTGAGGTGTCGTTTACCTGCTTCCCTGGGGTACGGGCCGTGGCTACACTTGGGCCCTTGTGCCAGTAAAAGGATCCCTCATGGTCAGCAAGCGGCCTGGTTACGCCAGAATCAAGGAGCATTTGCTATCTCATATCGAAGAAGGGACCTTTTCTGCTGGCGATCGCATTCCCGCCGAAAATGCGCTCGCTCGGGAGTTCGGTGTCAGCCGGATGACCGCCAACAAGGCCATTAGGGACCTGGTGCAGAGCGGTCTGCTGGTCAGACGCGTCGGCTCTGGCACCTATGTCAGCCAGCGCAAGTCCGAGTCGTCCTTGTTCGATATTCGCAATATTGCTGACGAAATTCGCTCGCGAGGTGGCGAGCACTCCAGTGACATCATCGCCCTCGAGGAGGTGGAGGCGTCCGAGGAGGTGGCGGTCTTCCTTGGCGTGAAAACCGGGACCATGGTGTTCTACTCCGAGATTCTGCATCGGGAAGATGGCGTGGCCATTCAACTCGAGCGACGCCACGTCAATCCTCGACTGGCACCGGACTACCTCAAGCACGATTTCACGCGGCAGACCCCAAACGCCATCCTGGTCGCGCGCTACCCCGTCACCGACGTGGAAAACAGCGTCGAAGCGATCAATCCGACGGCTGAAGAAACGCGTCTACTCGAGATCCCGCCTCATCAGGCCTGCCTGCTGGTCGTGCGTCGTACCTGGTCAGGAGAGCTTCTTATCAGCTATACCCAGCTTCTCCATCCTGGACATCGCTACAAGCTGAACACCTCGCGCCACGGTTGATGGCACGGCCAAACCTTTGATGCTGCTCTGCGCTGCGTCCTCATCCGCCGTGCCGGTTGTCCCGCCATGCGCTCGTTTCACGCTCGCCCTTCACGGGTAGCGTCCAGGTGATGGCGTCTCGGTGCAGGATGGGTCGGCACATCAAGATGTATATACCAATTTATGCCCGCCAAGCCATCTTCGCCTGTTCTTCCTTTGACTTTAGTCTACTTTTTGCTCCTGCCTGAATATCAGTTTGGTTAGTAAAACAAGGGTTTCTGTGATTTTTTTCGAATGAGCAAAATATTGTCGCTTTGCCTCAGGCTTTTATGACGACCAAGATATGTATATACATATTGTGTGGCTCGTCGAGATCGTCGTGCCACGTTTCAATAACAAGACGCTGGAGGACTGGCACGATGAAGCCATTGGAAGGGGTCACCATTCTTGATCTGTCGAGGGTGCTGGCGGGGCCCTATTGCACCGCGATGCTGGCGGACCTGGGGGCGGACGTCATCAAGGTCGAGTCGGACCATGGTGATGACAGTCGCCACATTGCACCTTATGTCCAGGGGGAAAGCCTGTACTTCTCGATGCTCAATCGCGGCAAGAAGAGTGTATGTCTGGACCTCAAGGATGCCACCGATCGCGAGCGTTTCTTCACTCTGTGCGAAGGGGCGGACGTACTGGTGGAAAACTTCCGTCCGGGCGTGACCGAGCGCCTGGGTATTGACGAGAAGAGCCTGGGTGAGCGCTTTCCGTCGCTGATCTACTGCTCGATCTCGGGCTTTGGTCAGACGGGCAGCATGCGGTCAAAGCCCGCCTACGACATCATTGCGCAAGCACTGTCGGGACTGATGGCTGCCACCGGTCCCGAGGGAGGGCACCCCACGCGGATTGGCGAATCGCTGGGAGATGTCTGTGCTGGCATGTTTGCGAGCTGGTCAATCTGTGCCGCCCTGTTTGCACGGGAGCGGGATGGAGAGCGCCCTGGCTGTCACCTTGACGTGTCGATGCTCGATTGTCTGTTCGCCATGCAGGTCACCAATCTGGCGCAGTTCATCGCTGGTGGCCCCACGCCTTCGCCTATCGGCAACCGTCATCCGCTGTCCGCTCCGTTCGATAGCTTCGAGGCCAGCGATGGCCAGGTGATTATCGCCGTCATCAATAACCCGCTGTTTGCCCGCCTTGCCGAGTGCATGGAAGCCCCTGAGCTGTTGACCGATCCGCGCTTTGCCAATGACGAGCAGCGTTGCATCCATCAGGCCGCACTCAAGGCCGAGATCGAATGCTGGACACGTCACTACTCGGTGAAAGACGTCTGTTCGCGTCTAGATGAAGCAGGGGTTCCCGCTTCCCCCATCTGGGACATTGCCCAGCTTGCCGAATCACAGCATGCCGAGGATCGCCAGCTGTTACTCGACATGGGGCAGTGGAAGTCCCCCGCCCAGCCGGTTTTCTTCAATGGTCAGCGGGTCGTCTGCCATCGCCCCGCGCCGACGCTCGGTCAGCACACCGTGGACCTCGATCAGGAGATTGACGCATGAACTTTACCTTCAATGAAGACGATATCGCGTTTCAGGATGCCGCCCATCGCGTCTGCGCCGATGTGCTGAAGACCCATGCAGCCCGTTACGACGAGACCCGGGAATTCTGCCAGGAGAGCCTGCGTGCCCTGGGCGAGCTGGGCTTCTGGAGCATGAACCTGCCTTCCGAGTACGGTGGTGTCGATATCTCCAGTATTGGCATGTCCCTGGCAGTGGAAGAAATTGCCTACCACTGTGCGGCGACCTGCTCGTCGCTGACGGCGCACTTTCTCGCCACCGACTCGGTACTGATCGGTGCCACCGAGGCACAGCGGCAGGCGCTGCTGCCGCTGTGCGCAAGCGGTGAGAAACTCGGCGCTTTCGCGCTGACCGAACCTGGTGCCGGTTCCAATCCTGCCGAGATGCGAACCCGCGCGGTGCGCGCCGCTGACGGCTGGCATCTGACTGGCACCAAGCACTACATCACCAATGGCGCCTTCGCCGACTTCCTGGTGGTCTACGCCAAGACCGACCCTGACCAGGGACATCGCGGTATCTCGGCCTTCCTGGTAGATCGTCATACGCCCGGGATCAGCTTCTCCAGCCCAGAAAAGACCCTTGGTCTGCGCGGCAGCCACATCTACGAGATCGGCTTTGACTGTGTGCTTCCCGATGACGCTCTGATGGGGGAGGAGGGCGCGGGATTCGCGACCGCCATGGAAGTGCTGGACCGAGGACGTGTCGAAGTGGCGGCGATGAGCGTGGGGATTGCCCGAGCTGCCTATGACGCCTCCATCGCCTGGTCGAAGGAACGCATCATCGCAGGCAAGCCGCTGGGCCGCCACCAGGGCATTCAGTGGATGTTGGCCGAGATGCATGCCCAGTTGGAGGCGGCACGTCTGGTCACCTATAAGGCGGCGGATGCACGTGATTCCGGGCAGCGCTTCAGCCTAGAGTCCGCGGTAGCCAAACTGGTGGCGTCCGAGGCTGCGGCCAAGGTGACCGATGCCGCGGTGCAGGTACATGGCGGGTATGGCTACATCAGCGATCTGCCGATCGAGCGCTATTACCGCGATGCGCGCATCACGCGGATCTTCGAGGGCACCTCGGAAATCCAGAAGATCATCATCGGTCGAGCCATCACGGCGTAACACTCGAACAAGGAGATATCACCATGAAAATCCTCGTCGCGGTGAAACGCGTCATCGATTACAACGTCAAGATCCGGGTCAAACCGGACCACTCCGATGTTGATCTCAGCAACGTCAAGATGGCTTTGAACCCCTTCTGTGAAATTGCGGTGGAAGAGGCCGTGCGTCTCAAGGAAGCGGGAGTCGCCAGTGAGGTCGTGGTGGCAAGCATTGGCCCCCAGGCGGTCCAGGAGCAGTTACGTACCGCACTGGCGCTGGGAGCCGATAGAGCCATCCACGTCGATGCCCCGGCGTCGCTTGATGCGTTGGTCATCGCCAAGCTGCTGCAGGCGGTGGTCGCAGCGGAAAAACCTGGTCTGGTGCTGCTGGGCAAGCAAGCGATCGACTCGGACAACAATCAGACCGGGCAGATGCTGGCTGCGCTGATGGGCGTACCCCAGGGCACCTTTGCCTCCCAGCTGAGCGTTGAGGGTGATGCGCTGCGGGTCACCCGCGAGATCGATGGTGGGCTTGAGACACTGGAGCTGACGCTGCCGGCGGTCATCACTGCGGATCTGCGCCTGAATGAGCCACGCTACGCCAAGCTTCCGGACATCATGAAGGCCAAGAAGAAGCCGCTGGATCGCTGGACGCCGGAGGAGCTGGAGGTCGTCGTGACGGCTCACCAGCGGCTGCTCAAGGTAGAGCCCCCCGCCGAGCGACAGGGAGGCATCAAGGTGAGCTCGGTCAGCGAGCTCGTGGAGCGACTCAGAAACGACGCCAAGGTGATCTCATGAAGCTACTCGTACTGGCCGAACATCATCAGGGACAACTCGCTGCGGCCACTGCCAAGGTGGTGGGTGCCGCCAGGCAGATCGCGGACTGCCAGCAGGACGCCAACGTCGAGATCGACGTTCTGGTAGCAGGCCTTCAGGTCACTGAAGTGGCGCAAGGCGCTGCCGGCATCGAGGGCGTGAGTCGGGTCCTGTTGGCAGATTCATCCGTCCTTGACCATCAACTCGCCGAGCCTATGGGCGAGCTACTTGTCACCCTTGCCGACGGCTACACCCACGTGCTGGCAGCGGCCTCGACCACGGGCAAGAACGTGTTGCCGCGTTTGGCGGCGCTCAAGGACGTGGCACAGCTTTCAGAGATCGTGGCGGTGATAGACGAGGACACGTTCAAGCGGCCGATCTATGCAGGCAATGCCATTGCCACTGTCCAGAGCCTAGACCCCATCAAGGTCATCACCGTCAGGGTCACCGCCTTTGAGGCAGCGGCCAATCGCGACCAGACCGCTCCAGTGTCGGTGCTGCCTGTCACGGCTCATAACGAGCACTCGCTCTTCGTCAGTGAGTCCCAGGCCGCCAGTGACCGGCCGGAGCTGGGCTCGGCCAGGGTCGTCATTTCCGGCGGTCGTGGAATGGGAAGTGGCGACAACTTCGCTCTGCTCGACGGTATCGCCGATGCCCTTGGCGGGGCCATTGGTGCTTCGCGGGCCGCGGTCGACGCCGGCTATGTGGCCAACGACCTGCAGGTGGGGCAGACCGGCAAGATCGTCGCGCCCGAGCTCTATATCGCCGTCGGCATCAGTGGGGCGATCCAGCACCTGGCGGGAATGAAGGATTCCAAGGTTATTGTGGCCATCAACAAGGACGAGGAGGCGCCGATCTTCCAGGTAGCCGACTACGGCCTGGTGGCCGATCTGTTCCAGGCCTTGCCGGAGTTGGAAAGCGCTTTGCAACGCCGCTAGACAGCCTGCGCAGACGACGCAGACACCAAGCGACGGGCCGGAGCATGGTCGTCCGGCCCTGTCACGGGCGCATACCGTGACACCTTTCGATTGCCAGCCCCCACTGGAGACACAACATGAATAATCCCAAGGTGGCATCCACATCATCTAGCGCTGGACTGATCTCGCTGGCAGGCAGCTTGATCGGTCTGGGTATCTTCTTTCTATCGTTCCCTCACGGTGACGGACAGATGACCATCCCCCTGGTCATCATGATCAACCTGCTGAAGCAGACCCTGGGGGGAGCGCTGAATTTCATCACGCTTGGACTGATCGTACTGCTGTGTGTGACGTGGCTGATGTCACGTATTTCCGGGCATGAAGGACTCCGGCGTTATCATCGTCAGGACGGCACCATGACCGGAATCACCTTCCTGCTGGCGGCGGTGTTCGCTGGGCTGCTGGCGTTTGGGGTCGGCCCACAGTGGCTGTTGCACGAGGATGTCGGCGGGCTTGCCTTGTACCTTGGCGGCAGCGTCTTCCTGACTGTGACCATCGCCGGCTTCTTTGTCATCTTCCTGACTGAGTTCGGTTTTCTGGAGTTCGTCGGCACGCTGATGGAACCCTTGATGCGCCCCCTCTATCGCTTGCCTGGAAAGTCTGCTGTGGATGCGGTGGCGTCTTTCGTGGCGGCACCCGCGGTGGGCATCTTCATCACCAACAAGCTGTACATGGAAGGCCACTATACCGAGCGTGAATCTGCGGCCATTGCCACCAACTTCAGCATCTGCAGCCTGGGCTTCTTTGCCTTGCTGGCCTCCATTGGCGGCATCATGGCGTATCTGCCCCACATGATCCTGGTGTCCTTTGTCATCAACTTCACCGTGGCGGCGTTGATGGTCAGGATTCCGCCGCTGTCGCGCAAGCGCGATGTCTACTTCGCGGGTAACCCGCAGACGGCTGAAGATCTTCAGAGCACCAGTGACACCCCTATTATCGCTCGTGCCTGTGCCGCGGCAGCCGAGCGCGCCGCACAGATCCGTCTGGATGTGTTCTACAAGGGGTTTTGGGAAGCCATTACCTTCGCCCAGAAAATCGTCGCCTACATTCTGGCCATCGCCACACTGGCGCTGCTGCTGGCCACCTATACGCCTGTCTTCGACATGCTTGGCAGCGTGGTTGAGCCGCTGATTTCAGCGCTGCAACTGCCAGATGCCAGCGCCATTGCGCCTACCGTACTGGTGGCGATCGCCGAGATTGCTCTACCGGCCATCATCATCTCTGGTGCAGAGGTCGACCCGATGGCGGTGTTCTTTGTCTGCACGCTGTCGACGGTGCAGATCATCTTCTTCACCGAAAGTGCCAATGCCATGCTCGAGTCCAAGATTCCGCTGACCGTGCTGGATCTGGTCGTCGTGTTTCTGTTGCGTACCCTGGTGGCCTTGCCGATGGTGGCGCTGGCCACTCACCTGTTGTTCTAAGCCTGGTCTTCTAGGTCCTGCGTCTCGCTGGACCTTGGTCTCTCTTCATAGGCTGTGCCCATTGGCATCACGGGTGATCACCGTGGTGCCTTTTTTCCGTTGCGCCTGCCTGGCACAACACGCCAGCGCCCCGCTCGACAAGAGCGGGGCGCTGGCTGATGCGCGTCGTTGTCAGGTTCAAGCCAACACTTGCGTTATGTAGGGGCAAGAACCTTGGCGAGATGGCTTACTGAGCCGTGATGACGGCCATCACCAGGTTGCCATCCACCTTGACCGGGCCATCTTCGCTGGCGCCAAGGGTGTACTCGAAGACGCCGGTCTGGTTGCCGCCATCTTCGCCGTGGAGCATCAGCATCAGCATGTCACCATTGGCCACTTCCTCTGTCAGGATCGCGGCAATGTCAGTGTTCTCGCCAGCCTTGAGCGGAGCGTAGCCGACTACCGGACCCGGCTTGTGGCTGTCATCGGTGCGGTGAACGACCATCCAGCCGTTGTTTTCGGCAACGATGCGTTCTGCCGTCACGGTGCCCTCGGCAACGGACTGGTCGTCTGCCCACACGCCAAGATCATGGGATCCTTCCATGTCCGCATGATGGTCGGCATGGGCGCCAGCGGTGAGGAAAACTGCTGAGCTGACGAGGATGCTTGCTGTCAGTTGTTTGAACATCATTCTCTCCTGGTGCAGTTGACTGGCTTTGGCTCTCGGGCCCGTGGTGTGGCGCCGAGTCACTGTCAGGTACGTAGCCTCTGGGCACAAAGTTTCAGCGGCGAGGTTTTTTTTGATCGCTGTGCCTTTGATCGTTGTGCCTTTGATAAAAAAGGCCGCCGGGAGGGCGGCCAAGCAGGGAAGTGGTGAGGCGAACAGGTGGCAGGCATGCAACGCTCACCCTCGCGGAAGACGCCCTCGCGCCGCTATGGTCGCGCCACTATGATCGCGCCCTATGGCGTGGGGCACTGCAGCGGGGGCACGCTGGTATGCCGTTGGCTGCTCGCTCGCCAGCAACAGATACGTGTCATGAAAGGCAAAGGTTTCATGAACGACAAAGGTTTCAGTCAGAAACGGGGAAAACCGCGCACTGTTGAAGTTCGCTTAAGGCGCTGCTGTCCCGGCGATTGACGTTGGGAGAACGCTGAAGGAGGCACTTCGCAGGACCCCTTGGGAATAGATCAGAGGAATCCACGGGGCCTGAGCTGGTGCTGACAAAGCCGATGCGGCAGAGAGGAAGCGTTCCTCTCTGCGGCCATGGCTAGAGACGCTGGTTGCCGGGGGCCTGGGTGGGATACAGATACCCGTGAATGGCGGGGCCCGTGGGCTGGCCGGTGGGTGAGCCTCCCGAGGGCTCGACACTGATGCCAAAGGTGGCCCGTTTCAGCAGCTCGGGCGAGTACTGCTGCAGAGCGCTCTGGTCGATGCTCAGGTCGTCGTCCAGGACCCCCACCGACTGTGGCGTCGGCCCCAGGGAGGCTTCCTTGATCCATAGCTGGTAAGAGCGGTCTTCCATCGGCTTGGCGGTAACGGGCATGACGTGCAGGCGGCGCTGTTCAAGGTTGACGCTCAACATGAAGGCGGGTTGCTGGTCGTCCTGCTGGAACACCGCGACAAACTGGGACTGGTCGGGAGATGACGTCGGTGCACCCACCAGCAAGGCTGCCAGTATCAACGCTGCGGCAGAAGAGACCCCAGCCATCCCTCGCCAGAGGGTTAAACGACGGCGCAGCCGGGTAACCCGATCATCGCTATGCTGCAACGCGGCCCGAGCTTCGACAGCGTCGATACGTCGCTCGATACGCGCCAGCAGGTGGGGGCCAGGAGCAATGGACTTGACCTCATCGCCCAGGGGCGCGAGCCGTGCCTCCCAGGCCTGGATCAGCTGCTCAAGCTCGCCATCTTGCTGGCGTTGCCGGTGGACCTGCTGGCGCTCGGAATCGTCGAGTGTGCCGAGTACAAACTCGGCGGCAAGGAGGTCCTTGTCAGTAAGATCGCTCATGTCGACAAGCATCCTTTCAATTGCTTGAGAGCGCGATGCAACCAAGTCTTGACGGTGTTGACGGGTTGCCCGAAATGGGTGGCCAGGTCGGCCCTCGACCAGCCGTCCAGGTAGGCCAGCCGGACCATCTGGCTGCGTGTCTCCTCCAGTTCCTCCAGGCACTGCGACAGGCGGTCGGAGGACTCATCCTGGTCTCGCTGCTCGAAGGCCGAGGCCTGGGTAGCTGCGGCGTGCTCCAGGTGACTGTCGTCCTCACTCTGGTGGCGGGGTGCTCTGCGCAGGTCATCGATGGCCGCATTGCGGGCGATGGTCGCCATCCAGCCGATGACGGAGCCGCGCTGTCGATCGAAGCGATCTGCCTTTTGCCAAATGGTCACGTAAACGTCCTGAATGACATCGTCTGCCCACGTTGAGTCCTTGAGGATACGCAGCACGGTGCCGAAAAGTTTCGCCGAGGTTGCCTGGTACAGTTCGGCAAATGCCTCTCGGTCACCCTTTTCCACTCGAGCCAACAGCATCACCAGCCTGTCTTGAGGAGACTGCGCATCACTCGGCGCGGACGTGTCAGTTTCCAGGCGTTGGACATGCGTCATTCATGGGATCTCTGTGACGGGGGCGTGTTGGGCAGCGTGACGCGGCCGGCCGGTTCGGGTCAAGTGGCGCAGGACAGGGCGATTCAGGCCGGTAGCTGGTCTGGCGGGATGCCGTGAGCGCGTAGCGGCTGATCGGCCAGCACCTGCGTGGCACGTTCCTGCAGAAGGCGCCTTAATTCGGCTGCAGGGACGGGCTTGCTGAACAGGTATCCCTGGTACTCATGCCCTTGAAGCTTGCTGATAAACGCCAGCTGCTCCGAGTTCTCGATCCCCTCGGCGATGATATGCAGCCCAAGGCTTCGGGCCAGTGAGATGACGGCCCGGACGATCGCCGCGTCCTGGCTGTTGTTGGCGATGTCTTCCATGAAGCTGCGATCGATCTTCAGGCGATCGACGGGCAGGTTCTTCAACTGGGTAAGGTTCGAGTATCCGGTACCGAAATCGTCAATGGACATCAGAACCCCGAGCTCCCGCAGGGTGCCCAGGACTTCCATAGCGCGATCCGGGTTCTGCACCAGGCAGGTCTCGGTCAACTCGAGTTCCAGCAGGTTAGGCGGAAGGCCGGTATCGGTGAGCACGGTCTTGATGGTGTCGACGAAACCTCGGTGGTTCAGCTGAATTGCCGAGATATTGACGGCTACCGGCAGGGCCTGGCCGGTTTCCTCCATCCACTGACAGGAGAAGCGACAGGCCGTGCGCAGGACCCATTCACCCAGTGGCAGTATCAGCCCGCAGTCTTCCGCCAGAGGAATCGCTTCATCGGGGGCAATCTGGCCGAGCTCCTCATCGTGCCAGCGCAAGAGGGCTTCTACTCCCGCCACCTGGCCGCTGTGCACATTGATCTTGGGTTGGTAGGCCAGGGTCAGACCGTCGTTGTCGAGGGCATGGCGTAGGCGCTGTTCGAGGATGCTGCGGCGGTCCGCCGCGTGGGTCATGTCGGGTGCAAAGAACTGGTAGGTGTTGCGGCCGTTCTGCTTGGCGCTGTACATGGCGGCGTCAGCATGCACCATCAAGTCGTGGCGGGACCTGCCGTTTTCCGGATGCAGGCTGATCCCCAGGCTGGTGGAAACCTTCACCATGCTCTTGTGAATCTGGAAGGGCTTGTCCAGCGCGCTGAGAATTCGGCGCGCCATGGCCTCTGCATCGCCATGTGTGATGTTGGGGCCCGCTACGATCATGAACTCGTCGCCACCGACCCGGGCGACCAGGTCGCCATCGCGCACCGCTGATTTCAACCGGGCGGCGGCGCCCTTGATCAGTTCGTCACCAGCATGGTGTCCCAGCGAATCGTTGACCTGCTTGAAGCGATCCAGATCGACGAAAAACACCGCGAAGCTCGCAGACTCGGTGGCAATCATCGCGTCCAGGTGCTCTTCGAGCTTGAGCCGGTTGGGAAGCTGCGTCAGCGCGTCCTGGTGGACCAGATCCTTCAACTCTTGATTGGCGCGTTGCAGCGAGTCGGCCAGCAGCGCATTGCGTGACGACAGGTGGGCGTCGTAGATAGAAATGAGCAGCGCCGTCACCATGATGAAGATCGACGCCAATGCCACAAGGAAGGCGAGCTGACCGTTACCCAGGCCGCCGGCATCGACGGCCATGGGCACGCGCTGATAGCTGGTAGCCGCCATGCCGGTGTAGTGCATGCCAGCGATGCCGACGGCCATGATCAGCGCAGCAAGACCCCGCTGCCATAGCGGAGATCGTATGCCTTCACGATTCAGTCGAAAGGCCAGGGTGAGGGCGAGGGCTGAGGCGACAACGGCAACGGCGACCGAGGCCAGAAACAGATCGATGCGATAGCGCAGCTCGGTGATCGACAGCATGGCTTCCATGCCGATGTAGTGCATCAGGCACACGCCAGTGCCCATGATGATGGCACCGGATGTCAGCCTGGGCCAGGTGAGCCGGCCTCCCTGCACGGTCGCCAGGGCCAGCGCCGAGGCGAGCAGGGCGGCCAGCAGTGAGACAAGGGTCAGCGGGATGTTGTAGGCGGAACGGGAAGCCGTATCCATGGCCAGCATGCCGACAAAGTGCATCGACCAGATGCCGGTGCCCATGGCAAAGGCGCCCCCGGCCAGCCAAAGCTGCCGAGCCAGTCCGCGACTGGACTTGACCCGGCCTGCCAGGTCCAGCGCGGTCAATGAGGCAATGGCGGCGATAGCGAGACTCAACACGACGAGCGCGGGATGATAGGACGCAACGGTATGGTCCATGCAGGAGAGGTCCTCAAGGAGTGATAGCGGTGTTGGCCGTAAAGGCACCTACCATACCTTTAGAACAAACTCCGCGCTGGTTTAACTTAACGTTACGTCATATGTTTCTTATTTTTCTTAGGTATGTCAGTGGTATAGCGGCAATGCTCTAACTGCCTTTGTACATGTCGGATGCCGTGGCGACCGACGTATCAGGGCGCAAGCATCAGTGAGCGATGTTAGGGTAGGCCTGATCCAAGGCCTGCCGGATCGTCCGGGAGGCCATCGACAGGAGGTCCCATGAACACTCGCAGTGAAGGCATCGTGATTGTTGGTGGTGGAGCCGGCGGCCTGGAACTGGCCATTCGTTTGGCCAAGGCCGGGCACAAGGACGTGTTGCTGATGGATCGCGCTGCGACCCATGTGTGGAAGCCCCGTCTGCACGAGCTGGCGGCGGGTTTCACCCGGGCAAGCGTTGATGAGCTGGATTACGCTGGTTTGGCGCAGCAGTGGGGATTTCGTTTCGAACAGGGCGAATTGGTTGACGTGGACGCTGGCCACAAGCGTCTTACCCTGGCGCCATGGAAGGACGACAACGGGCGTGTACTGGTCGCCGAGCGACAGCTGTCGTTTGACACACTGGTGCTGGCGCTGGGGGGCGTGACCCCGGACATGGGGGTCGACGGCGTTCTCGACAATGCCTTCCTGCTCGATAGCGAGCGAGACGCAGAACGACTGTATCGCCATTTCTCGGCCGGTCTGCTGGCGCGTCGCTCCCAAGGGTGCAGTGATCTCTATCATGTCGCCATCGTGGGCACCGGGGCGACCGGCGTTGAACTGGCTGGCCTGCTGGCCACCGAGGCCAGGGCATCCAGCATGGCGCCCAAGGAGATCCAGCCCGAGGTCAAGGTCACCTTGCTGGAGGCAACCGACACCTTTATGCCTGGCATGGACGACGAAGTACGGCACGTCGTGCAGGCTCGTCTGCAGGAGGCCGGGGTCGACATTCACACCGCGCAGCAGGTCAACGCGGTCAGCGCCCAGCGTGTCACCACTGAGGGTGGTCAGTCCTTCCCCGCCGACATGACCATCTGGGCGGCCGGACGGGTTGGCCCATCGCTGGCGAGTCGAATGAAGGGGCTTGCGGTCAATGACAAGCGCCAGTGGATCGTCAGGCCGAGCCTCCAGGCCATGGACAATGACGCGGTGTTTGCACTGGGGGATTGCTCCTGGATCGAGGAAAGCCCGGTGCCTCCTACTGCTCAGGCCGCCAGCGAGCAGGCCGAACACCTGGCCCGAGAACTGCCGCGTTTTCTGGCAGGAGATGACCCGGCCCCCTTCCGCTACGAGGACAAGGGGACGCTGCTGTCCTTGGGCGAGGCGGGCAGCGTGGGCACCCTGCGCGGCGTGTTTGCTGATGACATCACGCTGCGCGGGCGCCTGGCCCGAGCCGCGTATCAGGGCCTGCAGCGACAGCATCAGTTCCTCTTGCTGGGCCCCTGGAAGGGCGCTGCCGAAGCGGTGAGCGATGCCTTCGGTCGCTCAGTGGGCCCCCGTCTCAAGGTCCACTGAGCCCAAGCCGGCTCAGGCCGGATCAATCGTCAGCAGTAGGCGTCGACCGCCCGACGCCACGGCGGGGCTGCGATGGACCAGGCCCCGCCCTTCATTGCCGGCCCAGCCATCTCCCTTCAACAGCGCCAGATCCCCTGGTGCCAGCGCCCGAATCGCGCTGGGATCGCGCAGTACGTCGGGCTTGTCCGGGGTCGGAGCGCCCAGTCCCTGACGATTGACGGCAAACTCCGGAAGCCATTCGCTGCCTGCGCCGACATAGGTCGTGACCATGCGCACCGGCAGCTTGTCACAATGGAAGCGCGGGCACATCGCGGCATTCATCAGGCGCAGTCTGACCCCCAGGCTGTCAGTGTCGAACAGCATTCCCATGGCCTCCGTCAGCAGCAGGACGTCGTCGATCAGTGCTGTTGCTTGCTCAGCCGCAGGCAAGCTGCGCAGCAGGGCCTGCTTCATGTCCGTATTGGCGGGACCCAGCCATTGAAAGCTCCACAGTCGCTCGCTGTGGCATTGGGCCTGAGCGCTGCTTGCCAGAACGGCAGGCAGGGCCCGTTGGAGCACGGAGATGGTGATAGTGTCTTCATAAATTCGGGGCAACACGCTGGCCTCGATACCCATCGCCCAATGTGGCACGTTGCTGTGAGCCTGCAGGGGCGCTGCGGCGGCCTGGGAAGAGTCGACCAGCGCGCTGCTTGCGCCAAGAGAGAGGGAGGGCGCGACGGGGCGCGGCTGAGAAAGCGACATAGAAGGAAGGCTCCTGGGAGGTTTTTATATGTTATATCGTAACAATATGGCCGATGAAAGCCCCCCTTACCTCCATGCATTGGCATGCATTGGCGCAGCCGACAGGACCTCGTCTCTGATATAAGCACCAAGCGATGACGTGGTCCCTGAGTGAGGAATCCTGAGCGAGTATTGGGGGAGAGACGACGGTATCAGGTGGCTCTGATCAGCCCTTCAAAAGGGGCGATGGTCGTGCTGTCCGGGAAGACGGTGGTATCCAGTGCGGCACGCTCCAGCCCCAGATGATCTCGCAGCACTCCCTTCAGCACGCTGCGAATATCCTGAGCGGCGACAAGGTCTCTATTGTCGCGAAGGCGAGCGAGACCCGGCCAGTCGCCGTGGACCTTGCCCCCTCGGATGGCGCCGCCAGCCAGCAGCACGCAGCTGGCGGTGCCGTGGTCGGTGCCACCGCTGCCGTTGACGCGAACGGTGCGACCGAACTCGGTCATTACCACCACCGCCGTATGCCGCCAGCTAGCGCCGAGCTGCCGATGCAGCGCTGACAGGCCGTGATCCAGGTCGGCAAGTTTGCGCGCCAGTACGGCGTTCTGGCGCGCATGCGTATCCCAGCCCTGGTCATCGATCAGCGCCACACTGGCTCCCTCGGCAGGTGCCAGAAAGCGTCCCGCCGCCGGCATTATGTCCTCCAGGCGGGTACCGCCCACCACGTCATCTGAAACGATGCGCTGCATCTCCAGGGCTCTGGCGAAGGCCGGACCCAGCCGCTCGTCGTGTCGATAGAGCGCGCTCATTCTGGCGGCCAGCACTCGGGTAGCGTCCGAGGTGGGGGAGGGGACCCAGCTGGTGATGGGGGCGGGCCCTCGAATCATCAAAGGGCGGTCATCCGTGAGGCTGATGCCTTGGGTGTGAGCCTGTTCGCCAATGGCTCGATTGAGCCAGCCGGTGCGACTGCCACCCGGATGGTCGGTGCCGTTCTCCAGGCACTCCTGGGCACTGAAGTGTGAGCGTCCCCGATAGGCCTGGCCACAGGCGTGTATGGCGGCCATGTCCCCGGCCAGGAAGCGTTGATGACAGAATGACAGCGCCGGATGCAGCGCAAAGGTGTCATTCAGCATAGGGGCTGATGGGTGCAGTGCCGCCGCAAGGTCTCCGCGCAAGCTGGCGTATGCCGGATCACCGGGGCAAGGAAGTGCCGTCAGACCATCGAGGGCACCACGCAGCAATACCACCACCAGCCGAGGACGCGCCTGGTGTGTGTCGGCCCTGGCGAGGGGCGGCCATAGCCACATACTGCACCCCAGCGCCAGGCGTCCGAGAAAATCACGTCGATTCAGCATGGCAGCCTCCGTAGCGAATCCCCAGGGTTCAGGATCGAGAGTGTCGGGAATGAGAAGGTCGAACATGAGAAGGTCGAAAAGGAGGATGTCGGGCGACTAGCGCCACTGGAATTCCGGGCTTGCCAGCACCATGGCTCGGCCCATCCCAGGGGGCAGCTGGCTGATCGCGACGGCAGTCTCATCGCGTAACCTGGGTCCCAGGCAGTGCTCCGCCAGAGCCAGCGGTTCCACCGTACTGTCACGTCCATGGCGGCGTGCCAGTGCAACACGTCGATACAGCGCATCCGCGCCGATCCAGTCACGGCTGTCGTCACTCCACCCGGCGGGAGAGCCAGGCCAGAAGGGGCGCTGGCCGAGTAGACGCAGCTCCTGTTCCCACTGGTTGCCGGTCGCAGGTGGGGTCTTGTCCAAGGCGCGATAAAGGGCCACCAGGAACTCCTCAGGCCGGCGAAATTTGTATGCCCCGGGCTGCCAGGCAAGAGGATGACGGAAGAGGGTACGGTAGAGTTCGGCAAGGTCGCCGTCATGGTCGCGAAAGCTCCTGACCAAGGCGCTGACGAGCTCTGCCGGAGGATGTTCTGCCACGAAATGGCGGGCAAGCTTGCGCGCGATGAAGGTAGCTGTCGATTCATGCTGTGCCAGCAGGCGCAGCATGGCTTGACCCTGACCGGCGCCATCTGCAGAGAAACGTTGCCCCAGCAGGGTTCGTGGACCTGGTTCATGGGCCGCTTCGTGAAAGACGCTGCCATGGGAGCCCAGATCAGGTAGGGTCGCGGCCGGCGGCATCTCCAGCGGGGTGCGCCAGCCGGTAAGCGCCTGGGCCAGGGCGACGACATCTGCTTGGTCGTATGGCCCGTCGACGCTCAGGGTGTGAAGCTCGAGGATTTCCCGGGCCAGGTTTTCATTGAGCCCCAGAGATCGGGGGGAGGCCCGTCGGCGAGCGGCGCGAGCAACGGCCGAGGAAGGGCCGACAGAGTCAGCGTTTTCCAGGTACAGCAGCATGGTCGGATGCTGCTCCACTGCCAGCAGCAGGTCGCTGAATCGGGAGGTGATGTTGGGGCGGATGGCCTCGCGCTCGTAGGCACCGGGTAGCATCACGACCTTGCCGCGATCGGCGGAAACACAGAAGTGGTTGCTCCAGAACATCACCCAGCGTTCCAGCACCGGGGCACCCGTCAGGCACTGCTGTCGTGCCCGAGCTTGTCGTTCCGCCTGCATATCGCGACCAAAGCGCTGGGACAGGCGCGGTAGCGAGGTCCCGCCAGCTGCCGTTTGGCGGGCCATGCGTCGCCGTGCTTCGGCATGGTCGCGCTGAAACTGGGCGAAGCGCTCCAGATAGTCGAGTGTGGAGGGCAGTGGTGCCCCTTCGGGGCCTAGCAGGGCCTCTTGGGGCGCTTCCAGCTGGGCCAGCACCCAGCCTTGGGGATCGTGAGCAATCTGCTCGAGCTCTCCTGGCCGGGGACCCAGGCCGAACCGGCTGGCAGCGATTTCCGCCAATACCAGGGCATCAGACACCACAGCGACTCCTGAAGACGAAAGCCATGCTGGCTTTGGCCGGGGAGGAGGCGCCAGGTTCCCTTATTCCTTGAGTGGCGGCTGATTCGGCAAGGTATCGAGGTTTTCGCGTGCGACGGGGTGGAGAGAAGGGCGAGAGAAGGGCGAGAGAAGGGCGAGAGAAGGGCGAGAGAGCCGGCGAGAAACGTTGATGAACGCTTCACTGATAGTCGCTTGCTACGGGGTATGCAGGGCCAGGCTCAGCAGCACCCGTTGGCCTTTCTCGATCCGCGACACGCTGTGCTGGTAAAGGTCAGGCCGGAACAGGATGACCCGGTCGAACAGATTGAAGATCACTCGCTCCGTCTCGAACACGCCTCCTGCCTTGGGCGCCTTGAGAATCATGTTCAGCTTGAAGTATCGGCCGCCGCCCATGGGATCATTATGGCGATAGACGCTATGTCCCTCCGGGTAGGTGACCAGATTGGCGGTCAGTCGCCCCCAGTCCAGCAGGGTGCGGTTGATGACGCGTGCCATGGTGATGCTCCTCATTGGCTGTCCAGCCGGTATTTAGGAGGCTATTCAAACTCATCTTGAGCAATCACTCAAATTCTTTTTGCAGCTGCCATGACCTCAGTTGACTGCAGGGTGGAGGCACAGAGCCGCAGAGCCGAGCAGCGCTACTCTGCACGCGGCCGAGCGTTACCATGGAATCGTGCTGACGCAGCAGTATCGGCACATGCGCCTCATGATGAGGCGCGTGCTTTCAGGCCTTGGATGACTGCGCCCAAAGATTGATGCCACCATCCACCGCGTAGCGGTCGATCTCTGCGAGCTCTGCGTCGCTGAATTCTGGGTTATCCAGTGCTCTGACGCAGTCGACGACCTGTTCCGACCGGCTGGCGCCAATCAGTGCGGTGGTAACGCGGCCCTGGCGCAGGACCCAGGCAATCGCCATTTGGGCCAAGGTCTGGCCCCGTTGCGCGGCGATATCGTTGAGCGCCCTTACCCGCCTCAGGTTGTCGTCCGACAGGTGGTCCTCGCGGATAGCGCCGCCCTTGGCCAGACGGCTGTCCTGGGGCACACCATCGAGATACTTGTTGGTCAACAGTCCCTGGGCGAGGGGCGAGAAGACGATCGAGCCGATGCCCTCCTCGTCGAGAACGTCGAGCAAGCCGTCATCTTCGATCCAGCGATTGATCATCGAGTAGCTGGGCTGATGAATGAGGCATGGCGTGCCCATGTCGCGCAGCAGTCTGGCGGCCTCGCGGGTGCGTTCTGGGCTGTAGGACGAAATGCCGGCATAGAGCGCCTTGCCGGAGCGCACGGCGTGGTCGAGCGCTCCCATGGTCTCTTCCAGCGGCGTCTCTGGGTCGAAGCGATGGGAATAGAAGATGTCGACGTAGTCGATGCCCATTCGCGCAAGGCTCTGGTCGAGGCTCGACAGCAGGTACTTGCGGCTACCCCATTCACCGTAGGGCCCAGGCCACATGTGGTAGCCCGCCTTGGTCGATATCACCAGCTCATCGCGATGGCCGGCAAAGTCCGAGTGCAGAATACGCCCAAACATCTGTTCGGCACTGCCGGGGGGCGGACCATAGTTGTTGGCCAGGTCGAAGTGGGTGATGCCGTGATCGAACGCCGTGCGGCAGATGTCGCGTGCATTGCGCTCGTCGGCGTTGTGACCGAAGTTGTGCCACAGGCCGAGCGACAGGGCAGGAAGTTTCAGACCACTTCGACCACAGCGCCGGTAGCGCATGCGTTCATAGCGGTCTGCTGCAGGATGGTAGGTCATGCTGATTTCCTCCGGGACAAGGGCGGGCATGAGGGGCCGAGGGGATAGCGCCAGGACCTGGAGCATGCCCAGGGTTCCAGGGTGATGACGCCTGCCGGGAAGCTACACCCTGGCCGACCTCACTCTGGCTGCCCACACTCTAGCTAGCGCTAGCGTTCGCTAGAAGTCAGTAGCGAGAAAACATTGTTCGTTCAGGTGAACAGTAAGGTCTGTCACCGATCATTCCGCAAGGGTAGAGTTTTATTGCAATCACGGCGTCATTCGTGGTGCGGACCGTCCTTTATTGACAGGAATCTGATGATGGCAAGTCCTGATCACAAGACATTGGAGCGGATGGCACTGTTCGCCGATGTCGCCCGCACGCTGAGTTTTACCCGTGCTGCCGAACAATCCGGTGTGTCGAAAAGCTATTTGTCCGAGCAGGTCCGGCGCCTGGAGCGTGACCTCAACGTCAGTCTCTTGATTCGTTCGACCAGGAGCGTGCGGCTCACTGAAGATGGTGAGCGCGTGCTGCGGCGCATGGACCAGGTGCAGGATAGCCTGATAGAGCTGGGAAGAGAGCTCGAGCACGCTGGCGGGCGCCTGTCAGGAGAGCTGCGCATTACGGCGCCGGTGCTGTTTGCCGAGCACTACCTGATGGACATCTGTAACGACTTTCAGCGCACCCATCCCGAACTACGCCTGCACCTGGACGTCAGCTATCGCAACCATGACCTGACACGAGAGCGCTTTGATCTGGCATTTCGCTCGACCCTGGTTCCACCGGAGCGCATGATCGCGCGTCCGCTGATGCGCTACCGCGCGGTTTGCTGCGCGGCACCTTCCTATCTGGCGCGCCATGGTCAGCCCCAATCCACGGCAGAATTGCGCGAGCATCGTTGCCTGACCTTCACCCAGCAACAGCTTTGGTCGTTCGATTCGGAGGACGTCACCCTGGAGGGATGCTTGAGCATCAATGATCATCGACTGCTGCGTCAGCAGGCGTTGGCAGGTCGGGGCATCGTGCGAGTGGCAGACTATCTGGTGGCCGACGATCTGGCTAGGGGGGAGCTGGTGGAGGTGTTGCCGACGTACGCTGAGCGCACGCGTACCATTCAGATGATCTACCCGCCCAGACTTCGCCAGTCGGCCAAGCTGCGTGCCTTTATCGAGGCCCTGAGTGAGCGTCTAGAGAGCTAGCCAGCGCCGCGCTCTCGCGACACTGGCGGGGATGGAGAGATAGAGGGGAGAGATAGGGGGGAGAGATGGCTGGGTCGGCCAGGGCGTGGGCCCCGGCCGGCCAGGACATTAGCTGTCTGCCTCCATGGCAGCGGGCATGGCGGCCAGGGTGGCTTCGTCAGACAGCAGGTCATGCAGGGTCTGGGAGGCCAGCTGCGAGTTGCCGTCCATCACTCCATCCAGCCATACCAGCGCTTGTTCCCGGTTGGCGTTTTCCAGGCCGTTGGCGGCAAGGTAGGCCTTGGCCAGGGCCAGCCGCGCGGTCTCGTGCCCTTGGCGAGCGGCTTGCAGCAGATAGTCGGCTCCCTGCCGAGTGTCACGCTCCAGGTTGTCACCGCGCAGATATTCGCGGCCAAGGTTGGCCTGGGCGCCGGCATGCCCCTGGTCGGCTGCGCTGGTCAAAAGCTGCTCTCCTCGCTGTACGTCCTGGGCCAGTTGCTGGTCGCCGCGAATCAGCGCCGTGCCCAGGGCGGAGCGGGCCGACAGGTTGCCGGCCTCGCTGGCCTGGCTGAGCCAGCGTTCGGCCTGCTCTCCATCGGCGGTGACACCCTGGCCATCCAGATAGGCCTCACCCAGAGTCTGGGCAGCGTACTGGTTGCCTGCTTCTGCGGCCTGTTGCAGCAGCTGACGGCCTCGCTCAGGGTCGGCGTCGACCCCATTACCGCTCAGCAGCAGCTCGCCAAGGTCTGCTCGCGCGCCGGCGTGGCCTCCCGCCACCGCCATCTTGAGCAATTCGGCGCCCTTGGCGGGATCCCTGCTGACCCCATCACCGTCCAGGTACATCCGGCCCAGGGCGGCGGCGGCGCCAGGGTGACCCTGACGAGCGGCCTGTTCCAGCCAGCGACTGGCCTCGGCGTTGTTCTGGCCAATGCCCTGACCGTCACGATAGGCGCGACCGAGATCCGCCATGGAGTTGACGTTTCCCTGGCGCGCAGAAGCGATCAGGGCCTGGATATCGCCGGCCTTGCCGCGATCCCGTTGGGTGCGCAGCAGGGCTTCAGCCGCGGAGGGATGGCCCGCTTGCTCGGCCCGTTCAAGCCAGTCTGTCGCCGCGGTCAGGTCGCGCTCGACACCGGTACCATCGCGATAGGCTCGGCCCAGCACCACCATGGCATAGGCGTCGCCCTGCTCGGCAGCTTGTGTCAGCAGACGACGACCCGCCTCGACTCTGGGGCTGACCTCCGGCTGCGCCGATGGGGTGGGAAGCCTGGTTGATGACGTGGTTGGTGACATGGTCGAGGACGCGGCTGGCGTCTGCGGCTGTGAGGGTACAGAGGCCTGCTGGAGGCCTTGACCACCGGCCAGGTCGCCAGTCAGGTAGGCTTCACCCAAGCGAGTGGCCGCGCTGGTGTCGCCCGCCTCGACGGCCTGGGACAGCAGGCGCTCTGCTTCATTGGGCTGGTAGGCCAGCGGGCCGTCCTGCTGCAGGTAGGCCTCACCCAGTACCCGCAAGGCGCCGGTCTGGCCCTGCTCGATGGCCTCGCGCAGCAGGCGTTCGGCGCGGGCCGGGTTGGCGGCTACACCACGGCCTTCGAGATACAGCTTTCCCAGCTGCTCGGTGGCGAAGGGGTGCCCCAGTTCATGGCCACGCTCTAGATAGCGAGCGGCCATGATCGGCTGTGACGGCACCCGCTCGTCAGACAGGTAGACCTGGCCGAGAACCGCGAGGGCCAGAGCGTCATCGCGGTTGGCCGCTTCCTCGAGCAGGCGAATGCCTCGCTGCGGCTCGGCCGGCAATGCATCCCCTTCCAGCAGGGCACGGCCCAGCGTGACACGCGCCGTCACGGAGTCTTCGGCGATGGCCTTTTCAAGCCATGAGCGGGCTTCCATGGGACGCGCTCTGAGCCCGTCTCCCTCGAGCAGCAGTTTGCCCAGGCGCTCCATGGCATCGACATCGCCCGTCTTGGCCGCCTCACTCAGCAGCTCAGCGCCCTGGTCAGCGCGGCCGCTTTCGAGCATCTCACGGCCGGCCTTGGCGACAGCGCCAGGATCACCCGCCTGGGCGGCCTGAGTCAGCCAATGCAGGCGCTGCTCATCGTTGCCGGCAAGCAGGCCATCCGCGGCGTACAGCTCGGCCAGCTCGGTCATGGCCTTGACGTCGCCGCCACCGGCTCGCTCGCGCAGGCCTTCGGCATAGCGCTGCGCATACTGGCGTGAGCGCTCGGGGTCGTTGTCCAGCCAGCCGCCTTCAGCGTAAGCCTGGGCCAAGGCCAGAGTGGCATCGGCATTGCCGGTGTCAGCCGCTTGACGGTAAAGCGCCAGGGCACGCTGAGGGTCGGCGGCAACACCGTCGGCACCGCGAGCCAGTAGCGATGCCATGACCACCCCCTCGTCACGGCCAATCTGCTCCTCCATGGCCTGTTCGAGCAGGTAGTAGGCGAGTACCGGGCGGTAGGGGGCACCTTCCTGCTCAAGGCTCAGCTTGGCCAGATTCAGCGATGCGTGGCCCAGTATGTAGGAAGGGGTGCGCACGGCGTCTTCATAGTAGGTGGCCGCCTTGGCGGGGTCTGCCTGGATGCCTTTACCCTGGTCCCAGATCTTGCCCAGTTCGTAGTACGCCTTGGGTATGTCCTGGGCCGCCACGGCCTTCAGTTCGAGGATCGCCTCGCGGGTCTGTCCCGCGGCGACCAGCTGCTCGGCTTTGTCGAGCGCGTTGTCATGCATCCATTCGGGATTGCGCGGCTGTTCGCCATCAAAGAAGTCCTGGTACTGCGCCGGCAACGGGTCGACCCCGGTCGACTGGAACTGCGAGCCCGGCGCGGCGCAGCCGCCCAGCCACAGGGCCATGGCGGCGGATGCGGTCAGCGGAAAGGCCTTCGACCAGCGCAGGCCTTGAGGAGTAAAGGAGCGAAAGTGGGGGAGCATCATGGGCAGGCCTCCTGGGGCTTTTTTATCGGTCACTGCGATACAGCGTCATCGGCAAGGCCTTCGAAGGCGGTCGTCTCGCGCCGGCTTTCGTCGATGACCAGGTGCTGTTGCGCCTGCGGTGACATGAAGTAGAGCGTCTGGTATCCGCCGGCGCTGCGGTTGTAGACCGGACGGACCTGAGTCAGAAATTCCTCGATGCGGGGATCATCGAAGTGGTTCTGGTAGATCTCCATCCAGGCAAAATACTGGTTGTCCTTGAGAAAACCGGTGTACTGCTCGCGAGGAGCAAGCTCTCCAAGAGCTTCCGGGTTATTGAAGATGGTCAGGGCGAAGTCCACCGCATCGTGGATGCTGTGGCCGTCTATCTCGAGATCGAAGATGTCGTAGCCCTGACGCGCGATGACCTGCATGTTGGTGATCAGGTAGAGCAGGGCATAGTTCTGGTAGTGAGTGGCGCGACGACCCCGGTCGATTTCCAGCGGGAAGGCGCCCTGATCAGTCATGTCGGACAGTGCCGAATAGATGGCGCTGACACCGAAGCGAAACAGTTCGTCATCCTCGGTCACCACCCCGATCACGCTGGCGTAGAGGGCTCGCCGGTAGAAGTGGTTGTTGCAGCAGCTGTTACCGGGCTGCCCGGGAATCTTGGCGTGCTTGTGCGCCAGCCGGTTCAGCCACTCTTCGATGCGTTGCTTGGCCTGGGTGTGGCCCTCGACCTCGGGCCGCACCACCGAGTAGGCCATGCCGGCGGCAAAGATCATCGACTCGGTGGCGAACCACGCCTGGGGCTCCATGGGATCGTAGTGGAAGTCGGTCAAGGCATCGTGCTGCGCCCATTGATCAAGGAACGACACCAGGCACTGTGCATAGTAGTCGTCGGCTGTGGCGACGAAGGAACCAGCCAGCATCGATACGCTGTCTTCAAAGTCGAACAGCGGCTGGGAGGCCAGCTCCCACTCCTTGGGGCTGGGGTAGTAGCCTGGAATACGCAGCCGGGTCGTGATCGGCTCCTGTGCCAGCAGCTGCTGGCAGCTCGGCCCGTTGGAGAGCTGGTCGATTTCCTGCAGCAAGATGGAGTTATCGGTGCTTGCCAGCATCTGCATGCGGCTGTCCACATCGAAGTAGGAAGCGTCAGGTCGCGTCACGCGGTAGTCGCTGAGGTCGAGTTCGGCTCGCTCTTCCAGGGTCATGGCCTGGGCCGCTGTCGATACGGCTGCCAGCGCAAGGCTGCCCGCCAGCACGGCAGGTAGCGCTGTCCAGGCCGAGGCGATGATGCGAGGCGATGATCCGCGCAAGTCAGGCATGCAGGGTCTCCTTGTTGACGGCCCGTGGGCCGTCACACTCATGAACGTGGTGCGTAGAAGTGAAAGTCGGCGAAGTCGACGTGCTGGTCCCGCGGCGTGCGCCAGTCCTTGCCATGTCCACCAAAGAAGGTGGAGAACATGAGGCCGTCGATGTGAACGCTGTCGCTGGTGCGATAGGTGATATCGGTCTGCTCGATCAGCGGCTGGCCATTGACCCAGACGCGAGCGACGCCATTGGCCTGGCCGGGATCATTGAGGATGATTTCCTGTTCCAGCGTGACCCACTGTCCGGATGGAAAGCTGAAGCGCCCACGGGCAATGGAGTCACCGTAGTCGTTGTCACCGCCCACCACGTATTCGTAGAGCTCGCCTTGACCGTTCTCGCGCCACATGTAGCGCATCGAAAAACCGTTTTCGCCGGTGACGTCATCGCCGCCACTGGGGGCTTCACCGCCGAACAGACCCGGCAGCTTGCCGCCCTTGACGAAGTCGAAACCCTGCTCGAAACGGACCCGATAGCTGAGGCAGGCGTGGTCGCTGCCTGACAGTTCGGCGGGCTCGGCGTAGAAGCCGGCACCACCGACGTCGGTGTCTCCCGGTGAGGACGTTCCTTGCGGATAATGCACGCGCAGGGCGGGCGTCTCGGCGTGTCCGGCGAGCAGTTCGACGTTTTCCTCGGTGCCCCAGGTTCGGGTGGTGTCAAAGCCCTCTCGAATCGCATCGTGAGCGCTCGACTCGCCAAGCATCGGCGCCGGAGACGCTACCAGCGGAAGGCGGGTGGAGCAGGCAGCAACATCGGGCCGTCCTGGCTCGTCAGCGGCCTGGACCAGCAGCGGTTGTGCGGCCAGTACGGCGAGGACAGAAGCGGTCAGGCGCGTCGTGTTGGTCATGGCGTGTTCTCCTTGATCACTGTCATGCAGCGCTCAGGGGAGGCGCTCCCCTGACGCGTCGATGGCGAGGGCATCAGCCTGCCTGGTTGGCCTCAGGGCTTTCCTCGGCGGAAGAAAACAGTCGACTGGCCTGCTGGTAGATGCCGCGGCCGCTCTGCCAGATCCACTCGGCGGTGGCGCCCAGCAGCGCCTGTTCGGTGAAGCGCACGTCCACCGGGGTGCCGACGCTTTCGACGGGCAACGGCTTTTCCGGTACCAGCAGCACGCTGGCGACGTTCTGCTGCTGGCGCACCCAGCTGGGGAAACCCGCGCGGGGCTGGCGCTCGATGTCGAGAGCCACACTGCGCACCCTGGCGCTGATCGTGCCTGAGGCATTGGGCAGTGACAGGTAGGCCAACTGATCCGGCTCGATGCGGTCGATGTCGTCCATATGGACCAGGGCTTCGACCATGACCTCGTCCTGACCGGTGCGCATCAAGGTCATGATCTTTTCGCTTTCATTGATATAGGTGCCGTCAGAACTGGACAGGGCCCAGGCGACCAGGCAGTCGCAGGGGCTGTAAATCTCGTTCTGGGACTGGCGTGCCTGCAGTGCGGTGACGCGGGACGCCTGGAAGTCCCTGGCCGTCTCGAACTGGTCGATCCGGGCCTCGGCAATGGCGGGTGACACCGTCTCGAAGCTGACGGCTTCGCCGTTGCCCGGCTCAGCGGAGTTGGCCAGGCTGACCTGACCGCCGTTGGCGCTATCCAGGCTTTCCTGCAGATTTTCGATCAGTTGGCTGTTATAGCGCTGAGCCGCCTCGGCCAGAATGAGGTCGGACTCCAGGTCTACGTCCTTGACCCGCGTGAGTGCTTCGTCGCGGGTGACGCGATCACCGGCTTCCAGCTCATGGGCCATCAAGATACCGGGGCTAGGGGCTCGGATATCGATGCGTGGAGCGGTGACCGCGGCAAAGCTGGGTTCAATCAGCATGAAGTTGCGGTAGGCCGTGGCCGCCGCCACGATGGCCAGAACCGCAAAGCCCATGAACAGCGCCACGTAACGACCCAAGGGCTTGGGGGGACGCGCCGCAGGTTGCGGTGCACTGCCCGCTCCACGTCGCTTGCGGGGAGTCTGGCTGTCTTCACCCTGCAACAGCTGTTCGACGTTCAGCGGTCGTCCTGCCAGGTGGGCTCGCACGACCTGGCGCAGCAGCTCCAGGTGGGAGGGGGAAATGTCGGTAATCTCGAAGCCAGCGTGATGCGTACCGGCGCGCCCCTCCTGTGCGAGGCTGTGGCGGCAGCTGGCGCCGACCGGCACCAGCAGTTCCCCGCTGGCGGTCTGGATGGCGATCTCGCCGCGAATGCGCGCATCCTTGCGCATGGCTTTCGGGCTTTCGATCGCGAACCCACCCTGTGACAGGTCGACGCCGCGAAAACGGTTGCCATCCTCGAAGCGCACTTCAAAGGTCGGCGTGACGCGGATATAGCGGCGTTCATCGCGTCGCTCGTGGGCGAGGCCTGGGCGGCTGTCACCGTTGCTGGTACTGGCGTCATGGCCAGCCTGCCCGAGGCTAGGCTCTGCCCGCTGTCGAGAGGGCGAAGAGGCAGGACGTGACGAAGGTGTCTCTTGATCGTGGTGGTCGAAGTAATCGCTCATGGCGGTATCTGAGATCCTGTGTCGAAGTTGGCCGTGTCGGGACGTATCTGGTCGTGCGTATCGATCGGGTATCGTGGGACGCTTGAATGGCGCTGCGTAGAGCCCCTAGGGAGGCGCAACAGTGGCGGGGCTAGCGGCGGCTCCTGACTGACCAAGAATGTCGAGGGATGTGGCGTCCGGGATCTTCAGCACACCGGTTGCCAGGGTCAGCACGAACAGCATCAGGCAGACGTGGAAGGCATGCAGCAGATGCCCCATCCGCCGCTGTCGACGAACCGCCTTGGGGCTGTCCGGTTCACCCGCAGAGATTCCCTGGCGCGACCACTTCTGCCGATTGAAGCGAAAGCTCACGTAGGTCTTGAGCAGGGCGCCGTAGACCTGGTTGTAGTAGATCAGCGGAATCCACAGCAGGCTGAAGCGACCGCGCTGCCAGGCAAGAATCAACGTCGAGATGCCCCTGGTGAACAGAATCCACAGGGCATAGGCGAAGATGAACGACGGGCGCACGAACAAGGACACCAGTATCGCCACCGTCGGCCCGATCAGGGTCGTCCACATGGAGAGACGCTGGTCGATCAGGCTCCACCAGGTGAATAGCCCCATTGGGCGCGGTCCCAAGGCGATGGCTCGGCCACTGGTGCGCAGCATGTTGCCGTACCAGCGGCGCATCAGATCGGTGGTAGAGGCGAAAAAGCGCGTGCGATCAGGTAGCTCCTCGAAGCCAGAGACGTAGACGTCCGGCAGGTAGAGCATCTTCCAGCCATTTTTCAGCAGCCAGTACCAGGTCGACTTGTCGTCGCCGGACAGGAACTTGAAGGTGCCGAAGCGCCAGTGATCCACGTGGTCGTTCTCGACCATGTCAATGAAGTCAGGGTGGGTAGCGAGGTCTGCACGAAAGGCACTGTAGCGCCCAGTGAGCACCAGCAGGCGCTCTGACACAGACATCGAACTCATCACCAGGTGGCGTTGCGCGTAGCGCAGGTCGTACCACTCCTTGGTGGCATCGTTGCCAGTGACGATCGCACTGTTGTTGGTCGTCAAAGCGCCAAGGTCATCACGCAGCGCAAAGAACGACAGCGAGCGCTCCAGGGTGCCGGGTTCCAGCAGAATGTCACCGTCCATGGACACCAATAGCGCGTCCGGTGCCGGTGCACGACGGGAGATCGCACGTAGCACCTCGGCCATGGCGGAGCGCTTGCCGTCGCCCTTCTGGAACATGTATCTGACTTCGATATGCCCGGGCCAGCCATGCTCCTGCAGGACGTGGGAGATGATGTCCACGTCGGTCTGGTCCGACACCGAGGCGAAGACCGTCGTCGGCACGCCGTAGCTGCGGGTTTCGCGAATCAGCGCATCGTAGACGCGATAGCAGACGTCCGGATCGATCCGAAACGAGGTGCACAGCACGTACAGCTCCGACGGCCTGCCGGCGTCACCCAAGGCATCGGCCTGTGCCCGCATCCGCGGGAAGATGCGGCGGTTGTACCACACCGAGCGCAGGGCCTGGACGAACCACCAGGAGTAGCGCCAGGCACCCACGGCACCGATGGCAAAGAAGAAGCTCTTCGACGCCGGAGAGAACACCTCTGATGGGAGTTCACTGACCAGCACGACGAGCAGAGCGAGCAGCAGAGCCAGGGTGGTCAACTCCGTGGCCTTGCTGGCCACGGAGGTGTGCTTGGGAAGTGATGACATGGTCGAGCCCTCACACCCTGGGTTGCTGGAGAGACGCTCCACGGCCCATGGCGTAGTACTTGAGCCCAGCTTGTTCCACATCCTCGGGGGAATAGAGGTTGCGGCCATCAATGACCAACGGGTGGTTAAGCGTGCGAGCGATCTTGTCGAAGTCCACCGTGCGGAAGGCTTTCCATTCGGTGCAGATGACCAGCGCGTCGGCGCCTTCGAGGGCAGCATCGCGCTGTTTTGACAGGCACAGGTCCGGGCGCTCACCGTAGATGCGATGACACTCGGCAGCGGCTTCGGGGTCGAAGGCCTGGACCCGTGCGCCGGCTTGCCACAGTTGCTCCATCAGCACGCGACTGGGGGCTTCGCGCATGTCGTCGGTGTTGGGCTTGAATGCCAGGCCCCAGATGGCGATGGTGCGTCCTTCCAGGTTCCCATGCAGCGCGAGTTCCAGCTTGTCGAACAGTCGCGTCTTCTGGTTGTTGTTGACGGTTTCCACCGCCTGAAGCATGCGCGCTGGTGCTCCCACTTCACTGGCCGTGCGCGCCAGTGCCTTGACGTCCTTGGGGAAGCAGGAGCCACCGTAGCCACATCCCGGGTAGATGAAGTGATAGCCGATGCGAGGATCACTGCCGATACCGTGCCTCACCTGTTCGACATCCGCTCCCAGATGCTCCGCCAGGTTGGCGATTTCATTGATGAAGCTGATTTTTGTCGCAAGCATGGCGTTCGCTGCGTACTTGGTCAGTTCGGCACTGCGGACTTCCATGAACATCAGCTTGTCGCGCTGGCGGCTATAGGGCGCATAGCATTCGCGCATCAGGCGGCGTACTCGATCGCTGTCGGTTCCCACCACGATACGAGCACCTCGCGAGAAGTCCTCGATGGCGGCCCCTTCCTTCAGAAATTCCGGGTTTGAGCAGACATCGAAATCGACATCCAGCTGACGACCTTCCAGTGCGTTGGCAACGGCTTGAGTGACCTTGTCGGCTGTACCCACCGGCACGGTGGACTTGTTGATCACCACTCGATAGTCATCCATGTACTGGCCAATGGTCTGCGCCACACCCAGCACATGGGTCAGGTCAGCGCTGCCATCTTCGTCAGGCGGAGTTCCGACCGCGATGAACTGAAGCAGACCATGCGCGACACCCTCTTGTGGGCTGTCGGAAAAGCGCAAGCGACCGTCATCCATGTTGTGGCGGATCAGCTCTTCCAATCCTGGTTCGTAGATAGGGACTTCGCCGCGCTTGAGTCGGGCGACCTTGACCTGGTCGACGTCCACACACATGACATCGTGTCCTACGTCAGCGAGGCAGGCGCCGGTGACGAGACCCACGTAACCAGAACCGTGAATGGTGATCTTCATGAACCCTCTCCTTGCGAACGTCTGTGGTAGTGGGGGCTGCCCTGGTGCACTCACGCTGTGGTGCTGTGGCGCGGGTCAAGCCTTGTACTGGGTGTTCTGGTGCGCAAAGTCTGGGCCATGTTTCAGTGATTTGTAGAAAAAACATATACCTATGGCGTTTCGTCTTTGGTGTGCCTAGCCGTTCGGGCTCAGTGAAAGACAAAAGTGTCTCCCTAAGGAGACGCATGTATGTGACCTTTGTATAAGTCCTTAAAAATCAACATCCTAGATGTTGCCCATTAGATACGCCTTGTGCTTTTTTGTTATAAATATCTGAAAGCAATAGGTTTTTTATAAATCAGGTAGGCGTGCCGAATTCACCCCGGCGCTGCGGACGGCGCGCTGGTGCTAAAGACGGTTTTTGACGACTTAGCAACGTCATGCCTGGGGGGAGGAGAAGACACAGTGGGAGCCGGCTGTCCGGCGTGCCTCCCAAAAGAGTGAGGCACGTCTTGGGCGTCGCCCTCTAGGAAGCAGGACCACAAAAGATCGCTGATTTAACGAGTTAGCAGAAAATGACTAGATAACTAGTGTTAGAAGGTGTGTCTCAGATAGATATGGTCACGGCAGTGAGTACCAGTATTTTAATCTTAGGTAATGTGAGTTCTATATGATTTTGATGTGTGAAAATGCATCTCTAATCTAAGATTGATGCTTATAAAATTGACCAAACTGAGCGTTCTGCAACGGAATGCTCTTTGTGCCTGTACTTGAGTCCAATGCCGAGACATAAGGTGCTTCGCTAATACTGCTTCCAAATTGTGCTGGATGTGCGGGTTGTTTGCAGACTGCAGATATGTGCAACAACGGAACGCACCGACAGCTATCTGGAGATAACTAGCGGGATGCGCTGAGTCTTGGTGGGGTCATTGTGGCCACGGTACCTGGGACGGCGAGGCACTCCGCGAGACAGGGGCAGGGACTCGATAATGAGCACAGCGACAGTGGTGGCGGTTCAAGGGCAAGCGTGGATTCAAAGCGAAGACGGGACGCTTCGAGAGCTTCGTCCTGGAGACCAGATCCAAGACGGCGAGAGACTGGTGACATCCCAGGGTGGTGAGGTGTCCATCGCTCCCGGCGGCACCGGTGCTCCTCAGGCGCTGACGGGGAGCGGGCAGGTAAGCCTTTGGCAATCCCCCCAGGGGGCCGTCGATGCGGTGCTGCACACCACTGAAGCCGGAGACGGTGCGGACGACGGTGCGCTGGAGTCACTCGGTGTTCCGCTTGCCGCAGGCAGTGCTGCCTTGATTGACGCCCCTGTACCCGACGGTACACAGGCGGCTTCCACGGGTGAGGGTGAGGAGCTTGCCGAACTCGCTGAGCTTGCCGATCAGGCCGATAACGTGTTGGGGGACGCAGAGCTCAATGACCTGCTCGCGGCGATCGATGCTGGAGATGGTGATCTTTTTGATAACCTCGAAGATCCGGCTGCCGGTGGCGCTGGTGGCGGTGATGATGAAGGTAGCAATTTTGTCCGTCTGCTGCGCATCGTGGAGCTGGTGGACCCGCTGGCGTTCCAGTTTGATCTTGGTGGACGTGACGAGCTCATCGACCGTGACTTCACCGGCGTCGATGCCGTCGATCCCGGTGACGATGACGAAGGTGTGACTCTGATCGGGCTCGATGGCCCTGGAGACGGCGGCACGCCGGGATCTGGTGGCCCCGGTAATCCGGGAGGTCCTGGCAGTCCCGGTAACCCGGGAGGACCTGGCGGTCCCGGGAATCCTGGAGGATCCGGCGATCTACCGGTGGGCGCGTCCAGCGCTGAACAGGTCCTCTACGAGGCCGATCTGAGTGGCGGCACCCGCGGAGATAGCACGCAGTTGATTCGCAGCGGTTCCTTTGGTTTTACCTCTCCAGATGGCTTGTCAACGCTGTCCGTCGGACCTGTCACGCTCACCTTTGCTCAGCTGAGCGCGCTGGGAACCTCGCCGGTCACTATCGTTACCAAGCACGGGCTTCTTACGTTGACCGGTTTTTCCGGTAGCGCAGCCGGTGGCACGGTCAGCTACACCTATCAGTTGACCAATAACGTGGATAACGATGCCGAAGCGGGTGCCACAGACGGTGGCTTCCTGGACAGCCTGGCGGTTCGCGCAGTGGACGTCGATGGCAGTAGTGCCGGTGGTTCGCTGGATATTCTGATCATCGATGATGCGCCTGTTGCGGTGGACGATGCCACTGTCGAAACGACAGACGATGCTGCGGTCACGCTCAACGTTGTCACCAATGCCACTGGTGCCGATACCCTCGGTGCCGATGGCGCCAGTCTCACTGCGGCCGAGCTAGTCGACGCCGATGCCGGCAGTCTGGTGTTCAATGCCGATGGCACCATTACCTATACCCCAGCCCCTGGGTTCGAGGGCACCGCTGAGATCCGTTACACCCTTACCGACAATGATGGCGACACCAGCCAGGCGACCTGGCGGGTGGTTGTCGAGGATGACGAGCCCGTTGTTCAGGTGATGCCGGATGCACCGAAAGCGTCCGGAAACAGCGAAGTCGACGAAGCCGGTCTGGACGACGGCGGCAGCCAGTCTGCCACCGACCTGGAGACCACCAGCGGCACCATCGCCATCGATACCGGCTCCGACAGCGTGGGCTCGGTGGTGATCAGCGGCGTGGACGTGACCAACGGCGGCACCGTGCAGGGCACCTACGGCGTGCTGACGGTCACCGTCAACAGCGGCGTCTACAGCTACACCTACACCCTGGACGACAACACCACCGACCATAGCAGCCAGGGCACCGGCAGCGACGGCATCCAGGACGTGTTCAGCCTGGTGGTGACCGACTCCGACGGCGACGTCAGCGATCCCGCGGCCTTGGCCGTCGACATCAAGGATGACGTGCCCGAGGCCACCGACGACGCGGCCGAGACCGACGAGAACGTGGCGATCACCGTCAACGTGCTGGACGGCAGTGCGGGCGGGGCCGACGTGGCCGGCGCCGATGGTCCGGTGACCCTGACCAACGCCGCGCTGCAGGACCCGAGCCAGGGCAGCGTGAGCTTCAATGGTGACGGCAGTGTGACCTTTACCCCGGCGACGGGTTTTGAAGGCGACGTGCTGATCGACTACACCATCACCGATGCGGATGGGGATACCGCTAACGCGACCCTGACCATCACCGTGGACGCTACCCCGGTGGTGGAGGTGAACCCCGAGTCGCCCAATGCGTCTGGCAATAACGAGGTGGACGAAGCCGGTCTTGA
>NZ_JAHVIN010000011.1:0-97693 GCF_019801685.1 Halomonas sp. DP8Y7-1 | reverse complement strand
TTGAAGATGTCCATGACCACGGAGGCCTTGCGCTTCGCGGTCCATCGCTTGATGGGGTTGTCGTCAGTCATTCTGTCCTCCTGATGGCTGCACTATAGCCTGTGCAGCTCGGGAGGGGGTCACTTCACCCGAGCGGTAATCAGCCGCTGGATCCGTTACTACAACGAAGAGCGGCCACATCAGTCTCTAGGCTATGTGGCACCCCGAGCACACCCGGCATTAGCGGCGTAGGGTGTGCAGAAACCAGGGGGTCATTACACATCGGGCGAGCCGTTTCGACGTATTTCTGGACTCATCGCCAACGGAGTGCACAGGAGAACAGCCGCCATCTTCCAGCTGCTTAAGCATTGTTCGACGCGCGGTCTTCCATAAAAAGTTCGGAGTAGGCCATAAATACAACACCTTACCGATTAGGGCAGGTGTTTCACTCAGAATTTGCGGCTAAGGGGTCATTTCACAAATGTATAGTGAAAATTCCACGCGTTGCGAACCACTCTTAAAAAGATTATTAGCCGTTGTAATATGGGAACACTATATTTTCTGCATCACTCGATAATGGTTTTGAAAAAAGAAAGTCCACATGGGGAATTTCAACCTCCTTCTTACCCATGCAGCATACTTCAAAAATTTTATCACTTTTGCAAGGGCATTTATCTTTCTTAGAAACTTTGCTAAATCTTGCAATAGGGAATTTCATTTTTGTCCACCGTACATCCCAATCTTCAAATGCATTATCTAAGCAACTAGATAAACGTTCCAAAAGCATGAAGTCTAAGCTTGAGTCATCGTGCATAACTGAAGATTTTTGAACAGGCTTTGTTACGATCGAAACTTCAAGTACCTCCATATCGTGTGCTTCATGTACACACAACTGCCCACTATATACCTTGCCTTTCTTATGTTCACACCGAGATCTAGGCCTTACTTTATGACCACAGATACTGCAAGAATAATAGCCAACTTTAAACCCTGGACTAAAAAATAAACAATATGGATAGAGAGATTGCCATTTAGACACCTTGCTCTTAATAAAATCCAACCTTGAAGCGACGATATGATCTTTGTATGAATTTTCTCGAATATAGCTCTCTTTTATTTCACACTGCTCTAGCTCATACCACGCTTGCCTATAGTTTTTAAGCTTTATGTTATTGAACGCTCTAATAAATAGTATATTCAAATCCAGAGATTCTAGGTGTAGCCAACAGTTATTAGCCTTATCTTCATCACCGTTAGCAATAGCAGATTTTTTCTCCGCCTCAAGATACTCTATAACTTTTTTTAATTCTCTATTTTCAGTGTCGCCTATGGTTATTAGTTCAATCTTCATCACTCAAACTCTTCACTGCATCTATAGCTTTCTTTAAATTTTCTACCTTACCATTAAACTCTATAGCGGTGGTTTTTCCTTCTTTGTTTTCTACAAGAAATTTTAATGCAATTTTGTCATCATCTTTAGCTTTTAATTTTTCGTGGATATATGAAGAAATCACACCGCAAAATACTGGAACTACAATACTTTGGATTATGAATGTACCAAGCCAAAAATCTGCCCCGTGTAATCCTAGTTCTCTATATTCTTCATCAGAAGCATATACATCTGTGTTGATTCCATTTTCATTTAAGAAGTCCAATGTATCTAATGTGCCCGCGTAAAACACATCATCATGACCATGTGAAGGGAGAATTACAACACTTTTCTCCTTCAAGCCATAGGATATCTCAGGAGCTGCTTCCTTAACTAATTGATCAAATGTCAAACTAGATTCTTCTACACGAAATATCTCTTTTTTATCCAATGTACTCATATAAACCTCCTTTTTACTATGCTCAATCATCCGTAGACGGCTAACGCGCGCGCCGACTTGGAGCCGCGAAGCGGCGGAAAATCGGTCGCAGTGGAGCCGACTGTCAGCGTTAAAAACGGTCAAGCGAAAGCTCTGCACTGTCAAGAGCCGAAAGAGTTTTTCCAAAAGAGGGATTATATTTTCGAGCGCACTCCAGAGAAACCATCGGAACTTTGAACTTCTTTGTGTGCGTTTTTCCAAAGGTATCTGAGAGCTTTACCTTAACCATGACTTGCCCATTCTTCGCTTTAGGAAAGCACCCGCCCCAACTATCAGGCTGTTCAAAATAAATCACCCCATTTGTCGATTGCCCTATATCAAGATACGTTTCCGTTTTATTTAGACCCAATCCTGAACATTGAAATAGAAACGGATATATCTTTATGGAATCGCCAATTTTTGATTGAAAATTTTCCAAAGCTACAGCCTGGCCATTTAACCAAAACCATCCTACAGAATTCTTTAACCATAGCAGACTGAGCGGCTTAATATTCCAATGATAGCCGACTGACACGGACTCAATACTAGATGGAGAGGAGCCCACATTTGATACACTGAGATAAAGAGCTATACAGGTACGGTGGATCTCAAATTGCCCTTTCGACCTACCTGTTAGAAATGTGCATGCACAGGTCGGCCCGTCGATAACCCTTACGCTGAACTTTGGTTTTCGCCTCAGCGCTGTAAATATTCCGCTAACCCAACCCAAAAAGATAGTAGCTAAGAATATAGTTAGCGTCAGCACACCCTGATTGTTGTTCAGCCAGCCCGCAAAATCTGAATATGTGATCATAAGAATCTAACGCCTCAAACAGCGGCGCTCGTTTTATCGGCGTCCGCCTGCTTTGATTTGTTAGGGCGGGATTTAGCAATGTATTTCTTATACTTGAATGCATAGCTTGTACCACAGCCATAGAGGAATGCCCCGAACCCGAAAACAGCAGAAAGCCCAAGCCAAAACTCAGGAGCAGGATTATCTTTGGTAGGATTTAGATTGGAATAAAGCGCTACCGCTAAAATAGAACCAGTTACACTGCTGCCAAAAAAGTATATTGTTCTTGAAATTGAGGCCAAAATATCATCCGATAGTTCTTCGAGCCAACGTGACGTGGGTGAAACTTTAACAATCATTAAAACTATGCCAAATGTGATGATTGTGGCAAGAATTACATGCCCGACCTCAGAAAGAGAATTGTCGTGAATTTTTGAATCCAAAAATCTTACAAGCTTCTCTTCATTTGTGAGCGACCCAGAAACTAAAAAAGCTACCCAAAAGAAGACCATGATTTGCGACAAGTAAACTAAAGCTTCACTTAAGACAAACTGGATAGTTGTCTTTTTTTGTAGAAATACAACATCATCTACTTCTGTATCAATATGTATCTTCATTTTTTCCTAATGATCTTATTTTGCTAAGAAAGTAATCATAACATTTTTAATCGTATGCGTGCTGAAATTGTCGCTGCGCGAACCGGCCCACACACCTCATATCTTCTTCATATTTTTAAAAGTTCCACTCTATTCCCTTGCGTGCCAGTACGGGCATGCTCGAATTCCTGAGAAGGTATGCACGACATTCCATTCCGTTGATCTCATAAATTCTGGATCAACCGTATTTTTTGTTGACTCTGTGCAGACAAGTCTTGCCTTCTTCTGTTGCTTTCCAGGCACGGTGGCTGGACGCTTCTCAATATACTGTACGAATGAATAGTTATCGTATTCGGGAGGTTGCACATGAGCAAGAGCCCATTTCTGGAGGCAATCCGCCGAGATCTACGCTTGCGTGGCTACAGTATTCGAACAGAGAAAACCTATCTGCACTGGATCAAGCGGTTCATCCTGTATCACCAGCGTCGACACCCTACTGAGATGGGTGCAGCCGAGGTGCGCGCCTTCCTGACATCGCTCGCCAATAATCATGGTGTCTCGGTCAACACGCAGAAGATTGCGTTGAATGCTCTCGCATTTTTGTACCACAAGTTTCTTGGTGTCGAGCTGGGCCCCCTCGATTTTAAGCATGCTCGCCAACATCGCAGGCTTTCCACGGTACTGACGCGTGCCGAGGTCGCGGCGATCCTGTCATGTTTGTCGGGACGAAACTGGCTGGTCTTCTCTTTCCTTTATGGCAGTGGGCTACATATCGCGGAATGTCTACGGCTTCGTGTCAAGGACATCGATTTCGATACAAAAGCCTTGACCGTCGTCAGCGGCAAGGATCGCAGGACCTTGCTGAGCACGTCCCTGACGTCTGCACTGACCCAGCAGATGCAGATGGCCTTGTCCCTGCAACGCGAGGATGTCGCAAGGGCGTAGGCCCATCGCTCAGCCCATTGGGTCTGCTATAGCGTCGAAACGGGCCCTGAGTGGATATGCTGGTTGCCGATTACCCTTCAGCCAGGCTACCGCAGGAGAATGTCATACAGACACGCCCCTCCTGGCGACGGACGTCACCTTCTTTCTCGACATCAACATGACGTCGACTCGCGTGAACGAGGTGTCCTGAATGCCCTGCCTTTCCGGCTAAGTTTAGTTGTTGCTTTTCAGCTTATACCGACGGGATCGCGGATTCGAGCCCTGTCTTCACCTCTGTCGGCAGCGGTTGCCCTTTTCAAGCTAGGGGCACAAGGCGCCATTGCACCGAAATACGTCATCTTCACAAACGACGACACCCCGGCGGGCGTTGCCCGTCGGGGTGTCGTGGTGTTGGCGTTGTGCCTGGTAGCGTGTTACGCCACCAGCCTGCCCTGGCGGTCTATCGGTAGGATCTTTCCTATCGTATTGCCTTGGCTTTCATCTGCGGGTTGTCGCTTCACGCCGCGTAGCGAGACACGGCCAGCCCGTTGGGGTCGATGGCGGGTGCACGACCGTCGATCAGGTCAGACAACAGCTGAGCGCTGCCGCAACTCATGGTCCAGCCCAGGGTGCCGTGGCCGGTATTGAGCCACAGGTTGTCGTACTTGGTGGCACCGATGATCGGAGTGGAGTCCGGGGTCATGGGGCGCAGTCCCGTCCAGAATTCGGCCTTGGCCAGATCACCACCTTCCGGGAACACGTCGCGCACCACCATGGAGATCGTCGCACGACGCTTTTCCGCCAGGCTGAGGTCATAGGAGGCAAGCTCCGCGGTGCCGCCAACGCGAATACGGTTGTCGAAGCGCGAAATGGCTACCTTGAAGGTCTCATCCATCACCGTGGACTGGGGCGCACCGCCATCATCGAGCACTGGCAAGGTCAGGCTGTAGCCCTTGACCGGATAGATGGGCAGGCGGATGTCCAAGTCCCGCGCCAGGAACGGCGAGTAGCTACCCAACGCCATGACGTAGGCATCTGCGGTCAACTCTCCGGCACTGGTGTGCACTGCCTCGACCTTGCCAGACACGCGAGTCAGCCGCTCAATGGTGGTGTTGAACATAAACTCGACGCCGAGTTTCTCGCGGCAGTAGTCCGCCAGACGATTGGTGAACAGGTGACAATCACCGGTCTGGTCATCGGGCAGGTGAAGACCACCCACGAACTTGCCGGGCACCCGCGCCAGCGCCGGCTCGACGTCAGCGATGCGACTGGCATCCAGCAACTCATGACGCACACCGCACTGCTCGAGTACCTTCATGTCCTTGCCGACGGCCTCGACCTGCTTTTCACTGCGGAACAGCTGCAACAGCCCCTTCTGGCGGTCTTCATAACGAAGGCCAGTCTCATCACGCAGGGCATTGATGCAGGCACGGCTGTGTTCGGCGACGCGTACCATGCGTTCCTTGTTGATGGCGTAGCGCTCGGGGTTGCAGTTGCTGAGCATCTGCATCATGAAGCGACCCATGGTCGGGTCCATCTTGGGCTGGATCTTGAGCGGAGCGTGCTCCTGAAACATCCACTTCACGGCCTTCTGTGGAATGCCCGGCGCTGCCCAGGGAGAAGAGAAGCCGAAGGACACCTGGCCCGCATTGCCATAGCTGGTCTCCATGGCAACGGAAGGCTGGCGGTCCACGACCCGGACCTCATGACCCTGACGTGCCAGATAGTAGGCCGTTGTTACACCCACCACACCTGCGCCCAGAACCAATACCTTCATGTCGCCGCTCCTCTATTCTCATTGTTGGTGCCACGCCCGTCAGGGGCGCTGTCATGCCAGCCGTTGATGCAATGAGCCGCAGCTACGGGCTGCGGCTCGACATGACGCGAGTATAGAGGGGCAAAACCAGTGTTTTATTCTTTTTTCACCCTAATGTGCGAGACAGTAAAACGTTTTTTACCTAGCTAGCAGAAGCATCAATCGATTAACGACATAAAAAAAGCAATATCCACTACCCCTTCAAACAGCAGTGCCGCAGCGCTTGGGTCGCGACAGGGTGCGGCGCAACAGCAGGTAAGCGGCAAGGCCCGCCAGCAAGTTACCCAGCGCGGCTCCCATGCCGAGACCGCTGACCCCGCCTATCAGGGTCACCCCGAGCCACAGACAGGGTAGATAACACACAAACAGCCTGGCCGCGGACAGCAGCATCGCCCGCATCGGCCAGCCAAGCGCATTACCGGCGGACACTACCAGCATGCAGACTCCCAAGGCGGCGTAGCTGGGTGGCATGAAATGCATCAAGGTCGCCAGTGATTGGCTGACATCCTCCGTCCCGGCCAGCATGCCGGCCAACCATGGCGCGGCCAACGCCAGGACGATACCAAGGGCCAGTTGCCACCCCACGACTACCTTCAATGCCAGCCGCATCAGGCGGTGAACTTGAGACCAGTCCCCCGCCCCATAGCAGCGTCCGAGCCAAGGTGGCAGCGACATGGTCAGCGCCAGCACCACCATCAGCGACACGGTTTCCAGGCGGCTGGCCAGGCCCCAGGCCGCCACTGCCGCATCACCCAGCCCCGACACGGTCGAGATGGCGAGCATGGCCGCAAGCGGCGGCATAAGCTGGCTGATCATGGCGGGACAGGCAACACTGGCAAAGGCCTTGCCAGAGGTTCGCCACTCCTCGCCGAGGCCTTTTAACGCGAGCCACTCGCGCCCCTTCAGCTGCCAGGCCAAGACGCCAAGGCCGCTGCCGAAGGCCAGTACCGTTGCCCAGGCAGCGCCGGGCAGCCCCAGCCCCTGCCAGTCACCGATACCAAAGATCAGCACAGGGTCGAGGGCGAGGTTCACCAGGCTGGTCAGGACCATCATGCTGCCAGGCAGGCTGGTATTGCCGTGGGCACGAAACAGGCTATAGCCAAAGTACACCAGGGCGCCTAGCCAGGCCGCGATCAGCTGTGGCGCCCAGTAGGCACGAATCAGCGCTCGTGCATCGCTGTCCGCCCCCAGGGCACTGAAGATCGGGGTCTGCAGGACCCACAGCAGCAGTGCCAACGCCCCGATGGCGAGCGTACCCATCATCAGCGACAGGCTTCCCAGGCGCTGTGCTCTCACCGCCTCGCCCGCCCCCAGCGCGCGCGATATCAGGGCGGCAATGGCGATCCCCATGCCAACCTGGACACCAATCACCAGAAACGACAGGGGAAAGGTATAGGACTGCGCCGCCAGGGGAGCTGTCCCCAGGCGCGCCACAAATGCAGAGTCGACGAGTTGAAAGCCGAGCAGCGATAGCACCCCGATCGCCATCGGCCAGGTCTTGCGCCACAGGGTTGGCCCTAAGGCGCTGGAGTCGGAACTTAGGTGCACGGTATCTCCGATTGGTAGGTCTGGCCGCGTATGGTATAGCAACGCCGCAGCGCGCTCACCCTATCCCGCAACCACAGACCCCGGGCCTGGGCCCGGGGTCGTCGTACAGCCTGCGTGACGCCGCGTGTTACTGGCGAATGCCTTCGAACGTCACGTAAAGCTCAAGGCTGCGCATCGCTTCGGGGAACTTGCTCATGTCGATGTCGTAGTCGCCCAGCGCGAGCTCGGTCGAGCCCTCGAAACCTGCGCGGTAGCCACCCCAGGGATCTTCACCCTCGCCCAGCAAGGTCACCGGCATTTCGATGGTATTGGTCACGCCATGCAGGGTCAGGTCGCCGGTCAACACGCCTTCTCCATCGCCGGTGGACTCAAACCCGGTTGAGGTGAAGGTGGCCGTCGGATACTCGTCGGCGTTGAGGAAGTCGCCGCTCAGGATATGCTTGTCGCGTTCAGCGTGATTGGTCGTCAGGCTGGTCACGTCGACCTCGAGCTGCGCCGAGGCGCTGGCAGTGTCTTCACCATCGTAGCTGAAGGTGCCGTCAAACGACTCGAAGCTGCCGAGAATGTAGGAGTAGCCGAGGTGGCTGATCTTGAACTGGATAAAGGCGTGCTGCCCCTCCGAATCAATGGCGTAATCAGCGGCCTGAGCTTGCGCCAGGGGCAATAGAGAGCCAGCGGCCAGTGCGGCAATAGCGGTCTTCTTGAGCATGTCTTTCTCCTTGTGATGACGTCAGTCGTGCTTGAGTGACGTAACGCGTTCAACGACCTTTCGATTCGGCCGCATGTCGTCCTTGCTGAGACAGCCGAGGATCGAGCATACGCCGCAATGTGTCCTGACGGTCGACATAGTGGTGCTTGAAGGCCGCCAGTGCATGTCCCGCCGACAGAATGATCAGCACCACAGCGCTGTACCAGTGCACCACCCCAGCCCGTGACGCCTGCTCAGGCAAGTCACTGATCACCGCGGGAAGCGTGAACATGCCGAGCACCTCGATGCCCTTGCCATCCGCGGTAGAGATCAAGTACCCGCTGATCAGCACCGCCAACATCAGTACATAAAGCGCCAGATGCCCCCAGGAGGCCGCCCGACGTTCCAGCCGCGACCCGTGGGCGGCAGGCGTCGGCTGTGCCAGGCGCCAGGCTATCCTGCCCAGAATCACCAGCATGACCAGAACGCCGATGCCGCGGTGCCACCAAGGTGCCAGGTGATACCACTCACTGTAGTAGTCGAGTCCCGTCATCCACCAGCCCAGGGCGAACAGCCCGACGATGGCTACCGCACTGCTCCAGTGCAACACAATGGCGAGAAGCCCCCAGCCCCTTGGTGAATTGCGCCACATGACGGCGTCCTCTGATTCATCGATGAAATCGAGCTTAACTCATGTTGAGGCGCCAATCCGTGGAAAAATTCCGAATGATTGGTTCAATAAAACTGAGTCTGTCGTGGGGCTGAGCCCTCACGCTGCGTCGGCGTTATCGCTTGCGCAAAGATCGGACAGCTACACAGAAACGCTGCGAGCACCATCGGCTCTCCGCATGGCTGTCAGACCAGGCCCCAGCTCCGACGTTGGAGCCAGAGATGGTACGGACGGAGTGCCAGTAGGCGCGATGGGGTTCGTCTGGATAGAACGACGCTAGATAGAGTACGGCTGAACAAGGACGGCTGAACAAGGACGGCAGAGCCGTGAACACCGCTCAACGAATAGCATTGGAAAACACGGACGGTGACGCAGACAGGAAGGAAGCATCAGCGGTCCACGAGACGGAAGTGGATCTGCTCTTACGGGGGCCAGGCGACCCCCGCAAGAGCGAAAACGATCAGCGCAGCGCGTCCAGGCCGCGAGCCAGATCAGCCTTGATATCGTCAAGATGTTCGAGCCCGACCGCAATGCGAATCAGATTCTCGGAAATCCCGGCGATGGCTTTCTGCTCATCGGACAGCCGCCCATGCGTGGTGGTGGCCGGGTGAGTGATGGTGGTCTTGGCATCGCCAAGGTTGCCGGTGATCGATAGCATGCGGGTCGCATCGATCACTGACCAAGCCTGCTCGCGGCCCCCTTTCACCTCGACCCCAAGCACCGCGCCAAAGCCCTGCTGCTGCTCACGCGCGACCTCATGCTGGGGATGGCTTTCCAATCCACTGTAGTGCACGCGCTCCACTGCAGGGTGGGCTTCGAGCCACTGTGCCAGTGCCAGAGCAGAAGCTGCGTGGGCCTGCATGCGAAGACTCAAGGTCTCAAGGCCCTTGGTAAAGATCCAGGCGTTGAAGGGGCTAAGGCACGGCCCACAGGTCCTGACCACGCCAAAGACTTCCTCGAGCTCCTTGTCACGGCCCACCACAGCCCCACCAATCGCTCGCCCCTGACCGTCCAGATACTTGGTGGCAGAATGCACCACCAAGTCCGCACCTAGTGCGAGTGGACGCTGCAGCGCAGGGGTCAGGAAGCAGTTATCGATGGCCAGCAATGCATCGTGACGATGGGCCAGGTCTGCCAGTGCACGAATGTCCGCCACCTCGGAGAGAGGGTTTGACGGAGTCTCGGCAAACAGCAGGCGAGTCGCCGGCGTAATGGCCGCTTCCCAGGCAGACAGATCCGACAGCTCGACGTAGCGGGTCTTGATGCCGAACTTGCCCAGATACTTGTCGAACAGGCTGACCGTCGACCCGAACAAGGAGCGTGAGGCCACGATCTCATCGCCTGAGGACAGCAATGCCAGCGCCGTGGAAAGAATAGCTGCCATGCCAGAACTGGTCGCGACACAGCGCTCGCCGCCTTCCATCGCGGCCAGGCGGCGCTCGAAGGTGCGCACCGTAGGGTTGGTGAAGCGCGAGTAGATATTCCCCGGCTCCTCACCACCAAACTTGCGCGCCGCTTCGGCTGCACTGCCGTAGACAAAGCTCGAGGTGGTGAAAATCGGCTCACCATGCTCCTGCTCGTGGGTGCGATCGTGCCCTGAGCGAATCGCCAGGGTGTCGATGTTCCACGTATCCTGCGTCGAATCCTGCATCTTGCTCTCCCTGACTGACGGCCGACGACCCCGACACCGGGCCTGGTCAGGAATCGACCCGGCCCGCTGCGCTGGCTATCAGTCTATATCGTCCTGATTGTGCATGCCGACCAGTGCGTGATCTCCGGCACTTTGTTCCTGCTTGGCACCGTCATTACGCGACGCTTCCAACTCGGCCAGGTACGCCTCGTCGATGTCTCCGGTAATGTACTTGCCATCAAACACCGAGCAGTCGAACTCGTCCAGAGCAGGATTGACTTCACGGCAGGCTGCCTTGAGGTCCTCGAGATCCTGGTAGACGATGCGATCGGCACCGATCAGCTCGCCCACTTCGGCCTCGCTGCGCCCGTGGGCAATCAGCTCGTTGGCCGCCGGCATATCGATGCCGTACACGTTGGGATAACGCACGGGCGGTGCGGCAGAGGCAAAGTAGACCTTGTTGGCCCCGGCGTCGCGGGCCATCTGAATGATCTGCTTGCAGGTGGTCCCGCGCACGATGGAGTCATCGACCAGCAGTACGTTCTTGCCCTTGAACTCGACATCGATGGCATTGAGCTTCTGGCGCACGGACTTCTTGCGCTGGGTCTGCCCCGGCATGATGAAGGTACGACCGATATAGCGGTTCTTCATGAACCCTTCACGGTAGGTCACGCCCAGGTGCTGTGCCATCTCCAGCGCCGAGGTGCGGGAGGTGTCGGGAATCGGAATGACCACGTCGATATCGTGTTCTGGCCATTCGCTCTTGATGCGATCAGCCAGCTTACGGCCCATCTGCAGGCGCGTGCCATAGACGTAGGCACCGTCCAGCAGAGAGTCGGGGCGAGCCAGATACACATGCTCGAAGATACAAGGCGCCAGCACCGGACGGTCCGCACACAGCTGGGTGTGATAGTTGCCGTCCATGTCCACAAAGATGGCCTCGCCCGGCGCCAGGTCACGCTCAAGCTCAAAGCCACCCACGTCCAACGCAACAGACTCGGACGCAATCATGACTTCCTGGCCGTCACCCTGGTCACGGGTACCAAATACGACGGGGCGAATACCTTGAGGATCACGGAAGGCTACCAGGCCAACGCCGTTGATGACCGCCACCGCGGCATAACCACCGCGGCAACGCCGATGCACGCGACGCACCGCGTCAAAGATATCGCCAGGTTCCAGGTGCGGCCCCTGCTTGCCCAGCTCATGGGCGAACACGTTGAGCAGAACCTCGGAATCGGAGCTGGTGTTGATATGGCGCAGGTCCGACGAGAACAGCTCTTTCTTGAGCTGCTCGGAGTTGGTCAGATTACCGTTGTGAGCGAGCGCCAGCCCGTAAGGAGAGTTGACGTAGAACGGCTGGGACTCGGCCTCGCTGGAAGAACCGGCGGTGGGGTAACGGACATGGCCAATACCCAGATTGCCCTTGAGCCGCGCCATGTGGCGAGTGTGAAACACATCACGAACCAGACCATTGCTCTTGCGCAGCAGGAAACGGCCTTCGTTCCAGGTCATCATGCCCGCCGCGTCCTGACCGCGATGCTGTAGCACCGTCAGAGCGTCGTAGATTGCCTGGTTAACCGCCTGCTTGGCCATCAGGCCGACGATACCGCACATTCAACTTACCTCATTTGCCGTGAAACGCCGGCCGCAAGGCCAGCGCAAGAGTCGTCTGTCACTGCCGAAGTCAGAGCGCCGTACCGTTTGCTCTGCTCGCATCGTCGATGGCAGGTCCTTCTGCCTCACCGCCCGAAGACGGCGAAGATGGTACCGGGGATTGTCCTTGAGAGTGCCCTTGAGACTGGCCTTGAGACGGCGTCTGCATGTCTGGCTGCGGAAGCTCGCGCAGAGACTCGGGGAAGTCCGGCAAGCGCCCGTCAAAGTCACTCAGCTGCCCCAGCCCCCAGTCACGCAATTGCTCGAAATGGGGGCGCACGCTGGCATCTTGCCAGGCCTTCAATTGATCCAGCGGAGTAAATCCGATCAGCAGCGTCACCAGGGTCAGCACGGCTGTCGCCTTCACCCCGCCAAACACTGCGCCGGTGAGTCGGTTGAGAAACCCCGCCCCGACCCACTCCACCGCTGCCTGCACCATGCGGATCAGAATACCCCCGACCAGGATGGTAACGATGATGATCAACACGAAGGCGACGATCAGGCGGCCGTCCGGGCTCTCTATCCAATTGCCCAACAGATCGGCAACGGGCTCGGAAAACATCCGCGCCGCCAACAGGGCCACGATCCAGCTCGCCAAGCCAAGCGCTTCCCTGACCAAGCCTCGCACGAAGCCCGCGCCCACTGCCAAGGCCAGTGCCGCCACAAATACCCAGTCCACCCAGGTCGCAAGCATCAGCTATCCACCTTGACCAGCAGGCCCTGAAGGTTCTCACGAGACTTGAGCTCGCCCATGACCCCCTCGGCATCTTCCGAGGCCGCAAAAGGCCCCACGTAGACGGTTGTCAGCGAGTTGCTGCGGGCACGCGAGTAAGCAGGATAACCTTGATCGCGCAGCTTGTTCATCAGTCGATCAGCATTGGCGGACTCACCGAAACTGCCCACCTGAACGGCCCATTCACCGCCCTGCACCGCGGACGTGGCGGCGCGACCCTCTCGCTGATCCGCCTGGCGCGCCAAGGCAGCGATGGGGTCTTCAGCAGGTTCCTGACGCGGCGAGTCGGTGGAGGAAGACGAGGTGGAAGCAGAGGACGAAGCGCCCTGGCCTGCCCCATTCTGGCGATCGGTGTCGGCGTTGGTGCCGGCAGTCACCTGCTCTGCGGGCCCCGGGTCAACCTGTGACTGGGTGGACGCATTGGCGCTGTTCTGCTGCTCACCCGATGAGGCTGACTCGTTGGCCCCCAGCGTGCTGGGCGGCGTGGGGTCCGCCACATCACGGCGCTCTACGTCCACTGGAGGGTCAATGGTCAGCACCGGCTCGGGCCGCTGCTGCTCTGACTCCGGCTCATCGAACAACAGGGGAATAAAGATGACACCCAAGGCCACCACGATGATGATTCCGCTAACGCGCTCGCGCATTCCGTATTTCATGTCGCTCCCTCGCAGGCATTGCCGGTTCCGGTCTGTCGGTCGCTCTGACGCTCCCCCTGACATTCCCTCTGACGTTCCCACCTCGCCAGTATGGCAGCAACGGTGAAGAAGGAACCGGTGACCAGAATGTCATCCGCATCGCCGAAGCGCGATTCAAGCCAGTCCGCCCCTGCGTCAGGAGTGTCAGCCTGGTGCATCACGACGCCTCCCAGCTGTTCAATGCGCGCGGCCAGGTCCTGGCTGGGGCGACCTCGCGCCCCCTCGAGAGTCACCGGGACCCAACCATCGACCACCGGCGCCAGCTCAGCCAGGACGCCATCGGCGTCCTTGTCCTCCAGCATACCGATCAGGCACCACAGGCGCCCGCTTGGCTCGTCACCCTCTAAGGCGTGTCGACGGCTGTGGAGACGAGTGGCCAGGTAGGCGGCGGCATGAGGGTTGTGGCCGACATCCAGACACCAGCGACCCTGCCACTGCATGCGCCCCGGTAGCGATACCTGGGCAAACGCGGTGCGGCAGGCCGATGCCTCCAGACTGCCCCGTGCCAGCCACAGCGCCTGGAGCGCACTAGCGGCATTATCCCGCGGCAAGCCCGGGTCGGGCAGACCTCCCACGCGAACCGTCGCGCCGTCCAACGCAGTGCCCTGCCAGGACCAGCTGGCATCGCTGTCCTGCTGGGTGACTGAACCAGAGGGCGACTGGGGAGCCGACAGATACGAGGCGTGCTGGAACGCCTGGCCAAGGGCGAAGACTGTCGCACCAATGCGGGCAGCATGCCCCGCCACGCTGTCGGGTAGAGCGGTACTACCGAGCACAGCGGGCTTGCCGGAACGCATGATCCCAGCCTTCTCGCGGCCAATCACGGTGATATCGTTGCCGAGAAACGCGGCATGGTCCTGGGCCACGGTGGTGACCACGGCCACATCCGGGTCAACCACATTGACGGCATCCAGCCGCCCTCCCAGACCCACCTCAAGAACGGCCAGCTGAGGCTTGGCTTGGGCGATGGTCCACAGCGCCGCCAGGGTTCCCACTTCAAAATAGGTGAGGCTGACCGGCGTTGGCGACAGCCGGGCCTGCTCGACCCGAGCAAACCCCTCCATCAACACCGCATCGCTGGCCTCACGCCCGTCGAGGCGCAGGCGCTCGTTGTACCGCACCAGATGCGGCGAGGTGTACGCCGCCGTCGTCATCCCGTGGGCCCGCCCCAAGGCTTCCAGCATGGCCACAGTGGACCCCTTGCCGTTGGTGCCGGCCACGGTGATCACCGCCTCGGCGATGGGCTCCGCGGTCAGCCCAAGCCTGCCGGCGACCGCGGCAACGCGCTCGAGACCGAGGTCGATGCCCACAGGGTGGGCAGCTTCCAGCCGAGCCAGCCAAGCGTCCAGAGTGGTGGGAAGGGCGTGCTCGTCCATGAATCAGCGCGGAGCGTCCTGGGGACGGTCAGCGTGGCTGTCCTCCGACGCAGACCCGACATCCTCATCGTCCACTGCACGCAGGGCCTCTGACTGTGGCGCGTCGGCCATGGCCAGGTTGTGCTCGGCTGCCTCGGCGGCATCCACCAGGTCGGGCGCATCCTCGTCCGGCAAGCCTGCCGCCGGTTGATGGGTCAGCTTGCGCAGTACTCCACCAATACGGGCCCGCATGTCATGGCGATGGATAATCATGTCGACGGTGCCGTGCTCGAGCAGAAACTCGCTGCGCTGGAAGCCTTCAGGCAGCTTTTCGCGCACGGTCTGTTCGATAACGCGGGGCCCGGCAAAGCCGATCAGCGCGTTCGGCTCGGCCACGTTCAGGTCGCCCAGCATGGCCAGGGAGGCAGACACGCCACCGAAGACCGGATCGGTCAGCACCGAAATGTAAGGCACACCCGCCTGCTTCAGGCGCTCCAGAGCGGCAGAGGTCTTGGCCATCTGCATCAACGAGAACAGCGCTTCCTGCATGCGCGCACCGCCGGAGGCAGAAAAACATACCAGCGGCTGGCCCTGTTCCAGGGCAATGGTCGCGGCACGCACGAACTTTTCACCCACCACGGCGCCCATGGACCCGCCCATGAAGGTGAACTCGAAGGCCACCGCCACCACCGGGATGCCATCCAACGAACCGCGCATGGCGATCAGGGCGTCATTTTCGCCGGTATCCTTCTGGGCCGCCGCCAGGCGGTCCTTGTACTTCTTGGAGTCACGAAACTTGAGACGATCTACCGGCTCCAGGTCAGCGGCAATCTCTTCGCGACCTTCCTTGTCGAGGAACCAGTCCAGGCGCTTGCGTGCCGTCAGGCGCAGATGATGGTCACACTTCGGGCACACATTGTGATGCTTTTCGAGTTCGGGCAAGTACAGTACCGACTCGCACTTGGGGCACTTGCGCCACAAGCCATCCGGCACGCTCGCCCGACGATCCTTGCGCTGAATGCGGCCCACCGAGGGCACAATCTTGTCTAGCCAGCTCATGTCAGAAGTCTTCCGTTGCAACGGCCGCCGGCCATGGCCGACGACAGGGTCGAATCTCTACCCTGGATGCCTGTCAGGCGTCCAGGGCATGGCGTATCTCTGTCATCACCGCCTTAATCTCGGCGATGGCGTCATGAGGAGCGTCACAGTGTTCAGCAATGCGCGATACCAGGGCGCTGCCGACGATCACACCATCGGCGACCTTGGCCACCTCTGCTGCAGAGGCCCCATCCCGAATGCCGAAGCCGACGCACAGCGGCAGATCGGTCAGCTGCCGCAGGGGCGCCAGATGCGCTGCTACGTCGTCAGCATTGAGTCGCGCCGAACCAGTCACTCCCTTGAGCGACACATAGTAGAGATACCCATGCGCGTGGGCGCATATTGTAGCGGCACGCTCAGGTGAAGTGGTAGGGGCGACGAGAAAGATTGGCGACAAATCCTCAGCTTCCAGCAGCGGGCCAAGCTCGTCTGCCTCTTCCGGAGGCATGTCGACCACCAACACGCCATCGACACCGGCGGCACGTGCCTCCCGTGCGAAGCGCTCGATCCCGAGGCGCTCGATAGGATTGAGATACCCCATCAATACCACCGGCGTCTCCTGGTCACGCTGGCGGAAGGTAGCGACCATCTCCAGCAGGTCCACCAGGCGGGTACCATGCTTCAACGCCCGCTCACAGGCCTTCTGAATCACCGGACCATCGGCCATGGGGTCGCTGAATGGGACGCCGAGCTCAATGACATCGGCACCCGACTCCACCAGTGCGTGCATATAGTCCACGGTCACGCCAGGCACCGGGTCGCCCCCGGTAATATAGGGCACCAGCGCCTTGCGGCCCTGCTCGGCGAGAGAACGAAACCGCTGTTCGATTCGAGACATGGGATCCCCTTGTGCTTCCTTAAAGGTCGATACCGTCGATCTTGGCGACAGTGAGGATATCCTTGTCACCGCGTCCGGACAGGTTGACCACAATATTCTGGTCGGGTGACATGGTCGGCGCCAACACCTTGGCATGGGCCAGGGCGTGGGCCGACTCAAGCGCTGGCATGATGCCTTCCACATGGGTCAGTTCACGAAAGGCCTCGAGCACCGCGTCGTCATTGGCGGCTACATAGTTGACCCTGCCCACGTCCTTCCACAGTGCGTGCTCGGGACCGACACCGGGGTAATCCAGCCCTGCCGAAATCGAATGCGTGTCGCTGACCTGGCCTCCTTCATCGGACATCAGGTAGGTACGATTGCCGTGGAGTACGCCGCGAGGTGCGCCGGATGCCAGGGGCGCCGCATGACGGCCGCTCTCCAGGCCATCGCCACCCGCCTCGACGCCGTACATCTGCACGCCATCATCCTCGACGAAGGGATAAAACAGGCCCATCGCATTGGAGCCACCGCCTACACAGGCCACCAGGGCGTCGGGCAGACGGCCAAATTCGTCCAGCGACTGCTGCCTGGCTTCCCGTCCAACCACGGCGTTGAAGTCGCGCACCAGCTGCGGATAAGGGTGAGGGCCTGCCACGGTGCCGATGATGTAGAAGGTATCGTCGACGTTGGTGACCCAGTCTCTCAACGCTTCGTTCATGGCGTCCTTGAGCGTGCGCGTGCCCGACGTCACCGGGATCACGTTGGCCCCCAGCAGACGCATGCGATAGACGTTGAGCTTTTGCCGCTCCGTATCAGCCTCGCCCATATAGACATCACAGCGCAGCCCAAGCCGCGCCGCCACGGTAGCGGTCGCCACGCCATGCTGGCCTGCCCCGGTCTCCGCAATCACCCTTGGCTTGCCGCTTTTCTTGGCCAGCAGCGCCTGGCCGATGGTGTTATTCACCTTATGGGCGCCGGTATGGTTCAAGTCTTCGCGCTTCAACCAGATCTGTGCGCCACCCAGTTGCTGCGACCAGCGACGGGCGTGATACAGCGGCGACGGCCGCCCCACGTAATGGGCGAGGTCATGATCGAACTCAGCCTGAAAATCAGGGTCGTTCTTGAGGCTCTGATAGGTGCGGTCCAGCTCATCCAGGGCGAAGCTCAAGGTCTCGGATACGAAACGCCCGCCGTAGGCCCCGTAATGGCCCCTGGCATCTGGCCAGCGGGACAGCTCACTGAACTTGCTCATGTCGGACTCCTTCAGAGTTGTCTATTGGGCTCTGCGTCTTTGGCATGTAGCAACGCCCCCGCCCCTTCGGCGACGACTGTTGCCCCCAAGCAAGCGCCCGTCTTGAGCCCCTTCCTAGACGCTTGTCTGGTTCGCGACCCTGTCGCCCAATGCCACCGCATTGACGAAGGCACGCATCCGCCCAGCATCCTTGATCGCGGCAGCACTTTCGATGCCCCCCGACACATCCACCGCATGGGGCCTCACCTGGCGGATCGCCTGGCTGACGTTGTCGTCGGACAAACCGCCCGCGAGGATAACAGCTTTACCCAGCCCTGGTGGAATTCGGCTCCAGTCGAAAGTATCACCGGTACCACCCGGCACACCTGGGCGGTAAGCATCGAGCAGCAGCCCCCGGGCGCTGTCGTAGCAGCGTGCGGCGGCGTGAACATCCAGCCCGTCACGCATTCTCAGGGCCTTGATATAGGCACGATCATAGCGCTCGCACTCGGCGGCGGACTCATCACCGTGAAATTGCAGCAGGTCCAGCCATGGCAGGGCCCGACTCACCTCTTCCGGGGCGGCATCGACAAACAGCCCCACCCGCGCAATGAACGCCGGCACCCGAGCCGCCAAGCGCGCCAGCTGATCCACGTCGACGGCCCGCTTGCTGCCCGCCCACAGTACGAAACCGATGGCATCAGCACCCAACGCCACGGCGGCGTCGACGTCCTGTTCCCGGGTGAGGCCGCAGAACTTGACCCGAGTACGCTGCATTGGTGCTGTCATGACCTTTCCTCAGACGTCTTGGACGGTGCTCCATCCAGCTCCTCGGCGCGAACGGCTCGGCGTGTCTCGGCAATCGGGCGGCCACGTCGAAACTCGACCATCGGACAGTCCGGCAAGGGACGCTCACCGGTCCACTCACCCAGGAAGGCCAGTAGGTTGGGCCCCAGAGGCTCCGCCGGCAGCTGCCACTGCTCATCATACAGGGTGTCGACAAAGTGCAAGCCGCAGCCGGGGGCGGTGACGTCGCTCTTCTGGCGGTCGCGCAACGCCAACAGCCGCTGAATATAATCGGTGCCCTGCTCGCCACGTCCAACGGTGACCAGCGCGCCAACGATGTTACGGACCATGTGATGCAGGAACGCATTGGCCTGCAGGTCGACCACCACCAGCGGGCCATGCCGATGGACTTCTATGAAGTGCAAGTGCCGCCAGGGCGTCTTGGATTGGCAGCCTGCCGCGCGAAAGCTTGAGAAGTCATGCTCGCCCACCAGAGCCTGAGCGGCCACGTGCATGGCGTCCGCATCCAGAGGGTCGCGGCACCAGGTAGCATTGGCACGCTCCAGCACCGGCCGACTGGGCTGATTCAAGATCACGTACCGGTAGCGACGGGCCAGCGCCTTGAACCGGGAATGAAACTCATCCGGCACCTGACGAATCCAGCGGATGGCGATATCGCGAGGAAGGTTGGCGTTACCGCCAAACACCCAGGCCTTTTCCGAACGCTGCACAGGCGGATCGAAGTGGGCGATCTGCCGCGTGGCATGCACGCCAGAATCAGTGCGGCCGCTGCAGTGCAAGGTGATCGGTGCGCCCGCCACCTTGGCCAGCGCCGCCTCTACTGCGCCCTGAACAGAGGGCGCGTGCTTGAGCCGCTGCCAGCCACAGTAATGGGTTCCATCGTACTCAACGCTGAGCGCGAGCCGACCCTCCATGGGAGTACGTTCGTCAAGGTGATGAAAGAAGGACATACGACCTGCAAGCCGAAGAAAGCGGTGGCCACGCAGGAATCTGCGCGAGTGAGAGGTGCATTATCCCTTAACCGCTCGGTGACGACCAGCCTTGCCACAGGCAGGCGCTGCGACCAGCGCATCTTGCTCGAGGAGCGTCCGTCTGGTCGACCAACCAGGGCACTCCAGACCGTGACGATGCAGCCGAGAAACGACATCGGGGCACCCTGAGGTGCCCCGATACTTGTCACTACCTTGTTCACTGCCTTGACGCCAGTCTTAGCGTTCGCGCAGCACCTTGAGCATCCGCTTGAGCGGCTCGGCGGCCCCCCACAGCAGCTGGTCACCCACGCTGAAGGCGCTAAGATACTCGCCGCCCATGTTCAGCTTGCGCAGACGTCCCACCGGGATGTTCAACGTGCCGGTTGCCGCGGTCGGCGTCAGTCCGTCGATGGTGGCGTCCTTGTCATTGGGAATGACACTGACCCACTCGTTGTGGGCGGCAATGCGCTCTTCGATCTCATCCAGCGGCACATCCTGGCGCAGCTTGATGGTGAACGCCTGGCTGTGGGAGCGCATGGCACCGATACGGACGCACAGGCCATCGATCGGCACCGGCGCGTCCTGGCGACCGAGAATCTTGTTGGTCTCGACGAAGCCCTTCCACTCCTCGCGGCTCTGACCGTTGTCGAGCTTGGAGTCGATCCACGGCAACAGGCTACCGGCCAGCGGTGCACCAAAGTTGTCCGTCGGAATCTCGCCGGAGCGCATGGCCGCAGTGACCTTGCGATCGATATCCAGAATCGCGCTGGCGGGATCGGCCAGCTCGCTGGCCACGCTGTCACGCAATCCGCCCATCTGGTTGAGCAGTTCGCGCATGTGCTTGGCACCGGAGCCTGACGCCGCCTGATAGGTCATGGACGTCATCCATTCGATCATATCGGCTTCGAACAGACCGCCAAGGCCCATCAGCATCAAGCTGACGGTACAGTTACCGCCGACAAAGGTCTTCGCGCCAGCATCAAGCTGAGCGTCAATCACCTTGCGGTTGACCGGATCAAGCACGATGGTGGCATCATCGCTCATGCGCAGGGTGCTGGCAGCGTCAATCCAGTAGCCCTTCCAGCCACCGCCACGCAGGTCCTCATAGACCTTCTTGGTGTAGTCACCGCCCTGACAGGTGATGATCACGTCCAGCGCCTTCAACGCCTCGATATCGAAGGCGTCTTTCAGCGGAGGCACGTCCACACCTACGTCGGGGCCGGCCTGACCAACCTGGGAGGTGGTGAAGAACACCGGCTCGATGCCGTTGAAATCCCCATCTTCCACCATCCGCTGCATGAGCACGGAACCCACCATGCCACGCCAACCGACGAAACCGACTTTCAACATGTGAAGTCCTCTAGAAATCGAGTGAGACAATCATTATACAGAAACCGGCAGCACCTTTCAGATGCTGCCGGTAGGCTTTCCGCTTCACCTTCGCGAGACGCCGATGGCCCCTCGCTCAGCGTTGTGTTCCGCTCTCGCTCAGTCCAGTGCGGCGAGCACCGCGTCACCCATCTCGGCGGTGCTGACCTGGCGGGTGCCCGGATAGGCGATATCCGCCGTGCGAAGCCCCTGATCCAGCACCTTGCCCACCGCCGCCTCGATGCGCTCAGCCATGGCTGGCTCATTGAGAGAGTAGCGCAACATCATCGCCACCGACAGAATCGTGGCGAGCGGGTTGGCGATGCCCTTGCCGGCGATATCCGGGGCACTACCGTGACAAGGCTCGTACATGCCCTGACCAGATTCATTGAGAGACGCTGAAGGCAGCATGCCGATGGATCCCGTCAGCATGGCGGCGGCGTCCGACAGAATATCGCCGAACATGTTGCCGGTTACCACCACATCAAACTGCTTGGGCGCACGCACCAGCTGCATGGCCGCGTTGTCCACGTACATGTGGGACAGCTCGACATCGGGATACTCTGGTGCCAGACGCTCCATGACCTCACGCCACAGAATGGTGACTTCCAGCACGTTGGCCTTGTCCACGCTGCACAGTTTCTTGCCGCGCTTCTGAGCCATCTCGAACGCGACACGCCCGATGCGCTCGATCTCGCTTTCGCTGTACACATAGGTATTGAAACCGACCCGCTCACCGCCACGTTCTTCGACACCACGGGGCTGACCGAAGTAGATCCCGCCCGTCAGTTCACGCACGATCATGATGTCGAGCCCAGACACAACGTCAGGCTTGAGCGTTGAGGCTTCTGCCAGCTGCGGATACAGGATCGCGGGGCGCAGGTTGCCGAACAGGCCCAGCTCCTTGCGCAGGCCCAAGAGCCCCTTCTCCGGGCGCTTGCTGAGGTCCTCGATGGTATCCCACTGAGGGCCTCCCACCGCCCCCAGCAGAATGGCGTCGGCCTGTCGCGCCTTGGACAGCGTCTCGTCAGGCAGCGGCACCCCATGCACGTCATAGGCACCACCACCCACCAGCCCCTGCTCGACCTCGACGTCCAGCCCTTTCGCCTTCAGGGCGTCCAGCACGCGAGTGGCCTGGGCGGTAATTTCCGGTCCGATGCCATCACCGGGAAGGACAAGAATCTTGCGGGTCATAACCATGTATTCCTGAGACAGTGCAAACAGTCACCCGGCCTGCTCCAGGCCGGGCGGTAAATCGCCTAGGCCTTGGCGGGCTCGCGGAACAGCCACGGACGAGCGGCCCGATGGCGAGACTCAAAGGCCGCGATGGCGTCTTCATCCTGGAGGGTGATGCCAATGTCATCCAGCCCTTCAAGCAGACAGTGCTTACGGAACGCATCTACCTCGAACTCGAGAATCTCGCCACTGGGTGTCGTCACCCGCTGGTGCTCAAGATCCACATCGAGGCAGTACCCCTCGTTGGCGTGCACTTCAGCAAACAGACGATCCACCTGATCTTCACCCAACGTGATCAACAGGATGCCGTTCTTGAAGGCATTGTTGTAGAAGATATCGGCAAAGCTCGGCGCGATGACAACGCGGAAGCCGAAGTCCTCCAGCGCCCAGGGCGCATGCTCGCGCGAACTCCCGCAACCAAAGTTACGGCGCGCAAGCAACACCTTGGCCCCCTGGTAGCGCGGCTGATTGAGCACGAAGTCCGGATTCAAGGGACGCTGACTGACGTCCTGACCCGGCTGCCCTTCGTCCAGGTAGCGCAGTTCGTCAAACAGGTTGACGCCAAAGCCGGTGCGCTTGATCGACTTGAGAAACTGCTTGGGAATAATCAGGTCGGTGTCGACATTGGCGCGATCCATTGGCGCCACCAGACCTTCGAGGCGTTCGAACTTTTGCATGGCTCAGGCCTCCTGGCGAGCGGTAGTGGAATCAAAGCTGCGCACGTCGACAAAGTGTCCGGCGATCGCAGCGGCGGCGGCCATAGCCGGGCTCACCAGGTGGGTGCGACCGCCATACCCTTGGCGACCTTCGAAGTTACGGTTGGAGGTGGAGGCACAATGCTCTCCCGCACCCAGCTTGTCGGCATTCATCGCCAGGCACATGGAACAGCCGGGCTCGCGCCACTCAAAGCCCGCCTCGATAAATACCTTGTCGAGACCTTCCTGTTCGGCCTGACGCTTCACCAGACCGGAGCCGGGCACGACCATGGCCAGCTGAACGCTGTCCGCTACCTTGCGGCCACGGGCCACCTTGGCCGCTTCGCGCAAGTCCTCGATGCGCGAGTTGGTGCAGGAGCCGATGAACACCTTGTCGAGCCGGATATCGGTAATCTTCTGACGCGGCGCAAGGCCCATGTATTCCAGCGCACGGGTGATGCCGGTGCGTGCGGTGTCGTCTGCCGCCTGAGCAGGATCCGGCACCTCGCCACTGACTCCGGTCACCATTTCCGGGCTGGTACCCCAGCTGACCTGAGGCTCGATACTCTCGGCGGCGATGGTCACTACCTTGTCGAAGGCGGCATCGGCATCAGACACCAGCTGGCGCCAGTCAGCCACCGCTGCCTCCCACTGCTCGGCGGTAGGTGCGAAGGGACGTCCGGCGAGATAGTCGATGGTGGTATCGTCGACGGCAATCAGCCCAACCCGTGCTCCTGCCTCGATGGCCATGTTGCAGACCGTCATACGCCCTTCCATGGTCAGGCTCTGGATCGCACTACCCGCAAACTCGATCGCATACCCGGTACCGCCAGCGGTGCCGATCTCGCCGATGATGGCAAGCACCACGTCCTTGGCGGTGACGCCCTGACCCAAGGTGCCCTCGACACGCACCTGCATGTTCTTCATCTTCTGCGCCAGCAGACACTGGGTCGCCAGCACGTGCTCGACCTCAGAGGTGCCGATCCCGTGGGCGAGCGCGGCAAAGGCGCCATGGGTGGCAGTGTGAGAGTCACCACACACCACGGTCATGCCGGGCAGGGTTGCACCCTGCTCAGGGCCGACCACATGCACGATGCCTTGACGCGGATCATTGATGCGGAATTCCTCGATGCCAAACGCATCGCAGTTGTCATCCAGCGTCTGGACCTGGATCAACGACACCGGATCCTTGATCCCGGTATTGCCCTCGGCCCGTTCTTTTACGGTCGTTGGCACGTTGTGATCGGGGGTTGCCAGGTTGGCATCCAGGCGCCAGGGCTGGCGACCGGCGATCCTGAGCCCCTCGAACGCCTGGGGCGAGGTCACCTCGTGGAGCAGCTGCCGATCAATGTAGATCAGCGCCGTGCCGTCGTCGCGCTCTTTCACCAAGTGCTGCTGCCACAACTTGTCGTAAAGCGTCTGGCCTGCCATGCGGAATCTCCTGCCTCAAGTCCTGCCTCGAGCGTTTGCGTCAAGGTCTGTCTAAGCGTTGCGGAGGCTTGCCACGGACCGCCATGTCGGCTGTCTCAGTATCCGTGTGTCATGCCTCTCTGCGTGCTGCCACGGTGTAAGGGTATCGCTGATCTTTTCAGTGCCACTGCCCAGTGGCTTGTGCTGTGACCGGGTCGGGTCATCACAACCAGGTGCCCTGTCGGGTCATGCTGCCGGGTCATTCTACCGGGTCATTCTGCTGGGCTAGCCGGGCACGTCGCGCTGGCGATAGAACGAGTCTCGCGCCACTCGCCAATAAAATCAATTCATGTTATTTATTCAAACGATTCCTGTATGGAATACATCTTTTCTGGAGCCCGTCATGGATACGCAAAGTCTGCAGGCGTTCCTGGCGGTGGCGGACAGCGGCAGCTTCTCTCGCGCCGCGGAACAGCTGCATCTGACGCAGCCGGCTGTCAGCAAGCGCATCGCCACCCTGGAAACCCTGACCCGTGCGCGCCTGTTCGACCGTATCGGCAGGCGCGTCAGCCTGACCGAAGCGGGACGCCTGCTATTGCCCAGGGCGCGCCAGATCCTGGTCATGGTCGACGACAGTCGCCGGGCGCTTGGCAATCTTACCGGCGATGTCTCGGGCGCCCTGATTCTAGCGACCAGCCATCACATTGGCCTTCACCGCTTGCCGCCTATTCTGGAGGACTACGTCAGGCGTTTTCCCAAGGTGAGGCTGGACCTGCGCTTTCTGGACTCGGAACAGGCCTATCAGGGCGTGCTGGACGGCGACATCGAGGTCGCACTGGTCACGCTGTCTGCCGCGCCAGACAGCCAGCTGCATGCTCGCCAACTGTGGACGGACGAGCTGAGCTTTGTCGCGTCTCCTGAACATCCGCTGTCTCGAGAGCACCCGCTGGACCTGGCGTCCCTGGCACGCCACGACGCACTTCTGCCGGGCCCGCTGACCTTCACCCGGCAGCTGATCCTCGAGCGGCTGGCCGCCCATGGCCTGGTGCCTACCGTAGGACAGTCGACCAACTATCTGGAAACGCTGAAAATGATGGCTACCGCTGGGCTAGGCTGGACCCTCTTGCCGGACTCCATGGTCAGGCGCGAGATTGTCGATGGACGGCTCGTTAGACTGATGCCAGACGCCCAGCCTATCCATCGTCCCCTCGGCTACCTGACCCACCGGGACCGGACGCTCTCCAATGCGGCCCGCTCACTGCTGGAGCTGTTCGACACGCATGCAGAAACGCCTGCTGCCGCTGCCGATTGACACCTGATCGTCGTAAGGTGCCTCGCTTCATGACAGCGCACCTTGCCAACAGACCTAACTCGCCAGCAGACCGAACTCGTCACTCGACCCACTTCGCCACTCGACCCAACAGGACCACCAACGCCAAAGGGACTCAGGCATGCACACCTCATCCGCCGCGAACACGCCTCCGCTGCCCCCCTTGCGCCATCGCCTGGCGGCGCTACTGCTGCTTACCGGCTTGGCCATGCAGGTTGCGAGCATGCTGGCGCCATGGCTGCCGAGCGTGAGCGTCAGCCTCCCGTTCTGGCTCGCCAGCGCCCTGCTATGGCCGGATATCCCTCGGCGAAACCAGTGGCAGGCGGGTGTTCTGGCGCTACTCGGCGTCCTCTTTCTGGCCGTGGCAATGACGCTGTTCGATGCGCGCCCAGCGCTGATGACGTTGCTGGACGGTAACGCCTTCGTGGTGGCCATGTTGACCGGCGTCAGCTTCATCGCGCTGATCGGACGCCCGCCAACGCGCGAGCCCACAAGTCAGCCCGTCACGGGTCGCAGGGGGTTGATCGGGACCTGGCTAGGGGTCCATCTGCTCGGTGGCATCCTCAATCTGTCCACCGTCTTCATGGTCGGTGATCGCCTTGAGCGGCGCGGCCCTTTGTCGGAGCCTCAACTGCTTGGGCTCAACCGTGGATTGTCCAGTGCAGCGCTGTGGTCACCCTTCTTCGCCGCCATGGGTGTCGTGCTGTCCCTGGCGCCGTCACTCCAGTACACCACCCTGCTCAGCGTTGGCCTTCCGCTGGCCTTCGCTGGAGGGCTCTACAGCGTGATTGAACTGTCACGTCGCTTCGACGTGTCGACGGTGCCAGGCTTCTCACTATCCCCTGCTAGCCTGTTGATGCCGGCCGTCATCGCCGCCCTGGTCATGTTGTTCCACTTCGTCGTGACACCGTCACTGACGATCGTCAGCATCATCACCTTTCTTATGCCTCTACTGGCTATCGTGACGAATCTTGCACGGGGTCTGAGCGTGGCCCGCGAACGCATGGTCCGGCACTTCCACTACCGACTGCCGGGCATGCGCGGGGAGATCACCCTGTTTCTCTGTGCCGGTCTGTTGACCAAGGGACTGTCGGTGCTGGTGGATGCGGCAACGGCGGGCGACTGGACGCTCTTCCCGGAGTTTGGCGCGCTCGCCGCGGCCTCAAGCTACCTGGCCATCGTCATCAGCGCGATCGCTGGCCTGCACCCGATCATTGGCGTGTCGGTACTGGCCTCCATGCTGGAACTGGACGGCCCCCACCAGACCCTATTTGGCTTTGTCGCGCTTGCCTCCTGGGCCGTAGGCACCAGCGTCGGCCCACTGTCGGGCATCAACCTCTCGCTGCAGGGACGCTACGGGGTCAGCGGTTACTGCATGATGCGACACAACTTGCGTTACGCGCTGGTCATGTCACTGCTGGTGCTGGCCGCCATCGCCTGGCTCGGCCACGCTGTGGCGGCCTGAGCCCGGTCCAGGTCGCAAGGGCGCGCATTCACTCAGCGAAGGGGCCGACGCCCCTTCGCCTCAGCATCGTCACCCGACACCCGTACGCCTCAGGCAGCGCGCACGAAATAGCGATGCCCGCATTGGTGGCATGGTTCAATGCGCGTGACGCCGTGCAGCTCGACCGCCGCATCGCAGTGCACGCAGGACATCCGTCCCGGCGCGGCAAGTTCGCCCGCCGTATAGTCGGCACGGGACGCCTCCAGGTCGTCTTCAAGCCTCTCGCGCTCGATGACGCTGCGGTCGGCAATGGACAACAGCGAATCCACCACCTTTCTCGACAGAATCGTCAGGTCAATCCCCAACCAGCTGGCGACCCCCTCTCCCCCGGCGGCCAGGTAGCGGCGCATGTCTCTCAAGTCACGCTCGACCCAGGCTCGCAGCAGCGCCAGCTCATCCTTGGTGTATTCCTCAAGCTCTGCCTCGAACTCGACCGCGTCGTCCAGATCCTTCTGCAGGTTGTCCCAGGTCAGGTCCTCGGCGCCTTCCTTGAGGCGCGCAAGCATCCGCTCATAGCCGTCCCTCAGCCGATGCTCTCCTGGATTGGAATGCTGTTCACTCATGACCGTATCCTCCTTGAGATGAACGTTGCTGCCCGGGCTTACCAGGCGCAACACAAGCGGCCCACCATAGCCGGACCCCAGGCAGCTGGGGTATCCTTGCGTGCATCATTGCCGCGCCGGTGGTCGCCGCGCTAACTGTTGATTCTGCACAACCCTGCCACCGGACGATACCCACACCCTGCGCGCCGCCTTGGGCGCGCCTTGATTGCAAGGTACTCGAAGACCGCGATGGACGCCCAGTACAAGCCCCACGAAATCGAACGCGACGCTCAGACATTCTGGAACGACAATCAGTGCTTCAAGGCACTAGAGGACGCGAACCGGGAAAAGTTCTACTGCCTGTCGATGTTCCCCTACCCCAGCGGCAAGCTGCACATGGGGCATGTACGCAACTACACCATCGGCGACGTGGTAACACGCTTCCAGCGCATGCAAGGCAAGAATGTGATGCAGCCGATGGGCTGGGACGCCTTTGGCATGCCCGCCGAAAACGCCGCGATCAAGAACCAGGTCCCCCCCGCCAAGTGGACCTACGAGAACATCGACTATATGCGGGCACAGCTCAAGGCGCTGGGCTTCGCCTACGACTGGGACCGCGAGTTCGCCACCTGCGACAGCGACTACTATCGCTGGGAGCAGTGGTTCTTCACCAAGCTGGTCGAGAAGGGCCTGGTCTACAAGAAGATGTCCACCGTCAACTGGGATCCGGTCGATCAGACGGTCCTGGCCAACGAACAGGTCATCGATGGCTGCGGTTGGCGCTCCGGCGCGCCGGTCGAGCGCAAGGAAATCCCGCTGTGGTTCCTCAAGATCACCGACTACGCAGATGAATTGCTGGCAGACCTCGACAAGGTCGAGTGGCCTGAGCAGGTCAAGACCATGCAGCGCAACTGGATCGGCAAGTCCCGCGGCGTGGAGCTGGCCTTCGATGTGGCTGGCGACGACCCGCTGCGCGTCTACACCACCCGTCCTGACACGCTGATGGGAGTGACCTACGTGGCCGTGGCCGCCGGTCACCCGCTGGCCATCAAGGCAGCCAGCGACAAGCCCGAACTGGCCGCCTTTATCGAAGAGTGTGCCCAAGGGGGAACGTCCGAGGCCGAGCTTGCCACCATGGAAAAGCGTGGCATGGCCACAGGCTACGAGGCGATTCATCCGCTGACCGGCGATCGCGTGCCGGTATACGTGGCCAACTTTGTGCTGATGGAGTACGGCACCGGCGCCGTCATGGCCGTGCCTGGCCACGACCAGCGCGACTGGGAGTTCGCGACCAAGTACCAGCTGCCGATCCGCGCGGTGATTGCCGACGCTGACGGCAACGCCCCCGACCTGTCCGCAGGCGCCTGGGTCGAGCACGGCCCCCTGATCAACTCTGGTGAGTTCGATGGCCTCGACTTCCAGGCCGCCTTCGATGCCATCGCCGCTCGCCTCGAGCAGGAGGGTCGTGGCAACGTCAAGACCAACTACCGCCTGCGCGACTGGGGCGTCGCTCGTCAGCGCTACTGGGGCGCCCCGATTCCGGTCAAGTACGGCCCTGAAGGCCAGACCGTGCCGCTCACCGATGACGAACTGCCGGTCGCCCTGCCGCTGGAAGTCACCGTGGACGCGTCAGGCTCGCCGCTCAAGAAGATGCCCGCCTTCAGCGACCTGGGCGACGGCTGGACCCGGGAAACCGACACCTTCGACACCTTCATGGAGTCGTCCTGGTACTACGCCCGTTTCTGCTGTGCCGACAACACCGAGGCCATGCTGGATGAACGGGCCAATTACTGGCTGCCTGTCGATCTCTACATCGGCGGCATCGAACACGCCATCCTGCACCTGCTGTACGCGCGCTTCTTCCATAAGCTGATGCGCGACTTTGGCCTGGTCGACTCAGACGAGCCGTTCCAGCGCCTGCTGACCCAGGGCATGGTCATCGCAGAAACCTTCTATCGGCCCCAGTCCAACGGTGGCAAGGAATGGTTCAACCCGGCCGACGTCGAGGTCAAGCGTGACGACAAGGGCCGTCCGCTTAGCGCCACCCTGATCAGCGACGGCCAGCCGGTAGAGATGGGCGGCATCGAAAAGATGTCCAAATCGAAGAACAATGGTGTCGATCCCCAGGCCATGATCGATCGCTTTGGGGCCGACACGGTGCGCCTGTTCATGATGTTCGCCGCACCACCGGAGCAGTCGCTGGAGTGGTCCGACTCTGGCGTTGAGGGCGCACACCGCTTCCTCAAGCGCCTGTGGCGCCAGGTCTCCGAACACCTGGACGCCGGTGCGCCAGGCACGCTTGACCAGGCCACTCTTGAGACGCTCGATGACACCCAGCGGGAACTGCGTCGCAAGACCCACGAAACGATCAAGAAGGCCGGTGACGACATCGGTCGTCGCACCACCTTCAACACCGCCATCGCCGCGGTCATGGAGCTGAGCAACGCGCTCGCCAAGTTCAACGACACCTCCCCGGCCGGCCTGGCTGTAGAGCGGGAGGCCATCGAGGCCTGTGTGTTGCTGCTGGCGCCGATCACCCCCCATGCCTGCCACGCCCTGTGGCAGACACTGGGCCACGAAGGCGCCGTCATCGACGCCAGCTGGCCTGAAGTGGACGACAGCGCCCTCGCTCGCGACAGTATCGAGCTGGTGGTACAGGTCAACGGAAAGCTGCGAGCGCGCCTGGAAGTGCCCGCAGACGCCGACAAGGCCCAGGTTGAAGCCCTGGCGCTGGCCAACGACAACGTGCAGCGTCACGTGGATGGGAAGACGTTGCGCAAGGTCATCGTCGTGCCTGGCAAGCTGGTGAATATCGTTGCCAATTGAATGCACTGGCTCCGTCCTGCACGGGGCTCAACGCTAAATGCAGACCGCCGGGGCATCCGCCCCGGCTTCTCCGTATCGCGACAAGGAGTTCACATGCAACGACGCGACTTCCTCGGCCTGGCTCTGGCCTCAGGCGCAGGACTTTTGTTGGCCGGTTGCGGTTTTCACCTCAGGGGCGTCGGCGGCGAGGTGCTGGCACTCGACAGCCTGGCGCTGGAAGGTGCCGACACTGACTTTGCCAAGCAGTTGGCCTCGCGCCTTGAAAACCTCGGCACTCGCATCGACGCCGATGCCCCGCTGCGCCTCAACCTGGGTGGGGAAGATATCATCACCCGTCAGGTGGGTGTGCTGGATACCGGCTCACAGGACCAGGAGCTTGTCCTGCGAGTGCCATACTCCATCCAGCGAGCCAGCGACGGCGCCTACGTGGCGGACCGCCAGGCGGTGGAAGTGATCCAGGAATTCTCGATCACCGACGACAACCTGCTGTCCCAGGACGAACTGCGTAACGATGCTCTCGAGGATGCCCGCCGCGAGGCCGTGCGTCAGATGATTGATCGCCTGCGCGCCATCCAGGAAATCTGAGTCGTTCATGAAGGTTTTCGCCGACAAGCTGCCTGACGCCCTGGCAAAATCCATTCCGCCGGTGATCATCGTCGCCGGTGATGAACCTCTGCAGCATATGGAGGCCTGTGACCTGGTACGAGCCAAGGCCAAGGACAGCGGCGTCGAGGAACGCGACGTGCTCCACGTGGAAGCCAACTTCGCCTGGGGGCGGCTGATCGAATCTGCTGCCAGCATGTCGCTGTTTGCCTCGCGCAAGCTGATCGAGTTGCGTCTCGGCAGCGCCAAGCCCGGTCAGGAAGGTGGCAAGGCGCTGAAGGAGTACGCGGAGCAGGCCCAGGGCAGTGACAACATACTGTTGGTCAGCTGTGCCAAGCTCGATGCCAGAGAGCAGAAAAGCGCCTGGTTCAAGGCCCTCGACAAGCTGGGTCTGTTTGTACCGGTGTGGCCGGTCGATGCCTCCCGTCTAGGTTTCTGGCTCAGGGACCGCGCCCAGCGACACGGCCTGTCCATGTCGATGGACGCCGCCCGGCTGCTGGGCGAGCGCACCGAAGGTAACTTGCTGGCAGCAGACCAGGAGCTGCAGAAGCTCGCCCTGATCCTGCCCGCCGGCACGCAGGTATCGCCACGGGAGGTGGCTGGAGGGGTCGAAAGCAGCGCCCGCTACGACGTATTCACCCTGGTGGATGCCTGTCTCAAGGCAGAACGTGAACGCGTGCTGCGGATCCTGGCAGGCCTGGCGGCCGAGGGCACTGAACCTCCCATCATCCTGTGGGCCCTGACCCGGGAAATTCGCACGCTCCTCTCCCTGCATCAGCACCTCGATCAGGGCCAGAGCTTCGAACACGCCTGCAAGGCGCAGAAGCCCCCCATCTTTGACCGTCGACGACCCGCCTATCAGGAAGCGATTCGACGATTGCCGCTGAAACGTCTTCACAAGCTGCTGATGTTCGCTCAGCGCCTTGACCTGGCCATCAAGGGCGCCGCGGACCTGCCCCTGGAGCAAGGCATTCAGGACCTTACCCTGACGCTGGCCGGCGGACGTGGCCTGCTGGCCGAAATGCCCTGGGCCTACCGGGTAGCGCAGTAGTCGACTACGAGCGCCTCGACGCTGCCAGACGACTGTCAGATCGTCTGACCTGTCTGCTGGCAGATCTATTGACCGTTCTGTTGTCAGCGTCGTCGATGCTGGCATCGGGCCTGCCCGCTGCATCAGTGCTGGTGGTAGCGACTGTGATGGGTACTGACGTCGCCGCTGGGGGCTACAGGTTCAGGCCCAGAAGAGGTAGTGGCCCGCAGCGTGGCACAGAAGGCGTAGACTGAGGCAATTCCCGCTTCCCTCTTGCCCACTGAACAGCGGTCCGCCAGCGTATGAACTCTCCCGCCCCCTCCCTCAAGCGGGCCGTCATCATGCCCCTGACCATCGCCGCCACCCTGGTCCTGGCGATGGCGGCTCTGCTGCTGATCTGGCACCTCGGCGAAAATCGACAGCTGCTGGGGGCCAACCACAATGCCTTGATGGTCGACGTCGCCAGGGCCCAGGAAGAAGCGATCCGACTACGGGCGTTGCTCAACATTCGTGATAGTGACGACGTCAGCTACTTCGAGGAAATGCAAAAGGTAGTGGTCCTGGTTGGCCATCGGCTGCATCGACTCGGTGACTCCATGTCCATGGTCGCCGCCCCCCAGGATGACGACTTCTCCCTCCACGTCTCGAGCTTGAGCGATCAACTCAGTGAGGCCGATGGGCTACAGCAACGCCTGGCCCAGGCGCTGTCTCATCCGCCGGAGCCGCTGACACCAGATACCCTCAAGGCACACACCCTGACGCCGGAAACCCTGATGCTGGCCGAGCGCCTGGAGCTGGCGCTGGAAGATATCTACACCGAGCTGGACAAACGCCTGCACGAGAGTGGCGCCCACCTGATCGAAACCAATCGCGACCTGGCGCTGGCCGTCATTTTACTGGTCTGCATGGTGCTGGCGGTTAGCATGGGACTCCTCATCACCTGCCTGCGGCTGCGACGCTACAGCCACTCGCTGCGCCAGCTGGCCATGACCGACGAACTAACGCAGCTCAGCAATCGCCGCCAGTGGTTGGGTCAGGTGCACCGGCAGCTCGCCATGCGCCAACCACCGGATAGCCCCGTGGCGCTGCTGCTGCTTGACCTCGACCACTTCAAGCAGGTCAACGACACCTTCGGACACCCCACGGGGGACAATGTTCTGGCGGCCTTTGGCATCATGCTCAAACGCCTGGCTCGCCGCGGGGACCTGGCGGCGCGTCTTGGTGGCGAGGAATTTGGCCTGCTGCTCGCCAACAGCAATGCCCACAGCGCCGAGGTAGTGGCTGAACGCATTCGCTGCGAGACCGAACGATTTACCCTGCCCGAACCTGCCCACCGCATGCAGCTGACCGTCAGCGTCGGGATTGCGGTGTCTGGCCATCGCGACGACGACTTCGGCACCTTGTATCGACGTGCTGATCAAGCCCTGTACAGCGCCAAACAGGAAGGCAGAAACTGCGTTCGCCTGGGCTAGCGTGCCGCCGCTGTCAGCAACGACGACCGCTTTAGCTTGACGGGGGCATGACGGACTCCGCTTTGCCACGCTGAGCACAGACTGGCGTTGCCTGGGCGTGGAATTCATCCTTCCTAGCCACATGAAAAAACTGGTGCATCTTGGTTATACTCCCCCTGTCGCGCGATATCGACGCACAGGAGGTTCGTCGCTATCGGTCGCCATCACAGAACGCTCAACAAGACACCCAGCCCTACAAGGAAGCCGCTATGACCCTTACACTTCGCCGACTGCTGTGTACTGCCCTGATGGTCTGCCTGACCCTTGGCACCGCCAGCGCCAGTGCCGCCACTGCCGTCTCAATGGCCTCGACCAGCGACGTGCTGGCAAGCCAGCAGACACAAGATGCCCGCGAGCGCATCCACAGCGTGCTGGCCCGTGACGATGTCCGCCAGCAGCTGGAGCTGCAGGGTGTCGATCCTGCCGATGTCGAACAGCGTGTCGCCGCCCTGTCCGATCAGGAAGCCCAGCAAATGGCTGACCAGCTTGACCAGATGCCTGCCGGCGCCAGCGTTATCGGTGTGCTGTTTGCGGTTTTCGTGATCTTGCTGGTCACTGACATCCTCGGCCTGACAGACGTCTATCCGTTCACGCGGTAAGCCCATGTCTGTCTCGCACGTGATCATGTCGAGCGCCCGCCTGGCGGGCGCTCTTGCGTTGTTGGCTGTGCTCTCAGGCTGTGCCGCTGCACCCGACCTGGATACCAGCCGCACGCAATCACTGTCGGCCCAGCGACTGCTGGACGACGTTCCCTTTCACCCCCAGCGTGACTACCAGTGCGGACCGGCGACCCTGGCCATGTCGCTCAACCATACTGGCGTCGATGTCAGCGTCGACGATCTGATCCCGGATATCTACGTTCCGGCTCGCAAGGGCAGCTACCAGCCGGAAATGCTGGCCGCAACGCGGCGCCATGGGCGCATCCCCTTTGTGCTGGCACCGCGCCTGGAGTCTCTGCTTGAGGAAGTCGACGCCGGGCGTCCCGTGGTGGTGCTCCAGAACCTGTCACTACCCGCCTTTCCTCTGTGGCACTTCGCCATCGTCAATGGCTACGATCTGAATCAGCAGGTGCTGCGACTACGCACGGGCGTAACGCGCCAGGACAGTACCGAGTTTGGGCGTTTTGACGCCACCTGGCAGCGTTCCGATCGCTGGGCCTTCGTTGCCCTGCCGCCAGGCCAGCTGCCGGTTTCCCTCTCGGCCAGCGAGGCGATCCAGGCCACCTCCGATTTTGAACGTGTGCAGGGCGCTGGCAATGCGTTACCGGCCTGGGAGGCCGTCGTGGAGCGTTTCCCGGACGCGGCCATGGCGCGCTTTGGCCAAGCGAACGCCTATCACGCGCAAGGCCGGTTGGAAGATGCCGTCGATGCCTGGAGGGCTGCGACGCAATACGACCCGGAGCTCGCCCCCGCCTGGCTCAACCTGGGTCTCACCCTGGCCTCTCAAGATGAACCTCAGGAGGCGGTACAGGCGCTGCAGCGGGCGGCAGCATTGCCAGGACCCTGGCAGGCCAGCGCACAGGAGGCACTGATCGAGCTGGAGGGCACACCATGATGCGCTACGACATCGTCATCAAGCGCGTCTACCAGTCCCCGGCGGAAAACGACGGCGCGCGGGTATTGGTCGACCGGCTCTGGCCCCGAGGATGTCGACGGGAGTCACTGGCGCTGACCGACTGGTATCGAGAGGCCTCCCCCAGCCAGGCTCTGCGACGCCAGTACCATCAAGGCGAGATCAGCCGTGCGGTGTTCGAGATCCGCTATCGCGGCGAGCTACGGGACCACCCGCATAAACTGCTGCCGCTGATGCGACTGGCACGCCGCGGGCGCCTGACGCTGCTGACGGCCACCCGTGAACTCGACGCTTCCTATCTGGCGCAGCTGCGCGAGCGCCTGCTGGAAGCCCTGCAGCAGGAAGACCGGGATGACCTCGAGCCAGCGTCGCCGCCATGCATGGCCCACTTGCTTGGCGACAACGACTAGCCGGCACCCGCTCAGCCCATGCGGGGCGAACCCCGCCTGCAGGCGCATCCCGTAGACCCAAAAAAAGGTGCCTGTTGGCACCTTTTCTGGTCATGGCCGCTGGTGTCAGAAGACTCGGTTCAAACCATTCTGAGCCGCCACCCGGTAGGCCTCGGCCATCGTCGGGTAGTTGAACGTGGTGCTGACGAAGTACTTCAGCGTGTTCGCCTCGCCTTCCTGCTGCATGATGGCCTGGCCAATGTGCACGATCTCCGACGCCTGGTCACCAAAGCAATGAATGCCGTAGATCTCGAGCGTGTCCTGATCGAACAGGATCTTCAACATCCCCACCGTATCTCCGGTGATCTGCGCACGAGCGGTATCCTTGAAAAAGGCGTGTCCCACCTCGTAGGGCACCTTGGCTTCTGTCAGCTCTCGCTCGGAACGGCCAAAGGAGCTTATTTCAGGGATGGTATAGATACCGGTAGGCACCTCGGTCACATAGCGGAAATCCCGATCCAGCAGCTCGTCGCAGGCATTCAGCCCCTGGTCGTAAGCCGCGCTGGCCAGACTCGGCCAGCCCACCACGTCGCCCGCTGCATAGATGTGCGGTAGGGCCGTGCGGTAGTGTTCATCGACCTGCAACTGTCCACGACCATTCGCGGTGAGGCCAATGTTCTCAAGCCCCAGCTGGTCGGTATTCCCGGTGCGTCCGTTGGCCCACAGGAACGCGTCCGCGCGCAACCGCTTGCCTGACTTCAGGTGAACGGTGACCCCATGCTCGTCGCCCTCGACGCGCTCGTACTCTTCGTTATGACGAATCAACACACCATGCTTACGCAGATGGTAGGACAGCGCATCACTGATTTCGTCATCCAGAAATGACAGCAGGCTACCGCGGTTATTGATCAGGTCCACCTTGAGCCCAAGGCCGGAAAAGATCGACGCGTATTCACAGCCGATAACCCCAGCGCCAAAGATAATCAGCGTGCGCGGCGTATGCTGAAGGCTGAGTATGGTGTCCGAGCAGTAGATCCGCGGGTGTCGAAAATCGATATCCGCCGGACGGTAAGGACGTGACCCAGTGGCGATGATCACCTTGTCGGCGATCAGTTCTTCCTGGTTGTCTCCCTGCCCGCGCACCGTCAAGGTATGCTCGTCCTTGAAGCGGGCAATGCCGTGATACAGATCGATGCGGTTACGCGCGTAGAAGTTGGTACGCATCGCCACCTGCTGATCGATCGTCACCCGGGAACGTTCGCGGACCTTGGGAAAGGAAAACCAGCGGGGTTCACCGATGTCGCGAAACATCGTATTGGTGTTGAACGACATGATCTGGCGAACCTGATGACGCAGCGCCTTGGACGGGATGGTGCCCCAATGGGTGCAGTTACCGCCCACGCGCGCCTGCTTCTCGATCACTGCCACTCGCTTACCGTGCTTCGCGGCGTTGATCGCGGCGCTTTCGCCGGCGGGGCCTGTACCGATCACCACTACGTCGTAGTTGTGCACTGCCATCGTGTCATCCTTATCCTGGAAAAGTCCCTCGACCGTACAAGGGACAGCATCATCATGCAGACGGCGCCCACAGGGCGCCGTCACGGTCAGGCAAACCAGGGCATGCGTCACGCATACCGGTAGGCGCAGGTTGCTCGCTGCAACGCCTTATCGGCGGGTGGCGTCGTAGCCCAGATCAAGCCCGCGGTTCTCATCGGAGCGGCGACGTGCGCTGGCGGCGCGCTTCTTCGACTCCTCTTCACACACGTCGTCCTTACCGCCACAAATCTCGCAGCCATCCTTGAGACCAAGCTGGTTAAGCCCGCCGCAGGAGCCGGCGATCGGCTTGCGTCCAAGGATGACGCCGATGGCCATGGCGCCGATAATCAGCAACATGGCGCCAAATACGATCAGGTAGGTGGTCATACGAGTGTCCTCTTGATGGAACGACAGGCCTGCCGAAGTGAGTAGCACACAGCTGCGTGAACCTTGCACCGCATCGGTCTGGGATCAGCCGTCGCATGCTCGGCACACGGGCCTTGCCCCAGCAACACGACCGACCGCCCTGACGCCGTCGAGTCGCACGCCCTGTCGACCAAAGGATTATGCCAGATTTATCCTCTGGGCAGAAACCGTCACAGCGACTACTGCCCTTTGCTTTCTTTCAAGGCACTTTCACGGCGCCTCCAAGACACTTTCCCAGCGTCAGCGGGACCGATAAACGAAAACCTCGCCACGAGGGCGAGGTTTTCGACATGCCATGGCAGGCAAGGCATCAGCCGCCAAAGTCATCCAGCATGATATTCTCGGGCTCGACACCCAAGTCCAGCAGCATCTTGATGACAGAAGCGTTCATCATGGGCGGCCCACACATGTAGTACTCGCAATCCTCAGGCGCCGGATGGTCCTTGAGGTACATGTCGTAGAGCACGTTATGGATGAAGCCGGTCGGCCCCTCCCAGTTGTCCTCGGGCTGGGGATCTGACAATGCCAGATGCCAGTCGAAGTTGTCGTGCTCTTCAGCCAGCTTGTCGTATTCTTCGTTGTAGAACGTTTCACGCCAGGAGCGTGCACCGTACCAGAACGTCATCTTGCGCTTGGTATCAAGACGCTTGAGCTGGTCGAAGATGTGGCTGCGCATCGGTGCCATGCCGGCACCACCGCCGATGAAGACCATCTCGGCGTCAGTGTCCTTGGCGAAGAACTCACCGAACGGCCCCATCACCGTCACCTTGTCACCAGGCTTGAGACTGAACACGTAAGTGGACATCAGGCCGGGCGGGTGACTGGAATTGGGCGGCGGCGTGGCGATCCGGATATTGAACTTGAGAATGCCCTTCTCTTCCGGATAGTTGGCCATTGAGTAGGCGCGAATGACCTCCTCAGTGTTCTTGTGGGAGACGTTGAACAGGCCAAACTTCTCCCAGTCACCACGGTACTCTTCCTCGATATCGAAGTCGGAGAACTTGATATCGTAGGCAGGAGCCACCAGCTGCACATAGCCGCCAGCGCGGAAGGCAACTTCCTCGCCCTCAGGCAGCTTGAGGTTCAGCTCCTTGATGAAGGTGGCGACGTTGGGGTTCTCGATGACCTCGCATTCCCACTTCTTGACGCCGAAGACCTCTTCAGGGACCTGGATCTTCATGTCCTGCTTGACCGGCACCTGGCAGGACAGACGCCAGCCCACCTTCTTCTCACGCAGGGTGAAGTGACTTTCTTCCGTGGGCAGGATGGAACCGCCCCCTTCTTCGACGCGGCACTTGCACTGGGCACAGGAGCCACCGCCGCCGCAGGCGGAAGAAAGGAAGATGCCGTTGGCTGCCAAGGTGTTGAGCAGCTTGCCGCCGGCCTGGGTGGTCAGGGTGTTCTCGGGATCGTCGTTGATCTCGATGGTCACATCGCCCGAGCTCACGAGCTTGGAGCGGGCCGCCAGAATCACCGCCGTCAGACTGATGACGATGACGGTGAACATGACGACGCCGAGCACGATGACTGTTGTATCAACCATGTCGGTTTCCTATTGCTAGCGTTCGGAACCGAGAAGAGTGCTCTGGCACCCTTCCCGTCTCACTCAGAGCTGGATGCCGGAGAAGGACATGAAGCCCAGGGACATCAGACCCACGGTAATGAAGGTGATGCCCAGCCCCTGCAACGAGGCAGGCACGTCACTGTACTTCAGCTTCTCACGAATTCCAGCCAGCGCAGTAATGGCAAGTGCCCAGCCAACACCAGCGCCCAGGCCATAGACCACGGACTCGCCGAAGTTGTAGCTACGCTCGACCATGAACAGGGTGCCACCGAGGATGGCGCAGTTCACGGTGATCAGCGGCAGGAAGACGCCAAGCGCGTTGTAGAGCGAGGGCACGAACTTGTCCAGGAACATCTCGAGGATCTGCACCAGAGCGGCGATAACACCAATGTAGGACAGCAGCCCCAGGAAGGTCAGATCGATGTTCTCGGCACCGGCGATACCGGTCCAGGACAGGGCTCCCTCCGCCAGCAGGTACTTCAGGATCAGATTGTTGACCGGAACAGTGATGGTCAGAACCGCGACCACCGCGATGCCCAGGCCAATGGCAGAGGACACCTTCTTCGATACCGCCATGAAGGTACACATGCCCAGGAAGAACGCCAGGGCCATGTTCTCGACGAAGACCGAGGCAACGAAAAGGCTCAGATAGTGTTCCATCTTACACGGCCTCCTTCGGCTGGGTGTTTTCCTTCATCACGAACTCGTTGTCCTCGACCTGCTCCGGGTTGAGGCTACGCAGCACCCAGATGATCAGACCAATGATGAAGAAGGCAGACGGCGGCAGCAGCAACAGGCCGTTCGGTACGTACCAGCCACCGTTCTGCACGGTCTCGAGGATGGTCACGCCAAACAGGCTGCCGGAACCGAACAGCTCACGGAAGAAGCCGACCGTCATCAGGATGAAGCCGTAACCAAGACCGTTACCCACGCCATCCAGGAACGACAGCGCAGGCGTGTTGGTCATGGCAAAGCCTTCAGCGCGACCCATCACGATGCAGTTGGTGATGATCAGGCCAACAAAGACCGACAGCTGCTTGGACATCTCATAGGCAAACGCCTTGAGGATCTGGTCCACCACGATGACCAGCGACGCAATGATGGTCATCTGCACGATGATACGGATAGAGGACGGAATATGATTCCGAATCAGCGAGACGAACATGCTGGAGAATGCCGTCACGAAGATAACCGCCAGACTCATGACCAGAGACACGCTGAGACTGGAGGTCACCGCCAGCGCCGAGCAGATGCCAAGGATCTGCAGAGCGATGGGGTTGTTCTTGAAGATCGGCGTCAGGATGACGCCCTTGGTTGTCGGTGCGGACATCGTCAGACTCCTTCGCTGTCGTCAGAGGGGCTGGCGCTGGCAGTCGCCTGGCTGTCACCACCGTCGCGGAAGTGCTCCAGGTAGGGGCCAAAGCCTTCTTCGCCCAGCCAGAATTGCACCAGATGCGTCACCCCACGGCTGGTCAGGGAAGCACCGGACAGTGCGTCGACCTCAGTGGAATCGCTGGCGCCACCCTTCACCAGCTCGATGGCCGGATCCATGGAGTCGCTGGAGGCGTAGATTTCCTTGCCTTCCCACTGCGCTTTCCAGCGCGGGTTGTCGACCTCGCCACCCAGTCCGGGTGTCTCGGAGTGGGAATAGAAGGTGATGCCACCGATAGTATTGCCATCTCCCTGCACGGACAGGTAACCACGCATCAGGCCCCACAGGCCCTGACCGCGGATCGGCAGCACGATCTGCTCGGGGTTCTCCTCGTCACCGACCAGGTAGACGGTAGAGTACTTTTCCTGACGACCGATGCCTGCGACGTCACGCTCGCCGGACAGGGTGCGCGACTGTGCAGGATCCTTGGCCGCCTGGAAGCCATCGTAGGTCTCGGGGTCGACCGCGTCGGTATACTCACCGGTTTCCAGGTCGACGACCTTGGCGGTCACGGCCTGGGAGAACTCCTTGCCGACGTCCATCCCGGGCTCGTAAAGATCCGCCACGGCCAGGATGTTGGACTTGCGGTCCAGCTCCTGGTTGCGTTCCTGACGCGCCTTGAGCCCCACTGCCGCCGTCGACACGATGATCGAGCAAACGATACACAGGGAGAAGGCGACCGTAAGGATCTTCTTGATGGAATTGTTGCCTTGTGCCATCAGGTGGTCTCCTCAGCCACAACCGCCGTGCGCTTGACGCGACGCTTGATGTTGGCCTGAACAAAGAAGTGATCGATCAGCGGGGCAAACAGGTTGGCAAACAGAATCGCCAGCATGATGCCTTCCGGGAAGGCCGGGTTGACCACGCGAATCAGGACCGTCATCACACCGATCAGGGCACCGAACAGGAAGCGACCCGGGTTGGTCATGGACGCAGACACAGGGTCAGTGGCCATGAACACCATGCCGAAGGCAAAGCCGCCCACCACCAGATGCCAGTACCAGGGCATCGCAAACATGGCATTGGTGTCGGAGCCGATCAGGTTGAGAATCGAGCTCATCGCCACCATACCCAGGAACACCCCGAGCACGATGCGCCAGGAGGCAATTCGCATGCCCAGCAACACAACGGCACCGATCAGGATCGCCAGGGTCGAGGTCTCACCCACCGAACCAGGGATGAAGCCGAGGAAGGCGTCCCACCAGCTGTACTGATCCTGCAGGGCTGCCATGCCGCTCTGATAGGCCGTGGACAGTGCAGTGGCACCGGTATAGCCGTCTGCCGCGACCCAAACCGAGTCACCAGAGATCTGGGCCGGATAGGCGAAGTAGAGGAAGGCACGACCTGTCAGCGCCGGGTTGAGGAAGTTCTTGCCGGTACCGCCGAAGATTTCCTTGCCGATCACCACACCGAAGGTGATGCCCAGTGCGACCTGCCACAGGGGAATGGTGGCCGGAAGAATCAGGGCGTAGAGCACGGAGGTGACGAAGAAGCCTTCGTTGACCTCATGGCCGCGCTTGATCGCGAACAGCACTTCCCAGAAGCCACCGATGGCAAACGTCACCAGGTAGATGGGCAGGAAGTAGGTCGCACCCAGCACGAAGTTCGACCACAGGCTGCCTGCGTCATGACCACCCGCCAGGGTCAGCAGGATCATTTCACGCCAGCCACCCATGGAGTCGTAGCCCGCGGCGATCGCTTCGTTGGCCTGCCAGCCGGCGTTCCACATGCCGAAGAACATGGCCGGGAAGGTGCAGAACCACACGGTGATCATGATGCGCTTGAGGTCAATACCGTCGCGCACGTGAGCCGTGGTCTTGGTCACGCTGGGGGGAGAATAGAAAATCGTGTCTACCGCCTCGTAGAGCGGATAGAACTTCTCGTATTTGCCGCCCTTGTGGAAGTGCGGCTCGAGATTGTCGAGTGTCTGTCGAATACCCATCATCAGGCCTCTTTCTCGATCATGGTGAGGTTGTCACGCAGGATGGGACCGTACTCGTACTTGCCCGGGCACACGTAGGTGCACAGCGCCAGGTCTTCTTCATCCAGCTCCAGACACCCCAACTGCATGGCAGTCTCGATGTCACCGACGATCAGCGAACGCAGCAGCTGCGTGGGCATGATGTCCAGCGGCATGATCTTCTCGTAAGCACCTACCGGTACCATCGCGCGCTCGGAGCCGTTGGTAGAGGTAGTAGGTGCATAGTTGCTCAGCCCCTTGAGGCTGGAGAGGTAGATCCCGAGCACCGAGTGACGGTTGCCACCTGGGGACAGCCAGCCCATGAAGGCACGCTTGTTACCCTCTTCCAGCAGGCTCAGCTGGGTGTGGAAACGGCCCACGTAGCGCAGGCTGCCCTCGGCAGTGAAGCCAGAGAACACACCACCGCTGATCACTCGGGTGTCGTCCGGAGACTTCACTTCATGATCGAGCAGCTCATCGGTGCTGGCGCCCAGGCGCGTGCGTACCAGACGCGGACGCTCTGCACGCGGACCTGCGACGGCCACCACACGACTCATGTCCAGCTTGCCTTCTGCAAACAGCTTGCCGAACGCAATCACGTCCTGATAGCCGATGTGCCAGACGCGACGCTGCAGCGACACCGGGGACAGGAAATGGATATGGGTACCGACCAGACCAGCCGGGTGGGGACCCGCAAAGCTCTCGTGCTTGACGCCCTTGACCTTGGTGCCAGGAATCTGCGCGTCGGTTGCGGTGCACAGGAACACCTGGCCCTTGGTCAGGCGCGACAGTACCGTCAGGCCATCTTCGAAGGCTTGCGCCTGCTCGTTGATGACCACGGCCGGATCGGCAGCCAGCGGCTGGGTATCCACCGCGGTGACAAAGATATCGGTAGGCTCAGCATCCAGCGCCGGAGTCCGCGAGAACGGGCGAGTTCGCAACGCGGTCCACAGGCCGGATTCCACCAATTGGTCGACCACCGTCTGACGTTCCAACGACGCCAGCGCATCACGCCCATGGGCCGTGAAGGTTTCGGCTTCTTCGCTCTCGTCGACCTTGATCACCACCGACAGCAGCTTGCGTTTCTCACCGCGGTTGATCGCCACCACTTCACCGGCCGCCGGGGAAGTGAAGCGTACACCGTCGATCTTCTTGTCGGTAAACAGGAGTTGGCCCAGCTTGACCTTGTCCCCCTCCTTGACCTCCATAGTCGGCTTCATGCCGATATAGTCGGTGCCCAGGAGCGCCACGTGGCGCACCGGTCGCGCATCCTCGATACGCTGCTCCGGTGCTCCCGTGATGGGGAGATCCAGGCCTTTCTTGACTTCGATCATAGACTCGCCCAGTTGATGGATCGTAGATAATGGACGGAGGTTCGGTGGAAATGAGAGGAATTCTTGTTATTGACCACGCATCACCAGTCACGCCGAGGCGACATCGAACCACCCCGAAAAATCCCCAGCATTATAAAGACAAGCCAGTGAATTGACCACATGATCGAACGTAGCAGAAATGACTGTTTCGGCAGATCAGCCCCCCGACAGAAAGAAAAAACCCCTTGCCAAACAAGGTTGGCAAGGGGGTATTGAGATACCTCAAAACGAGCCGTTCCGCCCGCGCGACGCGGCTTAGGCGTGGCTGCGCGGCAGCTTGCAGAAGGACACGTTGGAAATCTGCTGCAGGATACGAATGACCTGGCAGCTATAGCCAAACTCGTTGTCGTACCACACATAGACCACCGCATGACGGCCCTGGGCGATGGTGGCCTTGGCATCGACGATGCCCGCATGGCGATTGCCGACGAAGTCTGTGGACACGACTTCTGGAGAGTCGACGTAGTCGATCTGCTTCTGGAAAGCAGAATCGATGGACATGCGACGCAAGTAGTCGTTGAGCGACGCGGCATCGGTCTCGCGCTTGAGCGACAGGTTGAGAATCGCCATCGACACATTCGGCGTCGGCACCCGGATGGCGTTGCCGGTCAGCTTGCCACCCAACTCGGGCAGCGCCTTGGCCACTGCCTTGGCGGCACCTGTCTCGGTCAGCACCATGTTCAACGGAGCACTGCGCCCGCGACGGTCACCCTTGTGATAGTTATCAATCAGGTTCTGGTCGTTGGTGTAGGAGTGAACGGTCTCCACGTGACCATGCTCGATGCCGTACTCGTCGTTCATCACCTTCAGCACCGGCACGATGGCATTGGTGGTGCATGACGCGGCCGAGATGATGCGATCATCGGCAGTGATATCGGAGTGGTTGATGCCGTAGACGATATTCTTCAGGTCACCCTTGCCCGGTGCGGTCAGCAGCGCCTTGGACACTCCCTTGCACTGCAGGTGCTGGCCGAGGCCAGCCTCATCGCGCCAGATGCCGGTGTTGTCCACGACGACCGCATTGTTGATACCGTAAGCGGTGTAGTCGACATCACTCGGTGAGTCAGCGTAAATCACCTGGATAACGTTGCCGTTGGCGGTCAGGGTGCGAGATTCAGCGCAGACACTGATGGTGCCATCGAACGGGCCATGGACGCTGTCGCGGCGCAGCAGGCTGGCACGCTTCTCCAGGTCCTTGGCGATATCGCCACGCCCACGCACCACGATGGCCTTGAGCCGCAGCAGGTTGCCGCCGCCGGCCTTCTCGATCAGCACGCGCGCCAGAATGCGACCAATGCGACCGAAGCCGTACAGCACCACATCCTTGGGTTCGCCGTTACCCGCATCCGGGTCGTGGCTGTCGACGATGTCGGCCAGCTGCTCGCGCATGAAGGCCAGGGCGTCACCACCACCCTGCTTCTTGAACGCCACCCCGAGCTTGCCCACGTCAACGTGCGCCGGCCCCAGGTTGAGCTGGGTCATCGCCTGAACCAGCGGGAAGGTGTCCTGAACCGACAGCTCAGTCCCTTCAATCTTCCGCACGAAGCGATGATCCTTGAGAATTCTGATCACGCTACGGTTGAACAGGGAGCGACCGAACATGGTCGTCACCACGTTGTTGCGACGATACAGGCTGCCAATCAGCGGGATCATCTGCTCGGCCACGGCCTGGTTGTCGTGCCACTCCTGGAAGACGATGTCGGGTTGCTGGCTCACGAGAGACCTCTAAGTCTGTTGGGAAACGCGAGTATTATCTGCGCCCCCATGTGGCGGGGCAATGCCTGTATGGTCGCACTCCATGTAGGCTCGTTACAGAAATCCCAGTTTGACTACACGACCAAGATGGGGCTGGTATGATGCCTGCTCGCCCACTGAACGCCAGCGAAACGACACCGTCTATGCCTACCTTTTCGCCGCTTGACCCGCCGTTGCCTCAAGGAGTTCGCGACACCCTGTTCCTGACGACGCCTCCAGGCAGCGCTGCCGCGCTTGCCCTGGCGCGACTGGCCTCTCGGGAGCCGCTACTGGTGGTCACTCAGGACACCGCTGAAGCGCTGAGACTCGAACAGGAGCTGGCCTTCTTCGCTGACGTGCCGGTACTGCCCTTTCCCGATTGGGAAACCTTGCCCTACGACAGCTTCTCGCCACACCAGGACATCGTCTCCTCGCGACTGCGAACCCTGAGGCAGCTTCAGGATGGCGTGCACGGCATCGTGCTGGTCCCCATCAATACGCTGATGCAGCGCCTGCCGCCGGTCGACTATATTGCTGGCCGCGTACTGACACTGGAAGTGGGCGCCACTCTGGAGCGAGAGGCGTTTCGAGAAACCTTGTCCCGTGCAGGCTATCGCGCGGTCGAGACCGTCTTCGAGCCTGGCGAGTATGCCCTACGCGGTGCCTTGATCGACCTCTTCCCCATGGGCGCGGAGCATCCCCTGCGCATCGATCTGTTCGACAATGAGATCGACACGCTGCGCAGCTTTGATCCAGACACCCAGCGCAGCCTCGACAAGGTAGAGCGCATCGAGCTTCTACCGGCTCACGAATATTCGCTGTCGCGCTCTGCCATTGCCTGTTTTCGCGAGGGCTTCGAGACGCTTTTCGACGTCGACCCGCGCCAGTGCCCGCTATACGTCGATGCCCTCAAGGGCATTCCGTCGGCGGGACTCGAGCAATACCTGCCGTTGTTCTTCGAGACAACGGCTTCCCTGTTCGACCACCTGCCGGACGGCACCCACGTAGTCATGATGGCTGGCTGCCGTGACGCTGCTCAGCACCACTGGCAGTCCATCAGCAGTCGCTATGAAAACCTCGGCGTGGACCCCACCCGTCCGCTGTTGCCACCCCATCGGGCCTTTATTCCCGAGGCAGAGCTGTTTGCGCTGATCAAGGCCCACCCACGGATCGAACTGACCGACGCCACCGATCACCCCCATGCCCATCGCTGCCAGGCGCAGGCCGCACCCGACGTCGCCATCAACGCGCGCGCCAAGGAGCCACTGGCCGCACTAAAGAACTTTCTCGAACAGCACTCGCAACAGCGCGTGCTGTTCGTGGCCGAGTCACGCGGTCGCCGAGAAGCCCTGGAAGACACTCTGGCGCCGGTCACCGGCGCGCTGCCGGCAAGCACCGGCTTCCTGGAATTCCTCGATGGCGACATGGCACTCGCCATCGCTGAAGGTCAGCTCGCCAACGGGCTGCTGCTCGAGCAACCGGCGCTGACCGTCATCACCGAGACCGAGCTGTTCGGTGACGTGGTGCGCCAGACCCGGCGTCAGGCCAAGGCGACGGATGACAATGAGCTCGCGGTCCGCCACCTGTCCGAACTCAAGGCAGGCGCGCCAGTGGTCCACCAGGCCCATGGCGTCGGCCGCTATCGTGGACTGGAAACCCTGGAGGCAGGCGGCCAGGCCGCCGAATTTGTCAGCCTCGAATACGCCGACGGCGCCAAGCTTTATGTGCCGGTCGACAGCCTGCATCTGATCTCCCGCTATGCTGGCGCCGACGATGAGCTGGCCCCCCTGCACCGCCTGGGCTCGGAGCAGTGGGACAAGGCCAAGCGCAAGGCCGCCGAGAAGATTCGCGATACCGCGGCAGAACTGCTCGACATCTATGCCCGAAGAGAGGCCCGCGAAGGCTTTGCCTGCGCGCCCCCGGATGACGAGTACGCCCGCTTCGTGGCCAACTTCCCGTTCGAGGAGACGCCGGACCAGCGGGTGACCATTCAGGCGGTGATTCAAGACATGACCGCACCACGCCCCATGGACCGTGTGGTCTGCGGCGACGTCGGCTTCGGCAAGACAGAGGTGGCCATGCGCGCCGCCTTCCTGGCCGTCCAGTCAGAACGGCAGGTGGTGGTGCTGGTGCCCACCACGCTGCTGGCCCGCCAGCACTACGAGAACTTCCGTGACCGCTTCGCCGATACTGCTGTCGATATCGAGCTACTGTCTCGCTTTACCAGCAGCGGCGGTCAGACCGAGACCTTCAAGCGTATCCGAGAGGGCAAGGTCGACATCGTCATCGGCACCCACAAGCTGCTGTCCCGTCAGCTCGATTTTCCTCAGCTCGGCCTGGTCATCATCGATGAGGAACACCGCTTCGGCGTCGCTCAGAAGGAGCGCCTGAAGAGCCTGCGCGCCGAGGTCGATGTATTGACCATGACCGCCACCCCCATCCCCCGCACCCTGAACATGGCCATGAGCGGCATTCGCGATCTGTCGATCATCGCGACTCCCCCTGCCCGACGACTATCGGTGAAGACGTTCGTCCAGCAGCGCGAGGAAGCCGTCATCAAGGAAGCGTTGCTGCGTGAAATCCTGCGCGGTGGCCAGGTCTACTACCTGCACAACGAAGTGAAGACCATCGAGACCGCTGCCGAGAAGGTCCGAGAACTGGTGCCGGAGGCTCGCGTCGCGGTGGCTCACGGCCAGCTGCCGGAACGTTCGTTGGAGCGCGTGATGTCCGACTTCTATCACAAGCGCTTCAACGTCCTGGTGTGCTCGACCATCATCGAAACCGGCATCGACGTACCCAGCGCCAACACCATCATCATCGAACGCGCCGACAAGTTCGGCCTGGCCCAACTCCACCAGCTGCGTGGCCGGGTTGGCCGCAGTCACCACCAGGCCTACGCCTACCTGCTGGCCCCTCCCCCGCGCTCGATGACACGGGACGCGGTAAAGCGCCTGGAAGCAATTGGCCAGGCCGAGGATCTGGGCGCTGGCTTCACCCTGGCCAGCCACGACATGGAAATCCGTGGCGCGGGCGAGTTGTTGGGTGACGAGCAGAGCGGTCAGATGGAAGCGGTTGGCTACAGCCTCTACATGGAAATGCTGGACCGCGCCGTCAAGGCCATACGCGAGGGCCGCACACCCAACATCGAGTCACCCCTTCAGGACGGCGTGGAAGTCAGCCTCAACTTGCCTGCGCTGATTCCCGACGACTACCTGCACGACGTGCAGCAACGCCTGGTCATGTACAAGCGCATTGCCAACGCCAGCAATGAGGCGGAACTCAAGGAACTGCGGGTCGAAATGATCGATCGCTTTGGCCTGCTGCCAGGGCCGGTCAAGACACTGCTGCGCCAGACCCACCTGCGACAACGCGCTGAACGACTGGGCATCACTCGCCTGGAAGCCGGCGCCGAGCGCGGCAGGATCCTGTTTGGCGGCCAGACCGCCGTGGACCCCCTGACCCTGGTCGAGCTCATCCAAAGCGACCCCCAGAGGTATCGACTCGAGGGTGCTGACACGCTTCGCTTCAGCGTCGACATGGCTGACGAAGAGGCACGCTTCGAAGCGATCGAAGCCCTGCTCGAACGGCTCAACCGAAAGGCTCAGGCCGCCTGACATTTGCTCTGTAAAGACTGGCGCAAAGACGCATTAGCGGGCAATCTATAGCTATCGACACACTGCCACCTGTGGCCGGGTGATCCCCGGCCCTCACACAACATCGAGACTGTTGCAATGACTTCGATTTCACTTCGCCGACCGTTAGCTCGCGCCGCCACCCTGTGTGGCCTGCTCGGCGTGCTGGCGACTCCTCTGGTGGCGGCGGACGAACTGCCCAGGGGACACTACCTGCTGCCCGAAGACGGGGACCTTATCGGCGAGGTCTACACCGTGGAAGCGGACGAAGACGACACCCTCATCGATATTGGTCACGACCATGGCATTGGCTTCAATGCAATCACTCGCGCCAATCCCGACGTCAGTATCTGGTATCCCGGAGAAGGCACCGAGGTCGTCATTCCCGCCCAGTTCATCCTGCCCGACGCACCGCGCACGGGCATCGTGGTGAACGTCGCCGAGATGCGCCTCTACTACTATCCTCCGGCCAAGGAGGGAGAACCGCGCACGGTCCAGACCTACCCGATCGCCGTCGGGCGCATGGACTGGAAAACGCCGCTGGGCTCTACCACCATCACCGAGATGGTCAAGAATCCTTCCTGGTACCCGCCCGCCTCCATTCGCCGCGAGCACGCTGAAGCCGGCAACCCGCTCCCCGGCGTGGTACCGCCAGGCCCGGAAAACCCCATGGGCACCCGCAAGATGCGCCTGGGTATTCCTGGCTACCTGATCCACGGCACCAACAAGCCTGAAGGCGTGGGCATGCGCGTCACCCACGGCTGCATTCGCATGCTGCCTGATGACGTCGAGAACCTGTTTGACCAGGTCTCCGTCGGTACGCGTGTACGCCTGGTCAACGAGCCTCTCAAGCTTGGCTGGTCTGATGAGCACCTGTATGTGCAGGCGTATCCCTATTTGGACGAGGAAGAAGGCGCGCCCATTGAGGACATGACTGCCGCCATCGAAGAAGTGGAATCCGCCGTCGAGGACAAGGATTACAGCGTCGACTTTGCACGCCTGAGAGCCGCCATGGAGAACCCCAGCGGACTGCCCGTAGCGATGCAGGCGACAGCACCGGAACGCCCGACTCCTCTGCCTGGCAGTCTTTACGACCACATCGAACTGGTCGCTGGAGAACCCCCGCTGCTTAGCCAGGCGAGCCAGGGAGAGTAAAACCTCCGCTCCCTGCATGTCCGTCCAAAGGCGCCCTTGTGGCGCCTTTTTTTCGCTCTCATCAGGCTCGGTCATCTGAGCAAAGTGACCGACAGAGTTGGGTGCCACGCGGCTGCTATTGCATCTGTCATGAGATCGAGCAGCCGCGGCGACTTGCGCACCTGAGACGCGGATAAGGCCTGGCGCGCAGGGACATCAGAGCCATTTTCGTCAGCGTTCACCTAGGCCAGCGGCGCTTTAGTGAGCGCGTTACACCTGCCCCTTTTAGCCTGCCAGTGGCCCATCGAGCAGCCCCCGTTAACGCCACCACATGGCGCCGAGCCTCGCCTACCAGCGCCTGCAGGTATGACGTTGATGCAGGAGGTCCTGCGCCAGCACGCAGCTCCCGAAACGGCCATTGCCACCGTCGATCAAGGTATTTGCCGCTGCTGCATGCCTTCACCATGCAGAGCCGTGACACTGACCCAAAAACGACTGAGGCCCAACCTTTCGGTTGGGCCTCAGCCTATCGCTTCACGACCTGGCGGACGGACAATGTCCGCACCGTTCAGGTCATCCCCCGAGGGGGCAAGGAAACGATTACTTGCGCATGGAGCGCTCGAACATGCGGTTCATCTCTTCACGGTTCTGCTGAGACAGCTGCAGAGCCGCTTGAGCGTCACGCTGTGCCTGGTTGGCAGTGTTCTGAGCCTGAGTGGCGATGCTGCGAGCTTCAGCAGCGTCGGCCTGAGCGGACTCAGCAGTCATGCGAACTTCTTCCAGAGCGCTGGAGGAAGCACAGCCAGCCAGAACGGCCAGAGAAGCGGCGGCGGCGGTCAGCTTCAGGGTAGTCTTCAGAGTCATGGTGTTCTCCTTGAGTCTTCCTTGGTACTGCGATAATGACGTCTACATGCCCCTTGGGGGAATGCATCCATCAGGCTTCCTGCAAAGGCAGGCCTTTCTTGCAGCGACTTGTGCTGCTAAGCACAGGAGTCAAACGCTGTTTTATAATACACAACGGCGCTTGTCCATAGTCTTGAACGTCCCTAGTCCACAGTCTTGAACGTCCCTAGCGCCCCTAAAGACTAGCGGATGACGACGCGAGTGCCAACACCAATCAGGCCAGAGAGTTCTCGAATTTCCTGATTGGTCACGGCGACACATCCGTTGGTCCAGTCAAAGTTGCGGTGAATATCCATATCTCCATCGCCGACACCGTGTATCCCGATATAGCCACCGAGAACCGTCTGCTGCGGAGGGCTGCGATGCCGCCGATAGTAGTCGAAATACTCGTCGTAGTCTTGCTGAGAGTAGAGCCCCGACTCAAGCGCCATTCTCGCATGGGTCGGGGTGGGATAGTCCAGCCCGATGAAGATGTCGAATTTGCTGTCGAAATTGAAGCGATCGACGTGGAATTCCCCACGCGGCGTCGTCTTGTCACCCATCACTCGCTGTGATTTTGCACCACCCCTACCCACCGATATCGGCGAGTAGCGGGCCAGTTCCACCCCACCACGATAGACCGTGAGACGTGACTCCTGATTGTCGATGAGCACCCACACCTCACTTGAGGAATCGGGCACGATGGCTCGCCTAAGCTGATCCTCGACCATATCGAAGCTGGCAAGGACTGCGGTGGGGAGTAGCAGCCAGGCACCAAGTATCATTTGGATAAAACGACGACGATGACCCCGCTGGAACATGACAAGACTCACTGTGTGTAAAAGAAATGATTGGTGACTGAGTGTAAACCACGCTCTGCGAGGCATCATCAACTATCTGGCAGACACTAGTGCGCCATGGCCAACCAGGACATCCCCTGCCTATTCATCTCAGGCCCGGCGTCTCCCTTTGGCGACACATCGCCTTTACCATTCCTCACTCGTCTGCCTTAGCGTCGCTATCTCTGCCTTTGCCATCGTTAGAAAATCTCTCAAATCCTGTCGGAGATCGCGCCGACCGCCGACAGCAATAACGCCAGGAGGCCCCACGGAAGTTCCCTGACTTGCTCCCCCATCACTCTCCAGCGCGTCCAGATATGAGATCAATCGACCTAACCAACTGTCACGATCATTGGCGAGCTCACGCAAACGACGAACTTCCGCTATGTCGGGATAACGATCGCCCACCAGCATCGTATGCCAGTCGTGCTCAACCAAGTGAGCATGCTCGCTGACATCACGCAGCAGCGCATCCAGCGCCAAACCAAATAGCGCCAGCGCGCCCTCCTCGCAGGCGCGCCGGTGGGCGTCTTGGTGCTCATCGTCCCGGACTGGTGTCGCAAGCAGCAACTCCACCTGGTACAGCAACTGGTTGGTACGCGCTCTGGGGGTCACTTGCGCTTGTCCTCGACCTGCCATGAGGAGCCGTCCCAGCTTGCCTTCCATCCGCTGGCCTTGCCGTTATCACCATCCGTCATCACGAACTGCTCCTTGAGCTTGCGTGAAAAACGGATCTGCGCGGGGCGGCCATCGGGGTCCTGCTCGGGCGCGCTAAGAAGGTAGTGATACTTCTCGGGCAACTCCTCGGCGTGAGGCTTCAGCTCCTTGACCAACGGCGGGCGCGTTTCGCGATTCTTGGGAAACTTGCTCGCCGCGAGGAACAGGCCACTCGCACCATCGCGCAGCACATAATGGTCCTCGACCTTCTGACACGCCAGCTCGGGCATCGGGATGGGATCCATCTTTGGCGGTGCGACTTCCCCGTTGCGCAGCAGCTTGCGAGTATTCTTGCAGCTGTCATTGGTGCAGCCGAAGTACTTGCCGAAGCGCCCCGACTTGAGCTGCATCTCGGAGCCACACTTGTCACACTCGATGACAGGACCATCATAGCCCTTGATCCGGAACTTGCCTTCCTCGATCTTGTAGCCTTCGCAGTCCGGGCTGTTACCGCAGATATGCAGCTTGCGGCCCTCGTCGATCAGGTAGCTGTCCATGGCGGTGGCACAGAGCGGACAGCGCTCCTTGGCGCGCAACGCGTCGGTTTCCGCCTCTTCACCCGCGTCGGCCGCTACGGCCTCTTCACCGGGAAGCAGGTCGATCGTGGTCTTGCAGCGCTCCTTCGGCGGCAGGTTATACCCACTGCAGCCAAGGAAGACGCCGGTGGACGCGGTACGGATCTGCATCTTGCGCCCACAGCTGGGACAGTCGATGTCCGTCGGCACGGGCTGGTTGGGACGCATGCCGTCCTCACTTTCCGCCTTCGCCAACTCCTCACGAAACTCCTGATAGAACGCATCCAGCAGCTCGCGCCAGCTGCGCTCGCCCTCGGCAATCTCGTCGAGACTATCCTCCATGCGCGCGGTGAAGGAGTAATCCATCAGGTCAGGGAAGGACTCCTTGAGACGCTCGGTGACAATGTCACCCAGCTTCTCGGCATAGAAGCGCCGATTCTCCAGCTTCACGTAGCCGCGATCCTGAATGGTCGAGATGATCGCCGCGTAGGTCGACGGACGACCGATGCCGCGTTTCTCGAGCTCCTTGACCAGACTCGCCTCGGTGTAGCGTGCCGGCGGCTTGGTAAAGTGCTGCTTCGGGTCGAGGGCGTCCAACGCCATCGGCGTACCCTCACCCAGGTCAGGCAAGGCCTGATCGTCTTCCTTGCGCCCCATGGGCGTCATGACGCGGGTATAGCCGTCAAACTTGAGCACACGACCCTTGGCCTTGAGCTCGTAACCGTCCACCGCCACGGTCAGCGTCGACGACAAGTACTCGGCAGGGGTCATCTGACAGGCCACAAACTGACGCCAGATCAGCTCATACAGACGCTCTGCATCGCGCTCCATGCCAGCAAGGTCGGTAGACCTGCGAGTCACCTCGGAGGGGCGAATCGCCTCGTGGGCCTCCTGGGCCCCTTCCTTGCTCGAGTAGCGATTCGGCGCCTCGGGCAGGTAACGATCACCATATTCGCTGCCGATGTACTCGCGCACGCTTTCCACCGCGTCTCTGGACAAGTTGGTCGAGTCCGTACGCATATAGGTGATGTAGCCCGCCTCGTAGAGCCGCTGAGCCAGCGTCATGGTCTTCTTCACCGAGAAGCCCAGGCGACCACTGGCAGCCTGCTGCAGGGTCGAGGTGATAAAAGGCGCGTTCGGCTTGGAACGGGTGGGCTTGTCTTCACGGGCCGAGATGGCAAGGGTTGCCTTGCGCAGCGCAGCGATCCGCTTTTCGGTCTCTGCCTCACTGGTGGGGCGAAACGCCTTGCCGTCCTGACGCACCAGCTCGAAGCGAATCGCCTCGCCCTCAGGCGTCACCAGATCAGCATGCACATCCCAGAACTCCTCCGGCACGAAGGCCCGGATCTCGCTCTCACGCTCGCTGATCAGTCGCATGGCGACGGATTGAACGCGCCCTGCCGACAGGCCTCGCGCCACCTTGGCCCACAGCAGCGGGGACAGCATGAAGCCCACCACCCGGTCGAGGAAGCGCCGTGCCTGCTGGGCTTCGACTCGCGGGATATTCAGGCTTCCCGGATCGGTAAACGCCTCCTGGATGGCATTCTTGGTGATCTCGTTGAACACCACTCGACGATAGCGTTGCTCATCCCCTCCGATGGTCTCGCGAAGGTGCCAGGCAATGGCTTCTCCTTCGCGATCAAGGTCGGTCGCGAGATAGACGGTATCGGCTTTCTCAGCCAGCTTCTTGAGCTCGGCAACGACCTTTTCCTTGCCTGGCAGCACCTCATAATTGGCCTGCCAGCCATTGTCAGGATCGATACCCATACGCCGGATGAGCTGCGTATGCGCCTTCTGGCGCTGATACACCGCCTTCTCCTCCGCCGACATCTTGCGTGTCGCGGCCGCCTGGCGAGCCCGCTCCTTAGGATCGGAGGCCGCCTTGCCAGAGCCGCTGGTCGGCAGGTCACGGATGTGGCCCACACTCGACTTCACGATGAAATCGTTGCCGAGATATTTATTGATCGTCTTGGCCTTGGCAGGCGACTCGACGATGACCAGAGACTTGCCCATAGTACTCCACGAAAGTCAGGGCGCCGCGCTCCTTGGCGTACGCCAGTATGTAACATACCCGCCGAAGCTTGACGGGGAAAAATGCGCTTACCCTAACCCAGTGCCGAACATCGCGCCAGTCACATCGACGGTTGCCCCTGGAACAGTGCTGGTCGTGTCACGGATCACGCGGCGCCTTCTGTACGGCGCCCGACTCGCATGGGCAAGAGACTAGCCTTAACCCCGTCGTCCGACAAGCAGCGGCCACATAACGACCTTGCCCCCGCTGGGCGGGGGCAAGGACATAGCGAGAATACGCCACAGGGCCGATCGAACGTGGCGATCAGCGCAGCGCCATAGTCACGAGCGCCGCGTCTGTCCCCGCGAGCGACTGGTCGAGCGCCGACGCGAAGCCGCAGGTGTCGCCTCTGCGCCCTCGGGCTTGGCCGCCCCCGCAGGCTCTGACGTCGTTGCAGCAGCTCCAGCGCTGTCGGACTTCGTGCTGTCCGCCTTCGTGCTGTCGGCCTTCGTGCCGGACGCCGAGGTAGTGGCGCCTGAAGCACTGGACGTCTTGGTGTCGCTGGACGCCTCGGAAGCGCTGGATGCCTTCGTCGTGCTCGGCTCCTTAGAAGCGCTGGACGCCTTGGTAGCGCTGGATGCCTTGGAACCGCTAGGCGTCTTGGAAGCGTCCGATGCCTTGGAACCGCTAGGCGTCTTGGAAGCGTCCGATGCCTTCGCCACGCTAGGCGTCTTGGAAGCGCTGGATGCCTTGGAAGCGCTGGATGCCTTGGGAGCGCTGGATGCCTTGGGAGCGCTAGTTGTCTTGGACGCGCTGGGCACCTTGCCACTGCCGCTGGTGTTCCCACCCGCACCGCCATCAGAGGATGACGACCGTGTTGACCTGCGACGGCTGGCCGGCCTCGCCTTGAGGAACAACGACTTGATTCGCTCAAAGCGAGCGGCCGCGTGCTCGCTCAAGTCACCGCTGGCCGCCAGAACGTGCTCCATATGCTCGATATGGCTGTCAATTTCCTTGGCATCAAGGCCCTCAAGCAACGCAGGCACTGCCTCAAGGGCGGCTTCACGATCCTGTTTCAGAATGAAGAACTGATCGCGCATCAAGTGCTTGAAGTCCTGCAGCTGAAGCTCGGGCTCCAGCTCGCTCCGGGAGGCTTGCAGCCGGCGGAAATTACGTCCATCGGTGGCCGGAGCACCGCCAAGGACGAAGATGATCGACCTCATGACCGCTTCATGGGCCCCACCACGGGCGACCTGAGCACGGATTTCGTCGCGACGACGCTGGATGAAACGACGGCGTTCGGGTTCGGCGCCCGGCAGCCTTCGATCCGCGTCCACGGCACCGCGCAAGCCGACCAGAGACTGCAACAGGGGCTGGCCATAGACATCCAGAAATGCCTTCTCGATGGACCGGTCGCGCAGTACTCGCCAGGCATCCAGACTACGGGAGATCAGGCTTGAACCGATGTCTTCGTACACCCGGAAAACGTTGTCGTCGCTGAGCGCACGGCGACGTTCGCGCACCATTTCTGCCAACACCGGCAGTGGCGCCATCAGCGGGTTGCGGTCCGACAGCAGGCGATAGCCCATGCGATTGGGATGCATCCGACGCATCCAATGGGCAGACTCCGGCGTGGAAAGCGCCCGAATCCACGGCTGCAGGAACTGACGGTACAGACCTAGATTGATCTCGGACACTCTGGCCACCGTCGCAAAGCGACGATCATCCTGAGGCTGTGGCTTGACGACCTCGTCCAGGTCGTCCAGGTCACGGGTAGAGAACTCAAGCAGGTAATCGCGCTCGATAAGCTCCGCATCAGGACGGTCACTTGCCTTGGATACCGTGGTCTCATACAGCCCTGGCGGCAAGACGTCGATGTAGTCCATATTGGCCGTGAACTCGGCGTGCTCCTTGCGCGACACGCTGCCCGAGACAAAGATGCCGAGGTGACCCGTCTTGTCGTGCACGCAGTAGACGATGGTCTGCTCGTTGGCAATGATGTCGTCGACACCGCCATACAGATCACGCACCCACCCCAACGCCTGGGGTGGCGGCGTAATGTCATCACCCTGGGAGCAGAACACGATCACCGGGGAGCGCACGTTGCGCAGATCAATGCGACGACCGTCTGACGTCACCAGCTGCGCCGTCGACAGCCGATTACCGACGAACAGATTATCGACGATGTACTGGATCTCCTCTCCCCCCAGTACCACGTGTCCGCCCCACCAGCGTTCGAACTGAAGATAGCGTTCGGCTTCGGTATCGACATGGGCATATAGGTGGTATTGCTTGTCCCACCAGGTGTTGGCCGGGTTGAGCCGCTCGAAATTCTGTACCAGCCAGGCACCATCGAACACCCCATCGCCCATGTCCGACAGCATGTGGGTCGCCCAGCTGCCTCCGGTCATGCCACCGGTATAGCGCATCGGCGCCTTGCCGCGCTCACCGGCCCAGTAGGACAGTGGAGACCCGGCAATCAGGATCGGCCCAAACACTTCCGGCTCCAGCGCGGCGGCCATCATGATCTGCCAGCCAGCCTGGCAGTTGCCGACCACCATCGGCTTCTCACTGTCAGGGTGAAGCTCGTTGACATGGCGCAGGAAGGTGACCTCGGCCTCGACCACGTCCTCGACCCGCTGCCCCGGAATCGGGTACGGCATAAAGGCGATGAAGTAGCACGGATGGCCAGCCCGCAGCGCCACACCGATCTCGCTGTCAGGCTTGAAGCCACCGATCCCCGGGCCATGCCCTGCACGGGGGTCGACCACCACGAAGGGACGTGCGAGCTCATCCGTTTCGACGCCTTCCGGGGGATGCACGCGCAGTAACTCGTAGTTGACGGGACGTGGCAGCTCTTCCCCGAGCATGACGATGTCGGTATCGAAACCGAGCACCGAGGGACGGGTCTTTTCGATATGTTCGAGGTACTCGTTGCCGCGCTGCCGCATCACATCCCAATAGAGGATGCTGCGCTCGACGCTATCGCGCCAGTAATCGGCGGCGGCGCGTCCGAAACCAAAGGGATCGAGCAACGGTGCAAAGGGTTCCGCCATCGCGAACAGCGGCGCGGCAGCGCCAGGCATCAACGCATTCATAGGGACTCCTGGGGTTGCGTGACGCGCAGGAGGCGATCCGTGCGCCTGCGCACTTGTTGCACTGCAATATAGCGCATTCCCCCTGTGACTGCGAAGCCCCCGCACCATGCCACGGCACATAAGGTAGGAGTCGGCGCATAAACACGTAAGCTAAAACGCACAATGCCCGGCATTACCGGGCATTGCTTTCATCTAACGCTGTGCATCGAACCGTTACTTGACCTCGATGCCATGGGCCTGCTGGTCGGCGTGATAGGACGACCGCACCAGAGGACCAGACGCCACGTGGGTGAAGCCCATGGCTCGGCCTTGCTCGGCAAACCAGTCAAAGGTCGCCGGCGGAACCCAACGGTCCACTGGCAGGTGATTGCGAGACGGCTGCATGTACTGACCCAGCGTCAGCATATCGACATTGTGGGCTCGCAGGTCCTTCATGACCTCGATCACCTGCTCGTCGGCTTCACCCACCCCGAGCATCAGCCCAGACTTGGTCATGACCTCCGGACGGCGCTCCTTGTAGCCCTTGAGCAGATCCAGAGACCACTGGTAGTCGGCACCAGGGCGCACCTTGCGATACAGGCTGGGCACCGTCTCCAGGTTGTGATTGAAGACGTTGGGCGGCGTGGTTTCGAGGATATCCAGCGCGACCTCCATGCGCCCCCTGAAGTCCGGCACCAGCACTTCGATCTCGATGCTCGGGCTGTCGCGGCGAATCTCGCGAATACAGTCGGCGAAATGCTGGGCACCGCCATCGCGCAGGTCGTCACGGTCAACCGAGGTCACTACCACGTACTTCAGTCGCATCTCGGCGATCGCTTCGGCGAGCTCTCGCGGCTCACGCTCATTCAAGGCATTGGGCCTGCCGTGGGCAACATCACAGAACGGACAACGACGGGTGCAGATGTCGCCCATGATCATGAAGGTGGCGGTGCCCCCGTGGAAGCACTCCCCCAGGTTGGGGCAAGACGCTTCTTCGCAGACCGTATGCAGGCCGTGGCGACGCAGCGTGTCCTTGATGCGGGTGACTTCCTTGGATACCGGCATGCGCACCCGAAGCCAGTCGGGCTTGCGCGGGATCTCCTCGGTGGGAATCACCTTCACCGGAATCCGGGCCACCTTCTCGGCACCACGCAGCTTGACACCTCTTTCGCTGCGAGCACTTTTCTTGGCCTTGGCGGCGGCGGCCGCCGCCTGGATGGCGGAGCTGTCAGTCATGTCTCTATCCTGTGGAAGATCGCCGTGACGACTCCAGGGCGATCAATCAAAATGTTGGCCGTGGAAAGCCTCTGGCTGACCAGAACGCTCAACCAGTTCACGTTGCCCCAGCCGAAGGGCCAAGGCATCCAATAGACGCTGCGCCTCAAGCCTGGCATCCACGTCAGTAGACGTCAGGTCGGCCAGCCGAGTCATCTCTAGCCCCGCATAGCCGCAGGGATTGATGAAGCTGAACGGCGCCAGATCCAGGTCCAGATTGACGGCAATGCCGTGAAAACTCGCGCCACGCCGAATCCTCAACCCCAGGGAGGCAATCTTGCGCTCCCCGACGTAGACACCTGGTGCATCTGGCCGGGCATGAGCCTCAATACCATGCTGTCCCAGGGCATCGACAACGCTGTCTTCCAACGCGCTTACCAGGTCCCTGACCCCCAGTCGCGCGCGCTTGACGTCGATCAGGGGATACAGCACCAACTGACCCGGTCCATGGTAGGTAATCTGACCACCACGGTCCGTCTCCACCAAGGGGATCTCGCTGGGCATCAGCAGATGCTCTGCCTTGCCGGCCTGCCCCTGAGTGAACACCGGGGGATGCTGGACCACCCAGATCTGGTCGGGCGTCGTGCCGTCCCGCTGATCGGTCAGCTCACGCATTGCTTGCCATACGGGCTGGTAGGGCACTAGCCCAAGATGATAGACCTCGATGGGCTCCATCACACCACCATGTGCACGCGACCGGTCGCCTTGAGCTCCTCGAACAGCGCCTTGAGCTGGGTTTCACCCGTGGCACGCAGGGTCAAGCGCACAGACTGGAAACGTCCGTTGCGGCTATCGATGACCTCGAGGCTGTTCCCGGTAAAACTCGGATCATGCTTGAGCACGATCTGACTCACCGTCGCGGCAAAGTCTTCAGACGCATCACCGACCACCTTGATCGGGTAGTCACAGGGAAACGTGATGGTCACATCTGTCGGATCAGGCCCAGCTTGTGAGCGAAGATCCCGGAAGGTTCGATCGTTCATCCGATGACCCTTTGAGTGGATACCCGACTATTCTACTCAACCTTGGCGACTCGACCAAGCCAGGCGACTCGACCAAGCCAGGCGACTCGGCTAAGCCAGGCGACTCGACCAAGCCGGGCGACTTAACTAAGCCGGGCGACTTAACTAAGCCGGGCGACTTAACTAAGCCGGGCGCATCGCACCCGGCTGACCACCCGTCGGCGGCGGACTCTGCCCGCTCACCGATCGGGTCACCTGCTCGATCGCGACAGCTTCAGTCGAACCAGCCACCCACCAGGTCACTGAAGAAACGCTGAACCTTGTCGATCATGCGCTTGAAGAAGCCACCCTCCTCGACCGCCTCCAGGGCCACCAGGTCGCGCTCGCCAACCACTTCGTCGCCCAGTCGCACTTCCATGGTGCCAACCCGCTGCCCAGCGGCAATCGGCGCCACCAGGCCGCTGTCGATGTCCAGGCGCGCAGTCAGCTCTCCATTGCGGTTACGCGGCACGGTCATGTAGACGCCATTGTCGACGCCCACCTTGAGCTCATTGGTGGCACCTTCCCAGACACGCGGGGTATTGAGCACCGCGCCACGATCATAGAGTTTCAGGGTCTCGTAATAGCGGAAACCGTAGCTCAACAGCTTTTGCGTTTCCTGTGCCCTCGCTTCATCGGAGTTGGTACCCATCACCACAGAAATCAGGCGCATGTCATCGCGCTTGCCCGACGACACCAGGCAGTAGCCGGCTTCTTCGGTCCAGCCCGTCTTCAGGCCATCGACACTCGGGTCGCGCCACAGCAGGCGGTTGCGGTTCGGCTGCTCGATACCGTTGTAGGTAAAGTGCTTCTGGCTATAGATCGCGTAGTGTTCCGGGTAGTCCAGAATGATGTGACGGGCCAGACGCATCAGGTCACGGGCAGACGAGTAATGGTTTTCGCCGGGCAGACCGGTGGCATTCTCGTAGTGGGTATTTTCCATACCCAACTGGGTGGCATGCTGGTTCATCAGGTCGGCGAATGGCTCCTCACCGCCGGCCAGATACTCGGCCATGGCAACGCTGGCGTCGTTGCCGGAGACAATGACGATCCCATGCAGCAGCTCTTCCACCGGCACCCGGGTGCCGACCTCGACGAACATCTTGGAACCGCCGGTGCGCCACGCCTTCTCGCTGATAGGCACCATGTCATCGCCCTGGATATTACCGCGGTCGAGTTCACGTTCGACCAGGTAGGCGGTCATCAGCTTGGTCAGGCTGGCCGGCGGCAGACGCTGATCAGAGTTGTGTTCAGCCAACACGCGACCACTGTTGGCGTCGATCAGAATCCAGGACTTTGCAGCGAGCTGCGGCGGAGCAGGAATCATGACCTGGGGCTCGGGCATGTCCGGCGTGGGAGCGTCAGGCTGCTGGGCACTGGTCAAGGGAGCCACCAGGGCCGCGCACACAAAAGCAACTGGCAAATAGCGGCGAGAAAGAGATGACTTGAAAATCATGGTGAACGTCTCGTTACAACAGTCGGGGAAAGCGGCGTTAAACGTCGCCGCACAATTTTAATCACACATCGATACCCGCGAACTTCACCGTGGCGCCGGTTTAACGGCGCCCACGGCTAGCGCCCATCGACGACAAAGGTCTGCTCAAAACCGGCCTGGCGCAAGCGTTCTCTGATCGGCTCCGCCTGGCCTCGACTGGCCAACGGTCCGACCTGCACCTTGTGCAGGCCAGCGTCACTGGCCACCCGCACATCCTGGTTCAAGCGCTGCTCCAGGTCTGACTTGAGGTCTCGAGCGCTGGTCGCGGAACCCAATGCCGCCACCTGAATGTAGACACCCTCGGCTGCACCCGCACTCGCCGGCGCTGGGGCCTCTTGTCGGGCACCACGCTGAGCTACCGCGGGAGCCTGTGCCGCAGAGCGGGACGGCGTCGCAGCTGGCGGTGCTGATGTTTGCTGAGCGGATGTTTGCCGAGCCTGGGCTTGCCGAGCCTGGGCTTGGGACGCAACAGCCCCGGACGACGCCTCAGCACCTCGCCCACCGTTGGCCTGCCACTGACCAGCATCGATGGCACTGACGCGGACTCGACCAGTGCCATTATCGAGGATGTCCAGGCGCGCTGCCGCCGCATAGGACAGGTCGATCTCGCGGTCATCATGAAACGGACCACGGTCATTGACCCGCACGATGACCGAGCGACCGTTATCCAGATTGGTCACGCGAGCAAAGGTCGGCAGCGGCAGTGACTTGTGGGCGGCGGTCATCTTGTACATGTCATAGATTTCGCCGTTTGAGGTGGCATAGCCATGGAACTTCTGGCCGTACCAGGAGGCTGTGCCTTCGCGCTGATACCCGCTCGGGTCGTCCATCACGTGATAGGTCTTGCCCCACACCTCATAGGTCGACCGGTTGCCTGCACGGGAGCGCGGCTCATTGCGCGGTACCGCGTCCGGCACCTGACTGACATCGGGTGGGCTTTGAGGATACGCATCACCACTCATGGCGTAGCGGCCACCACTGGAACTGGGCGCCTCACTCTGGGTGGCCGCCCCGTCCGCACTTGGCGCATTGCCGGGACCACCGCTGGCACACCCGCCCAGGGCGACCAACAGCGACATGGTGGGCAGCAAGCGCGATCGCAGGCTCATGTGGTCGCCTCCAGCTCCAGCGCATTCCACCACTGGCGCTTTCCCAGGTCACGCACCTGGGCGATGGCCTCGGCAAGCTCGGTCACCGCCATGGCGTACAGATGGCTGTGATTGTACCGGGTGATCACGTAAAAATTGGTATCGGCAAGGCGATAGCGCACGCTGCCATCTTCGCTGTCGAGTGCCAGCGGAATCACCTTGCGATCGCCCGCCAGTGGCTCCTGCGGGCGAATGCCCTGGGCTTCCAGTGCGGAGACCTGCACGTAAGGGCGCTGGGTACGATTGAAATTGATCGCAGCAGGTGTGGTCGCAGGACCCTGTGCTTCCCAGTACACCTCGCCGCCGGGCTGCCAACGGTGCTCGGCAAAGTAGTTGCCAACGCTCCCAATGGCATCGACGGGGTCGGTCCACAGGTTGCGATGCCCATCGCCGTCAAAGTCCACGGCGTAGGCTTGATAGCTGGTAGGAATAAACTGGGGATAGCCCATGGCACCGGCATAGGAGCCTTTCAGGCTGCCAGGGTCCACGCCCTGCTCGTAGGCGATATCGAGAAAGGCCTCCAGCTCGCCCTCGAAGAACTCTCCCCGACGCGGATGGTGGAAGGCCAGCGTCGACAAGGAGTCCAGCACTCGGTGGTCGCCAGTAATCCTGCCATAGCGGGTCTCGACGCCGATGATGGCAGCGATGACCTCCGGCGGAACTCCGTAGCGCTGCTCGGCCCGCTCAAAGGCATCAAGATGGGTCTCGATAAAGGCGGCACCCTCGTTGATGCGCTCCTCTCCGAGGAAGATATTGCGATAGCGCTCCCAGGTCATATGATGCTCGGCGGCACCACTCATGGCTTCGAGCACCGACGGCTGGAACTGCGCGCTGGCCATGGTCTGCTCAAGCCATTCCCGGGAGATCCCCTGCCGCTCCAGGCGTCCCATCATGTCGTTGACGTCGGGGGTCGCGAAGTCCTGCGCCGCCGCCGACAGCGACAGCGTCGCAAGCAGGCCGCCCAACACGCTGCCCAGCCAGCCACGGCGTGTCGCACCAACGCCTTCCCTTCCCTGGATCAGGGGTACTGTCATCAATCTTCTCCCTTGGGACACGCCGTGTCGCCTGCCAGCACTATCGCAAATGCGATGGCGAACAGGGTGGCGACGGCTGTCGCACGCCCATGTGCGCTCTCTGGCGGCGATCTGGCATGAACCCGTAAGCCTGTTCATCGACGCTATCGAGGCAGCAGTCGACGGTGTGCATTGACCGCCATGAGAATACCGAAACCGGCCATCAAGGTCACGCTGGACGTCCCTCCGTAACTGACCAGAGGAAGCGGCACGCCGACCACGGGAAGAATCCCGCTGACCATGCCGATGTTCACAAACACATAGATGAAGAACGTCAACATGATGCCACCGCCCAGCAAGCGGCCAAAGGTGTCTTGCGCCGCGCCAGCCAGCCACAGCCCCCGCGCAACAATCAGCAGGTAGAGCACCAGAAAGGCCAGCATGCCTACCAGGCCGAATTCCTCACCCAGCACCGCGACGATAAAGTCCGTATGTCGCTCAGGCAGAAACTCGAGCTGCGACTGGGTCCCCTCTAGCCAGCCCTTGCCCCAGATACCGCCGCTGCCAATGGCCGTGGTCGACTGGATGATGTTCCAACCAGCGCCGAGCGGATCGCTCTCGGGGTCCAGAAAGGTCAATACCCGCTGCCGCTGATAATTGTGCATGTTCATCCACAATAGCGGTAAGGCGGCCCCCGCCAGGGCCACCATGGCACCGATGAACTTCCACGAAAGGCCCGCCAGCAAGATGACAAACACCGCCGCCGAAGCCACCAGCAACGAGGTACCAAGATCGGGCTGACGGGCGATCAGCCCCACCGGCAAGGCGATCAGCAATGCGCAGCCCGCCAGCACCCTCCAGTTCGGGGGCAACTCGTGCCGACTGATCCAGGCAGCGATCATCATCGGCATGGCGATCTTCATCATTTCCGAGGGCTGGAAGCGCACCACGCCAGGAATCACCAGCCAGCGCTGCGCCCCCATACCGATGTCACCGAGAATCTCGACCGCCACCAGCATGACCACACCGGTCATGTAGGCGGGCAGCGCCCAGCGCATCAAGGTCGCCGGAGAAAACTGAGCGAGCACCAGCATCACGGTCCAGGCCACACCGAAGCGAATTGCCTGGGCGGTGACCACCCGCATGTTCTCGCCGCTGGCGCTATACAACACCGCCAGGCCGCTGACCATCAGCAGCAGCAGCATCGCCAGCAGCCACGGATCGATATGCAGCCGCTGCCACAGAGAAATGCGCCTGGCGATGCCGCTGGCGGGGGGGCGTACCGGATGACCACGCAATGAACGCACGAAATCGACGGCCATCAGTCGGCCTCCTCTGGGTCATCTTGCAGCGGATCGCTATCGTCGGATACCGGCTTGCCGGCGTTGTGATCCAGGATCCAGGCATCCGCCATGGCTCTGGCAAGACCGGCGGCGTGGGTCGAGCCACCGCCGGCGTTTTCGACGATCACCGCGATGGCAATCTGGGGGTCTTCCACCGGAGCGAAGGCCATGAACAAGGCATGGTCGCGCAGACGTTCGCGCAGCTCGGCGGCGTTGTACTTCTGGTTCTGGCCCAGCGAGAACACCTGGGCGGTGCCGGACTTGCCGGCCATGCGATACTGAAGCCCTGCCCCCGTGCGCCGGGCGGTGCCCTCGCGACCGGACAGCACCTTCTCCATGCCATTGAAGACCCGTGTCCAATAGGCATCGGGAGCATCGATATCCGCTGGAGTGTCCGGCAAGTCGACCGGCACATCTTCCGCGCCGATGCGCTTGGCCAGGCGCGGGCGTACCCAATGCCCGCGATTGGCCAGTACCGCGGTGGCCGACGCCAGCTGTAGCGGCGTGATCTGCAGGTATCCCTGCCCAATGCCTACCGACAGCGTCTCCCCGGGATACCAGGGCTGGTTGAAGCGCGCACGTTTCCAGTCGCGGGACGGCAGCAGGCCATCACCCTGGCCCGCCACATCGGCGGCAACGCGAGTACCGAAGCCGAACGCGCCCAGGTTGGCGTCGATCCGATCGATGCCGAGCTCGTGTGCCAGGGAATAGAAGTAGGTGTTGTTAGACACCGCCAAGGCACGTTCGAGATTGACCCGACCGTGGCCCCAGCGCAGCCAGTTGCGATAGCGGCGCTCATCATTGGGCAGCTGGTAATAGCCAGGATCGTAGATCACTTCATCTGGCGTGACGGCGCCCTCGATCAAACCGGCCATGGCCATGAACGGCTTGATCGTGGAGCCGGCGGGATAGCTGCCGCGAGTGGCCCGGTCGAACAGCGGCAGGTCGATATCGTTCTGCAGGCCACGATAGGAAGCGACATCGATACCGGTCACGAACTGATTGGTATCAAAGCCCGGCACCGACGCCATGGCCAGGATCTCGCCAGTCTGGGGGGCAATCGCGACGATGGCACCGCGGCGGTCATCCAGCAGGTCCACCGCAAGCTGCTGCATGTCCATGTCCAGGGTCAGGGTCAGGTCCTGCCCCGGTTCAGGATCGGTGTGCCCAAGCTCGCGCAACACCCTGCCGCGGGCGTTGGTCTCCACCTTGCGAAGTCCCGCTCGCCCATGCAGCTGGTCCTCGTAGAACCGTTCCACGCCGGTCTTGCCAATGAAATGGGTCCCGGCATAGTTGCCCGGGTCAAGAGACTCCAGCTCCTCGGCATTGATTCGCCCGACATAGCCCAGGGCGTGGGACATGATTTCGGCATCGGGATAGAAACGCAGCAACTGCGCCTGGACCTCTACCCCTGGCAAGCGGTGGCGGTTGACCGCCAGTCGCGCAATCTGCGCTTCCGTCAGATCACTCATCAGCAGCGCCGGCTGGTAGGGCCGCTGCCGCTGACGTGAGCGCACCTTGAACGCCTCGACCTCTTCTGCCGGCAGATCCAGCAGGTCGACCAACAGCTCGAGAGTGGCGTCGAGATCGTCCACCCGCTCGCGCACCAGGGTCAGGTTATAGGTGGGACGGTTTTCTGCCAGCAGCTGACCGTTGCGGTCGTAGATCAGGCCCCGCGTGGGCGGCAGGGGCTCGACCCTGACGCGATTTTTCTCGGAACGCGTGCTGTAGACCTCGTGCTGAACGATCTGCAGGTAGCAAAGGCGGCCAACCAGCAGGCCCGACAGCAGTACCACCACGACGCCAGCGAGGCTTGCTCGCATGCGGAAGATGCGTAGCGCTTGCTCGGGATTCTTGAGGGTGTCTCGACGCTTACGCATGCGAGGGGCAATCCTTGTCTGGCTCAGAAGCCGTCACCGATGGTAGGGATGCCCCACCATCAGCGTCCAGGCACGATAGAGTTGCTCGGCCAGTACCAGCCGAACCAGAGGGTGAGGCAGGGTCAAGGGGGACAATGACCAGCGCTGATGAGCCCGCGCCGACAGCGCGGGATCGAGACCATCAGGACCACCTACCAGCAACACGACGTCACGCCCACCGTGGCGCCATTGATCGGCGTGCTCTGCCAGGACTTCCGTCGTCCAGGGCTTGCCCAGCACTTCCAGCGCCACCAGGTGCTCGTCTCCACGCAGGCGCGCGTCGATACGTTCTGCTTCCTGGGTGATCGCGCGTGCCGTATCGGCATTCTTGCCACGATGCCCCGGGGCAATCTCTTCAATCTCGAGGCGAAAGTCCTTGGGGAGACGCTTGCGGTACTCCTCGACGCCATCAGTGACCCAGCCTGGCATGCGTGTACCGACCGCCAGCAGGCGGACCCTCATGCCTTGGCCTCTTCCTCTGGTGCCGGGCTGTCGCTGGGCAAGTCTGACCACAGGCGCTCTAGGTCATACAGTGCGCGGGTGTCAGGCATCATCACATGCACCACCACGCTACCGAGATCCACCAGCACCCAGTCAGCACCGTTGTCGCCTTCCACGCCAAGCGGCTGCACACCCTGCTCCTTGGCGTTGGTAATCACGCTGTTGGCCAGGGCCGCCACATGCCGTGTCGAGGTGCCGCTGGCCACCACCATCCAATCCGTCACGCTGGTCAATCGCGACACGTCGAGCACTTCGACGTCCTTCGCCTTGATATCGTCTAGCGACTCGATTACGAGCGCTTTCAATGCTTCAATCTGCATAGCCCCTCATCACTGGGTATTCATCGACCGTCTATTGTACCCGCTGACGCGCCTTATGGCAGTGCGATTCCAGCGCTTCCACGAATTTCTCACTCAGCGCCGGAAATCGCTGGATTCCGATACAGTCCCCGGGACTCGATACGCTGCACCACCGGCTCGGGCAGGAGGTAACGCACGCTCTCGCCCTGAGCCAGGCGCTCACGCACAAAGGTGGCGGATATGGCCATGCGTGATGGCAGCGACAGCCGCAGCAAACGGCCCTGGGCCTCTTCCATCAGTGCTTGGCAGTCATTGACCTCACGACCGGCTATCAGTTCCTCAAGAGCCGCCGGCAACGCGCCGATATGGTCTGGACGGTCGATCACGACCACATGGGCCAGGTCGAACAGCTGCTCGGGCCGATGCCACTGCGCGAGCTTCAAAAATGCATCATGTCCCAGCGCCATGACGATCCGCGCCTTTTCACCGTAGCGCTGTCGCAATGATGCCAGGGTCAGAGCGCTGTAGGACGGCCCTTCTCGCTCCAGCTCGCACGGGTCCGCCAGCAGACCCGGGGTGTCTCCGATCCCCAACCGCAGCAGCGCCAGGCGCTCCTGAGCCGACACCTGTGGACGGCCCCTCAAGGGCGGCTGCGCCGCCGGAATCATGTGCACGCCGTCCAGGCCGAGCACGTCCCTCAGCTCTACCGCCGTGCGTAGATGACCGTGATGCACCGGGTCGAAGGTCCCCCCCAGCATGCCGATGCGTGCGGGCCCATCGGTGATGGAAAACGACACCTGCTCACTCACTGGCGAATCTGACCATCACCCAGCACCACGTACTTGCGCGTAGTGAGGCCTTCGAGACCGACGGGGCCGCGGGCGTGCAAGCGGTCGGTGGAAATGCCGATCTCGGCACCCAACCCGTACTCGAATCCGTCGGCAAAGCGAGTGGACGCATTGACGATCACTGAGCTTGAGTCAACCTCGGCCAGGAAGCGCCGCGCCAGGGTATAGTTCTCGGTGACGATCGCTTCCGTGTGTCCGGAGCTGTACTGCTCGATATGCGCCATCGCAGCGTCGATGCCATCGACCACCTTGACCGCCAGGATCGGCGCCAGATATTCGGTCGCCCAGTCCTCATCGCTGGCAGGCAACCAGCTGTCCACCACTTCGCGGGCACGCTCGCAGCCGCGCACTTCCACCCCTTTTTCCGCGTAGACACCCGCGAGCCTCGGCAGCAGAACGTCGGCCACTGCCACGTCCACCAGCAGGGTCTCCATCGCGTTACACACACCGTAGCGATGGGTCTTGGCATTCACCGCAATGGCCTCGGCCTTGTCGAGATCCGCATGGGCATCCACGTAGACGTGGCAGATACCATCCAGGTGCTTGATCACCGGCACCCTGGCCTCCCGACTGATGCGCTCGATCAAGGACTTTCCACCGCGGGGTATGATCACATCAACGTAGTCAGGCATGCTGATCAGATGACCCACCGCAGCGCGGTCAGTGGTCGCCACACACTGCACCGCAGCGTCCGGCATGCCCGCTTCGCCGAGCCCCTTGGCGATGCACTGCGCCAACGCAAGGTTGGAGGCGCTGGCCTCGGAACCGCCACGAAGAATGCAGGCGTTGCCCGATTTGAGGCAGAGACTGGCCGCTTCCAGCGTGACGTTGGGACGCGATTCATAGATGATACCGATAACGCCAAGGGGGACGCGCATCTTGCCCACCTGGATACCACTTGGCCTGGCGGACAGATCACTGATCTCGCCGACCGGGTCAGGGAGAGCCGCGACCTGGTGCAGCCCTTCGATCATCGCATCGATACGCGCATCGTTCAGCGCCAGGCGGTCGAGCAGCGCGTCATCGAGCCCCTTGTCACGACCACGCGCCATATCATCACGATTGGCCGCCAGAATCTCTGGTCGCGCCTCATCCAGTGCCTTCGCCATGGCCTTCAGCGCATGATTCTTGGCGGCTGGAGTCACACGGCGCATGGCAGAGGCAGCCTGCCGGGCACGCTGGCCGACGGCATTCATGTAAGCACTGACATCGTCGATGGTGGCGGAGGTGGCGCTGGCAGAGTCGGACACGATGGGAAGTTCTCCTTGACGTGTTCTACCCCCGAACTGGACACCAGCTAGGGGGCAGGGGAAAGCGTGGGGCGGGTCAGGAACCACTGAAGAGGCCATAGTAAGACAGCATGCGGATCAAGTACAAAGTCGGACTGTTCAAGCTGAATATCTTTGCCGCTGCCGGGCTGCTGGCAGCCTGCGCGCTGCTGTCCGACCAACCTTGGGACGGCATCTTGCTGAGCCTGGCCGCCCTGTGGTTTGCCTTGACCGGCCTGGCCCTGGAGTTCAGCCATCGGCGGCATGCCTACCGCCCCTGGCTCGCGGTCGCCAGCCTTTTGCTGGCGGCCCTGGTCATGCTGCCAGGACATACCAACGCTGCCTGGCTATGGGCCTGGCCGTGCCTGCTCGCACTGCCTCAGCCGCGCTGGATGCAGCTGCTCAATGCTTCCCTCGCCGGCCTCAGCTGGTGGAGCCTGATCGACCGACTCAGTCCTCATCACTGGATCCTGGTAGGACTCCTGCTCAACTGCCTATGCCTATTCGCCATCAGCCGCTCACTGCCTGGTGGGCACTCGCTGCGGCTGGTGCGCAAGCGAGCCCGGCTGGCGCCAGGCCTGGCGCTGTGGTCGGCGGAGCAGCTCGAGCGCGATCTGGTCAAGGAAAATAGCCGTGCCGCCCGTGACGACGTCCACGCCGAGCTGCTGCTGATCCACGTCCAGGGACGGCAGCTATGGCGCATCGCTCAAGAGGTATGCAGCCAGATCAAGTCCTTCGAAAACGCTTACCAGCTGGACCAGAAAACTCTCGGCGTGCTGTTGACCAGCCGCGACGCAGACCAGGCAAGACAGCGCCGCCAGGAGCTGCTGGACGCTATCGACGCACCCACTCACTCACGCGCCGTGCCCCTTACGCGACTGGATAATCTGCCGCGAATCCTGGAGACCCTCGGCCAACAGCGTCCATCCCCTCAGGTGGTGGAGGAAGCGCATGACTGAACACCCGCAGTGGCGACGCTCCTGGCGCCTGCTCGCTGACCTGCTGGCTGCCCTGCTGCTCGCTGCCGTCGCGCTATGGCACTACCTGATTGGTCAGTACGAATACATCCTGCTGCCTGCCGTACTGTGCTGCCTGGTCGGCGTCATCGCCTACCTGGATGCCCGGCGCAACTCGCGACTTACTCATTACCTGCTGCTGATATGCGCCTGCCTGATGCTGTATGACCAGGCACTCATCCACTCAACCCTCGACCCGATCTGGACGAGCCTGCCGATTGCCTTGGTCTTGCTGCTGCTGCCACTGGGACCCGCCTTGGTGCTGTCGTGCCTGGCCCTTCCCCTCTGGCTATTCATCCACAGTCAGATGACCCCTGACGTGGCCCAGGTGATCAGCATGCTGACCTTTCTGGCCTGCTGCACCCTGGCTAGCTGGGAGCATCTACGCCAACGGGACCTCGCTCGCGCTACCGACCCGAGCGATGCCGACTGCGACGCCCTCAATCACGCCACCCTGCACGAGCGTCTGACCGGAGAGCTTGAACGCGCCCAGCACCTGGACCAGCGTCTCGCCGTGGTCATTCTGCATCTGCCTCAGCTTGAGGTAGCCAGCGAGCAGCACGGCTCACGTCTACAGCTGTCACAGCTCGATCAGCTCTGTCGTGCGGTCCACCTGCACTGCCGCGACCACGACATCCTGGGCAGGCACTGCGCCGACACCTTCTGGCTGATCCTCCCTAACACCACGGAAAGCGGCGCCTTGCTGGTCACCAAGCGACTCGAACAGGCCTTATCCGAGGTTCGCCTGGCGGACCTGGGACCGCTGACCCTTCGCTCGCAATTGTGTGCCCTCAAGCCGGAAGAGGACTGGCAGGTCTTCCTGGAGCGCTTGCAGCGACGCACCCAGACCATGACGGCGGACTGACCGGTCAGCCAATGCCCAGCGGCTCGCGACTGTGGCATCATGCCGCCTCGCCGCCAAGCAAAGGAGAGTAAGGGTGGGAAATGCCGGGGACTGGCTGATTCAATGGGCGCCTTCGCCTGGCCTGCTACTGCTATCCGTGTTCGCCATCGCGCTAGTGGAATCACTGGCCCTGGTGGGGGTGGTGGTGCCAGGCGTGGTTCTGATCACCGCAGCAGCGTCGCTTGCAGGCCATCAGGAAATCGCGGTGGGCTGGGTCATGGCGTGCGCGTTTGCCGGCGCGATCGTTGGCGATGGGGTCAGCTATACCATTGGCTACCGCTATCGGGAGCAGGTCACCACCATGTGGCCGCTGTCCCACCATCCGGAATGGCTGTCACGGGGCGCCCGCTTCTTCCAGCGCCACGGCCCACTATCGGTACTGCTGGGCAGGTTCGTCGGTCCCGTAAGGCCGATCGTGCCGCTGGTCGCGGGCATACTGCACATGCCACCCGCCACCTTCACCTGGGCCAACGTAGGCTCGGCCGCACTGTGGGCGCCAGCCTACATCCTGCCTGGCTATCTGCTGGGGCGTACCTGGCAACAGTGGCTTGCCCTGCCCCAGGACCTGCATCCCTGGCTCACCGCTCTGGGCATCACGGTTGTCGCGCTCGCCATCATCTTCTCCTTGGTCCGCCACCATGCGTCACCGCCAGGGTTCCTCTTTCGCAGCCTTTCCTGGCTGACCCTGCGCCTGCCGGGTGGCCAGCGCCTGTGGCGCTGGCTCGCCCCGACCCACGAGGACGAGCCACCACTGGCTACCTGGCTATTGCTGCTGGGCAGCCTCACCACGCTGTGCGCCTGGACCCTGGTGGTGCTCCAGGCGGACGGCCCACTGCCCATGGACGAACGCCTCAACGCACTGGTCAGCAGTCTCGACATCCCCCACCTAGCCACCCTGTCTACGAGCCTGGCCAAGGCAGGCGACACGCTCGGGGTCATCGTTCTGGCGCTGCCCTGGCTGGGCTGGCTACTGTGGCGTCGCCGCTGGGCGGCGCTGAGCCACATCGCCGCCGGGCTTGCGGGCATCGGCCTGCTCAACACCCTGGGCAAGAGCGTCATTGGCCGACTGCGCCCGGATGCACCGGACTATCTGGCGGACTCCCTGTCCTACCCCAGCGCCCACACCTCCACGGCCGTCGTGCTCTACGGCCTCGCCGCTGCCTTCATTGCCCAGCGACTCCCCCACCATCGGCGCTTCTGGCCCTACTGGGTGGCGATTGCCATCATCGTTCCCATGGCCCTGTCACGTATTGTGCTGGGGGTACACTGGTTAAGCGACCTGATCGGCGGCGCCCTGCTGGGTCTGGTGGTGTGCGCGATGGTGCAGCTGTCATGGCTGAGGCGCGAGAGGCCTGGCTTTGCGGGCTGCCCAGGCGCATACCTGGGGCTGGCGTCCCTTGTGCTGATCAGCGCCCGGATGCTGTGGCTGCCGCCCGTATAGCCAGGAACGTAAGGAGCGAGCTGCCTGAGAAACAGGGCGTCTGTGTCAGCGCCTGCCATTCCCGCTGGTCCATTGCCCTTGCCATTACCGCTTACTCAGCGCCGATGACGGCTACCCCAGCGCCAGCCAGAAGCCGACGCCGATCATCAAGGTCCCGGCAATACGATTGAGCAGCCTGACGCTACCGCCCCGAGCCAGCAGGTGGCGAAGGCTCTTGCCACCACTCGCGTAGAGCAGCAGGCAGCTGAACTCGAGGCTCAGAATAATCACCACAAGCCCCGCCAACTGCCCCATCAGCGGACGTGAAGGCTCAAGGAACGGCGGCAACAGCGCGACGAAGAAGGCCCAGCCCTTGGGGTTGGCCACCGCAGTGACAAAGCCCTGCATCGCCAGTTCCCGTCGCGCAGGAGGGGCCGCCGCATCGATCTCATCGGGGATCGCCATGCGCCCGCGGGAGCGCCACATCAGCACCCCCAGGTAAACCAGGTAAGCGCCACCCAGCCACTTGAACAGCGCAAACAGCGCCGGCAGCTTGAGCATCAGGGCAGCAACGCCAGCACCGGCCGAGAACGCAACCAGGCCGACGCCGACCAGCTCACCCAGCATCATCCAGAGCGCGCGCCTGACGCCTTGGGTCATGCCCAGCACCATCGCCAGCGTCATGCACATGCCAGGGGTAAGCGAGACCAGGAAAAACGTAGGGATAAAGACAGAAAGTACCGAAAGGCTGGGCATGGGTTTCCTTTCCCATAGGATTCAAAGAACAGGCGGACCTTCAATCGCCGGATGTTGGCTCGCCCCAGCGCGGCATCAAGCGATGATCGATGCCTAGCTGATTCAGGATTCGCGCCACGATAAAGTCCACCAGATCATCGATGCTCTGTGGCTGGTGATAGAACCCGGGAGCCGCTGGCAGCACGACGGCCCCCATGCGCGTCAGGCTCAGCATATGCTCGAGATGAATGGCGGACAGCGGCGTCTCGCGAGGGACCAGCACCAGCTTGCGGCGCTCCTTCAGCGCCACATCGGCGGCACGCTCGATGAGGTTGTTGCTGGCACCACAGGCCACCGCGGACAGCGTACCGGTGGAGCAGGGACAGATCACCATGGCACTACTGGCGCCAGATCCGGAGGCCACCGGCGACATCCAGTCCTCACGCCCGAAACAGCGAATCTGCCCCTTTTGCGCCGCAAAGCGCGAGGTCAACGCCTCCTCCAGCAACGCTGGACGTGGCGGCAGCGATTCCTCGGTCTCGGTGGCGATCACCAGGTGCGCCGCCTTGGAGATCATGACCCACACCTCATGCCCGGCGCTGACCAGCACATCGATCAACCGCAGCCCGTACTGGGCACCCGAGGCACCCGTGATGGCAACGGTGACGGGCGACTTGAAGTCCTCAGCCATGAGCGCGCTCCAACGCATCCAGCAACAGCTGATGAATGCCGCCAAACCCACCGTTCGACATCACAACGATACGATCATAAGGCCGCGCCTCGGCGACCAGTGCCGCGACCAGAGCCTCGATGTCAGTCGCCAGGTGGGCGGTGACCGGTGACGCCTCGACCACACTGTTGAGCGACCAGTCGAGCCCCGCGGGCTGATACCACCAGACCTGATCGGCCGAGGCTACGCTGGCGGCCAGGCGGTCGCGCAGGGTGCCCAGACGCATGGTGTTGGAGCGTGGCTCGACCACCGCCAGCAGCCGTCCGCGCTGGGTGGACGCCTGCAACCCCGACAGGGTGGCTTCTATCGCGGTAGGGTGATGGGCGAAGTCATCAATGACCTGAATATTGGCGATCTCTCCCCGTACTTCCTGGCGCCGCTTGGGGGTTTCGAAGCGAGACAGTGCCGCCGCTCCACGAGCAAGATCGACATCGAAGTAGCGGGCGGCGGCCAGCGCTGCCAGCGCATTGTGTGCGTTGTAGCTGCCGGTCAACCCCCAGTCGACCACCGCGTCTTCCTCGACACCCTGGGGGTCGCGATGAATGACCCGGAAACGGCTGGCGTCTTCGCGCTCCAGCTCGATTCGCCAAGGCGACGTCGTGGCCTGCCCCATGCGCTCCACCGGCGTCCAGCACCCTGCCGCCAGCACTCTCTCCAGTGCATCGTTGTCGTCGCTGACCAGCAGCAGGCCGCGACCGGGAACAGTACGCACAAGATGGTGAAACTGCCGCTCGATAGCCGCCAGATCAGGAAAGATGTCGGCGTGATCGAACTCCAGATTGTTGAGCACGGCGACCAATGGGCGGTAATGCACGAACTTAGAGCGTTTGTCGAAAAAGGCGGTGTCGTACTCATCGGCTTCCACCACAAAGGGGGCCGACGCCTCGCCCAACCTGGCGGACACGCCAAAGTTGCGCGGTACACCGCCGATCAGGAACCCAGGCTCGAGCCCTGCGCTGTCGAGCAACCAGGCCAGCAGACTGGCGGTGGTGGTCTTGCCGTGAGTCCCTGCCACGGCCACCACAGGACGTCCCGGCAGAACGTGTTCGGCGAGCCATTGCGCCCCTGACACGTAGGGCAAGCCCTGGTCCAGTACCGCCTCGACTTCAGGATTGCCCCGCGACAAAGCGTTGCCAATGACCACGAGGTCCGGTGTAGGCGTCAGGTGATCCCCGCTAAAGCCGTTCTGCAGCGCGATACCTGCTGCTTCCAACTGGGTGCTCATGGGCGGATAGACATTGGCATCCGAGCCGCTGACCTGATGGCCCAGCTCACGGGCCAGCAACGCCAGGCTACCCATGAAGGTGCCACAGATACCGATGATGTGAAGATGCATGTCGCCTCCATCGTTCCGCCTGACTCACCCCGACCCCCGCCCACAAGGCTCAGGGAGCGCCATGGCGACGTTAAGTTGGCGGCAGACTAGCACGCCGTGACCAAGGCCTCCAGAGCCACCCAGACAGCGGGGCGTGTTGCCTGTCACCCACCAATTTACTTTGTGTTGCCCTCGCCCACCCTTGGCAGCGCCTCACCGCCGATCTACAGTCGCCCTCGATCCGGCAACGCCCTGGCCAGTCACAGCGCCAGGGGGTACACGCCAGGGGTGACCCCTTGCGGGCCAGCCAGATGGACTGGCACCTAAGGCGCCTATTGCCACAGCAGCACGCACTCAGGGTGCAGGGGACCGGGTGATCGGATAAAATCGCCGACCATGCCGGCGACCCACGCCAAAGCGGCTGCTCCGCAGGCTGTGCGTGTCGCACTCGGAGACGGCGGCCAACCACGGCCCGACAAGGACGCTATACGGCCTCCGCCTGTCCCGGGATCATCCTTCTTTCCGACCCTAGCAACCCAGGAGCCCCACGCCTCATGGCCCAGCACAATGCTTTCTACGCCCAGTCCGGTGGCGTCACCGCGGTCATCAACGCCAGCGCCTGCGGCGTCATCGAGACCTGCCGCCGCCACAGCGACCGTATCGGAAAGGTCTATGCAGGCCATAATGGCATCATCGGCGCCCTGACCGAGGATCTGATCGACGTCAGCCAGGAGTCAGACGACACCATTGCTGCGCTGCGCCACACCCCGGGCGGCGCCTTCGGCTCCTGCCGTTACAAGCTCAAGGACATCGAGAGCCACCGGGCCCAGTACGAGCGTCTGATCGAGGTGTTCAAGGCCCACGACATCCGCTACTTCTTCTACAACGGCGGCGGCGACAGTGCCGATACCTGCCTCAAGGTGTCGCAGCTCTCTGAAAAAATGGGCTATCCACTGACCGCCATCCACGTTCCCAAGACCGTGGATAACGACCTGCCCATTACCGACAACAGCCCGGGCTTTGGCAGCGTCGCCAAGTACATCGCCACCTCCACCCTGGAAGCCTCCATGGACATCGCCTCCATGTGCGCCACCTCCACCAAGGTGTTCGTACTCGAGGTCATGGGACGCCACGCGGGCTGGATCGCCGGCGCAGGCGGCCTGGCGGGACAAGGGGAAGGCGAGCCGCCCCACCTCATCATCTTCCCCGAGATCCCCTTTGACCGTCGCCAGGTCATGGAGCGCGTCGAGTACGCCGTCAAGAACTACGGCTACTGCGTCATTGTCGTCTCCGAGGGGGCACGCTACGAAGACGGCACCTTCCTTGCCGACTCCGGCAACACGGATGCCTTTGGGCATCGCCAACTGGGCGGTGTGGCACCCACACTGGCCGGCATGGTCAAGCAGGACCTGGGCTACAAGTATCACTGGGCCGTGGCAGATTACCTGCAGCGTGCAGCACGCCACCTTGGCGCCAAGACGGACGTCGAGCAGGCCTACGCTGTCGGGGTCAAGGCGGTCGAACTGGCGCTGGACGGTCACAATGCCCAGATGCCTGCCATCAAGCGGGTCAGCGAGAACCCCTACCGCTGGGACATCGAGGCCGCCCCCCTGGCGGACGTAGCCAACCGCGAGAAATTCATGCCCCGCGACTATATTCGCGAGGACGGCTTTGGCATTAGTGAAGCGGGTCGCACCTACCTTGCTCCCCTGATCCAGGGCGAAGACTTCCCGCCTTTCGAGAATGGGCTGCCGAAAATGGCCAAGCTGAAGCTCGCCCGGGTCGCCAAGCGCCTGCCAGAGTTCAGTCTTTAAGCCACGCCCCAAGACAAACCCGAGGCTCTGCCTCGGGTTTTTTTGTGCTCCTGGCTAGGCTCAGCGCAACCACCACGACAGCACCAGCAGCACCAGCAGTACGCCGGCAATGCCTTGCCATAGGTTGGCGGGCTCCTGCCAGGCGCGGATGGACCTCGGCGCCTGTTCCTTGGGCTGCTGCCGGCTCGGCCTCACGCTATACAGGAACTCGGACAGCCGACGAAAGCGCAATGATCGCTGCGGATCCAGCGCGCGCTTCAATGCCTCGTCCAGCTCCTGACTGACATCCGGACGACGACTGCGCACGCTGCGGTAGCTCAGCTGCTCCAGGTCGGTATGACTGCGTAACTGGTGGGTCGGGATGTCGTAAGGCAGCTGCCCACTCAGCAGCCAGTACACCGTCGAGGCCAGCGCGTACTGATCGCTGCGCCGCCCCACCTCGTCATCGAGCGCATATTCCGGCGCACTGTGTTCGTTGAGCCCGACCTGTTGCACCAGGCGGCGTGAGCGCCGATGACCATCGACGTCACGCAGATGGCAGGCGCTGAAGTCGGCCAACACCACCTGGCCATGCTCATCGATCAGCACATTATCCGGATGGATCTGCTGATGAATCAGGTCCCGATTGTGCAGCGCCTGGATCGCCTTGCCGAGCTGCAGCGCGATGTCCAGCCGCTGCCCAAGGCTGGCACGAGGAAAGCGCGCCACCCACTGGGACAGGGTCATGCCTTCCACGTGCCGCATCAGGTAATAGAGATGACGACGCTGGCGGGACGGTTCCACCACACTGACCACGAAAGGCGAATGCACGCGCTCCACCACCCACTGCTGCAGCAAAAAGTGCTCCAGGTAGGCGTTTCGATTCGACAACTCAGGGCTCGGTGCCTTGAGCACACAGATGCGATCGGTCTGCAGGTCACGCACCCGGTACACGCGAGAGTGGGCTGTCCGTGACAGCACCTCCTCGATCAGCAGACCATCGATCTGATTGCCTGGAGCAAGCTCCGGGGGAATCGGCAGGTCGCCGTACAGACGGCTGGGAGCATCCGGTGACACGTCGGGCAGCTCATCGACCCTGACCAGCTGGAAACAGAACGGATCGCTGCCGTAGCCGCGCTCCCCCGCTCTGGCCCCGGCCGCGGCAGCCAGCCGCTCACAGGCGGCGTCCAGGTCACTGGCGTCTTCACGTATCAGGCGCACGTAGTCCGACGGCAGCAAGGTGCCCCGCACCCCCTGGGTGGTAAACAGAAAGATATCGCCCTGCTTGAGTGGCCACTCGGTATAGTCGATATCGATACCGACATCCATGCCCAGCGCCCTGGCCGGGTAGCGGTAGCCGCCAAGGTCAGTAACGTGGTCCCGCGACAGCTGCTCGAATTCGGCCCCTCGAAGACGAAAGACCAGGGTGTCACCAACATGGAAAAGGTGGGCACTACGCTCCTTGAACACCACGGCAGACAGGGACGACACGTAGCTGCCGCTGTCCATCTGTCGCGTCATGCCGTGACACCAGGCATTCAGGGATCGAATGACGCGCTGGGCCGACGCCTTGACGGTCCAGTGGCTGGGTGTGGCGTAGTAGTCATTGAGAAACCCGCGAACACTGAGGTCCCCGGCCTGTTTGGCCAGCGCATGCCCGGACGCTGAGTCGCTGATCAACGCGCATGCACCCTTGGGCTCCCCCTCTTCCGGCAGGCGCACCGACATCGAGCTACGCTGGCGATGCCGCTCCGGGGCAACAAAGGCCTGTCCATAACTCAGTGCAAGACGTGCAGTGGCCAAGATCACCTCCTGTGGCTCCAGCATGGGCGGTACGACTCCGGCGAACGAGGGACCACCACCATTCTGGGCGGTATGATACACATCATGTGGCGCTTATGTGTGACAACAGGCTTGTCGCCGACGGCCAGACCACTTGCGTCCATTATTGCACCGCGTCAAGATACCGCCCAACGATTGGTAATCCCGCCCAGGGGTTCGTATAATTCGACCGATTTTTTTTCCGCCAGTCAGGCGGACATCTGCCCAACGAAGGACACGAGCATGAACTTCGACAACATCCCCGCCGGCAAGGATCTCCCCAACGATCTCTACGTGGCGATCGAGATTCCCGCCAACCACGCGCCGGTGAAGTACGAAATTGATAAGGACATGGGCGCCCTGCTCGTCGATCGCTTCATGGCGACCCCGATGTTCTACCCGGCCAACTACGGCTTCATCCCCCACACCCTGGCCGATGATGGCGACCCCCTCGACGCTCTGGTCGTGACACCGTATCCGGTAGCACCGGGCAGCATCGTGCGTGCGCGTCCCGTCGGCATCCTCAACATGACCGACGAAGCGGGCGAAGACGCCAAGCTGGTCTGCGTGCCGCATCCCAAGCTGTCCAGCCTCTACGACGACGTGCAGGAAGTCACCGACCTGCCTGAGCTGCTGCGTCAGCAGATCGCTCACTTCTTCGAGAACTACAAGGACCTCGAGAAAGGCAAGTGGGTGAAGGTCGAGTCCTGGGAAGGCGTCGAGGCAGCGCGCAAGGCCATCGAAAAGTCCGCCGCCGCCTACGCCAAGGCCTGATTGTTACGTAGTCTGGTTTTTACGTAGAGAACCAAGCGCCTTGATGCAAGAAGCCGCCCCTGAGGCGGCTTCTTGCGTTATGGCGATAACACGACGGTCACGACGCGCCGTCGTCAGGCAGCTCGCCATCATCCTCCGGCGAAGCTGGAGCGGCATCTTCCGCTGACGCTTCATCTACCTCGTCATCTGCCGCCTCGTCATTCATTGCAGCAGCTTCACCGCTTGCCGCATCCGCCTCCTGGGTGGAAGCCGAGGCTGCTGGTGAACCTCCGCCCTCACTGGCCAATCCCTCTGTCAGACTGAGCAGCACGCCGTCCAGACGACTGAGATGGTGGGCCATGCTCAGCGGATAGTTGGCAAAGATGCCGAGGCCGCTACCGCGCAACACCATCGGGCTCCAGAACTGGCGTTGCATGCGCTCCAGCTCGGCCAAGGCCCGCGCATAATCATCGCTCAGCCCCGCGGCGGCGATGCTGTCGGCCTGGTCTCGCTCCAGCGCCACCAATAACTGATACAGCGCCCAAGTCTGGCCACGCGTTTCATGGAAGACATCGTCCACTCGATACCAGGGCACCTCGGCCTCCCGTGGCACTTCAATGCCAAGTTCAGTGAGCCGCTCCGTATCCGCCACGGCCGACGACAGGCGCTCCCGCAATGCCGCCAAGGCCTCCCTTACTGACTCAAGATAGCTAGCGGCACCTACCCCCTGTTCGCCGAACGACGCACCAGCGCCATCATCGAAGCGCGCCAGGTACTCCCGAGCCGCCTGACCCGCCAATGCCAGATGATCCTCCATGGACGGCGCCAGCCAATCATCCGCGTCCTGATAGAGGGCAGCGACCAGCTCGTCGACCGCAGCGCCCGACTGGGTATCGAAGTGTGACAGGCTCGACGCCATGATCCGCGCCTGGGTCAGCACACCGGTCTCCCAGGCCGCCATATTGTCCATCCACAGCCCAGGGGGCAGCAGGTCATTACGCACGTAGCCCCCAGGCTTGTCCTGCAGGGTATCGATCAAGGTCGCCAGAGTGGCCACACTGACGGTACCGCGGGCGGCCGGAGCGGCGGAAATACGCTGCTGCTGGGTAGCGGTCTCCACGTCGAACCTGGAAGGCGCTACGCTCCACCATATGCTGAGACCCACGGCGACCATGACCAATATGGCCAGGAGGATCACCAACGGTTTCCAGATCCAGCCATAGCGTGGTGTTTCCAGCTCCTGTCGGCGCTGCTCTGCCCGCTGTCGTCGACTGCTCATTTTGCTCTCCTTGTCGCCCCTCGAACACCGCTCGCGACTTCCCCGCTGGAGGAAAGTCATCGCCCCAGTGGTAGAATAGCCCCGACCCCAGACATGCATCAGACCATAGCGCGACAGTATCGGGAACCCTGCTGTGCTTCCACGGTCTGAAGCGGAGCTCGTCGCGCGTGGCCACGATAAGCCGCGGGGACCACGTATGTGCACCAGCATACATCGCAGGCCAGTTCGCGAGCACCGTCACTGGGCCGGGTGAATGAGCAGACCGCGCAGGCTGCCTCTCTCCCACAGTTGATCATTCGTCACGTGCGCCCGACACCCTCACCGTCAACAAGGATTCGACGTGTTCCTCGCCACACGCCTACTCATCGTGATCTGCTTGTCACTGGCTCCCTGGACCGCGCAAGCACAGTTCTTCTCTTCTTCTTCCGACGAGTTCCTGCCCGTCCACGAGGCATTCAGCGCCACTGCATGGCATGACGGCGAGCGGGTTTATGTCGGCATGGAAAACGCCGACGGCTACTATCTCTACCGCCATCGCTTTGCCCTTGCCCTGCAAGACGGCTCGGGCGAACTGGGCGAGCTGACACTCCCCCCCGGGGAAGCCAAGACCGATGAGTTTCTGGGTGACGTCAATGTCTTCTATGACAGCGTCGTCTTCAGCGCGCCGCTGAACGCTCCCCAACAGGGCCCGCTGCCGCTGTCCCTGACCTTCCAGGGCTGCGCCGATGCGGGGCTGTGCTACCCGCCCGAAACCCTCACCTTGAGCGCCCCGGAGTCCGAACCACCGCCGGCCTTTGCCGACGCCGTAAAGGCCACAGGCACTCCGTCAGCGGACACTCCGTCGGCCAGCGCCTCGGATCCCGACGTCAGCGCCGCAGACGACAACGCCTTTGCCAGTGCCCCGCTCAGCGAGGACGGCCACTTCCGTGCGTTGATGCAGGACGCCAGCCTGCCCCTGATGCTTGGCCTGTTCTTCCTCGCTGGGCTGGGCCTGACCTTCACCCCCTGCGTGTTGCCGATGATCCCGATTCTGTCGTCCATCATCGTTGGCCAGAACCCAGGGCGCGGCAGGGCCTTCGTGCTGTCGGCCAGCTATGTCGCAGGCATGGCCTTTACCTATGCACTGGTCGGCGTCCTGATGGGATTGTTCGGGGCCGGGCTCAACCTCCAGGCGAGACTGCAGTCCGCTCCGGTACTGATCGTCTTTGCCCTTTTGTTCACCCTGTTTGCGCTGGCCATGTTCGGCGTATTTGAGCTGCGTGTCGGCTCTCGCCTGGGCTCGCGCATCGACGCCTGGCAGAGCCGAGCCCAGCAAAGCGGGCCGCTCGGCCTGGCCGCCGCCGGCGCTCTCTCGGTGCTGGTCGTGTCTCCCTGCGTTTCAGCCCCCCTGGCCGGCGCCCTGGTCTTCATTTCCTCCACCGGCGATGCCCTGGTGGGCGGTGCGGCCCTGCTGGCCCTCGGCCTCGGCATGGGTGTTCCTCTGCTGCTGGTCGGTGGCTTTGGCACGTCCCTGCTGCCACGCTCTGGCCACTGGATGAACGGGGTCAAGACCGCCTTCGGCATTCTCTTGCTGGGGGTGGCCATCTGGCTGGTGGAACGCCTGTTGCCGGCTACCGCGTCGTTGCTGTTGTGGGCTTGCCTGGCGACCGGTACAGCACTGACGCTGGGGGCTCTGGACATGCGCTCACCCACGGGCTGGCCGCGGGTGCGACAGGGACTCGGAATCATTCTGCTGGTCTGGGGGATCACCCTGGTAGTCGGTGCTGCCGGCGGCGCAAGCGACCCGCTCAGGCCGCTGCAGGGTCTGACCTCCCCATCCAACGCAGGTAGTGCCGGAGGTACACAAGCGGTGGCCCACGCCGACCAGGTCGTGACCGGGCTCGATCAGCTTGAGGCGGGCCTTGCCCAGGACCAGGGGCCCGTATTCGTCAACGTGACGGCAGAGTGGTGCATTTCCTGCAAGATCATGGAGCGTGACGTCTTTCCCGATCCGCAGGTACAGGCAGCGCTCGACGGCTATCGCTGGATCGATGTGGACGTGACCGAGTCAAATGCCGACAGCCGAGCCCTACTGGACCAGCTGGGCCTGTTCGGCCCTCCCAGCCTGCTGTTCTTCCACAACGGAACAGAAATCCGGCAGGCCAGAATACAGGGCGAGCTTGACGCCGCCTCCCTCGCGCAGCACCTCGACGCGGTCACCGAACTGCTGACTGCGACACCCGCAGCGTCGGCATCAGCGACGCCGAAAGACCATGAACGAACACCGTTCGGCCTCGCTGGACAACCCGCGCAATTTTCGGCAAACTCCGCACTACTCTGAATTCTGACACGATAGAGGCGCCATTAAACGGTAACGTGCGGCGATCTCTAACAACTTGCGTCAGGTTTACAGCGCCTGACAGACACTTCACACGATCGAGACAACGTCATGGATATTCGTAAAGTCAAGAAGCTGATTGAACTGCTGGAAGAGTCCAACATCAGCGAAATCGAGATCCAGGAAGGCGAAGAGTCGGTCCGCATCAGCCGTCATCCCCAGGGTGGCAGCTGGCAGCCGGCCCCGGCGGCTCAGCCTTGGCCTGCCGCCGCTCCGGCACCGGCAGCTGCCCCTGCGCCAGCGCCTGCCGAGGCCCCGGCCGCCAGCGCCGACAGCGGCCCCAGCTATCAGGGCCAGGCGGTCGTCTCGCCGATGGTCGGTACCTTCTACCGCTCCCCCGCTCCTGGCGCCAAGCCGTTCATGGAAGTCGGCTCCAGCGTGCGCAAGGGCGACACCATCTGCATCGTCGAAGCGATGAAAATGATGAACCAGATCGAAGCCGACCGTGACGGCGTCGTCGAGGCCATCCTGGTCGAAGACGGTGAGCCGGTTGAATTCGACCAGCCCCTGGTTGTCATCTCCTGAGAAGGCCCTGGCCTTCCCTGACCATTCACTTTCGGCGGACACCACCATGTTGGACAAGGTTCTAATCGCCAACCGCGGCGAGATCGCTCTTCGCATCCTGCGCGCCTGCAAGGAGCTCGGGATCAAGACCGTCGCGGTGCATTCCAAGGCGGACCGCGAGCTGATGCACGTGCGTCTCGCCGATGAGGCGGTGTGCATTGGCCCGGCCTCCTCGGCCCAGTCTTACCTCAACATTCCTTCACTGATCAGCGCGGCCGAAGTCACCGACGCCAGCGCGATCCATCCCGGCTACGGCTTTCTGTCCGAGAACGCCGACTTCGCCGAACAGGTCGAACGCTCCGGCTTTACCTTCATCGGCCCGAAAGCCGAGACCATCCGCCTGATGGGCGACAAGGTCAGCGCCATCAACGCGATGAAGAAAGCCGGCGTGCCCACCGTACCGGGCTCTGATGGCCCGCTGAGCGACGACGAAGGCGAGCTTATCGCGACCGCTCGCCGCGTCGGCTACCCGGTGATCATCAAGGCCGCAGCTGGCGGCGGTGGCCGCGGCATGCGCGTCGTCCACACCGAAGCTCACCTGGTCTCCGCCGTGACCGTGACCCGCACCGAAGCGCACGCCGCCTTCGGTGATGGCACGGTCTACATGGAGAAGTTCCTGGAGAAGCCGCGTCACGTGGAAGTTCAGGTACTGGCAGACGGTCAGGGTAACGCCATCCACCTGTACGATCGCGACTGCTCGCTGCAGCGGCGCCATCAGAAGGTCCTGGAAGAAGCCCCCGCCCCGGGCCTCGACCCCGATGCACGGGCCAAGGTACTCGACGCCTGTCGCGAGGCCTGCATCGAGATCGGCTACCGCGGCGCTGGTACCTTCGAATTCCTGTACGAGGACGGCGAGTTCTTCTTTATCGAGATGAACACCCGCGTCCAGGTGGAGCACCCGGTCACCGAGATGGTCACCGGCGTGGACATCGTCCGCGAGCAGCTGCGTATTGCCTCCGGCCTGCCGCTGTCGATCCGTCAGGAAGACGTCGAGCTGAACGGCCACGCCTTCGAGTGCCGGATCAATGCCGAGGATGCACGCACCTTCATGCCATCTCCTGGCAAGGTCACCCTGTACCATCCCCCGGGTGGTCTCGGGGTGCGCATGGATTCGCACCTGTACACGGGCTACACCGTACCGCCGCACTATGACTCCCTGATCGGCAAGCTGATCACCTGGGGTGCCGACCGCGAGACATCGCTGACACGCATGCGCAACGCGCTTGACGAGCTGCTGGTGGAAGGTATCAAGACCAATACCGATCTGCACAAGGATCTGGTGCGCGACGGGTATTTCCAGCAGGGTGGGGTCAACATCCACTACCTGGAAAAGAAACTGGGCCTCTAAGCGAGCGCTGGCCTAGGCCGGCGCACTCCAGGCCTTCCATCGCTTGACGGGCAGCTAGCGCCGCACGTCAAGCGACAGCGGGGCGGCTTCGGCCGCCCCGCTGACGTTTACCTGACATCGAGGAACACCCCCATGCCCTGGCTCCAACTCAAGGCCGAGGTGCCTCCCCAGCACGCCGAGCTGCTCGAGGAGCTGCTGCTCGCAGAAGGTGCGACGGCCATCACCTTGCAGGACGGCGAAGACGACCCGGTGTTCGAGCCCGACAGGGGCACGACCCCGCTGTGGGATCACACCGTCCTGACCGGACTCTACGACGACCTGGACGGCCTCGCCGACATGCTGGAGCGGCTGGCCGGGGCCTGGGCGGAAACGATGCCCGATGAGCCTTGCCCGACGATCACTCACGAACTGATCGATGATCGTGACTGGGAAAGAGAATGGATGGACAGCTTCGAGCCTCTGCGCATGGGGCAGCGCCTGTGGATCGTCCCCAGCTGGCACCAGCCACCCGAGGATGACGCGGTGAACCTGCACCTCGACCCCGGACTGGCCTTCGGCACCGGCACCCACCCCACCACAGCGCTGTGCCTCGAATGGCTCGACGGGCTGGCCGTTGATGGCGCCCTGGACGACGTTGAACTGCTGGATGTGGGCTGCGGTTCAGGCATCCTCGCCATTGCCGCCCTGAAACTCGGTGCCGCCAGTGCCGTGGCCACCGACATCGACCCCCAGGCGCTGACCGCCAGCCGCGACAACGCCGAGCGTAACGCTATCGAGGCCTCACGCCTGACGCTGCGCTATCCGGAACAGATGGGGGGTGAGACCTTTCCGCTGGTACTGGCCAACATACTGGCTGGCCCTCTGGTTGAACTGGCCCCTACCATCGCAGGCCATGTCGCTCCCGGAGGCCGACTGGCGCTCTCCGGCATCCTTGAGGCCCAGGCCGATGAGGTCATCGACGCTTACCGCGATCAAGGGCTCTACATGGACGATCCTGAGCTGCGCGACGGCTGGGTACGCCTGACCGGTTATCGCCCAGAGACTCGCTGAACATTGATGACCCTGGTCACTCCCAGCGTTTGATCAGGAAAACGCCTCGTTGATGCCTTCACCAAGGCGCCTTCGAGGCGTATGATATGCAGCCCCGGAACGACGGCAACGCCCATGTCAGACCAACGTCCCAGTCACCAGCCACAGGTCAGCCAGCCTTCAGCTCGCCGGACCACGCCCCGTCAGGACACCTGGATAGGCCCGCACAAGCTGGCCAGCCCGGTGATTCTTGCGCCTATGGCGGGCGTGACCGACAGGCCCTTTCGTGCCTTGTGTCGACAGCTGGGAGCAGGCCTGGTCGTGGGCGAGATGGTCACCTCTGACCCCAACCTGTGGCATACCAGAAAGTCACGGCTGCGCATGGATCACCGCGGCGAACCCGGACCACGGGCGGTGCAGATCGCTGGAGGCGACGCCGAGATGCTCGCTACCGCCGCTCGGCTGAATGCCGAGCAGGGTGCCGAAATCATCGACATCAACATGGGATGCCCGGCCAAGAAAGTCTGCAACAAGGCTGCCGGCTCAGCCCTTCTTCGTGACGAAGCGCTGGTGGCCGAGATTCTCGACGCGGTGGTCGCTGCCGTGGACATACCGGTGACCCTGAAGATCCGCACCGGCTGGTGCGAGGACAGCAACAATGCGGTACGCATTGCGACGCTGGCCGAGAACGCGGGGATCCAGGCCTTGGCGGTGCATGGCCGCCATCGTCAGCAGCGCTACCAGGGCGACGCGGAATACGACACCATTGCCGAGGTCGCATCGAGGATTCGCATCCCGGTGTTCGCCAATGGCGATATCACCGACCCGCTAAAGGCACGCCGCGTGCTCGACTATACTGGTGCAGATGCCGTGATGGTTGGCCGCGGGGCCCAGGGCAACCCCTGGATTTTCCGCGAAATCGCTCACTATCTGGCGCATGACGAGCTACTGCCACCGGCGACCGATGATGAGCGCCGGGAGGTGTTGGGAGCGCACCTTAACGCCCTGCACGCCTTCTACGGCGAGCATATGGGCGTGAAAATCGCGCGCAAGCACCTGGGATGGTACCTGTCCAGCGATCAGCGTCTGGATGACGATAGTCGCCGCGCGCTGAAGGCCACCTTCAATGGCCTGACGTCGGTCCAGGGCCAGCAAGACTTTATCGACGAACTTTTTCGTCACGACCCAGCTACCGCCGCGGAGCGTGTGGCCAGGGCCGTGGCACACCATGGAACCCGTGCCGCATGACCAGCCAGCCACCCATCGACCAGTCGGCATCTGCCTCGCCACTCGACACCTCAGAGCGGTCCATCGACGGCCTCCCGCCGACAGCGGCTCAGGCCGCCGATGAGCGCCCTCTGCGCGAAGCCGTATTTGCCGCCATGGAACGCTATTTTGATCACCTGGATGGGGGAACCGTGACCGACCTGCATGCCATGGTGATGGCGGAGGTCGAGGCTCCCTTGTTGTCTTCGGTACTCAGCTATACCCGCGGCAATCAAACCCGGGCGGCTGAGATGCTGGGGCTCAACCGCGGCACGCTGCGCAAGAAGCTCAAGCAATACGACCTGATCTAGACCGATTCGAGGGAGCCTGACGGCTCCCTTTTCTCGCCCTATCGTTTTTCCTCGCAATAGAGACCTTCCCATGGCCCAGTCCTCTCCCCTCCCCGTTCGCCGCGCCCTGATCAGCGTGTCGGACAAGACCGGCATCGTCGATTTCGCCCGCGCCCTGTCCGATATGGGGGTCGAACTGCTCTCCACCGGCGGCACCTACCGCCTGCTGGCCGACAACGCCATTGCCGTGACGGAAGTCTCGGAGCACACCGGTTTCCCGGAGATCATGGACGGCCGGGTCAAGACGCTGCACCCCAAGATTCACGGTGGCATCCTGGGTCGGCGCGGACAGGACGATGCCGTCATGCAACAACATGACATCGCCCCTATCGACATGGTGGTCGTCAACCTCTACCCCTTCGCTGCCACGATCGCCCGCCCGGACTGTCGTCTCGAGGATGCCATCGAGAACATCGATATCGGTGGCCCCACCATGGTGCGTTCCTGCGCCAAGAACCATGCCCATACCAGCATCGTGGTCAACGCGGCGGACTATGGCCGAGTGATTGCTGAAATGCGCGACAACGCAGGGGCCGTCACCCAGCCCACGCGTTTCGACCTGGCCGTCAAGGCATTCGAGCACACCGCAGGCTACGACGGTGCCATTGCCGACTACCTGGGACGCCTGGTCGAAGGTAGCGATGACGGCTTCCCGCGCACCTACAACCTGCAGCTCACCAAGAAGCAGTCGATGCGCTACGGCGAGAACCCTCACCAGCAGGCGGCCTTCTACGTGGAAGACAACGCCAGCGAGCCGAGCGTCTCCACCGCGGTGACCCTGCAGGGCAAACCGCTGTCGTTCAACAACGTGGCTGACACGGACGCCGCACTCGAGTGCGTGAAGAGCTTTGCTGACACTGCATGTGTCATCGTCAAGCACGCCAACCCCTGTGGCGTGGCCGTAGGCGCCAGCGCGCGCGAAGCCTATGACAAGGCCTTCGCCACCGACCCGACCAGCGCCTTTGGCGGCATCATCGCCTTCAACGTGCCGCTGGATGCAGACACCGCCCGCGCGATCATCGATCGTCAGTTCGTTGAAGTCATCATCGCCCCAGGGGTGAGTGACGACGCCATCGCCATCGTCGCCGAGAAGAAGAACGTGCGACTGCTGGATATCAGCGCTCACTGGCCCGGCGAGCAGCTCGCTGCCCACGACCTCAAGCGCGTCACCGGTGGTCTGCTGGTCCAGGATCGTGACCTTGGCATGGTCGAGCGCGACGATTTGACCGTGGTGTCCGAGCGGGTGCCCAGCGAGCAGGAAATGCGTGACCTGGCCTTCGCCTGGAAGGTGGCCAAGTACGTCAAGTCCAACGCCATCGTCTACGCCAAGGATGGTCAGACCATCGGCGTGGGCGCAGGCCAGATGAGCCGCGTCTACTCCGCTCGTATCGCCGGCATCAAGGCGGCCGACGAAGGACTCTCGGTGCCCGGCTCGGTCATGGCCTCAGACGCCTTCTTCCCGTTCCGGGATGGCATCGATGCCGCCGCCAGTGCCGGCATTACCGCCGTCATTCAGCCTGGCGGCTCGATGCGCGACCAGGAAGTGATTGACGCCGCCAATGAGGCCGGCATCGCCATGGTATTTACCGGCATGCGTCACTTCCGCCACTGAAGGCAGCTACCCGCCACCTCAACGGGTGGCGTGCGCTACGCGGGCACCGGCGACGGTGCCTGCCTGCACTCAATAAAAGGGCCTCGACGCATGCGTCGAGGCCCTTTTATTGAGCGTCAGGGAAGCGGCCGCTATCGCTCACGGCCGCTCAGTTTGACGTCACTCACCGATGTCCATGCACAGGTACTTGGTTTCGAGGAACTCGGCCAGGCCCTGGTGACCGCCTTCGCGCCCCAGACCTGACGCCTTGACTCCGCCAAACGGGGCCGCAGCATTGGAAATCAAGCCAGTGTTGATGCCGACCATACCGTACTCAAGTGCATCGGCAACCCGCCATACGCGGCCCAGGTCCTTCGAGTAGAAGTAGGCGGCAAGCCCAAATTCGGTATCGTTGGCCAGGGCAACCGCGTCTTCCTCGTCATCGAAGGGAAACACCGCCGCCAATGGGCCGAAGGTTTCTTCTCGCGCCACCTTCATTTCGCTGCTGGCGCCACTGACCAGGGTCGGTGTGAAGTAGTTGCCGCCCAAGGGATGAGGATGACCGCCAATCCACAGCTCGGCGCCCTTGTCGACCGCATCCTGAACATGCTCATTGACCTTGCTGACGGCATTTTCGTCGATCAGCGGACCAATATTGACGCCGTCCTCGGTCCCGTCGCCAACCTGAAGCTCGCTGTTCATTGCCACCGCGAGCTTCTCGCTGAACGCGTTCACCACGCTCGACTGGACCAGGAAGCGGTTGGTGCAGACGCAGGTCTGACCGGCATTTCGGAATTTGGCCGCCATGGCACCACTGACCGCAGCGTCCAGATCCGCATCCTCGAACACGATGAACGGCGCGTTGCCGCCCAGTTCCAGCGACACCTTCTGGATATTCTGGGCCGCCTGGGCCATCAGCGTACGGCCAACTTCGGTCGACCCGGTAAAGGTGATCTTGCGCACAACCGGCGACTCGGTCAGCGCAGCGGCGATCTCGCTGGCCGAACCCGGCACCACATTGAACACGCCACGCGGCACTCCCGCACGCTCGGCCAGCAGCGCCAGCGCAGTGGCCGACAAGGGGGTCTGACTGGCCGGCTTGACCACGATGGTACAGCCCGCCGCCAAGGCAGCCCCGGCCTTGCGCGTAATCATGGCGGCCGGGAAGTTCCATGGGGTAATCGCGCCACAGACGCCTACCGGCTGCTTGGTGACCACGATGCGCTGGCTGGACTTCACCGCTGGAATCGTCTCGCCATAGACGCGGCGGCCTTCCTCGGCAAACCAGCGCAGGAAGCTGGCGGCGTAGACGATCTCACCAGCGGCTTCCTTGAGCGGCTTGCCCTGCTCAAGGGTCATGATGGTCGCAAGCTCGTCCTGATGCTCGAGCATCAGCTCGTACCATTTCATCAGGATGTCCGCACGTTCTTGTGCGGTCAGCGACCGCCAGGCCGGCAAGGCGGCCTCGGCCGCTCCGATAGCGGTCTCCGTCTCGGCCCGGCCAAGACGTGGCACTTGCGCGATGACCTCGCCATTGGCCGGATTGACGACCTCGATCTGATCCCCGCTGTCGGCTGCCACCCAACTGCCATCAATGTAGGCGAAGGGGCGATACAGCGGCATTTCCTGTAGGGCTTTCATTTAGCCTCCTGGCGATATGGCGAAAGGAACATCACTTTCATGCTAAGCGCTTCACCGGCGGATCGCCAACCCGTATCACACTGGCATCACGTCGACGTCGCATCCGCGGCGCGGGATGCTGACAGGGTGATCGAAACAGAGTCCGCAAACCGCAGCGCGTGGGGCTTGTCGATCTCGACCTGGGTGGTCAACACCTGCTCGTGACTCATGATCAGGTCGAGCACCTCACGGGTCATGCGCTCAAGCAATTGAAAGCGATTGCCTTCCACCAGGGCGATGACTTCCTTGGTGATCGTGCGGTAGTTCAAGGCCTGTTCAATGTGGTTAAACGCAACGGCCTTGTCCGCACGGTAGCGAATGACGGCGTTGATCACCACATCCTGGCGATTGAGGATCTCCTCCTCCTTGATACCGATGTAGGTGCGCAACCGCAGATTCTTGATGCGAATGGTGGCGAGATCGTGATCTAGATGCTGATCCCCCAGAACGTGCAGAGACATGGCCCCTCCCGTGTTCGAGGCAGGTTGACGACGGCGGCTGGTATCAGCGGCCACTGACCAGCGTCAGAAACTCCTGGCGTGTGCTGGCCTTTTCGCGGAAGGCACCCAGCATCACCGAGGATGTCATGCTGGAATTCTGCTTTTCCACACCACGCATCATCATGCACAGATGGCGGGCTTCCACCACCACTGCCACCCCTTTGGCACCGGTCACCTGCTGGACCGCATCTGCAATCTGACGTGTCAGGTTCTCCTGGATCTGCATGCGTCGGGCATACATGTCGACGATCCGGGCAAACTTGGAAAGCCCCAGCACCTTACCTTGAGGCAGGTAGGCGATGTGGCACTTGCCGATGAAGGGCAGCAAGTGGTGCTCGCACATCGAGTAGAGCTCGATATCCTTGACCAGCACCATCTCATCTGTCTCCGAGGAGAACACGGCCCCATTGACGATCTCTTCCAGCGACTGAGTGTAGCCACGATTGAGAAACTGCATCGCCTTGGCGGCTCGCTTGGGCGTGTCGACAAGCCCCTCCCGCTCCGGGTCCTCGCCCAGCTCCTCAATGATGTGTCGATAGTGATTGGCGAGTGCTTCAGTCATGATCCAGCCCTTCAGGGGAGACGCCCAGGCATGCCGGGAATGTCGCTCCCAGCTATACAAGACCTGTACGTTGAGTGTTTAAAATACAACTATTGCTGATTCGTGCCCATAAGTCTACCGCAGCCGGCGCTTCGTCGCAGTTCGCGATGGCCGCTCGCCAAACCTACCGTTCGATATCCACGATGCATGACGTCGGGGAGACGCCAAACGACAGCCCAGGCCTGCGCGACCCGCTAGCGTCGAGGTGCCCGGATGCTCGTCATTGCCGGCGCCGATAACGTGACACAGTGTCGCGTAACGGTCGTGGTGGCTGCCCCGCTGTCAGCGCTGTGCTATCGTCGAACCGCCATGTGGGGTGGCTGGGACAGGCCAACGTCCAGAGACCACTTCGCTCAGACTCATTCTTCGGAAAGATGCTTTCGTCAGCACGGTTCTTGATCCCATCGCGGCTCGTTAGCGAGCAAGGTTAGGTAGCGAGCGCGGTTCTGGATCAATCACGGTGCGCTTATGAGTACAGCGCCTGCCCTGTACGATCTTCTGCGAGAAACGCCTATGTCCTGCCGCCGCCTGATGTCCCGGCCTTCATCATTGTCTATTGCCCTTCTGTCATCTCTCGCCTGCGTCGGCATGGCGCTTGCCGCCACCGCCCAGGCCGACAGTCTGGCCCTGCCCGCCCAATCTCGCATCGACGTCACCACGATCGACGGCATCGCACTGGACGGCGCCCAGGACCAGCTTCACGACGTCATGCTGACCCCCGCAAGCGACGCCAGCGGCCGCACCGATCTGCCGCACTATTGTGTTCTGGTGGGGGATGCCAAGCGTGACGGGGATCGCCTGAGAATCACTACACAGGCGTTGACCTGCGTGGAGACCGAGGGGGGAGACAGCCACATCTATTCGGGAGAATTGGTGGCGGGCGCCTATGACACGGACGGCCAGTTCGGGCTCGATGCCTGTGATGACAACGGCTGTGAGCTTGAGGCGAACCACGTCTTCCAGCTGGAACTCACCCACGCCCTCGACATCGAGCAGATGCCCAACCCTTCAGCCGAGCTGAATGCCGAGCGACGCCGCACAGGCCCCCGTACTGAGGCCGACGGCGAAGCCGAAGGCAACAACGAGACCGGCGACTAGACCTCACCTCCGCCGCCGTCGTAAAGCGCGGGAGGCTGGCATCACTGCTCCCGCGCCTGCCGACCGAACAACGCCGTCAGCCTCCGGCCAACCAGCGCTCCTTGTCGGACAGCGCCAGGCGCTGCTGCTCCAGCTGGCGGATATGCTCATCCCAGTAGCCGTGATCCGCCACCCAGGGAAACGCTCGGGGAAAGGCCGGGTCTTCCCAACGCCCCACCAGCCAGGCGCTGTGACGCATCACGCGCAGCGTCCTCAGCGGTTCTATCAACGCCAGTTCGCCACGCTCAAACGGCAACACCTGTTCGTACCCTTCGATCACCTCGGACAGCTGCTGCGTCCTCTCCTCGGGAGCCTGGGCAGTAAACAACATCCACAGATCCTGTACCGCCGGCGCCATCAGCGCATCATCGAAGTCGACCAAGGCAAAGTGATCGTCTCGTCCCAGCATGTTGCCGACATGGCAGTCGCCATGGACGCGCAACGCAGCCCCTGCCGCATCATCGAAGCGCGCCAGGGTGGCTACCAGCGTCTTTGCTACCGAGGCATAGCTGTCGCGCTGACGCTGGCTCAACCAGTCGCTGCCAAGAATCGTCTCGCGGGCTTGCTCCGCCATAATCGATGGCACCAGCTGTGCGCGGTGCATAAAGCGTCCGCGGCGCCCCACCTCGTGGACCCTGCCAATCAATTCTCCGAGCGCGAACAGATGATCAGGATTCTCCAGCTCGGGTGCCTGACCCGGCAGGTGGGGGAACAGTGCCAGCCGCTGCCCGTCGACCTCGTGCAGGCTATTACCCGCATCATCGCACCAGGGCGCGGCGACGTTCACCTGAGCCGCCTCGAGCTCTGCCAGAAAGGCGTGCTCTTCCTGTATCGCCTGCGATGAGAGACGACCGGGGCGGTAGAATTTGGCCACCCAGCGTCCGCCCTCTTCATCTCTGACCAGGTAGACGCGATTCTCGTAGCTGTTCAGCGCGAAGGGCTCACCCGATAGCCAGAACCCCAGGGACTCGATCGCGTCTACGACGCGCTGGGGCGACAGTTCATGGAAGGGGGTCGAGGTACTCATGGAGACTCCAGCGCGCAGGTGGGAAACGACCGCGGCAGCTTAACAGAGCCAGGGTGGCGGCGTCCTGGCCATTACCCAGGCATCGACTCGCTCGGCACCGGCGTCTCGGCACGCACTGGCCAGGCGCGAGAGAGTGGCGCCCGTCGTCATCACGTCGTCGACCAGCACCACATGGCGAGGCATGGGACCCGCCACGTCGAACATGCCCTTCACCTGACGTCGTCTGGCACTCGCCGTCAGGGTGTGCTGAGGCGGGTCATTGCGCCGCCGCTGACCACGGGTCACCGGCAAGCCCAAGCGCCTACCAAGCTCGGAAGCCAACCATTCGCTCTGGTCGAAGCCCTGCTCACGCGCCCGTTGCCGATGTCTCGGCACGCCCATCAAGACATCCGGAACCGTCGTTTCGCGTGCCTCCAGGGCCCACAGAAACAGTGCGATCAACTGATGTGCGCTGGGCCGATGGGCCCCAGCCTTGAAGCGCTGGACCAACCGGCGAATCTCGTCACGGTAGATCAGTGGCGCTACTACCGTGTCCAGCGCGAGGGGGGCGGTCAAGCAGCGCCCACACAGGCGGGTCCCGTCTGGCCTTGCCTCCAGGGCTGGCGCCAAGGGTTCTGCACAACGCTCGCAGGGCGCCACGTTCCACGCCAGGCAGGCCTGACAGCGTCGGCACAACGGCATCCGGGGTCCGGCTCCTAGCTCAACGGCCAGATGCGGCGACAAGCACCAGGGGCAGCGCTGTGGCAACCACCTGGCCAGCACGTGGTCAACTTCAGCGAGCCTGCAGGTTGACAGGCGGGTCAAACGCCCTATCCTGTCCGTCAACTTACCTATTTTAAAAAAGTTGACCAAAGCGAGACACTCCATGTCGGCCACCGTGACTTTATAATGACCCCCTGGTTTCTGCACACCCTACGCCGCTAATGACGGGTGTGCTCGGGGTGCCACATAGCCTAGAGACTGATGTGGCCGCTCTTCGTTGTAGTGCCGGATCCAGCGGCTGATTACTGCTCGGGCCTGGCCCAGCGACTCGAACCTGTGCTGCCAGATGCATTCTTCCTTCAGGGACCGGAAGAAGCGCTCGACCAGGCCGTTTTGCTCCGGGGTGTAGGGCGTCGTGAATTCTTGTGTGAGCCCGTAGGCCTTCACTGTCGCCGTCTAGTGCCGACTGCTGAAAACGAGGCCGTTGTCAGAGCGCAGGGCCAGCGGTTGATGAATCCGGCCCAGTGCGCCGAATCGATGTACCAGAGCTTCTTCCAGCGCTGCTTCAGCCGTCTTGCTGCTGCCGTTGTCCGATAATCGCCAGCCAAGGATCTCTCGGGTGCAACAGTCGATGATCACCGCCAGGCTGGCCCGCCGATCCTTACCGCACCACACATGGGTGAGGTCGGTGGCCCAACGCTCATTAGGCCGAGAGGCGGCGGACGGCAGGCTCCGGGCACGCGGCCGGAAGCCTTGGGGCCGCTTGCGCACCTGCCAGCCTTTGAGCTGCAAGATGCGTTGGATCGGCTTGCGGTTCTCCCCCAGGACGCACGCCAGACGGCGATAGCCGTAGGTGGGGAACTGCTCCAGCGCAAGCTTCACTCTCTTGGTTAGCTCCGTATTGATCGTGCGTCGCCGCGGCCTCTGACGGTAATACAAC
>NZ_JAHVIN010000001.1:0-192873 GCF_019801685.1 Halomonas sp. DP8Y7-1 | reverse complement strand
GCCAGCTGAGCGACCTTGACCACGCCCTGGTCAAAGCGGCTGCGCACCACGTCGGGTGCGCGTTCGGGCGCCTTGTCGGCGTCCTGTCCCGGCAGGTCTGTCATGGGACTTCCTCGACGTCTTGAGGATCGCGCCAGGGCACGATCCGGAAATGAGGGGGCGGTGCCGAGGCACCGCCCTGAACGTTCAGGTACTGGCAGGTAACGCGATACACCCTTATGCGATATGCCGTGTCGCTGCACACCAGGCGACAGTCAGCACGGCTGACGCGTTACCCTGTGACCTTGGGCTTACAGCAGGTTGTGGTTTTCCAGGTAGGCCACCACGGACTCGTAGAATTCCTGGGTGATCTCGTTCTTCTCGGCCCAGTTCTCCCACTCCTGCTTGGCGATGTTACGGAACGCTACGCGCTCTTCCGCCGGCAGGTCGATGATCTCGATATCCGGGTTCTGGCGCGCTTCGCGCACGGCTTCGAGGTCACGCGTCTTGAGTTCGGCGACCATCTCATACGCCAGGGCATCAACGGACGTCTCGAGGATGGTCTTGAGGTCGTCCGGCAGGCTGTCCCAGACATCCTTGTTCAGTGAGACCGCGACCATCGGCAGGGAGTGGAAGCCCGGATACAGCGGGTAAGGAGCAAACTCGTGCAGACCCTGTGCCTGGTTGGTGGCAAACACGGTGTAGTCAGCAGCGTCGATCACACCCTTCTCGAGGCCGGTATAGACCTCAGAGCCCGGCAGGTTGACCGGTGTGGCACCAGCGGCTTCAAAGATGTTGTACACCATGCCTTCCGGAGCGCGCAGCTTGAGGCCCTGCATGTCCTCGATGGAGCGCACCGGCTTGGTCGAAGGCAGCGACTCCAGCCCGGTGGCAGCAGCGCCGATCAGGTGCAGACCATAGGGTTCGACCAGCTTGTTGTAGAGCTCCTCGCCACCGGCATTGTTCATGTAGTCGAGGAAGTCATAGGGGTCGCTCCAGGCGCCCACCAGGTTGCCGATCATGCCGAAGGCCGGGTTCTGACCCGTGAAGTAGCTGGGATCGGTCAGGTGCCCCTGAAGGATGCCGGACTGCACCGCCTGCAGGGTCTGGTTGGCCTGAACCACGGCATTGACCGGCAGAATTTCGATGGCGATGCGGCCATTGGACATCGTCGAAACGTTGTCGGCCCAGGCCTTCTTCATCTCGAACTGAGGCTCGCCGGCCGTTTCGGAGGTCTGGAAGGTCCACTCATACTCGGCAGCCTGAGCAGAAGCGGCCATGGATGCCAGAATCGCTGCACTCAACAGCTTGAGCTTGGCGCTAGGGGTCTTGAGCTTGGTGCTTGCCATCATGGGAATCTCATCCTTCTTGTCGGCATGTTGCAGATAGTTCGGGAGCGTCAAAGGTTGTCTCGAGCGTCGATGAGGCCTTGGTGACCTCTTCCAGTCCAAGGTCCTGCCCAGTGCGCTCCAGTACCGCGAGCGCCGCACGGGCCGCTTCGCGGGGCTGTCTCAGCCGAATCGCCTCCATCACCTTGCGATGACGATCCATGCTGTCATTGAGCCTGTCCGCGCTGTGGTTGGATCGCTCCACCAGCAGCGCAATGGCAGGCTTGAGAACGTGGCTGATCTGCGCCCACACCAAGTTATGCGATGCGGTGAAGATGGCCTCGTGAAACGCCACGTCGTACTCGTCGTGGGTCTTGCCCTGAAAGCGTAGATCATCGCTGGCCAGCGCTTCGATCATGCCTTGATAGGCGGTTTCGATGGCCAGCAGGTCGGCGGCGGTGGCGTGCTCGGCGGCCAGTCGGGCGACGAAAGGCTCGACGGCTACGCGAAAGGCAAACACCTCGCGCTGGATCACCGGGTTAGGATGGGCGAAACGCGCCAGCCAGCCGCTGACCCTGGGATCGAGCAGGTGCCAGCCTCCAAGGGGCTGCACCCGCGACCCTTGACCAGAAATTCGAGTGATCATGCCAGCGGCGACCAGTACCTGCAGGGCACTTCTCACCGTCGAACGACTCACCGCGAAACGCTCGCACAGGTCCACTTCTCTGGGCAGGAACTCGCCCGGCATGTACTCACCGGCAAAGATCGCCTCGGCCAGGGCATCTGCGATGTCCGGGCGCGCGCGACGCAAGGGAGTTGAGGCTGCTGCCATGAGGGTCATCCGAACAAGGGAATGCAGAGTCAGACCTGCTATTCCATGTGTCTGACGCTTGGTGGAGTTATGTCGGACATAGCTTCGCTAAAAATGCACATCGATGCCTTTAGACTTTAGTTCGATAACGATCGCTTTTAGCGCGCTCGCCCCTGCTCAAGTAGCGCGCTCGCCCCTGCTCAAGGAACCTCTTCCGTTCAGCACAGTCGCACAGAGTAGACCTCCATGGCCTGAGGCTTTTTCCTACCTTCTAAGCAGCTCTTTACGACTTCGACCGACTGGTCTATTCTGGACGCACAAGCAAGGCGCTGAGTCCATTGGCCACGCCGCGTCCTCAGCAAAGGCGTGTCCTCAGCGGTGTCTGAGGTGTCGTCCGATCCACTGGGCAATGCCCTCTGGCTACAGGACGCAACGTCCCGGCAGGCAGGACCAGCAGCGACACCTTATCCAGCGAACGAGACAGGACGCGATTACCCATAGCAAAGGAGGCATCGATGCAATCCAACTACTACAGCATTAGCGAATACCCTACTGGCACTCCCAGCCCGGACGTCTTTGTTCTGAATCAGCAGGAACTGCCGGCGCTGCAGGATGGCGAGGTACGCATTCGCAATCATTGGCTGTCAGTTGACCCCTACATGCGAGGCCGCATGAGCGGCGTCAAGACGTACATCGATCCCTTCGCCCTCAATGCCCCCCTCGAGGGCGCCGCGGTAGGTGAAATCATCGAATCCCGCGATGACCGCTTCAAGGTGGGTGATCGGGTCACCCACATGGGCGGCTGGCGTGATGTAGCACAGCTATCAGCGGACACCGTCACCGCCCTTCCCGATCTTGACGTCCCCGAGCAAGCCTACCTTGGCGTTCTCGGCATGCCTGGCATGACCGCCTGGACAGGCCTCAATGCGATTGCGCATATGCAGGAAGGCGACAACGTCCTGGTCAGCGCTGCCAGCGGCGCCGTGGGCTCACTGGCGGTACAACTGGCCAAGGCCAAGGGCGGCACCGTTGTCGGACTTGCCGGCAGCCAGAAGAAACGCGATTGGCTCGAGTCCCAGGGCATTGTCGCGGTTGACTACCGCGACAAGGACGCTGCCACACTCAGCGATGACCTGGCCAAGGCCTGCCCAGGCGGCTTCGATGTGTACTACGAGAACGTCGGCGGCGTCTGCCTCGAGGCAGCCCTGAACAATCTCAACGTCGGCGCACGCATTGCCGTCTGCGGCATGATCTCTCGCTACAATGATGAAGGGCCGGCTCCTGGTCCCGCCAACCTGGCCATGATCCTGATTCGTCGCGCCAGCATGCAGGGCTTTATCGTGTTCGAGCACTGGGACAACTATCCGGCCTTTCTCGCCGAGGTGGGTCCCCAGGTCGCCGCTGGCGATATCGACTATCAGGAAACCGTGCGTGAAGGGCTGGAAGCGACCCCGGAGGCCTTCCTCGATCTGTTCAAGGGCGCCAACAGCGGCAAGATGCTGGTGCGCTTGAGCTAAGGAAGCGCTGAAGTCAATTGACGCAGACACCGCCTACGGGCGGTGTCTGTGGTTCAGCGCTGACGCCAATGACAAGGCTGCCATCAACGGCCACGGCTGGCGATCATCACGCCGAACACCACCATCAACATCCCCACCGCGGTGATCCCACCGATCGTCTCGTCCAGCGCCCACCAGGCCAGCGCCGTGGCAACCACCGGGGTCAGCGACCCTAGTGCCGAGGTCGCCTCAGCGCCCAGCCGTCGAATCGCGATGCCCATCAGCAGGCCAGATCCCAGCCCCACCAGGATGCCCTGGACCACCAACTGCCCCAGCCACTCCTGGGCTGACACCAGGTGTAGCGTCAAGCCCCCCACCCCGCTCACCTCGAGGCCGACCACCGTCAGCGCAATGATCGATCCACTGGGCACCGTGACCACCGCCGTAGCCTCGAGCGCCGACAGGCCACTCTGACGCACGCTGAGGGTGAACACCGCCCACATCACGCTGGACAGCAAGAACATGCCCTGCCCCAGCAGCAGGGACTGCGAGCCCTGGCCCGAGGACGCCAGCAGACAGGCAATACCCATTGCGATGGCGACCAACCCGGCGGCACGCCCCCGCGACAGCGGCTGGGCGAAGACCCACACCGCTAAGGTACTGACGAACAGCGGCGCCGCCCCGGGTATCAGGGTACTGCCGTGGGCCACCGGCGCCAGTCCCATCCCCACCGCCCCCAACAGAAAGAAGGGAATGCCGGCGCCTGCCATCATGCCGACCAGCCACACCGGGTTGACCGCCAACAGACGCTGTCGCCGACGCAACGCCAACGGCAGCAGCACAAGGCCAGGCACGGCGTAGCGAAACAGGGTCAGGTCGAGGGTTCCCAGTGGTGACAGTGCCCCTTGGCGCAGCGAGAGGAAGTAACAGGACCAGATCAGCACCGCGCCCAGCGCAGCGGCGACTCCCGACAGGGCGCGCCGGGGAGAGGCGACAAGCGGCGCCACCTGGGTCAGAGAAGACGACATGACAGGACTCCGAGAGGGTTGTGGGGTAGCGGTATAAGCACCCTGCTAAGGCCAGTCTGCCGGCAATGCTCGGGGGAATGCAGGCAAAGACACTCCGCCGCTGGACCCACATTGGCAGTACGTGCCAATATTTCGAAATTCATGGCAAGTTTGAGCCAATTCCTTGAAAAAACTGGACCGTATCGATCGCCATCTACTCGCTCTGCTGCAGCAGGATGCGCGACTCACCAGCCACGAGCTGGCCGAGCGGGTGGGTCTGTCCCCATCCCCCTGCGCCAGGCGCATCCGCCGGCTGGAGCAACAGCGGCTGATCCAGCGCTACCGCGCTGAGCTGGACCGCGAACGCCTGGGGCTGGGGCTGACGGTGTTCGTCCACGTCAAGCTCAGCCGCCATCAAGATGCCCTCGTGGAAGCCTTCGAAGCCGCCGTGGCAGAGATGCCCGAAGTCATCGAGTGCCACACCGTGTCCGGTGCCTTCGACTATCTGCTGCAGATTGTCAGCGCCGACCTGAAAGGTTACGAACGCTGGGTGCGACAGCTGCAGACCCTGCCCATGGTCAATACCGTGGACTCGAGCTTTGCCATCCGGGCCGTCAAGCGCGCCGGCGCCCTGGATCTTCGCGACGCTCGCCCATCCGACGACGCCTAGCGCCTGACTCCCGGGGCTTTGCTCAAGGGCTTTGCTCAAAGAGCGTTGCATCAGAGGCTTTGTACTGGCGACTCTCGAGCTGGGTCCGGGCCACGGCCGCATCCGCCCGGCATCGCCTCGCACGGGAGCAGGGCCTGGGCACCTTCGTCAGCATCGAGCCTGCCTGTCGCCGGCGCTTCACTTCGACGTCATCAGTCGTCAAGCTAGAGGCGACTCCGTCGCCATCCGGTCCCACGTATTGCCACTCAGGAGAGTTGAATGCCGACATCGCCCACTCCCCCACGCCTGACGCTCGAGGTCTTCAGCGACCTGCGCTGCCCATTTTGCTATCTGGAGCTGCCGGAGCTTGAGGCCTTGGAGCAACGGTTCGGCGATGACATCCACATCCACTGGCGTCCATTCGAACTGAGGCCAGAGCCTGAGCCGCCCTTGGATCCCCATGGCGACTACTTGAACGAACTGTGGCGTGACGCTGTGCTGCCCATGGCGCGCGAACGTGGACTCAGCATGCGCCAGCCGGATATCCAGCCTCGCTCACGCCTTGCGCTCGAGACCCTGGCCTGGGCTGAACGACACGCCTCGGCACAGCAGGTAGCCTCGTTAAGGAAGGCCTTGTTCAGTGGCTTTTTCGAACGCAGCCTGGATCTCTCCGACCCTGCCGCACTGGCAGACCTCGTTCGTCACCAGGGACTCGATGGCGACGCGCTGGTGGCAAGCCTTGCCAATGAAGAAGATCGTCAGGCCGTCCGCGAGTCTCGTGAGGAGGGACAAGCACTGGGGATCGCCGGCGTGCCTGCCCTGCGCTTCCTGATCCACGGCGAGCATGCCGGCATTCTGTCAGGGGCTCAGCCAAGGCGGCAGCTGTTTCTGGCGGTGGAGCGGCTGCGTGACGCACTCCAGCGCAACGACAGTGGCGCTGGCCATGAGTGACAGAACACGCCCCGTCGTCGTCCTCGGAGGAACAGGGTTTGTCGGGGCTGCCGCTGTGCGTGAACTCTATTTCAGTGGACACGCGGTGAGGGTGGTGGCGAGGCGTCCCCGGCTACCTGACATGGTCGAACCCGGCGACCCGGTGGAAGCCATGGCGGCAGACCTGCAAGACCCCGACAGTCTGGCGCCGGTACTGGAGGGCGCCAGCGCGGTGATCAATGCCGTCAGCCTCTACCAGGAACGTCGCCGCGGGGACTTCGAGAAGGTCCACGTAGAAGGCGCCGCAGCGCTGGCCAGAGCGGCCAGGGCCGCCGGCGTCGACCGCTATCTGTTGATTTCCGGTATCGGAGCGCGGACAGACGCACCCTCGCCTTATGTACGCGCCCGGGCCCTGGGCGAGCAGGCGGTGATGGAAGAGGTCCCACGGGCCGTCATCGTCAGGCCCAGTGTGCTGTATGGCCCACAGGCCGGTCTGACGGCCACGCTGGCGCGCCTGGTTCGGCTGCCGGTCGTCCCGCTCTTCGGCACCGGAGAGGTGCGCCTGCAGCCCCTTCACGTGGGCGATCTCGGCAGTGCGCTGGGACGCCTGGCCACCCGTCCGGATCTGCCGCGTGCGCTGTATGAGCTGGGCGGACCTGACGCCTTGCGCTATCGCGACCTCGTCACGCTAATCGCCCGCCATCTGGATAGGGACCCCACCCTGCTGACGACGCCGATGTGGCTATGGCATGTCCTGGCCACGACCATGAAGGCCCTGCCGTCTGCCCCGCTCACCCGTGACATGCTGTGGCTGATCCAGCAGGACAACTTGGTGTCACGCGGTGTAGGTACCTTCGAAGACCTGGGCCTTCATCCGCGCAGCCTGCGTGACAGCCTGGTGCACTGCCTGCCGCGCTAGATGAGCGTCAATACGTCGGCTGGCTCGTCCCGCTAGGGAAGTGCTGACTACATCAGCCAAGTGGCATGAGGCACCAGGCGCCCGCAGCGCGGAACCCGGAGCCTATGCGGTATCGCTGAGAGTTCGAGCAGCGCGTCACGCAATGAATCGGCGGCGCAGGCCTTTATGCAGTGTTTCCTTAGCCCGTGATACGGGCCAAGCGCCTTCAGCCTTTGCCCACCTGTGACATCAGGTCTGGCTGGACCACCTCGATCCAGTAACCGTCCGGATCCTTGACGAAGACCACGTCCTTCATCTTGCCCTGTTCGGGGCGCTTGATGAATTCGACGTCATTTTCATCAAACCAGGCCACCGCGGCGTGCAGATCCGGCACTGCAAAACAGATGTGACCAAAACCCTGCGGTTCGGCGTTGCCATCGTGGTAGATACGTCCTTCCTGCTCCTCAGTGCCCCAGTTGTGCGTGAACTCCAGCAACCCGCGCTGCTGGAAGGTCCAGGTAGTGCGAGCCGCCACATCTTTAGGCACCTCATCCTGGGCATCCAGGTTAGCGAGGAAATACAGCGAGAACTGCATCTCCTCGAAATCCAGGCGCCTCAGCACGCTCATGCCAAACACGCGGGAATAAAAGGCGAGCGATACTTTCGGGTCCTTGACCCTCAGCATGCTGTGGTTAAGACGAAACCCACGGGTGGCCGCCGGTGCCGCTTCAACGCCCGGATGCTGTTCGCCTTGGGGGGTATCCTTCATGGGTATCTCCTTCAGTGAGCTCGAGGAATGCATCAACAGTTTCGACGTGTTCACCATCGATGCGTTCAGATGTTGGCGCCACGCCAACGATGACCCATCAGCAGGCCTGACTAAGGGTAATCATCCTTAGCGCACGACATCCTCCAGCGTGCGCGGTGCGCAGCACTTTTGTCTCTGAGCATGCGCTCGACAGGCCAGCGACCTGTCTACTAACGCGCCAAGTGCTGCATCAGGCGCAAAAATACTACCAAAGTCTAATAACATATCCACAAATCAACGCGATAACTCAATCTTTTCGCCACACGCCTTGTCATCCCTACCATTTCGTGAAAAATGGCCACCGAATTCCTACCAATGGAACGCTTTGACATGGACTCCATCGCCACCTGGTTCAACAGCGTCGTTTCTGCTGGAAACGGCCTGATCTGGGGCAAGCTGCTGGTCTACCTTCTGATCGGCGCTGGCCTCTATTTCACCGTGATGACCCGCGGTATTCAATTTCGCTTCTTCGGCCATATGTTCTCCCTGCTCAAGGGATCACGTGACGGCGGCGAAGGCATTTCCTCGTTTCAGGCGCTGTCGACCAGCCTTGCCGCCCGTGTGGGCACCGGCAACCTGGCGGGTGTCGCCGTGGCCATCTACCTGGGCGGCCCCGGCGCCATCTTCTGGATGTGGATGACCGCTCTGGTGGGCATGGCTACCAGCTTTGTCGAGTCTGCCCTGGCTCAGGCCTATAAGGTCGACCACGGCGACAAGACCTTCCGTGGCGGCCCTGCCCGGTACATCGAGCGAGGCCTCGGCCAACGCTGGATGGCGGTTGCCTTCTCCATCTGTCTGATCATCGCCTTTGGTCTCGCCTTCAACAGTGTCCAGGCCAACTCTATTGCCCAAGCCATGGAGCAGGCCTTCTCGATTCCGACCTGGGTGGTGGGCGTTGCCCTGCTGGTGGCGGTAGCGCCGATCATCTTCGGTGGTCTGCGCTCCATCGCCAAGGTGGCAGAGCTGATCGTGCCGGTCATGGCGGTGCTGTACCTGATTCTGGCGCTGGTGGTCGTGGCGTTGAACATCGAGGAGCTTCCTGGCGCCATCGCCCTGATCTTCAATAGCGCCTTTGGTCTTGAAGAAGCCGCAGGCGGTGCCGTGGGCTACGCCGTGGCCCAGGCCATGATGCAAGGCATCAAGCGCGGCCTGTTCTCCAACGAGGCCGGTATGGGCTCAGCCCCCAACGTGGCAGCGACCGCCAGCACACGACCCAACCATCCAGCGGCTCAGGGCTTTATCCAGATGCTGGGGGTATTCTTCGACACGCTGGTAATCTGCACCGCGACAGCGGCAGTGATCATTCTGGCAGAGCCGGCCCTGCAAAGTGGCGATGCCCCCAACGGCATCCAATTGACCCAGACGGCGCTGACCGAGCACGTAGGTAGCTGGGGCGGCATGTTCGTGGCGATCGCCATTCTCCTGTTCGCCTTCACGTCACTGATCGCCAACTACTCCTACGGCGAGTCCAACATCGAATACCTGGCCGGCAAGCGCCGTTCTGCCGGCGCGGTATTCATCTATCGGCTGGCGGTGCTGGCCATGATCATGATTGGCTCGGTGGCGCAGCTGAAGACCATCTGGGGCTTTGCCGACCTGTCCATGGGCATGATGGCACTGATCAACCTGATCGCGATCCTGCTGCTGTCGCCCCTGGCCTTCGCGCTGTTCCGTGACTACGAGCGACAGCTCAAGGCGGGCAAGGAGCCCACCTTCGACCCCGACCAGTTCCCGAAGCTCAAGGGCAAGGTCGACCGCAGCGCCTGGCCTGGAACATCCGGCCAGACCGAAGGCACCACCAGGACCGACGCTTGATCCTGATGAATGCCCCCGCTTGACCCTCAACGCCACGGTTCGCCGTGGCGTTGTCGTTTCAGTCCCTGATGGCGTACCAGCCCTTGCGCGAGTCAGTGTCGGTCTCATCCAGAGCATTATCGAGAAACGCCAGAAGCGTTCGAACAGAGGGTAGCTGTCCACGACGACTGGCGTAGACAGCGTGAATCAATCCAGAGCGCGGCGTCCAGCCAGGCAGCACGTCCACGAGATGGCCCCTTTCCAGTTCTCTACCCGCCGCGACCAAAGGCAATCGCGCCACTCCAAGTCCATCCACTGCGGACCTGACTAACAGCCCCACATCGTCAGACACCAGGCGCGGCCGGTGTTCTACCATACGCTCCATGCCGCCGGGGCCATCAAGCCGCCAGACATGTCGCCGCTCAGGCTCCTCGAAATCCAGGCTCGGCCAGTCACTGAGGTCCTGCGGAATCTTCGGCTTACCCATGCGCTCTAGAAGAACAGGAGCAGCCAGCAGCAACTGTGGGCTGGCACATAATCGTCGCATCACAAGATCACTGTCTTCCAACGGTGGATAGCGCACACGAATAGCCAGGTCGAAACCTTCACGAACAATATCGACCCGCCGACTGGTCGCCACTACGTCGAGTGCTATCAAAGGGTATTGCTTCATAAACGCAGACAGGATCGGAGTAAACAGGCTTGTCAACAGACTGGGCGGACAGCTAATCCGTATTCGGCCACGGGGCTCTGATTGATGCCGTTCGACGACTTCTACTGCGGCTTCTGCTTGCCAAAGCATGGCCTGACAGTGCTGATAGAACGACTGCCCAAGCTCTGTCACGGCAAACTGGCGGGTCGAACGTTGGATCAAGCGCACCTCAAGCCGGGCTTCAAGTTCGGCGATGCGGCGGCTCAGGCGCGACTTCGGCACACCCAGTGCGCGGCCAGCAGACGCAAACCCTTGGTGGTCGACGACCTGAACGAAGTAGTAGAAGTCATTGAGATCCTGCATCGCGACGCTCTTGTTGAGACGGGACGCCACATAGGCTGACTCACCGTCCGGTTTATCGGCAACAATCGTGCTCCCTTCCGTCACGTCCTCTTACAGGCCGCATCAGAAGCCTTTCACCACTCACCATCCACTGTCTCAAAAATAGAACAATCAGTCCGAAAAACACCAACTACCAGCATCTTCGTTCTACTTATAGGATAAGAGATATCGGGGTCGCTTGAGACCCTCGGCACCAGGAGACTCCCATGAAGAACATCCTCGGCGTTCACTCTGCACCGCGTCGCCATTGGGTTGGTGACGGCTTCCCGGTGTCCTCACTACTGAGCTACGACCGACTCGGCGCGGAGCGAATCAGCCCGTTCCTGCTGCTAGACCATGCAGGCCCTCATCATTTCGCTCCTGGGCAGCACCGGCGCGGCGTCGGCATTCATCCCCACCGAGGCTTCGAAACGGTCACTTTCGTCCATAAGGGGGAGGTGAGCCACAGAGACTCCTCAGGGGGAGGCGGCACAATAGGCCCCGGAGATGTGCAGTGGATGACAGCAGGTAACGGCATTCTGCATGAGGAGTATCATTCTGATGCCTTCAGCCAGACGGGCGGCGAGCTGGACATGCTGCAATTGTGGGTCAACTTGCCCTCACGGCATAAAAGTACACCGGCGCGCTATCAGGGCCTGACCAGCGAGCATATTCCGAAGGTACCGTTGGCAGGCGATAGCGGCTACGTCAAGGTAGTCGCAGGCCGCTACGCCGGAATCACCGGGCCCGCCCAGACCTTCACTCCTGTAAATGCTTGGGAGGTGGTGTTGGCCGAAGGCGCCGAGACCTCCTTGTCACTCCCGAATGGGCACACTAGCCTTCTGGTAGCACTCGAAGGCACGCTGCTGGTCCAGCGCGATCAAGTGGTCCGCAGCGGGAACGTTGTTGAGCTATCCAGAGAGGGTCAAGACGTTGCATTGGCTGCCAATACCGCTGTTCGGCTCCTGGTGCTTACCGGCGAGCCCCTCGACGAGCCCGTAGTGGGTCACGGCCCCTTCGTGATGAGTACCGAAGAAGAGATTCAAGACTCAATCGCTGCTTTTCAGCGCGGTGAGTTCGGCCACCTCCCTCATTGAGCCCGCGTCACTTTCGCAAATCCCGATGCCAAACTTGGTCGGGACCTATCGCTCCAGGCGGAGTGCCGGAGCCTATCTCCCAAGGAAGGGCCCTGACGACCGGAGATTTCTATGACACGCCCCTATGTTCGACTCGACAAGAACGACGTGGCTGTCTTGCTTGTCGACCATCAAGCCGGACTATTGTCGCTGGTGCGCGACTTCGATACCGATGCCTTCAAGAACAATGTACTGGCACTCGCGGATATCGCGAAGTTCTTTCAATTACCCACCATCCTTACCACCAGCTTCGAAGACGGTCCCAATGGTCCAATGGTACCTGAGTTGAAGGAGATGTTTCCCGACGCGCCATACATTGCGCGCCCTGGCCAGATTAATGCTTGGGACAACGACGACTTTGTCGCCGCTATCGAAAAGACTGGCTGCAAACAGTTGTTGATAGCGGGTGTAGTGACCGAAGTATGCGTCGCCTTTCCCGTTCTCTCGGCCATTGAGGCGGGGTATGACGTCTTTGTCGTCACCGATGCGTCCGGCACCTTCAATCAGGTCACACGCGACGCCGCCTGGGATCGAATGAGTCAGGCCGGTGCTCAACTCATGACCTGGTTCGCCGTGGGCGGTGAGCTCCACCGAGATTGGCGCAATGACATCGAGGGTTTCGGTGGCCTGCTGGCATCACACCTGCCGGCCTACTCCAACCTGATGCAAAGCTACGAACAACAAAGCCAAGACTCCTGAGCATGACGAGTCAACCACCCAACACATTCTCTACACCAAATCCTTAGCAACAGACCGAGCCCGAGCGTTTCGGGCTCGGTCTGTATCAGGAGCTAACCGCCCATGAGCCTGCACGAAACACCCCGCCGCCCTTCGTCCTCACGGGATTGTCCGGTCATCGACGGACGTTATCAGATTCAGCGTATTGGCTCGCGAGAGGCCGCTGTCGGTGGGCTGCCAATCCATCGCGTGCTGCCTACTCGACACCGACGCACCATCGGCGCCTGGTGTTTTCTCGATCACGCGGGCCCCAGTATCCTGCGCGAGGGTGAGGGCATGCGAGTCGGCCCTCATCCCCATACCAGCTTGCAGACCTTCACCTGGATGCTGTCAGGTGAGGTACATCATCGCGACAGCCTAGGCAGTGATCAGGTCATCCGGCCTGGCGAGGTCAATCTGATGACCGCGGGCCATGGCATCAGCCATACCGAAGAGAGCCTCGAGGACAGTGACGAGCTGCATGCCGCCCAACTGTGGATCGCGCTGCCTCTTGAACACGCTGACACGGCGCCTCGCTTCGACCACTACGCCGACCTGCCCCGCTGGTCCCAGGAGGATGTTCACTTCACTCTTCTGGTTGGCCACTACGGTGGGCATGACGCACCCACCCTGAGCTTCTCTCCGCTGGTAGGCGTTGATCTTCAGGCCGAGCGCTCCGCCCAGCTGACACTGCCGCTTCAGGCAGCATTCGAATACGGGGTGCTGGTGCTGGAGGGTGACCTGACCCTGGACGGAGAATCCTTCAAGGTGGATGAGCTGGCCTACCTGGGTCGCGGCCGCAACGCTGTCGACGTCACCCTGTCGCCTGGCAGCCGCATGCTGTTGATTGGCGGCGAGCCGCTCGAGGATGAGATTGTCATGTGGTGGAACTTTGTCGGGCACTCGCGCAAAGCGATTATCGAGGCCCAGCGGGACTGGGAAGCCGAAAGCCCCCGCTTTGGCACCATACCTCAGTGGCAGGGCCCGCGCCTGGAAGCCCCGCCTTTGCCATGGACCAGCTGAGACCCAGAACCAGCTGAGGGAAGGAGCGAAACCAAGAGGCGCCATCATGTGGTCCTTTTATCACTGGGCACTCGCGCAAAGCGATTATCGAGGCCCAGCGGGACTGGGAGGCCGAAAGCCCCCGCTTTGGCACCATACCGCAGTGGCAGGGACAGCGCCTGGAAGCCCCGCCCTTGCCCTGGACCAGCTGAGACCCAGAACCAGCTGAGGGAAGGAGCGAGACCCAGAGGAACCATCATGTGGTCCTTTTATCACTGGGCACTCGCGCAAAGCGATTATCGAGGCCCAGCGGGACTGGGAGGCCGAAAGTCCCCGCTTTGGCACCATACCTCAGTGGCAGGGACCGCGCCTGGAAGCCCCGCCTTTGCCATGGACCAGCTGAGACCCAGAGCCAGCTGAGGGAAGGAGCGAGGCCCCAGAGGAACCAGAGGAACCAGAGGAACCAGAGGAACCAGAGGAACCATCATGTGGTCCTTTTATCACTGGGCACTCGCGTAAAGCGATTATCGAGGCCCAGCGGGACTGGGAAGCCGAAAGCCCCCGCTTTGGCACCATACCTCAGTGGCAGGGCCCGCGCCTGGAAGCCCCGCCATTGCCATGGACTAGCTGAGGGAAGCCCTGCACTTTCCGTGGACAAACGAAGGGAAGCCCTGCCATTGCCATGGCAATGATCTGCCGTGTCAGGGGCTGCGACTCGCCCACCAGTCGGCGTAGCTGCTGTTGTGCGGCGCCTTGCCGGATTCATCCTCGGCTCCATCGTCCCACCACACGGGGCCGCGCTCGCCGAGTGCCTCCTTGGCGGCCTGAACCTGTGCCCGGGCAGCCTTCAAGGCAGCCTCGTCCTCACTCTGCCTGGCATCCTTCACCGCTCGACGAGCTGCCATCAACGCCTTGACGTGGCGCTGTCGAAACGCCTCATCAAGGCTTGGATCGGTGCAGCGCCACAACCGATTCTTGGCGACAAAGTAACGACCATCCGGGGTCTTGGGATACTTCATGGGCAGCCTCCGTGTGCCTTCAACGTAGTGTACATTGCATGATGACGGAGCAGCGGGTTCGCGTCTGTGCTTGCACCCCATCTCAACGCCCTGACGACTGCCCTAGCGCATCAACCTGACATGGAGGAACACGTCATGAGCCACCAACGTCCACGTATCCTGGTCTTCGCGGGCAGCGCTCGCAAGAACTCCTATAACAAGCGTCTGGCAAAACTGATGGCACAGCGTATCGATGCCTGTGGGGGCGACGCCACCTTTGTTGACCTGGCAGATTTTCCCATGCCTCTCTACGACGGTGATCTGGAGGAGCAAGAGGGACTGCCAGAGCACGCCAGCCGCCTGAAGCGCATGATCATGGACCACCAAGGCCTTGCCATCGCCTCTCCTGAATACAATGGCTTCATCACGCCTCTGTTGAAGAACACCATCGACTGGGTGTCTCGGCCTGATGGAGACCTGGGCGCGCTCGAACCCTATCAGCACAAGGTGGCCGCCATCGTGGGCGCCTCACCCGGCGGGCTCGGCGGACTGCGTGCCCTGCCTCTACTGCGCCAGCTGCTGAGCAACATCGGCGTGACCGTCCTGCCCGACCAGCTCGCCGTCGGCGGTGCCGGTGAGGCCTTCCAGGAAGACGGTAGTCTGGCAGACGAAGGCAAGGCCAAGGCCCTGGACGGTATCTGTCAGCGACTGGTGGATAGTTTGACATAGCGCCAGTGAGGGCCGTCTGACCACCGACGGCGACCCAGGCAAGAGGCACGTATCGGGGCGCCTACCACAGCGCCCCGATCATGATGACAAGGCATGCCAGCATGCCGATGGCAAACACACCAGAGCGGATCCATTGCCAGTCGAAGGCATAGGCGATGGGATGCAGCAGGCGCGAGGCAAGAAAGACCAGCGCAGGCATGTCGAGGCTGTGCAGATCGGCGCCAGCGCCCATGGCGACCACGGCCGTGCTCAAATAGACGATCAATGCCTCCCAGGCGTTGGACTGGGCCGCATGCAGGCGCGCGCCAATCCCTTCCATGGCGGCCTGCTGGGCCCGCGGATGACGGTTATCGAGATGGCCGAACTGGCGCACGCGGCAGGCGGCACCGATCCAGGCCAGCAGGATCGGCAGCAAGGAAGCGATAAACAGGGTGACGAGAAAGATCGACATGGCAGGCTCCGAGGGCGAATCTTCCTCAGCATGGCACAGGCAATGGCTGACAGGCGAAGGGACAGGCGTCAGCATGGCGGTACTTGCCTGATGCCTGGCTTACCGAGCCCAAGAGGTTTCCTCCATGCCCGCAAGCCGAGACCGCGACGTCCCCCACGTACCCGATGTCCACCCTGCCCGCCACGCCCTGACCAGTCGTGCCCTGCACGCCTTGCTGGCACTGACCATCGGCCTTCTTTACCTGAGCGCCTACGGGCGCAAGTGGGCGACCACCCAACTGGAAGCCGCCAACTGGTATCTGCTGGTGGCCCACATCAATCTGGGACTGTTAAGCGTAGCGCTGTCGCTTGGCCTGTTGATGGCGCACCTGTGGCTGCCTCGACCTGCCCCCCAGGGCCTGCCCCGGGTGACTCGCCTCGCTCACCGAGGTCTGCTCGCGTTACTGCTGGCGCTGCCAGTCGCGGCCTATGTCGGCACCGGCTTCGACCTCAAGGTGCTGGGTCAGTGGACACTGCCTTCGTTTCAACGCCTGCCGGTGGCTGACTGGCTGTCGGATGCACTGGCCCAACCGCTGATCAGCCTGATGGATCCTTTCGCTCGTTTTCACAAGGACTGGGGCGCCGATCTGCTGCTGCCGGTGCTGCTGGGCGGCCATATCGCGGGTGCCCTTTTCCATCACTGGGTACTCAAGGATGATGTCCTCAGGAACATGTGGACGCTGAAGGCATAAGTCGTGCACTCGAGGTAGAGTATCGGAGGCGGGCCGCGCTTTACGCGGTTCCATCACCAGAGCCCCGCATCACATGCATGACGCGGGGCCCTGGAATCCTCATGAGTGCCTTACTCGATCAGGCCTTGGCCCCCTTGCGCAGTGGCACCTCGGGTACGGCTTCCATACGCTCACGTTCCTGGGTGATCAGCTCCAGCGCCTGATCCTCGGTCAGCTCGGATGCTGGGGTGAACAGACTCACCACGATACCCACCAGGATTGCCATTCCCACTGCCGGGATACTCGGATTGCCCCAGTACAGGTTCCAGCCACTATGGCTGATCACCACCAGTGACGTTATCGAGGCAGTTGCCAGGGAAGCGATCGCCCCCTGCCAGGTATAGCGAGACCAGAAACGTCCCAGAATCCCGCAGACGAACATGCCCGCCAGTACCGTGGCCACCATCTTGGTGATGTAGGCGATCACGTTATCGGAGGTCAGGGCGAAGGCCAGCGCCAGGCTGATCGTGAACACCAGACCGACACGGGACAGCCAGACCACGCTGTTGGCCGAAGGAGCACGACCCTTGACCAGCACGTAGAGGTCACGAATCAAGGTGGTGACACCGGCGATGGCATCGCTGCTGGCGCTGGACATGGTGGCCGAGAGGCCCGCGACGAGCAGCAGCAGGCCCAGCCACAGCGGCAGCACTTCGGTGGCCAGGTAAGGGAACGCAAAGTTGCTGTTTTCAAGGCCAGGGTTCAGCGCATAGGTCGACATGCCGATGATCGCCGGGACGATGGAAAACAACATGTACAGGCAGCCGGTCACCAGGAAGGAGCGACGCACCGATCCCACGGAAGCACCGGAGTAGATCCGCTGACGGAAGGACGGAGTCGACAGCACCCCTACCGCGATGACCGCCACCAGTGACAGCGCCGGTACCAGGCCAACCTTTTCGATCGCCAGGAAGCTGGTGGCAGCGGCATCCATCGAGGCGGTCATCTCGGCGAAGCCTCCTACCTCTACCACGGCCACCGCCGCCATCAGGAAGAAGCCGACGAACAGCACGATCGCCTGGACGGTGTCGGTCCACACCACCGCCATATAGCCACCGATGACACAGTAGATGCCAAACCCCAGGGCCACGATGAGCTTGGCCTGCCACACCGGGATGTCAGCCATCCAGGCAAGATACAGACCGCCGCCAAGGATATGGGCACCCAGCCAGCCGATACAGGCGATATAGATAAACAGGGCCACCACATTGCGCACCAGGCGGTTGGCGCCCACATAGAACGACAGCTCTTCACTCATGGTCATGAAGCGGTAGCGCCGCACCCCGGAGAAACACAGCGCCAACAGCAACACGCCGATGGAGCCGCCGAGGCCATACAGCGCCCCGCCCCATCCGTTGGCGTAGCCAAAGCCTACGGCTCCCATGCTGGAGCCGGTACCCACCATGGTGGCGACGGTGGTGCCGATGGTCAGAAACAGCGGGACACTGCGCCCGCCAAGAAGAAAATCATCGCCGGAACCGCGATCATTGCGCGACATCCACCAGCCAAAGCCAATCATCAGGACGATGTAGATACAAAAGGTAGCAAGGAAAAGATGACTGTTCATACAGACCTCTTATACTTGTCGTCTCGGTCGTTGCCGCGATCGAGACAGTGAACGTAAGCGTTTGCTGAGCCTGGCGTCGGGTCCTTGCCGGGACCCGGCGCCCTCCTTCACTGCGATGCGGGCATCCTGCCCAGGACGAGTTGCCGCTCGCCCCTGGTTATCCCCTGATCCCCTTCCTTATTCAGGCCCGGTCAGCGCGATAGCACGTCAGGTCGACCTCGACCTTGCAGTCCACTACCAGGTCCTGAACGCTGCAGATACGTGCCGGCGGGTGATCCTTGAAGTACTCCGCAAAGACCTTGTTGAACGACTGGAAGTAGCGGGCATCGGTCAGCACCGCGGTCACGTGCACCACGTGTTCGATGTCGTACCCCGCCTCCCGGGCGATGGTCAGTGCATTCTCGAAGGCCAGTCGGCTCTGCTCGATGATGCCGCCTTCCACCACTTCACCGTCGGTCATGGGTGTCTGGCCAGACACCTTGAGCCAGCCCCCCGCCTCGACGGCCCGGGAGAACGGCAGTTTCTGTCCACCGGTGCCTACGCCTCCCTCGGCGCCATAACGCTTGATGCTCATCTTTCACTCTCCTGTCAGGTAGAGATGCAAACTCTTGATATGTTGAGCGTTCCTTGGCGAAGCGCTCGCTACAATGGCGTCGCCTCCAGGCGCACGCTTCGACGCAACATGCGTCCGTTACGTTCGTTCGAGGCCCTGCCCTCGGTATAGGCCGTGTGGCCATTGACCCACACCCGCAGAATGCCTTGTGCGGGCGTCTTGGGTTGGTCATAGGTGGCGCTGTCGTCCAATCGTTCCAGGTCCAGCAACACCAGGTCAGCGAACGCTCCCTGGCGAATCACTCCGCGATCTTCAAGGCCAAAGGTGGCAGCGGAGAGCCCGGTCATCTTGCGCACCGCCTCGGCGGGCGGCATCAACGCCAGGTCCCGGCTGTAATGGGCGAGGACTCGGGGAAAGGCGCCCCACAGACGCGGGTGGGGATGAGGATCATTGGGCAGGCCATCCGAGCCGACCATGGTCAGCGGGTGCGCCAGTACCTGGCGCATATCCTCTTCACACATGTTGTGGTAGACCGCTCCCGCCGGCTGCAGCCGCTTGGCCGCCTCCAGCAGTGACACCTCCCAGTCGGCAGCAATCGCCGCCAGTGGCCGGCGCGCCTGCTCGGGATGCGGTTTCGACCAGGTGATAGTGATCTCGATTTCATCCGTGACCTGGCCCAGGTCCAGCGTCGACGAACCCGCGGTATAGGGGTAGCAATCGCAGTGCACCCGCTGCTGGGTGGCCGCATCGGTCAGCTGCGACAGCGCCCTTGGTGCCTGCCCCCAGTTACCGGCGCCGGCACACTTCAAGTGAGAGATCACCAAGGGTGCGCTGGCGTCACGAGCGGTGGCGAAGGCTTCGTCCATGGCCTCGGCCTGGCCGGCGAACTCGTCACGCAGATGGGTGGTATAGATGCCCCCTGCAGCGCTGACCGCACGCACCAATGCCGCCACTTCGGCACTCGGCGCCTGGCGGGCGTTGCGATAGGCAAGCCCGGTGCTCATCCCGATCGCTCCTTCGGCAAGGGCTTGCTCGAGAGATGCGCGCATGGCAGCAATCTCTTCCTCGCTGGCGGGTCGCTCGAGGTCCTGCATGACTTGAGAGCGCAGGCTGGTGTGCCCCACCAGCGCGGCGACATTGATGGCCGGCGCCGCCTGTTCGACGGCCTGGGCATAGGCGGCAAAGGTGGGATAGACGAAGTCGTCGGCCTCACCCAGCAGGTTCATGGGGTCCGGCACGTCGCTACCTGCCAGCTGGACCGGAGAGGCACTGATGCCACAATTGCCCACCACCACGGTGGTCACCCCCTGACTTAGCTTGGGCAGCATGTCAGGGGTGCGCACCACATTGGTGTCATCGTGGGTGTGAACGTCGATAAACCCAGGCGTGAGGGTCAGACCTTGCGCCTCGATGACGTCGAGAGCCTCGTGTCCCGCCAACTGCCCCAGCGCCACGATGCGGTCGCCCTCGATGGCCACATCGGCGATGAACGGGTCGGCGCCAGTGCCATCCAGCAGGGTGGCGCCACGGATCAAGAGGTCATGCTGCATATCAGTCTCCCAGTGGCTGACGATTGTCGCCGCCACGATGGTCATCCAGTGCAATCTTCAATCGCCGCAGCTTGGCACGCGCCTGGTCGCGATGACGCATGGCCAGTTCCAGCGCCAGTACGTCGATCGCGGCCATCAGCGCGTAACGCGACGCCGAAGGGTGAAGAATGAAATCGGTTTCTCGGGTGGCGATAGGCAACACAACATCAGCCGCTGCGGCCAGGGGCGAACCAACAGCGGTTAGGGCGATGACCTGGGCTCCGTATTGACTGGCAATCTGAGCCGACTCGACCATCTCCGGGGTGTAACCAGACACCGACAGCACGACCACCACATCGTCGGGATCCAAGGTGGCGGCGACCATGCGCGGGACCAGGCCATGCGGATAGGCACTGACCGGATAGCCGAGGCGCATCAGCCGAAACTGCAGCTCCTGGCACATCACGCTTGAGCCTCCGCCGCAGCCGAAGGCCAGGATCTGACGTGCCTGGTCCAGTCGCTCCACCGCGCCGGCAATGTCCGCCTCGAGCAACAGTTCGCGATTGATCGCCAGCGTCTGGGTGGCAACGTCGTATACCGCAGCAGGGCCCCGAGCCGGGTCGGCGTCCTCGATGAAGCGGCGACCTGCCGCCAGCGCTCGATTCAGGCGCAGCTTGAGATCGCGCACGTTGTCACAGCCCACGGATCGCGCAAAGCGGGTCACGGTGGCATCACTGACACCAGAGCGTCTGGCGATGTCGGTGATGCTGGCCTCGGCCACGAAGTCGATATCCTCGAAGATCAACTCCGCCACCTTGCGCTCCGAGTCGCTCAGCGACCCGACAAGGGCAGTGATTCGGGACAGGATGTCGATCTGCTGACTCATGACAGGCTCCTAGCCGTTACCGCGATGGCAGGTCAATAAGCCCATCAAAAGGGCTCGCTATCGGTGTTGTCCTTACGCTATGTTAGTTTCTAACATCAATCCATAGTTTTATGAAAATTTCCTACAAAGGTCGTAGTCAGGTCAATTTTCATCGGTTGCCAATGGCCACGCCCGGCGTAACATGACCTTCGCTCAGCTCTCAGGAGAATCCTCATGTCACTGTCGTCTCACTCATCTGCGCGCTCCGCCGCGGCACTGGATACCAAGGGGTCCCACAAGGGCACGCTGGAAACCGGTCGTGGCCTGCTGGCGGATGTCAGCCTACCCGCTGCGGTCATTCATCAGCGTCCGTTGGCACATAACCTGGACTGGATGCAGCAGTTTGCCCGCCAACACGGGGCTGAGCTTGCGCCCCACGGCAAAACCACGATGACGCCTGAGCTGTTTCGTCGTCAGCTCGATGCCGGCGCCTGGGGCATCACCCTGGCCACACTGCCACAGTGCCGCGCTGCCTTTGCCGAGGGTGTCAATCGGCTGCTGGTGGCCAACCAGATGGTGGGCCAGGCGAACATGGCCATCGCCGCCGACCTGATCCGCGCAGGCGCCGAACTCTTCGTGACCGTCGACAGTGCGGAGAACCTGGATCAATTAGGCACTTTTTTTGGTGACGCTGGCATCACCCTGAATATCCTGATTGAGGTAGGTGTCGAAGGGGGAAGGTGCGGCCTGCGTGACGATGCCGAGGTAGTCGAGCTGGCACGCAGGGCCAAGGCCTTGCCCGGCATCGCTCTGGCCGGTCTGGAAGGCTATGAAGGGGTCGTGCACGGTGACGATCCCATCGCCGGGATTCGACGCTACGCCAAGCGGCTCATCGCCAACGTCAAGCAACTGGCGAGTGAAGGATTGATCGAGCGCGATCTGCCCATCGTCACCGCCTCAGGGTCTGCCTGGTATGACCTGATCGCCGAAGAATTCCGTGACGGTGGGTTGGACGGCAAGTTCACCCCAGTGCTGCGTCCGGGCTGCTATGTCGTCCATGACCACGGTATTTACCGCGAGGCCCAGGCCGGCGTTCTGTCCCGCCGCAAGGACCTTCACCAGGGCCTTGAGCCCGCACTAGAGGTGTTTGCCCAGGTGCAGTCCCTGCCGGAGCCCGGCATGGCTATCGTGGCGATGGGCAAGCGCGATATCGGCTTCGACCTGGCCCCGGAAGCGCTGCGCCGCTACCGGGAAGGCGGTCCTACCGACCAGACGCTGTCGGTAGACGGCTGGAAGGTCATCAAGCAGATGGACCAGCATACCTTTATCGAACTCCCGGCCGACGCTACTGACGTGCGTATCGGTGACGTCCTGGCCTTCGGCGCGTCGCATCCTTGCATGACCTTCGACAAGTGGCGTCAGCTGCATCTCGTCGATGACCAGCTGGAAGTGGTGGAGACCTGGGAAACGCGTTTCTGACCAGCGCGCATCCGGCGACCAAGTAGCGACGGCGGCCACACGGCCGCCGTCGCTTTCTCGCTGGCACCATCTGTTCCTCTCCCTTCATATCCCCCTCGTGCGGTGCAACAACGCCTGACCTCCCCTTCTCCTATGCCCAGCCGTTTCTCCTATTCCCCACCGTTTCTCCTATGCCCAACCGTTCAATCTAGGCCCGTTCGCCCGCCTGCTAGTCCTGGCGCAAGGTCGACGCCGCCACCTGCACGTACACTGACAGCGATGACCGGGCGTTTTCCGGGCGCCGCCAGCGAGAGCAAGGAAGGTCGATGGCCAAGAACGTGGCGTTGTTTTTCGATGGCACCTGGCAGGTGCCTGACACGGACCTGCAGGATGGGGATACCAATACCAACGTGAGTCGCCTGTACCAGGCGGTGCTCGAGAACCCCATGGCCGAGGGCGGCACGATAACTCGCTACTACCGGGGCGTGGGTAGCGGTCGCCGCTGGTACGAGCGACTGGTGTCGGGAGCCACGGGGCTAGGTCTTTCCGACATTCTGCTCGACGCCTATGTCGAACTCATCGACCTGCTGCGACCGGGCGACCGACTGTTTCTCTTCGGCTTCAGCAGGGGCGCCTACACGGCACGCAGCCTTAGTGGGCTGCTTCACACCACGGGGCTGTTGAGGCCCGCCCACCGTCAGCTGGCGTGCAGGGCGTACAGGCTCTATCGCGATCGCCGACGGGGGCCGCACTCCGCCGAAGCCAAGCGCTTTGCCTCACGCTATACCTGGATGCCAGACATTCACATGATCGGGGTGTGGGACACGGTGGGCAGTCTCGGCATTCCCCTGAGGAGCTTTGCCAACTTCAACCGACGTCTGTTCGAGTTTCACGATACCAGGCTGAGCCCTTTGGTCCGTCATGCCTATCAGGCGCTGGCCATCGACGAACATCGCGAGGCCTTCGCGCCGACCCTGTGGTCGCCGCAGACCACGACCGCCACGCTGGAACAGGCCTGGTTTCCAGGCGCTCACTCGAATGTGGGGGGTGGCGTCGAGCAGCGCGCACTCTCTGATATCAGCCTTGACTGGATGATGACGCGTGCCGCACTCCACGGCCTGACACTGGCGCCACACAGCCGACCGCTGTTGGGAGCGCCGCCCCGTGACGATGACATCGTCGACTCCTACGCCCTGTTTCTGTCAAACCTCTACCAATTGGTATCCCCGCTGCGCTACCTGAGGCCTGTCGGCTTTGCACGCTTCGGTAACGAGTGCCTGCATGCCAGCGTCGCCGAGCGCCAGACGGTGCTGCCACACTACCGGCCACGCAATGCCTTCCACCCCAGCCTGTCGCACTGCTCACGCTCCCCTTGAATCGACGTCAGCCAGCAGGGCATCTCTGAAACGCCAAGCGCCCACCGGATGGGGTGGGCGCTTGGCTCACGAGCCCGCGACATGGGGCTCGTTAGGCGAGAGCTCAGTGCGAGGGGAAGTTGAACTGAGCCTGCTCCTTCTGGCGCTGGCTGGGCCAGCGCTGCGAAATCGCCTTGCGTCGCGTGTAGAAGCGCACCGCGTCGGGGCCGTAGGCGTGAAGGTCACCAAACAGCGACTCTTTCCATCCGCCAAAGCTGTGAAAGGCTACCGGTACCGGCAGCGGCACATTGATGCCGACCATGCCCACCTCGATGGCATCGGCGAAGCGCCGCCCTGCCTCACCATCCCGGGTAAACACACAGGTACCGTTGCCGTACTGATGAGCGTTGATCAGCGCAATGGCCTCATCGAAGCTTGCCACGCGGACAACACACAGCACCGGTCCGAAGATCTCGTCACGATAGACGCTCATCTCCGGCGTTACCCGGTCGAGCAGGCTAGCGCCGAGAAAGTACCCCGGTGAAGCGGCCACCAGCGGATGCTCACGGCCATCCACGATCAGTTCGGCGCCCTCGTCGACACCCTGCTGGATATAGCCCGCCACCTTGTCGCGATGGCCCGCATTGACCAGGGCTCCCATGTCGAGGCCAGGCTCGGTGCCAGCACCGATCTTGAGCTCACGGGCTTGCTGGGACAGCCGTTGCACCAACCTATCGGCGGTGTCATCGCCGACACACACCGCCACGCTGATCGCCATGCAGCGCTCACCGGCGCTGCCGTAGGCGGCCCCGATCAGGGTGCTCGCGGCGTTGTCCAGGTCGGCATCGGGTAGCACCACGGCGTGGTTCTTGGCGCCACCGAGCGCCTGCACGCGCTTGCCGTTCTCGGCGCCACGCTGATAGATCGCCTTGGCCACCGGGGTCGATCCGACGAAGGACACCGCCTTCACATCGCGCGCATCGATCAGCGCCTCGACCACCTCCCGGTCGCCGTGGACAACGCTGAACAGACCATCCGGCAGTCCAGCCTCAGCCAGCAGTTCGGCCATCTTCACGGCTGCCGACGGCACCTGCTCGGAGGGTTTGAGGATAAAGGCGTTGCCGCAGGCCAGCGCCATCGGATACATCCACAGCGGCACCATGGCGGGGAAGTTGAACGGCGTGATCCCGGCCACGATGCCCAGCGGCTGATGATTCGACCAGGTGTCGATGGCCGGTCCCGCGTTGTGGGAATATTCCCCCTTCAGCAGCTCCGGCACGCCGCAGGCGTACTCGACGTTCTCGATGCCACGCTTGAGCTCGCCCATGGCGTCTTCCAGCACCTTGCCGTGCTCTTCGCTGACCAGCGCGCAGATCTCGTCGGCGTCGCGCTCCAGCAGCATCTTGAAGCGATACATCACCTGGGCGCGCTTGGCCGGCGGGGTGTCGCGCCAGGCAGGCTGGGCGCGGCGGGCCGCCTCGATGGCACACTCGACGGTAGCAGCGTCGCCCAGGGCGACACGCCCGACCGGCTCGGCGGTGGCCGGGTTGATGACATCCAGATGGCGCTGGGACGGCTGTGACTCACCGCCGATCCAATGATTCACGTCTTTCATCAAAACTCTCGATATGACTTTCTTACAAGGCGTCAGCGCCGGGCGGCCATCTCACATGCAGCCCGGCGCAGCATGGTACGCAGATGATGCGGCTCAGAACTGGCGGTCGAGCAGGGCCTCGTCGAAGGGATAGCGGGACAGCTTTTCGACGCCGGTGTCGGTGATCAGCACCTCTTCTTCCAGCTTGACCCCGTCGGCGGCGCCCACCTCGCCGATGTAGCTCTCCACGGACACCACCATGCCTGGCTCAAGCACGCCATCCTTGGAGAAGCGATCAAAGTCCATATGGTGGGCGACCAGCGGCGTTTCACCGTGCATGCCGACGCCGTGAATGATGGAGGGGTAGCGACGGTCCAAGAAACGCTCGGGGATCTTCCAGGCCTGCTCGGCGATCTCGCGATAGCTTATACCTGGCTTCAGGATGCCCATATTGTGGTGCACCTGGTCGTAGGCCATCCGATACAGCTCCTTCTGGTAGGCGCTGGGGCGATTCGGGCCGACGTGGAAGGTACGCGAAAAGTCCGAATAGTAGCCGTGACAACCGATGGTATCGGTGTCCAGCGCCACCAGCTCGCCCGGACGGATGACCCGGTCACTGGCCTCATTGAACCAGGGGTTGGTGCGTGGGCCGGAGGACAGCAGACGGGTCTCGATGAATTCGCCGCCCTGGCGGATAACGTTGCCGTACATGACCGCGAACAGTTCGTTCTCGGTGATGCCGGGCTTGATCGCGGCTTCAACCTCAGCGACTGCCGCCTCGCTGCCGGCCATGGACTGGGCCAGACAGGCGATCTCTTCCGGGGTCTTGATGCGCCGACAGTGCAGGGTATCCTGCATGCAGTCGAAGACCTCTAGCCCCTGGGCCTCGAGCGAACGGGCCAGGTTGAGCGCACAGCGATCCAGCCCGATCTTGCGGTTGCCGCGCCCGTGCTCTTCGATCAGCTCGGCGATCTCCACACCGAAGGGGTCCGAAGAGAGGTTGTCGCGCTGATTGACGGCGGACCACACCACCTTGGACGTGCGCGATTCATCGATGGTCTCGAGCCAGGTAGAGACGTGGGCGCTGCCCGGGTATTCGAACAGGATCACCGGCCCTTCCAGGGGCACATAGATGTAGCGGGTCGAGTTGCGCAGGAAGTAGCCGAACATGTTGCGCGACCCGGTGGCATAGCGCTGGTTGTTGGGGTCGAACAGTACCATGGCGGCGTAGCCTTGCTCCGCCATCGTCGCGCGCAGCCGCGCAAGGCGCCCGGCGCGCAGCTGTTTCGGGTCAAACGCCGTGGGGATGCTATCGCCGTTGGCCATCGGCGCTGATGGCACCACGGGAATGTGATCCGGTTCATTGTCGGTAAGGTTGTCGAAGTCGACGATGCTCATGTCAGGGTCCTGTTCAAACGGGCAGAAAATCACGCTGGGTGCGGCCTGTCCGGAGCTCTATGGACGGGCTCTCTGGGACGGGGCTCTCTGGGACAGGGCTCTGAGACGCTCAGCTAGAACCCGGCCGCCGCACTCCACGCTTAATCCGCCAGGGAATCGGTACGATTCATGCCTTCCTTCAGGAGGGTCTCGTGAATCGGCGCCATACGGCCGAAAATACGTTGGGCGCGCTCTGGGCGGCCGATGAAACCCGGCTCCTTGGCGTAGGCGAAGATCACGGTGTGGCGCTCTTTCTGGCCTTCCACCGGCGTCACGCGATGCAGAGAGTAGCGGCCAAAGAAGACCTGCAGGTCACCCGGCTGCAGATCCAGCGCCTTGAGACGCGAGCGATCGCCATCCAGCACCTTTTCGACCTCTTCGAAGCTCTCGCCTTCAGGACTACGAATGCCGGGGGCGTACTCGAAGCGCCCACCGCCGTGGGACTGGCGAGTCATCATGGTGACGATGAATTCGTTGGTGTCGTAATGCCACGGATGCTGGCAGCCCTCTCTCAGCACATTGACCACCAGGTCCGCCAGCGGGTCGGCATACTGATGAATCTCCTCCATGCCCACCACGGTGGCGATAAAGCGCTGGAAGTCCGGATGCTGGTAGACCTGACGAATGATCGTGTCTTCACCGATGCGGTCACCGGCGACAAAGCCGTTGGTGCGATCGTCGAAGCGATTAAGCGGATGCGACGCGGGCCGCTCGGGATCCCCGGCGTTGTTGTAGGGATTCGTTTCGGTCTGATTGTAGTGAGCATCCGGTGAGAGCCTTTCGGTCTCGCGCTCCAGCCGCGCCAGCGCATCGGCCGGCACGAAGTTCTTGAGCACCACGCAGCCGTCGTCGGCCAGCTGAGCGTGACAGCGCTGGATCAGCGCCCGGCCGGACTCGCCGTCCAGGTCATGAATCGGGTAGTGCTCAAGGTCGATCAGACCGTCCAGCGAGGACGTGGTGGGCGCATCGGTGGCCTGCATGAGAAGCTCCTGCCTGTCTGGTGTGTTGCTGGACAGGATAGGGAGCGGCTCTCCATAATAGAAATGAATGGTTGAGATGCTACTTATTTCAAAGGCTCATTAATCATGGACACAGACCTGCTCCGCGCCTTCGTCACCGTGGCCGAGTGCCAAGGCTTCAGCGCCGCAGGACGAGTGCTGCATCGCACCCAGTCCGCCGTCAGCCTGCAGATCAAGCGACTGGAGGACCAGATGCACAAGTCGCTGTTCGAGCGCACCAGTCGCAGCGTACTGCTGACGGCGGACGGGGAGCGCCTGCTGCCCTATGCCCGACACATGCTGACCCTGGAAGATGAGGCCAAAGCCGCGCTGGGAGATCATCAGCAGGGTGAAAAGATTCGCTTTGGTACCTCGGAAGAACAGGCCAGCGCCTACCTGCCGGAGCTGCTGCCACGCTTTGCAGAGGCTTATCCCAGCACACGTATCGAGGTCATCTGCGGCATCAGTGCTGGCCTGGTGGATAGCTTCCAGCAGGGGCTATTGGACGTGGTGCTCTCGATTCGCCATGGCCCTACCCAGTCCGGCCAGCTGCTTGGGTGGGAGCCGATGGTGTGGGTTGCCGCCCAAGGAGCAGACCCTACCCGCGGCCGGCGCCTGCCGCTCGCCCTCAACCCTGAAGGGTGCATCTTCAGAGCCCATGCCCTGGCGGCCCTGGGCAAGCAGGAACGCGCCTGGGAGTTGCGCTACTCGAGCCAATCACCGACTGGCATCAACCTGCCCGTTCAAGCAGGCCTGGCCGTGACCGTCAAGACGCCCCGCAGCGTTCCCGAGGGCTGCCGGATTCTGGATGACGCCCACGGTCTGCCGGCTCTCGGCCAGGTTGAAATTGAGATGCATCGCCGTCCGGGTCACGCCAGCGACGCCTTCAGTACCTTTTGCCAGCAGCTGGAGGAAATCGTGACGCATAACGATGCCGTCGCCGTGCCCGAGTTCCACGATCCGGCGCCATAGACCGCCAGCGACAAACAAGGCGTCACGGCGGCCACCATGTGCCGCCTGCGGCCTGCCATCCATCCGACCACGAGGGGGATGCCAGCGCCGTTACCTCGCTTCTTCAGGCAAGCTACCTCCTGATCACTATGTCGAAGCGACATGGACCATGTCACAGTGCGCTCAGCAGGTGTGCTCGCCTTCGCGCGCACCTTTCACTTGACCTGAAAAACGGTCGGGAGATAACGGTGACTGCAAGTCGCAACGATACCGCCAGCGGCGGCCAACCCTCCACAGAGGCCTTTCCAGCGCAGGGTGACCGGGGTGAAATGGCTGAGGAGCTTGCCCGGCTGAAGGATCGCCATAGAAAGCTGAGAGACAGTGTCACCAGCATACGTCACTACGCCGGCGACCATCTGCCCGCAAAGCCTGGGCTGGTCATCGTCAAGATGTTGGAAGATGCGTTAAAGGTCTAGCAGGCAGACAAGCGCTGCCCAGATGCATGTCACTCGTGCAAGCAATACTGCCACCCGTATAGAAAACATCTTTGCGCATACTACTGCATCACCTTCTGCACATGAGCGTCGCTACCACCCTCTTCGGCCGGTTTCTCCTGCCGGCCCTTGCGTTCCTTTCTTCGCCGCATTCTGCTACTTCTGACCACCTGACCATGGGACTATTCCGCCCCTTCCCTGCCTTTCCTATAACGTATAGCCGAAGCTATAGGTCTTTGTTTTAGCTTAATCTTGCAGCCTTGGTAAAGAGTTGCATCCTGTCAACAAGACGCTAATATCCCATGCAATGTCGCTATGGCAGTGATAGCCGAAAGGCGCGTGTCTGAGTCATTTTTTTCGATGACGTTGTTGGACGGGCTTGTGCCATCGGGCTTTCTCAACGGGCTATCCCAAAAGGCTTATCCAACGGGCGCTTCTCAAGTGGCTTTCGTCAGCGAGCATGACTCACAACGCGTCATCGCAGACATCAGCAGAGGCCATAGGCACTAAAAGCGCTACGATGCTGGAGTTTTAACAACGGTCATGGCCGCCATCACACCGCTGCCATTCTGCCCATAAAAAGCACGATAACGTTGCCATCATTTACCACAGTCACTGCTATTAAAGAGCCACCATGAATCCGACCTCCACCCTGCTGCTGGCTTTCTCCCTGTCGTCAGATGCCTTCGCCGCCTCTGTCAGCAAAGGGGCCTGCGTGCGACGGCTGCGTTTTATCGTGGCCCTGCAGACAGGGTTGATGTTCGGCCTGGTGGAGGCCACCACCCCGATTATCGGCTGGATGCTCGGTTCCAGCGCTCATGAGACCATTCGTGACTGGGATCATTGGATCATCTTCTTCCTGCTGCTGGCCCTCGGTGGAAAGATGATCCAGAGCGGCTTGATGCCCAGGGCAAAGGACTGTGCCAGCTGCGACTGCGGCGCCACCACTGACCGTACCCGCTGGTGGCTGATCATCGCGACCGCCGTCACCACCAGCCTCGACGCCATGGCCGTCGGTGTCGGCCTGGCCTTTATGGAAGCCAATATCTGGATCACCGCATTGACGATAGGCGCGGCCACAACGCTGATGGCGACCTTGGGCATGCTGTTAGGTCGCAAGCTCGGCAAGGCCGTTGGCCCACGAGCAGAAATTATCGGCGGCCTGGTACTGATCGGCATCGGTGCAACGACCCTGCACCACCACTTGCTGGGATAACGTCCCGCTTGGCTGAAACAGCGGCAAGGGACACCCTGCATAAATGCCTGCTTCGCCAATTCGCTGTTTTTAGCTGAGGCTGCACCGGCCATCCGTCAAAGCGAATGTCATAGCCCTGATCACAACAGAGCACCGGGTGCCTGGAAGGCTTTTGGTCGTGGCCTAACTGCCTTTTTTCGCTGGCTCAGTGATCCTGCAGTACCTATCTAGTCTCCCTCTAGTCTCTCGCTAATCACTCACTCGTCCCGAGCTCGCCCCTCACTAGCCCCGCGCTCGCCCCGCCCTCTTCCACAAATAAGCCAAATCAGCACAGGATGCGCACGCCAAGGCGCGGTTTCTCGATACTCTGCTGTGAGATACCGCTAGGTCTGAGTCTGTGCTATTTCACCCAATACGACAGATCAAGGCCTTGCTGATACCCCAACGGTGGATCCGCAAGGCTATCCCACGACTTTCTCTCCTTCCGGTTATTCTGTCGGCAGGCCTGCTGTCAGGCTGCGCCAGCTCGTCGCCTGACCGACAACCAAGACAGGCTTACTATCCTTCGGTACCCCCTGCACAGGCCAGCGCGTCAGAGTCCGAGCAGGTTGCATCCGCATCGCTGTCACCCTCGGCCCTGTCTCCCTCGGCCCTGTCTCCCTCGGCCCTGGCATCACCATCCTTAGCATCGCCTGCCCTGTCATCATCGGCTCACGCCTCTTCGACGCTGGTCAGCCAGTCCGTCGCTCGTATGGCCAGCGCCAGCCTGGTCTCCCAGGGAGTCGATGTCGCCCACACCGTTGGTGTCGATCACCTCAGCATGGGGGCGCAGCAGGCTGTGCATAGCTCGGCTGACTATCTGGAAAGCTCACTTGATGTTATCGACAGCGCGGTGGATACCCTGGCGTCACTTCCCCTGCTGCACCGCTTTGATGACCGGATCACCCGCGTACTGTCACTGGATCGCTACGGCCAACGTATCGGGCATGCCTTGGGATTCGGGGAACAGGACCTCTATCTCGCCGAACAGCAAGGACGTCTGGAGCGCTCACTCACCGCCCAGGTGGCAGACGTGCTACAGGCCGGACTGGAGCCTTTACTGATCACTACCGACTCGCTGTTGCTGCCCGGACTGGCAGCAGACCTGCTCGTGGCAGGAGGAGACGCCCTAAAGGAGGGAAGTGGCAGCGTGCTGAGCCGCACCGGCGAATGGGTCAGCCTGGCGGGTATCGTCCTGGGAGGACAGCACAATGATAACGGTCTCACCGGCGTCGCAGCCCGCAGCGTGTCGCGTCATAGCGGTATTCCCAGACTGGATGAGCAGGCCGTCATCGGCCTGGTGGACAGCGTCGGCAGTGACGACAAAAGTACGCTTGCGGCTACCGCGCTGCTGGGGCGCACCACCTTGAGCAATACCCTGGCGGTCGAACTGACGGGAATGAACCGTGATATTGGGGGCCAGCTGTCGCGGCCCAGTCAGCGACTACAGGATAGCGTCACGGACACGCTTGCCCCCGCACAGCAGCTGGGTGAGCTGGCGACCAGCCTGACCTCGATCATCGACGAGACGCAGACCACGCTTCACGGTATCCAAGGTCTCGTCGACGAAAGCCGTGACGTGTCGAGACGCCTGGACGGCCTGCCCCTGTCCAGCTCACTCAGCGACGGCGTCACGCTGTTAGGTCAGCTCGACGGCCGGCTAAGCTCCACCGGCCAGACGGTTCTGCCAACCGTCAGCACCGTCGCTGAAGGCCTGGCCTGGGCCGATGCCAGCACCCGGCAGCTGGCTCAGCGAGCGGGCGGTAGCCTGGCGCCGATCACCGACGCCCACATGGCAGGCGTTGAACGTCTGACGAACACCGTGATTCAGGCGCCCATGGCGGCTCGTCCGGTCGATGAACTCAGTGATGCCGTGCTGTCACTGGGTGACGGCATGGGCCTTGCCCCCATCGCCGCTGGGCTCGACTGGGTCATGGTAGTGCCAATACTTGGACTCGGGAGCTCGACAGGGAGCAATAGCACTGCCGGTACCCACTTTACTGGCGAACAGCTTGATGAGAACCAGTCCCCTCGCGCTTTCGGCAGCCGCACCCTACTCGGCTCCCGCGCTGACCAGATGCCCTGAGACGCATTGCTCCCTCTAGCCGAGTCCCCCGCGTCCCAAACACCAGGTTCCGTCCGGTCTGACGAGCACTGATGCTAGAGCTTGCGGCAGCGACGACGGGGCGACCAACATCGTTTAAGCGTAGCCCGCTGACGCTCTATGCAGGCCAGACTCCTGGAGATTGGCACAGCCTATATCAGCCCTCTCCAAGGCGAGTGACTCACAGCGGTAGCCGGCGTCGGCGCCAGCGGCAGCAAGGGCAGCAGGGTCGCCTGGAAGGCGTGGTAGATGTCCGGCTTGCCCTCTGGCCAGTAGCGCGCACGGGGCTGGCTGCTCTCGTCGAGTTCGTGAATCCAGCCACCCCGCTGGTGATCGATGATGTGGCGATCGATGTAGGCCCACCAGGTGGCGTACCAGTCGGCGTACTGCTGACGCCCGGTGCGCACCAGCAACGCATGCGCCGCTCCGACCGCCTCGCTGGTGACCCAGTGGCGGCGGGCGGTGATCACCGGTCGCTTGTCCCAGTCCAGCGTGTAGACAAAGCCCGGCTGTCTATCGGCCTGCCAGCCGTACTTGGCGGCGGCGGCAAACAGCCCTTCGGCGTCTTGCAGCAACCAGGCCGGCGCGGGCCGTCCGTGCCTGAGGCACGACGCTTCGAGATTGAGCAACAGGCGCGACCATTCCAACGAGTGACCGGGCGTCAGCCCGAAGGGCCGAAACTGGTCGGCGGGCAGGTCCTTGTGAAAGTCGTAGAGCACCGTCATCTGGCGATCGAAGTGCTCGGGGACCAGGTAGTCGTGCTCGCGGGCATGGGTGTGAATAAAACGCTCGGCAATGGCCACGGCACGATCAAGCCAGCGTGTCTCTCCGGTAGCGTCACATAGCGCCAGATAGGCCTCCACCGAGTGCATGTTGCTGTTGGCACCGAGATAGTCGCCAAGCGCCGTCCAATCTCGCTCATAGCTTTCCAGACACAACCCCATGCTGTCCGACCAGAAGTGGCGATCGATGACGTCGATGGCCCGATCCAGCAGCTCGCGGGTGTCATCACTGCCCATCGCCATGTGCGCCGACGACGCGGCCAGGGCGACGAAGGCGTGGGTGTAGGCGTGCTTGATAGTCGGTGCACCGGGCACCAGCTGTCCCTGGTACCAGCCTCCATATTGCTCGTCAGCGAGCTGCCAGAGCCCAGCAATGCCGCGCTCCACCTTGGCACGGGCGAAGGGCACGCCAAGGCGGTGGGCAAGTGAAAACACATGGGTGAGTCGAGCCGTTTGCAGGGTCGTTACCGGCCGCGAGGCGTCCAGCTTACCTGTGACATCGAGCCAGCCGTAGCCTCCCTGCGGGTGGTCGGCGGCAGCACCGAATTCGAGCAGTCGCATCCCAGTCTTGGCGAGCCAGCGTCGATGTTCATCCGTGCGCAACAGACAGTCATCCGGTGCAGCAATGTAAGTGGGGTGTGGCATGGCGTCCTCCAGGGTGACGAATCAAGGCGGCGTGTCGAGATGAGACCAAAGTGCTATACGTCCAGGCCTGACATCGCGTTCTCGCTATCCTAGTATGACTACCATACAAGTCATATCAGACCAAAGCTCAAAGGCCGGACGCCTCAGAAGCGACAGGGCTGAAACGCTAAACGACAGGTAGGAGCCCCCATGCTGACCCCCGCAATCGCTGAACTCTGGGAACAGGATGCTGCTGGTGGATCGGTGCGTCAGCGACTTTATCGTGTGCTACGACTCGCCATCATCCGGATGCAATTCGCCCCTGGGCAGGCGCTGTCCGAGAAGGAGATCTCCGATGCCTTCTCCGTCAGCCGTCAGCCAGTGCGCGAAGCCTTCATTCGCCTGTCTGAAGCAGGCCTGGTCGACGTTCGCCCACAGCGCGGCACTTACGTTGTGGGCATCTCGCAGAAATCGGTGCGCGAAGCACGCTTCGTCAGAGAGGCAGTGGAAACAGCGGTCAGCGTCTCTGCCGCCAAGCAAGGGCTCACCGACAAGGTGATCTATGAGCTGCGAGACCTGATCGAGCGCCAGGTACGCTGCGCCAGCAGCGGACAGTATGACCAATTCTTCATTCTCGACGAGGACTTTCACCGCGTGCTCGCACTTGGTGCCGGACACGAAACCGCCTGGCGCGTCATCGAAGAGGTCAAGGCTCAGCTCGACCGGGTGCGCTACCTCAGTGTGCCCGACACCACTCCCTTCGAGAAGCTGGTTCAGCAACACGCCGATATCGTCGATGCCATCGAACGAAGAAATGAGGACGAAGCCCGCCAGGCCATGCTGGTGCATCAGAGTGAGATTCTCATCTCCCTGCCCCAGATGGTGCAGCGTTTCTCGTCGATCTTCGAGGACACCCACAGCAGCTAGTTATCGACCCGGCAGACGCCTCTCATGGGCAAGGGCCACTCGGCCTCTGTCCTGCGGCCTGCCGGGCCACTCCCCCGGAAACAACAGCAACGACAACACCAGAAGCGACAACAACAAGCAACAAGGAGACGCCACATGCTCAAGAAGTCTGTCATTCTCGCCGCTGCCGTCCTCAGCAGCACCCAGGCGCTGGCGGCCTACGAACTGAACCTGTCCACCGCCCAGAGCAGCCAGGACCCCATGGTCAAGGCGATGGAAAACGCCGCCGAACGAATCGAACAAAGAAGCGAGGGCGAAGTCACCCTGAACATCTTCTCCAGCAGCCAACTCGGCGCCGACAACGACATGATCGAGCAGATCCGCAACGGCGCCAACATCGCGGTACTGACGGACGCTGGCCGCCTGTCCGAGTTTCAACCCGAGCTCGGGATCCTGGCTGCGCCCTACCTGGTCGATAGCCACGAGGACTACGACCGCATCACCTCTTCCGAGCCCTACCTCGAGTGGGTCGAGCTGCTGGCGGAAAACACCGGCATGCGCCTGATGAACTACAACTGGTTCCAGGGCACCCGCCAGATGTTCACCCAGATGCCGATCGAAGGTCCCGAGGACCTGGAAGGTGTGCGCGTCCGCACCATCAACTCCCCGGGCTGGATCAAGACCATCGAGGGCATGGGTGCGACCCCGGTTCCGCTGCCCTGGTCGGAAATCTACTCGGCCATCCAGCTCGGCACCATCGACGGCGCCGAGGCCCAGTTGACCGGCGCCCACGGCCTGCGGCTTCAGGAAGTGACCAGTAACGTCACCCTGACCAATCACATCCACTTGATGACGGGCCTGCTGGTCTCCGAGCGCTGGTATCAGGAGCTACCCGACGAACTGCGCACCATGCTCGACGAAGAGCTCAAGAAGGCCGGCGACGAGGCCACCCAGATGACGGTCGACGCCCAGGCCGATGTGCGCAAGGAAATGGAAGAGGCCGGCGTCGAGTTCGCCGAGGTCGATACCGAACGATTCAGCAGCCAAATGCAGGCGGTCTACGACGACATGGGCTGGACCGATTTGCGCGAGCAACTCGCGCCTGTGCTCAGCGCCGGCGAGTAACCCCCCTTCGATACCAAGCGTCCACCGCTGCCGACTTCGGCAGCGGCTGGGGAGGCCACATGTGGAAGCTCTATGACACTTTCGAGGAGTGGCTGGCCGTCGTGCTGCTGTTTCTCACCGCGGCCAGCATCCTGTTCAGCGCTACCACCCGGGCCATGGGCAACCCCATGCTCGGCGGCGCTGAACTGGCCCAGCTGTTCTTTATCTGGGCCTGCATGTTTGGTGCAGATATCACCCTGAAGAAGGGAGGCCAGATCCGGGTCGATGCCCTGCTGACCCGGCTGCCCCGGTCGGGCCAGTGGCTGGCGAATCTGGTGACGGTGGGCCTGATGATCGTCTTTCTGGCTTGCCTGGCACGCTATGGCTTCTCGTTGGCGTTTTCCAACTGGCAGCGTCCCCTCGGCTTTGCCGGGATCAGCTACGGCTATGTGACGCTGGCATTGCCCGTAGGTGCCGTACTGATGATCGTCTCGCTGATCAGGCGGCTTGCCTCGGTGGGCATTGTTCAGGCGCTGGAGCCCGACAGCGACCAGCAGGAGCAACTTCTGTGACGACACTCGCTATTCTGATTCTCGGCCTGGTACTGATGGCCATCGGCATGCCGGTCGCCTTCGCCATCGGCATGGCCGGTTTTACCTATTTCCTGTTGCCCGAGACCTTCCTCCCGACCAGTACGGCGGTACAGCGGATCGTCTCGGCCAGTCAGTCCTTTCCGCTGCTGGCGGTGCCGCTGTTCATCCTGATCGGGCACCTGATGAACGCCAGCGGCATCACCCCACGCCTGCTGCGCCTGGCCACCCTGCTGACCGGCTGGATGACCGGCGGTCTGGCCCAGTCGAGCCTGGCCCTGAGCGCCATGATGGGCGGCATTTCCGGCTCGGCAGTGGCTGATGCGGCGATGCAGTCCCGGGTGCTGGGCGGCAACCTGATCGCGCGGGGCTATTCGCCTGGCTTTACCGCTGCCCTTTTGTCCATCGGCGGCCTGATCACCGCCACCATTCCGCCGAGTATCGGCCTGATCATTTACGGCTTCCTCGGAGAGGTGTCCATCGGCCGGCTATTCATCGCTGGTGTGGTGCCGGGCATCCTGTTGCTGGTAGCGCTGATGATCGCCACCAGCGTGATGTCGCACCGGCGCGGCTATGTGCCTGAACTCGAGAAGTCACCGTCGCTGGCCGAAGTCTGGCAGGCGACCAGGAGCAGCATCTGGGCGCTGCTGTTTCCCGTTTGGCTGCTGGTGGGCATCCGCTATGGCCTGTTCACCCCGTCCGAGGCCGGCGCCTTCGCCATCGTCTATGCCATCGTGGTGGGCTGCTTCATCCACCGGGAGCTGACCCTGTCGTCGATCATCGATGCCTTCCGTGCCGGTGTCCGCGACGTCGGCATGATCATGCTGATCATCATGTTCTCCGGCGCCATCAGCTACGTGGTGTCCTTCGAGCGGGTGCCGCAGACCATCACCGAGGTCACCCTCGGGGTGTTCGAAAGCCCCACCACCCTGCTGCTGGTGCTGTCGCTGTTGCTGATCGTCCTGGGCATGCTGCTGGAGGCGACGGTGGTCGTCATGCTGCTGGCGCCCATCCTGGTTCCGGTGATCAAGGCCGCCGGCATCGACCCGGTGCACTTTGGCCTGCTGATGATGACGCTGGTGACCTTCGGCGGCATGACGCCACCCGTCGGGGTGTCGATGTACACCGTGTGCGGCATCCTGCGCTGCTCGTTCATTGCCTACACCCGGGAACTGCTGCCCTTTGCCCTTGCCGTGTTCGCCGTGGTGCTGGCCATCATCTTCTTCCCGCAGATCGTGCTCTTCCTGCCCGACTATCTGATGGGGTAGCGGATGCACAAGAAACCAACTCAGCGGACGTATCAATCACCCGCATCACCCCATCGACCGAGCCCACGGGCTTTGCTCCGGGCCTATCTCCGGGACTGAGGTACACAACAAGATGACCCACTTCGTTGAAGCGCCGCACATCGCCTGCGACATCGGTATCGTCCACCTGGGGCTCGGCGCCTTCCACCGGGCCCACCAGGCGGTCTATCTGGCGCGCCATCTCGAGCGCAGCGGTGACACCGCCTGGGGGCTGTGCAGCGCCAACCTGCGCTCCAGCGTCGGCCTGGTTGATGGGCTGCGTGCCGCTGGCCACCGCTACCATGTGGCCGAATTTACCGATAGCAACAACGTCACGCTCAGAGAGATCGGCGTGATGCAAGAGACGCTGTTCACCGGCCGCGATAGCACAGGCCAGCAGGGCCGCGATCTGGAAGCGCTGCTGACGCGACTGGCGTCCTCCAAGGTACGCATTGTGACGCTGACGGTGACCGAGAAGGGCTACTTTCTCAGCCCGACCAGCGGCAATTTGCTCGTCGAAGACCCGATGATAGAGGCCGACATTGCCTCGCCAGACGCGCCGCAAACCGCCCCGGGTATCCTGGTCGAGGCGCTGGCCCGTCGCCGCGCCGCCGGTCTGTCCCCCTTCACCGTGCTGTCCTGCGACAATATGCCGGACAACGGTCGCCGCACCCGCAACGCCGTCGTACAGCTCGCCGCCCAGCGCGATAGCGAACTGGCCGACTGGATCAGCCATCGGGGGGCCTTTCCCTGCAGCATGGTCGACCGCATCGTACCCGCGATGACCGAGACCGACTTCGCCCGGCTGGGCGAGCTGGGTGTCGATGATCCCAACGCGGTGGTCTGCGAGGCCTTTTCTCAGTGGGTCATCGAGGATGATTTTCCCCAGGGTAGACCCGCCTGGGAAGCCGAGGGGGTCGAGATGGTCGCCGATGTGGCCCCCTTCGAGACCATGAAGCTACGCATGCTCAACGGCAGCCACTCGCTGCTGGCCTACCTGGGTGCCATCGATGGCATCGAGACGGTCTTTGAAGCGGTCAGCCGCCCCGAATTCCGCACCCTGCTGCGTCGCTACATGATGCAGGAGGCGGCGCCAACGCTGCACATGCCGGATGGGGTCGATCTCGAACGCTATGCCGACGATCTGCTGGCCAGATTCGCCAATGACAGCCTGCGCCACCGACTGGCGCAGATCGCCATGGACGGCAGCCAGAAGCTGCCCCAACGCTGGCTCCAAGGCGCCGTCACGCGGCTGCAGGACGGCCACGAGGTGCCCTGTACCGCACTGGGACTGGCCGCCTGGATACGCTACACCTCCGGCGTCTCGCTCGACGGCCGTCAACATGAGGTGAGCGATCCGCTGGCATCGCGCTTCCTCGCGCTACATGAACGTCACGGCGATGCCCCTGAAGCGCTGGTGGCAGCCTTTCTGGCACAGGAAGACATCATCCCTGTGGCCCTTACTGCACAGCAGGATGTTGTCGATGCTGTCACCGATGGTTACCGCCGACTGATCACTACCGGGCTTGCGGCGTCACTGAGCACCCTCTAGCCGGACTCGAGAAAAGGAGATTTTCATGCAACACACCTGGCGCTGGTTCGGCCCAAATGACCCGATCCGACTCGAGGAGATTCGCCAGACCGGCGCGACCGGCATTGTCACTGCGCTGCACGAGGTGCCCAACGACCAGGTCTGGTCCCGGCAGGCCATCGCCGAGCGCAAGCAGATGATCGAGGACGCAGGACTTGAATGGTCGGTGGTGGAGAGCGTGCCGGTGCATGAAGCGATCAAGAAAGGACTGCCGGAGCGCAACGCTCTGATCACTCGCTACTGCGACACCTTGCGCAATCTGGCAGCCTGCGGCATCGATACGGTGTGCTACAACTTCATGCCGGTGCTCGACTGGACCCGCACCGACTTGCGTTGGGCGATGCCGGATGGCGCCCTGGCGCTGCGCTTTGACCAGACAGCCTTCGCCGCCTTTGACCTCTACCTGCTCGCCAGACCTGGCGCCGAAGACGAGTACAGTGACGACGAGAAGACTGCCGCAAGGAGCTATCTCGATAGCCTGGACGCCGAGGCCCGCCAGTCCCTGGTCGACACCCTCATCGCTGGCCTACCCGGCGCCGAGGAGCATTACACCCTGGAGCGCTTTCGCGAGGTACTTGCTGGATACGAAGAGATCGACGCCGAGCGCCTGCGCGAGAATCTCGGCTATTTTCTGAAAGCCGTCATCCCGGTCGCCGAAGAACTCGGCATCCACATGGCGATCCACCCCGATGACCCGCCCCGACCGCTGCTGGGTCTGCCCCGTGTGGTCTCGACGGCGGCGGACGCCGAGTGGATCCTCGGGGCCGTCGACAGCCCGGCCAATGGTCTGACATTGTGCACCGGCTCCTACGGCGTGCTCGCCGCCAATGACCTGGCCGACATGGTCAAACGCTTCGGTCCCAGGATTCACTTTGTGCACCTGCGCTCGACCCGGCGCGAGTCCCCCGACCCTCGCTCCTTCCACGAGGCGCCGCATCTGAACGGTGACGTCGACATGGTCGCGGTGATCAAGGCGCTGGTGGCCGAGGAACGCCGCCGCGAGCGCGACGGCGGCCGCCGGCTTCCGCTACGTCCCGACCACGGCCATCACATCCTCGACGATCAGCACCGCGCCACCGCCCCTGGCTACCCGCTCTACGGTAGACTGCGCGGATTGGCAGAGCTGCGTGGCGTCGAGACCGCCGTGCGTCAGCTCACTTGACGCTCAGGTAGCCCATGGGAGGTGACGGCGTAGATGCCAAGCCTAGAGGGTGCACCCCGCCACGACGCAAACCACCGGACGGGGAGCCCTTCCCCGTCTGGTGGGCTCAAGACAATACCCTGAGCAGACATCCTCTCAGGTCGGCAGATACTCCTCGCTCCAGCTCTCCGACACGACGCCTTCGGTGATCAACCGCTCGATCTCCTCGGGGCTGTGCCCCAACTCCTCCAGTACCTGACGGCTCGAACTACCGTATTTCTCCGACGGCGCCAGCGGATAGATGCGCCCTCGCTTGGGACGGATGGCATAGGGGTCAAGCTGCGTAATGACATGACCGCTGGGGTGCTCGTCGTAGACGGTGAAGGAATAGCTGCCACGATCGATGCCCGGGGTATTGTCCCAGCGCCGCGAATTGTAGGAGCGCAGGGCCTCGATGTTCTCGCACACCGCCGCAGCGATGCCGGCCTTCTGCAGCCGCTCCACCCAGTCGGTGGCCACCGCATTGATAAAGCGAGGTGCCAGATAGGCCGCTCGCTCCTCCGGAGCCACATCGACCACCCCTTCGATCCCCGGTACCAGGGCGAACTTGTGCAGGTCCCGCTCGTAGGCGCTGATCAGCACTACCCCGTCGGCGGTGAAATAGAAGCGCGACAGATCGTCGTAGCCGTTGAGTTCACGACCAGAGGGCTCGTCGAACAGGCCGCGCCGCTCGTAGTCGTAGCAGAACGGCATCTGGGCCAGGCCGCTGAGCGCCGACAGCGAGGTCTTGACCCGGCTGACCCGGCGGGTGCGCAGCTTCTGGTACAGAGCAGTGGCGACACCAAGCGAGGCACCGAAGCCGCACATCACGTCGATGGTGCCGACGTGGGCATGCTCTTCCGGCGTATCCATGCTGCCCCCGAAGCGCAGCATGATGCCGGTGGTGGCCTGCACCAGATCATCGTAGCCCAGGTAGTTGGTCCGGGGACCCGGCTTGACCCCGCTGAAGCAGTCGAGCTGGCAGAAGATCGCCTCGGGATTGATGCGCTGCATGTCTGCCTCGGTCAGCCCCATCCGCTCCACCTGCTTGTCGGTGGCATTCCACACCACCACGTCGCTCTGGCGGATCAGCTCATCTAGGATGTCACGCCCCCGAGGCACCTGAATATCGGTCAGCATGGAGCGCTTGGAACGCATATGCGACAGGCCGAAGATGACCGTGTTCCAGCAGTCGTAGAAGGGCTTGGCGGGGTCCACCTTGATGATGTCGGCACCGAAGCGTGCCAGAAAGGCCACCGAGTGGGGACCGGCGATGACGTTGCACAGATCCAGCACCTTGACGCCTTCGAGCCAGCCGTCCTTGGCGTTACGGGCACGTACCCGAGGCAGCTTGGTCTCGATGCGATGCAGCACCGCCAGCGCCTGGTCGAACGATACCCAGCGGCGCGGCGTCGGGGTGAGCATTTCATGGCCGCTGTCGTGCAGCCAGACCATCGGGCCGGGTTGGGTCATCAGGCCGAATTCGGGATCGTCCACTTCGATCATCAGCCCAGCGGTCTCGGCGTGGTCGTCGTGGATCCACTCCTGCAGCCAGCGCTGCGGTGCGCCGGGGAACTTGCCTCGGCCGAAGATCTTTTCCCACTCCTTGGAGGTGCGGGTCAGGAAGACCTCCTTCATGCGCGCGGCGATATGATCCGCCCAACGCTTAGGCAGTGGGTAGACGCCAAGCGACACGTCACTCTGCCACTGGCTGGTGGGCGCATAGGTGTCGGGCTCTTCCACCAGCCCCTCCTCCACCAACTCATCGTAGAGACCAAGCACCTTGAGGCAGCGCTTGGCGTGCTCCTTGTGACTCGGACAGACCACGTAAAACATGCGCCCGTCCTTGCACTTGTAGCTGCGATAGAAGGGGTCGAGCAGCTCCTGCAGTTCGTCGTAGTCCAGGTTCATCGGCGCGCCTTCGATGCGGCGACGCTCGATCTCCTTCTCGCGCTGGGTCTTGTAGCGTTCCGGCTGGCCCTCGATCTTGATGGAGTTGTAGCAGAGGCCTTCCATCAGGGCGCAGGCGATGGGGACTTCGATCTCGTCGCCGAGACCGGTACGCTCACGCGCCTGCAGCGCCAGGGTGACGGCGGTAGCCGCCAGCATGGTGCCGTAGGCCGAGCCCAGCGGCAGCGGCGAGAAGGACGGGTTGATGCCCATCAATACCCGGTTCAGCCCCATGTCGGTAAACACCCCCGAGTGGGCGGCGATGACGCTCTCGAAGGCCCGCCAGTCACGGCGCAGTTCGTCGTTGGAGGCAAATCCCGGCATCGACAGGGTGATCAGCTCCGGGCGCTCTTCGCGCAGCGCAGCGAAGTCGATGCCCAGGCGCTGCATGACACCGGGCCGGAAACTCTCGATCACGATGTCGGCCTCTTCGATCAGCGTCAGCGCCTGTTCGAGGCCCTCGGCGGTCTTGAGATCGATCGTCACGATCAGCTTGTTGCGCTGCAAGGTGGCGTTGGCCGGTGACTCCCACATGGGCCCCGCGGGCGGGTCCACGTGAATGACCGTGGCGCCAAGGTCGGCAAGGATCATCGCCACCGCAGGGCCGGCCATGTACTGACCGAAGTCGATGACCTTGACGTCCTTGAGCGGCAGTTGGGAATGAGGATTCGGTGACATCGGGGTCTTCCTGTAGAGCAAGGGTGGCAACGGGAGGAGGCCTAAGCCCCCTCGGTGACGTCAGTGTTTGCCGTCTTCGATGACCAGGTGGGGTTCAAGGACCTTCTTGGCGAAGTCCTGGCGCAGCCAGCGCACCAGAGACCAGGCCAGGATCGCTAGCACGGGGATCATCGGCAGCGCCACCACAATGGTGGAGGTCTGTACCGGCTTGAGCCCGCCAAGTTGAATCAGCGCCACTCCGACGCCGGCGATCAGAAACGCCCAGATCAGGCGGATCTTGCGCTGCGGCTCCTGATAGCCGGACAACTTGCGCGAGGTCACCGATGCCAGCACATAGGCAGAGCTATCCAGGGTCGTCGCCAGGAAGATGAAGCACAGCAGCACAAACAAGGTGGTAATCAGGCCGGACATCGGCAGGGTACCGAGGATCGCCTCGACGGCAGCGGGGATGCCCCCAGCCGACAGAATGGCCGCCACATCCAGGGCGCCGGAGATCTGCAGGTCCAGCGCGTAGCCGCCCCACACCGCAAAGAACACCCAGCATCCCAGGGAACCGAACACCATTTCGGCGATGATCAGCTCTCGGATGGTGCGACCGCGCGAGATGCGGGCGACGAACAGGCCCATCATCGGGGCGTAGGCAATCCACCAGGCCCAGTAGAACACCGTCCAGTCGCGCCAGAAGCTCGAATCCCCCACCGGGTCGGTCCACATGCTCATGGGCACGAAATTGGAAACCATCTTGCCGAGGCTGTTGACCCAGCCTTCCACCATGAATAGGGAGTCACCCACCACCAGGGTGAACACCAGCAGAACTCCCGCCAGCAGCACGTTGATGTCCGACAGGATCTTGATGCCCTTGGCCAGGCCGAACCACACGCTGGCGGAGAAGATAGCCGTCCAGATCAGCAGCACCGCGATATCCAGCATGAATGACGGCGACACCCCGAGCAGGCCGCTCAGCAGCTGCGATACCAGGGGAACCGCAAGCCCCAGCGAGGTACCGACACCACCGACGATACCGAAAACCACCACCGCATCCAGTAGCGCGCCCCACCAGCCATCGGCATGACGGCCCATCACCCCCCGCGCGGCCACGGACAGCCTGACGCCGGGACGGTTGTGGACGAACATCGAGTAGGCGATCGGGATGGCCGGCAGGCAATAGAAGGCCCAGGGCGTGAAGCCCCAGTGGAACTGGCCGTAGGTCAAGGCCCATTCTGCCGCCTCCTGGGAACGTGGTTCGACGCCAAAAGGTGGGCCAGTAAAGTAGTAGATGGGTTCGACCCAGGCCCAGTTGACGATGGCAATGCCGATGCCCCCGGCAAAGATCATCGCCACCCAGCTGAAGTAGGAGAACTCGGGCTTGTCATCGGGGCCGCCGAGTCGCACGTTGCCGTAGCGGCTGATGGCCAGTCCCACCAGAAAGACCACCACGGCGATGCCGGCAAGCAGATACAGCCAGCCGAAGCGCCCGGTGGCGAAGGCGAAGGCCGCATTGACCAGTGCGGCTCCCGACTCTGGAAATAAAATGATAGGCAGCATTAGACCCGCGATGACCAGCACGGCGGGCACGAAGACCCGCAGATCGAGCCGGTCGGCGTGTTGATCGGAGTGAGACTCTGGCGCGTTCATCAGGGATACCTTTATCGTTTGTTGTTGTGACGCTGGCTGCGCAGAACGCCGGTGTCAGCCGCCGGCCTCGAGCATCCAGCCTGCCGCTCGCTCGGCGATCATCAAGGTAGGCGAGTTAGTGTTGCCGCTGGTGATGGTCGGCATGACGCCGGCGTCCGCCACCCGCAGCCCCTGGATCCCCCTCACCCGCAAGCGCGAGTCGACCACCGCCATGGGGTCGTCGGCCTGTCCCATCCGGGTGGTACCGACCGGGTGAAAGATGGTGGTGCCGATGTCTCCGGCGAGCCGCCACAACTCCTCATCGGTCTGGTACTGGACGCCGGGCTTGACCTCTTCCGGTTCGTACTTGGCGAAGGCCTGCTGCTCGGCGATCCTGCGGGTGACGCGCAGCGAGTCCGCCGCCACCCGCCGGTCCTCGTCGGTGCTCAGGTAGTTGGGGGCGATGGACGGCGCCTGGGCCGGGTCGGCGCTCTGGATCCTGACGCTGCCGCGGCTGGTCGGATTCAGGTTGCAGACGCTGGCGGTCACCGCCGGATAGGGATGCAACGGCTGACCGAAGGCCTCCAGGCTCAGGGGCTGGACGTGGTACTGGATGTTGGGGTGCTCATGCTCGTCGCTGCTGCGGGTGAAGATGCCGAGCTGCGACGGTGCCATGCTCATCGGGCCGGTGCGCTTGAGCAGGTACTCCACCCCGATACCGGCCTTGCCCCACAGGGTGCTGGCCATGGTGTTGAGGGTCTTGGCGCCCTTGACCCGATACACCGAGCGAATCTGCAGGTGGTCCTGCAGGTTCTCGCCGACCCCCGGCAGTTCGTGGACGACGTCGATGCCGTGCTGCTTGAGCAGCTCACCGGGCCCGATGCCGGAGAGCTGCAGGATCTGGGGAGAACCGATGGCGCCGGCGGACAGCACCACCTCACGGTGCGCCCTGGCCACCTGGGTGGTGCCCTCGCGCTTGACCTCGACCCCTTCACAGCGCTTCTCGCCGTCAGTCTCGCCGCCCGCGACGATCAGCCGGTTGACCTGGGTGGAGTGCCACAGGGTCAGGTTCGGCCGCTTGAGCGCCGGACGCAGAAACGCCTTGGCGGTGTTCCAGCGCCAGCCGGAGCGCTGATTGACCTCGAAGTAATCGACGCCTTCGTTGCTGCCACGGTTGAAGTCCTGGGTACGTGGAATCCCCGCCTGGACCGCCGCCTCGGCGAAGTCATCCAGCACCTGCCAGTTCAACCGCTGCTTTTCGATGCGCCACTCGCCACCGTGACCGTGAAAGTCCCGGTGGGCGGCGTCGGCGTCACCGCCCTCGTCCAGGCGATAATGATCCTCGTGCTGGATGAAAGCCGGCAGGCAGTGCTCCCAACGCCACTGCTCGTCGCCGGTGACGTCGGCCCAGTGGTTGTAGTCCCGGGCCTGGCCGCGCATGTAGATCATGCCGTTGATGCTCGAGCAGCCACCGAGCGTCTTGCCGCGCGGGTACAGCAGCGAGCGTCCGTTGAGGCCCGCGTCTGGATCGGTGCGAAAGCGCCAGTCTGTGCGCGGGTTGTCGATGCAGTACAGGTAGCCCACCGGTACGTGGATCCAGTGGTAGTTGTCGCGACCACCGGCCTCGATCAGCAGCACCCGGTTGTTCGGGTCGGCGCTCAAGCGATTGGCCAGCAGGCACCCGGCGGTGCCTGCTCCGACCACGATATAGTCAAACTCGCTGTCGTATTGTTGTGCGGTTGTCATCGCGAATCCCTCGGTTCAGGGCATTATTTGGCGGTCGGCATCACGAACTCCGCGCCCGCCTCGATGGAGTCGGACCAGCGCTGCATGATCGACTTCTGCTTGGTGTAGAAGCGCACGCCCTCTTCGCCGTAGGCATGCATGTCGCCAAACAGCGAACGCTTCCAGCCACCGAAGCCATGCCACGCCATGGGCACCGGGATCGGAACATTGATACCGACCATGCCCACCTGGATACGACGACCGAACTCGCGGGCCACCTTGCCGCTCTCGGTGAAGCAGCTGACGCCGTTGCCGAACTCATGGTCGTTGATCAGCTCGATGGCGGTGGCCACGTCCGGCACGCGCACGCAGGCCAGCACCGGGCCGAAGATCTCCTCGCGGTAGATCGTCATCTCTGGCGTCACGTGATCGAACAGGGTGCCGCCCATCCAGAAGCCCTCGCTGCAGCCTTCACCGGTATGGCTGGCGTCGAAGTCGCGGCCATCAACTACCAGCTCGGCACCCTCCTCGACGCCCTTGTCGATATAGCCGGTAATCCGCTGGTGGGCCTGGGCGGTGACGATGGGTCCCATCTCGGCGTCCAGCTGCATGCCGTCCTTGACCTTGAGGTTGCGTGCCCGCTCGGCGACCCGCGCCACCACATCGTCGGCCACATCACCGACCAGCACCGCCACACTGATGGCCATGCAACGCTCGCCGGCGGAGCCATAGGCCGCACCGATCAGCGCATCCACCGCCTTGTCGAGATCAGCGTCGGGCATCACCACCATATGGTTCTTGGCGCCACCAAGGGCCTGCACACGCTTGCCGAGGGCAGCACCACGCTGATAGATCAGGTTGGCGATGGGGGTGGAACCGACGAAGGACAGCGCCTTGACGTCAGGATGATCGATCAGCGCGTCCACCGTTTCCTTGCCGCCCTGGACCACGTTGAACACACCGTCGGGCAGCCCGGCCTGCTTGAGCAGGTCCGCCATCATCAGCGAGGCGCTGGGATCGGTGGGGCTGGGCTTGAGGATAAAGCTGTTGCCGGCGGCGATGGCGACCGGGAACATCCACATCGGCACCATGGCCGGGAAATTGAACGGCGTAATGCCGGCGACCACGCCTAGCGGCTGACGCAGGGTCCAGTTGTCGATGCCGGTGCTGACCTGGTCGGTGAAGTCGCCCTTGAGCAGCTGCGGTATACCACAGGCGAACTCGACGATGTCGATACCCCGTGCCACCTCGCCCTGGGCGTCGGTGAAGACCTTGCCGTGCTCACGGGTGATCGCCTCGGCCAGGGCATCCTTGTTGGCGTTGAGCAATTCGAGGAAGCGGAACATCACCCGGGCGCGACGGATGGGCGGGGTGTCGGCCCAGCTCGGGAAGGCCGCCTTGGCCACCTCCACCGCCTTGTCGATCTCGTTGGCGGAAGCCAACGCCACGCGCCCGCTGACCTGGCCGGTCGCCGGGTTGTAGACGTCCTGATGGCCCAGGGATGCACCTTCGTCTCTCTGGCCGCCGATAAAGTGAGGAATCGTCGAGGTCATGGGGTACTCCTTTATAAGCATTGTTTAAGTAAATCGAGCCTGGGCGTCTGCAAAAAGGTGTCCAGCCTGCTCGTCTTGTCGCTGTACAGCCTATCGCTGATGGGGATCGGAGCAATTGAGTTATTTGGAACCCAGATATAAAGTTTTCAAATATCACGCTCGATTAAAGGAAGGCGCCATGCAGGACTACCCCACACTGCGAGCATTCGTCACGGTAGCGCGCCTCGGCAGCGTCTCTCGGGCCGCCGAGGCACTGCACCTCACCCAGCCGGCGATTAGCCTAAAGTTGAAGCAGCTGCAGGCAACGCTGGGTCTGACGCTGTTCCACCGCCGCCCCCAGGGACTGGAGCTGACCGCGGACGGTCAGGCACTGCTGCCCACCGCCGAGAAGGCGCTGGAGAGCGCCCGGGTGTTCGATCAGATGGCCCGCTCACTGCACACGACGGTGCGCGGTCTGCTGAGAATCGGCACCATCATCGATCCTGAGTTCATCCGCCTGGGCAGCTTCCTCAAGGTACTGGTCGAGCGCGCGCCGCAACTCGAAACTGAGCTGCGTCATGGCATGAGTGGTGTCGCCCTGTCACGGGTCGAGCGAGGGGAGCTGGACGCGGCCTTCTATCTGGCGCCACCAGGTGTCGGTGCCAGCAGCACCTCACCGGCGCTGGCACACGTTGAACTGACGCACTTTCGCTATCATGTGGTGGCCCCATCTGGCTGGGAGTCACGGGTTGCGGACACGGCATGGCCCGTCCTGGCCAGCCTGCCCTGGATCGTCACACCGGCAGATTCAGTGCACCATCGCCTGCTCAAGCGCGCCATGCAGCAAAGCGGCGTGACGCCCAGGCGGGTCGCCCAGGTCGACCAGGAAGCCTGCATGCTCGACCTGGTACGCGCCGGAGTGGGACTTAGCCTGGCCCGTGATTCGCTAGCCCTGGCCGAGCGCCAACGCAGCGGCCTGACCATCGTCGAGGGAGTGGCGCTGGACTGTGCGCTCTGTTTCATCTGGCGGCGAGAACGTACCGCTGACGCTCCACTGCAAGCGGCGCTGGAAACCCTTGAACAGGTCTGGCCCAGTCGGCCCCACTAACCACCGCCGGCTGGAAGCACCTACACAGAGATCAGTGACGAGGCTCGCTTAAAGGCGCCCAGGCCCGCGGCTAGTTTAAGGCGCCCGAGGACGCGCCTAGCTTAAGGCGCCCAGGGACGCGGCTAGTTTTAAGGCGCCCGAGGACGCGCCTAGTTTAAGGCGCCCGAGGACACGCCTAGTTTAAGGCGCCAGAGGACGCGCCTTGTCAGCGACGCCGAACCACGCGCCCTTGCAAGGGGATGTGGCGTGCTTCTTTGGGCGCAGACCCGGCGCCTAACCGGCTGCCAGCGGTGATACCATCAAGCACTCTTCCGCCTGGACGAAGGAACGCCCCATGACTGACCTGTCTCGCTTTCCGATTACCCAGAAATGGCCCCCCAGTCACCCGGATCGCCTCCAGCTCTACTCCCTGCCGACGCCCAATGGCGTCAAGATATCGATCATGCTGGAAGAAATCGGGCTGGCCTACGAGGCTCACCGAATCAACTTCGACAGCAAGGACCAGCACTCTCCGGAGTTTCTCTCTCTCAGTCCCAACAACAAGATTCCGGCGATCCTCGACCCGGACGGGCCGGAGGGCAAGCCACTCACGCTGTTCGAGTCAGGAACCATTCTGCTCTATCTCGCCGACAAGAGCGGGCAACTGCTGCCACAGTCCCCCCAGGCGTACTATCAGGCCCTTCAATGGCTGATGTTTCAGGTTGGCGGCGTCGGTCCCATGTTTGGCCAGGTCGGTTTCTTCCATTTCTTCGGCGGTAAGGAGTTCGAGGACAAGCGACCCTTGCAGCGCTACCTCGACGAGGCCCGACGGCTGCTCGGTGTGCTCGACAAGCAGCTGGAAGACCGCCAATGGGTGCTGGGAGATGACTACTCGATAGCGGATATCGCAATCTTCCCATGGGTGCGTAACCTGGTTGAGCGTTACGGTGCCGGCGAGCTGGTCGGCTACGACGACTTCCTCCAGGTCAAGCGGGGACTCAGCGCCTTCCTCGAGCGTCCAGCAGTGCAACGCGGCCTGACGGTCCCTAGCTAAAGCCCTCCCGCCGGCAACATAGTTCTCCAACTACGACTCGGCGGGCTCAAACTACAAGCGGTCTTTTATACCGTCAGGGCCATAGCGCGAAGGGAAGAAAGGAGGAAAAGCGAGGGTGGCAAAGAGAGAGGACAAAGAGAAGGGGTAAAGAGGGACCAAGAACGAAGCCCTAACAGTGAGATCTGGAAACGTAAAAGACAATTAGGGTTGGTGAGAGCGGGTGAGAGATGACGTGTACAGCACAATAAGCCGATAATCCCGTTGAGCGGCTCCGACCGGGCCGCCAGCTGTACACTATCGCCCCCTTCTCACGACCCCGGCAGCTAATGCCGGCTCATCTGGAGCTTGTCATGACGTTGCGTCACCTGCCCCCCCTGTGCGCTCTACTGCTGTCGTCCTTCGCTTACGCAAGTCCGCCAGCTTGCCAGAACGCTCAGCTCGACAAGACAGCACAGGCGTTGATGGACCGGCATGGGATTCCCGGCATGTCGGTAGCGGTGATCGATGCAGGCGAGGTGTGCCTCAGCCACTACGGCGTCGCGACGCAGGAATCCGGCACCGCCACCACCGCCGAGCTTACCAACGACACGCTGTTCGAGGTTGGCTCACTCAGCAAGACCTTTACCGCGGCGCTGGGTGCCTGGGTGCACGAGAACGGCGGCTTCGCGCTGAATGACACCGCCGCCAGCATCGAGCCCCGTTTCAGCGGCCGACCGGTCGGTGAGGTCAGCATGGCAGAGCTTGCCACCTACACCGCCGGTGGCTTCCCGCTGCAGTTTCCCGCGGGCGTAGACGACGACACCATTCACGACTACTTCGTGAACTGGCAGCCGGACTTCGCCGCCGGCACCCAGCGACTTTATTCGAACCCCAGCATCGGCCTGTTCGGCCTGCTCGCAGCCCAGAGCTACGGAGCAAGCTTCGCTGAGCTGATGCAGGACAGCGTGCTGCCCACACTTGGCCTCAGTGCCACCTGGCTTACGGTGCCCGACGACCAGGCCCACCACTACGCCCAGGGCTACAACGGTGATGAGCCGGTACGCGTCAACCCAGGCCCGCTGGATGCCGAGGCCTACGGCATCAAGACCACGACGCTGGACATGGCCCGCTTCATCCAGGCCAACATCGATGCCTATCAAGGCAACCAGAACACCCCGGACGACCAGCGCATGGCAAAAGCCCTGCTGACCACCCATCACGGCTACGCCGCCGTCGGTGACATGCAGCAGGGCCTGGGCTGGGAAAGCTATGCCCTGCCAACGACACTGGAGACCCTGATGGCAGGCACCACCGCCGAGATGGCCCTCGAGCCCCAGGCCGCTACCATGCTGGCAACCTCTGGCGAGCCTCAGCCCCAGCGCTGGTATCACAAGACCGGCTCCACCGGCGGCTTTGGCGCCTACGCCGCCTTTATCCCCTCCCGGGAACAAGGCATCGTTATCCTCGCCAACAAGCGCTACCCCAACGGCGAACGGGTAGAAGCCGCCTGGCAGATCCTGAACTCCCTGGACCAATAACCGAAAGACCAAAGGGCACACCATGCCCGATAAGAGCAGATAGGCGGAGGACCATCGCCCGTGATGGTCCTCCGCCAGCTGCCTAAGCTAGCGGTGAATGTTGCGCAGGCAGACCAGCGATGAAACCGGCCCACCAACGCTGGTACACTACGCGCCCTCTCAGCTCCGACCCGTGAACCCGATGACTGACCACGATCCCCTGGCCCAGGCCCGCCGCTTTTCTGTGGCACCGATGATGGATTGGACTACCCGCGACTACAGGGTGTTCGCGCGTGCGCTGACGCGCCAGGCGCTGCTGTACACCGAGATGGTGACCACCGGTGCCATCTTGCATGGTCGCCCTCGTGAACGGTTTCTTGGCTATGACAAGGTGGAGCACCCTCTGGCGTTGCAGCTGGGGGGCAGCGATCCGGGCGAGCTCGCGGAGTGCGCGGCCATCGCTCAAGAGTGGGGCTACGATGAGGTCAACCTGAACGTCGGCTGCCCGAGTGATCGCGTGCAGAATAACCTGATCGGCGCCTGCCTGATGGGCCATCCCGATAAGGTGGCGGTGGCTGTGGCCGCCATGCGTGAGGCCGTGTCGATCCCGGTGACGGTGAAGTGTCGTATTGGTATCGACGATCAGGATGAGGACGCAGACCTGGAGCACTTCATTACCAAGGTCGCCGACGCGGGCTGTGAAGTGTTCATCGTGCATGCGCGCAAGGCGTGGCTGCAGGGGCTGTCGCCCAAGGAAAACCGCGATGTGCCGCCGCTCAACTATCCACGTGTCCATCGCCTTAAGGCGAACCGGCCCGACCTGCATATCGGGATCAACGGCGGCATCAAAAGCCTGACGGAGTGCGAAGCGCAGCTTGAGCACGTCGACAGCGTCATGGTGGGACGCGAGGCATATCAAAATCCGTGGCTCTTGGCCCAGGTCGATGAGGCCCTCTACGGGGTGCCTGGCCCGGCTCAGAGCCGCCATGCGGCAGCGATGACGCTTCGCCCCTACATCCAGCGTCGCCTGGAGGAAGGAGCCAAGCTCAACCATATGACACGCCACCTGCTGGGCCTCTTCCAGGGTTGCCCTGGCGGCCGGAAGTTCCGTCGTCACCTCTCCGAAAACGCCCACAAGGAAGGTGCCGGTCTAGCCGTGTTCGATGATGCGCTGGGACTGGTACCCGACACCGTCGAGTCCTGAGCCTTGCTGCCGTGTTGAAGGCATTAAACGCCAGCGGCCGAGCACGAGGCTCGGCCGCTGGTTGGCATCAGGTTCCCCAGGAACGTCAATACAGGGCGTCCGGCGGTGGTTCCAGGCTGGACTGAAACGTCTCGATGGCACTCTCGGCCTCTTCGATGGCATCAAACCGAGCGACGTGAAATAGCGCCTCCCCCTCGTTGGCCAGAGGCAGTCGACTCATGCCGATCACGATGCCGTCAGCCATGGCCAAGACCTCGCCTTCGGTCTCGCCGAAGGGGTCTGCTACCTTCCCCAGTACCTGGCCCTTGGCTACCCGTGCGCCAAGTCGCACCTTGGGACGCAGAATGCCGTCGATAGGTGCCCTGGCCCAGCTCGATCCATTGGCGACTTCAGCGGCAGGCGGTGCGCGACGGCGCTGCTCGCCGGTGAGCATTCCAAGCCTGCGCATGACCCGTTGAACGCCGCGAACCCCTGCGGTGATCGCCCATTCGTCAAAGCGCAGTGCTTCACCCGCTTCATAGGTCAACACCGGCGTACCGCGACTCTGGGCATAGTGGCGAAGGCTTCCCTCGCGCAGTTCCGCATTGAGGATGACCGGAGCCCCGAAGGCATCCGCCATGCGTCGCGTTTCTTCGCCGGCATCGCCAAGCTGCGCGCGAATCTGTGGCAAGTTGGTGCGATGAATCGCGCCCGTGTGCAGATCGATGATGTGAGTCGCGTGATCGACGATCTGTTCACGAAACAGCGCCGCAATACGCCCGCCCAAAGACCCCGACTCACTCCCGGGAAAACAGCGATTAAGATCGCGTCGATCAGGCAGGTACCGGCTGTGTTGCACGAATCCAAAAATATTGACGATAGGCACCGCGATCAGGGTGCCCCTCAAGCGGTTGATCTGGCGGGAGCGCAGTAGCCGACGGACAATTTCAACGCCGTTGATCTCATCGCCGTGAATGGCGCCACATACCAACAGGGTAGGACCTGCCTGCCGTCCGTGGACCACTTCTACGGGGATATCCAAAGGGGCGTGGGTATAAAGCTTGGCCACGGGCACATCGATCTGCGCGCGACTGCCGGGCTTGACCGTGACTCCGGCCAGTTCAAAAGGGGCTCTCGCCATACAGGCTCCTTGGTCACCTTATCGGTCCGTCTACAGGAGGACGGCATGTTCGTTCTTATACGCCCACGCCGTCTCCAAAACGAGTCCAATTTACCTCGCATCACTCATCGACGTCACTGAACTCATTCGGTGAGTCCGGTAGAATACGTTACTTGACGATACCGCTGGAGTTGCCCGCCCACATGGCCCGCCGTACCAAGGAAGAAGCTGCCGCTACCCGAGCCGCCCTGCTCGATGCCGCCGAGGAGGTGTTTCTCGAACGCGGCGTGGCACGTGCCTCGTTGGACCAGATTTCACGACGGGCGGGGGTGACCCGCGGCGCGCTGTATTGGCACTTCCGCAACAAGGGCGATCTGTTCCGCGCCATGCTGGAACGTGTTCACCTTCCCTTTGAGGACCTGCTGAACAACCTTGATCATGCAGAGGTGGGCCATCGGCCACTGGAAGCGGTGCGCTTGGGCTGCCACACCGGCCTGAAGCAGTGCGATACCCCGAGACACCGACGTGTGCACGGCATCTTGCTGCACCATTGCGAACGTACCGATGACTTCGACCCGCTGCAGGCAAAGGCAGAGATAGCCAGAGAAACCTGTCAGGCCTTGCTGCGGCAGTTTCAACAGGCAGAAGAGCGCCATCAGCTGCGCCCAGGGCTGAGCCCGGAGCGCGCCACTGACTTGTTCCACTACGCCCTCAGCGGGCTGTTCTGGGAATGGCTGCGGGTACCCGATGCGTTCTCGCTCAGCCAGCGCGGCCCGGCGCTGGTGGATGACCTTATCACCCTGATCGGCAGCAGTGAGACGCCATAGCAGCGCAGCACCGGTCAGTGCTGGTGATGTCCGTGGTAATGACGATGTTGCCTGCTCTCGGCATTGTCCTGGGGTGGCACCGGCTCATGGCGCTCGATCAGCTTGAGTCGCACCAGGCGCGTGCGCGCATCGAGAAACTCGCGCTCGGCGACTGAGCGAAATCCATCTTGTTCATCCAGGTACTTGACCAGCACCCGCACCTCTCCTTCCTTGGGCATTGAGCCGGGCTTGCCCCTGAGGCAAACCTCCCGCGTGCCATCGGAACACAGCACCGCTCGACAACATCCCTGCTGATCGACAAAGCCCACCACTTGCACTCGCTCACCCAGCAGGCACCGCTGGTTGAAAGAAGGCCGGTCACGGTAATGACGCAACAACGCGCGGCAACTCTTGGCCGCAAGTGGTGACGCAAGAGCAAAGGCTCCCCACAATACCGCAATAGCCAAAGGCACGATCACCAGCGCCAGATCAAACCAGCGCAACACCAGTAGCTCGGCAACCAGCGTGATGACCGCCGCGTACACGAACAACACAGAAAGCGCCATGGTGACGGGCACGCCAGCAAACCCAAGCGACACCATGGTGCTGGCCAGGTGGTCGTCTCTCAGGCTATCGCGCTCAAACAGCTGCAACGGTGCCACCCTGACGGCGACCAGCAACCAGTAGATCAGGACCACGGGCAGTAGCAGCGTGAACAGAACAAGCGGAAAGCTGAATGCCGTTTCCTGGATGATCGCGATATTCATACGTCTCTCCCGTGGCGAAGGGTGGGCCTTCCACCTGCCCAGCAGCCGATGCCACTCGTTTAGTGTCTGATAAAAGCATAGCGCTCTCTACGTCAAACCTCGACCGGGCGGTGTGGATTTTTTCGTTACCGGACAACGTGTTGCGCTGCAGCAAGCGATGCACCAAGGCCTGGATATCCGCTCTCTGCGTGCGTCGGCCTGCCCCGAAAGACGGCCCAGCGGGAAGAAAAAAGGCGCCGTCCCAATGGGACGGCGCCTTGGTCAGCACCACGTGCAGATAAAGCGAGTGACACTATCAGGGGGTCGTCGGACGTTGCTCTTGATCACCTCTGTCATCACCCCTGTCATCACCCCTGTCGCCGCGTCTATCTTCGCCCTCGTCGTGGGACGAGTTGCTGCCGAATAGCTTGTGCGACAGCGTGGCGATCATGGCATAGAAGGATGGCACGAAGCAGCTGCCCAGCACCGCCACCGACGCCATGCCCATAGCCACCGTGGTACCGATGTGGTGACTACTGGTATCACTGGCGCCGGTCGCCATGGCCAGTGGCAAGGTGCCGAAGATGAAGGCCATGGAGGTCATGACGATGGGGCGGAAACGCAGCTCAGCCGCGGTGATGGCCGCCTCACGTATGCTCTTGCCCATTTCCTTGCGTTGCAGCTCGGCAAACTCGACGATCAGGATAGCGTTCTTGGCCGCAAGGCCGATCACCACCAGCACCCCGATCTGGACGTACACGCTGGTGTCCAGTCCACGCATGGCAATACCCGCGATGCCACCCAGGAAGGCAAAGGGCGTTGCCGTCAGCACCGCCAGCGGCAAGGACCAGCTTTCGTACTGGGCCGCCAGAATCAGGAATACCATAACCATGCCGAAGATAATGGCGATGGTACCGGCGTTGCCTGCCTCGCTTTCCTGATAGGCAGTACCGGTCCAGCCCATCCCCCAGTCACTGCCCAGGGTGTCCTCGACAATCCTCTCCATGGCCTGGATCGCCTGGGTGGAGGAATAGCCCTCAGCAGGACCGCCCTGGAACTGCGCCGCCGAGTAAACCCCAAAGCGGGTCACCACGGCAGGCGCCGCCTTGCGCTCGAGAGTCACGAACTCGGACAGCGGAATCCGCTCGCCATTGCCACCACGCACGTAGACATTGTTGATGTCGTCCGGGGTGTCGCGGTACTCCGCCTCGTTCTGCAGGTACACCTGGAAGTTACGGTTCTGGTAGCTGAAGAAGTTGACGAAGCCGTTACCGAAGGTATTCGACAAGGTCGCGTTCAGGTCGGTCAGCGACACGCCGTAGCTCAGCGCCTTCTGCTGGTCGATATCAGCCCGGAATGACGGCACGTTGACACTGAACGTCGAGAACACCTGATTCAGCGCGGGATCCTGATTGGCTGCCTGCATGACCTTGAGCGAGGCCTGGTAGATCTCCTCGGGTGTGGCACCGGAGAACGACTGCAGATAGCCGGTGAACCCGCCAGTGGTGGAAAGACCAATGATCGGCGGCATATTGAAGGCCATGACCGTGCCGCCATCCACCTCGGCACCGATCTGAAAGATCCGTCCGATCAAGTCATCAACGGTGGTCTCCCGCTCGTCCCAGTTATCCATGTTGATGAAGATGATGCCGCGGGCCGTATTGACCGAGCTGGTCAGCATGTCGTAGCCAGCGATGGCCGATGAGTACCTCACACCGGGCACCTCCTCGATACGCTTGCTGACTTCCGCCATGTAGGCCTTGGTACGACTCAGCGACGCCGAGTCCGGCAGACTGACGGCCGCCAAGGCGATGCCCTGATCGGTCTCGGGCACCAGGGTCGACGGCGTGTTCTCGTACAGCCAGAACGAACCGACGCCCACCAGGGCCACCAGCGCCAGGGTCAGTATCCAGGCCTTGACCAGCCCCTTCACCGCCAGCATGAACAGCTTGGTGACCCCGTCGAAGAAGCGATCGAACAGCCTCAGCGGGGTGCGCACCGCACGCATGAAACCGGATTCTTTCTTGTGCAGGTCATGCTTGATGAAGATCGCGGACAGGGCCGGAGTGAAGGTCAACGCCATCAGCGCCGAGAAGGCCACCGATATGGCGATGGTCAACGCGAACTGCTGATAGATCTGCCCGGTGAAGCCACCAAGGAACGCCACCGGCACGAACACCGCCGCCATGATCAATGACGTCGCAATGACCGGACCGCCCACTTCCTTCATGGCCTGAACCGTCGCCTGACGAACGCTGATGTCTTCGTCTTCGGAGAGCACTCGCTCGACGTTCTCCACCACCAGGATGGCGTCATCCACCACGATGCCTATCGATAGCACCAGGGCAAACAGGGTCAGCAGGTTGATCGAGAAGCCGAACGCATAGAAGCCTGCAAAGGTCGCCAGCACAGACACCGGCACCACCGACATGGCGATCACGGTGAAACGCCAGTTCTGCAGGAAGATGAACAGAATGACGCCAACAATCAGGAAGGCTTCGATAAAGGTGTGGAAGACGGTTTCCACCGACGCATCAATGAACAGCGTGGTGTCGTAGGGCACCACGAATTCCAGCCCCGGCGGGAAGCGCCCTTCCAGCTCCGTCATTTTCTCCTTCACCAGATCCGCGGTATGCAGCGCATTGGCGCCAGGCTGCTGCTGAATCATGATCGGCGTCATGATGGCGCCGTTAAGACGCGCTTCGACACCATAGAAGGAGGCGCCCAGCTCGATGCGAGCCACATCATCCAGACGCAGTGCAGACCCGTCTTCGTTGGTACGCAGCAGGATGTTGCGGAAGTCGTCGGCACTGGACAGACGTCCGCCGGCGGTAATGGTGTAGGTAAAGGCTCGCGGGCTGTCGATGGGTGTCGACGCCAGGCTGCCCGCAGGCACTTCCGTGTTCTGGGCGCGGATCGCCGCCGCCACTTCAGTCGGCGTCAGGTCGTACTCGGCCAGCTTGTTCGGGTCCATCCAGATGCGCATGGCAAACTCGCCGCCGCCCAGCACCTCGGCCTCACCGACGCCGGGAATCTGGCGCAGCTCATCGAGAATGTTGAGGGTGGCGTAGTTCTGCATGTAGATGTTGTCGTAGTCTCCCTGGGGAGAGATCAACGACACCAGCATCAGGATCGAGCTAGAACGCAACTCGACCTGAACCCCTTGCTCCTGCACCGCTTCGGGCAACTGGGACAGCGCCCCTTGCACCCGGTTGTTGACGTTGATGGTATTGATATCACCGTCAGTGCCGATGTCGAAGGCGACACTCAGGCTCATGGAGCCGTTATCGGAGCTGGTCGAGTTCATGTAGAGCATGTTCTCAACGCCGTTGATGGCTTCCGCCAGGGGAGCCGCGACGGTTTGCGCCACGGTCTCGGCGTCAGCCCCGGGGAAGGTCGCGCTCACCGACACCGTCGGAGGCACCACGCTGGGATACTGCTCGATCGGCAGTACCCGCATGCTCATCGCACCGATGATGGTCAGGATGATCGCCAGGACCGAGGCAAAGATCGGCCGTTTGATGAAGAAGTTGGCGAAATTCATTCGTTGCCCTCTCCTTCAGCCTCCTCGGCCTCCTGGTTGCCCTGCGGTGCCTCCATTGACGCCTGGTCGGCGCCCTCTCCCGCAGCGGCCTCAGCCTGCTCGCCGGGAGCCTGTCCTGCGCCACCCTGGCCACCTTGCTGTGCCTGCTGCTCGTCGTACTGGGCCGCCTGCATCAGCGCCTCGGCATCACCGTCAAAGGGTTGCGGGTCAATCGGGGTGCCTGGCTTCAAGCTGCCCGGATCGCCGACTACCACACGCTCGCCAGGCTCGACGCCATCCAGGATGATCTGCCACGGACCGGCCAGTTCACCCAGCTGCACCGGGCGCGCGCGGGCGACGTTGTCGTCATCCAGCACGTATACCTGCGGTCCCATCAGCCCCTGAGTCAACGCCAGCTCGGGAACCGCCAGCACACCGAAGCGCGCAAGTCCCTCGATCTTCACGCGCACGTATTGCCCGGGCAGCACCGCGCCGTCAGGATTGGCGAAGGTAGCCTCTGCCTGCACCGTGCTGGTCTCGGCATCGACTCGGGACCCCAGAAAGTCCAGGTGACCGCTCAATACAGTGGGCGCCTCACCGCGAGAAGAGAACGCTTCCAGCGAGGCAACAATGTCTTCGATGCTCATGTCTTCAAGCTGACGACGCAGCTCGAAGGCATCGTTCTGGGGCATCTGGAAGCGCACCTCGAGCGGGTCCAGAGGGGTAATGGTGGCCAACTCGGTATTCGGCGACACCAGGTTGCCGACGTTGACTTCGCTCAAGCCAATCACGCCGGACACCGGGGCCGTGACATCCGCATAGTTCAGGTCAAGCTGAGCACTCTTCAGGGCCGCCTCGGCCTGGGCCACGCTGGCACGTGCTACCCGCGCGTCCGCCAATGCCTGATCCACCTGCTGGCGGCTGACAGAGTTCTGCGCGGCCAGCTGCTGGAAACGGTTGGCATCACGGTCCGCCCGAGCCACCTCGGCCTGGGCGCTGGCCAGATCTGCCTCACGCTGCGCTACCGTTGCCTCATACAGGTCAGGCTCGATCGTATACAGGCTATCGCCCTTCTCCACCTGATCGCCGGGCTCGAACTTGCGCTCTTCCAGCACACCAGTGACGCGCGCCACGAGCGTGACCTCCTGCTCGCTCATCAACTTGGAGGGGTACGATTTGTCCAGCGGAATGTCCTGATAGGCCAGCTCAGCCACTTCAATAGGCTTTGCCGGCGGCTGGCCGCCCGCCTGGGCGTCAGACTGTCCTTCATCCTGGCCACAGCCAGCCAGCAGCAACGCCGCCGCCAGTGCGGCCCAGGGGCGACCGCGCGTCATGGTGGTTTTCATCCCGTCATTCCTTGGGGTTCGTGATGTCGTAAGGCTGAAAGACATCCGGCCACCGCGGTGGTGGCCGGACCGGCGCTGGCGGGAACTACGAGTCCTGACGCGGAGGCGCGCCAATGTCCAGCACTGCGTCGTAGCCGTCGGCTTCGCTCTGCTCGGGAAGCGTAAAGTTGACCTGCCCTTCTTCTACCAGGAAGGCGTTCAGTTCAGCGATATCGTCAGCGTCGAGCACGCCGGCCTGGCGATGCAGGCTCAGCAGGTCGACCACGTAGTTGTATCGAGCATCGGCGTAGTCGGCGATGGCGTTATACAGGCTCTGTTCGGCATTGAGCACGTCAACAATGTTACGTGTGCCGACCTCATAGCCCGCACGAGTGGCGTCCAGAGCGCTCTGGTTGGAGACGATGGCCTGCTTGCGCGCCGCCACGGTGGACACGTCATTGCTGACCTGGGTGTACAGCGAGCGAATCTGCAGCACGGTCTCGCGGCGCTGGGACTCGAAGTCGTACTGACTCGACTCCAGCTGGTAGGTCGTCTGGCGCACGGAGGCACTGGTGCGTCCGCCGGTGTAAAGCGGCATGCTCGCACTCACGCCCACCTGGCTGTTCGAGTTGTAGTCCTCGTAGCCGTCCCGCTCATCATCGCTGTAGGCGTAGTTGGCAAAGGCCTCGAAGACCGGTAGATCCGCCGCGCGAGCCACATCGATCTGCTCGCGAGCCACATCGACACCGGCCTGCTGCGCCAGCAGTTCGGGATTGCGCTCAATCGCAAGCTCGATCCAGGCATCGCGGCTGGCCGGCTCAGGCAGCGCAATGGGCAGGTCGTCCTGGAGCATCTCGATGCTGTCGTAACGCTTGCCGGTCAGTCGCTCGAGGGCCTCGAAGGCTACCTGCAGGTTGCTTTCAGCGGTAATGCGGTCCGCCCGAGACTGGTCGAAGCTGGCACGAGCTTCTTCCACATCAGTGATGGCGATCAGGCCCACATCGAACTGCTCCTGGGCTTGCTCGAGCTGACGCCCGATAGCACGCTCCTGGGCACGGCGTGCTTCCAGAATTTCATACGCACGGAGAATGTCGAAATACGCCGAGGATGTGTCGATCAGCACCTGCTGCTCGGTCGCGGCCAGGCTGAAGGTCTGCTGCTCGAGCTGCGCCTTGGCCACGTCGACCTCACGGCTGTTCAGCGCGTCGTACAGCTTCTGAGTGGCCTGCAGGTTGATTCCGTAGCTGATGTAGTCATCATCCATACCGGTGCCGCTGAAACCGGACTGGGATTGCGTCTCGAAGATGTGGTTATAGGCCGCTTCACCTGAAGCGGATACCTGCGGATTGAGGTCCGCCTGCTCGACGTTGATGCCCTCTTCCACGCCACTGGTTGCAGCGCGTGCCGATGCCAGCTCGGAATTGTTTTCCAGGGCGTCGCGGGTAATGGTCAGCAGGTCAGCACCCTGGGCCTGTCCCACCATCAAGGCAGCTACAACGGCACACAGCAGGTGGCGGCGCACGCGTACCGGCGTACTCCGGGAATCAGAAACTGGATGGGAAGGCGTCATTAAAAGCATCCTCGGTATGTTGCTTGGCGTTGTCCACAAGTCCCATCACACCGGCCCGGAGGGCTCCTTCCAGGCAATCAGGACCGGTACAGCAGCGGGGCGCGTCATTGACACAGCGTGGTCGACTCCCGCGCCATCCGCGAGATTCGATCTTGCATCGGGTCAACGATCTTTCACTTGCAGCATACGCCAATAGTAGCAATCGATATACATACATTGTCGCATGTTTGATGGACTATTCTACCGCCCTTCGTGCAAGGATGGTGAAAATTTCGCAATTTCGCACGCACCCTCTAGCTCGACTAGAATGATGCAATGCAGCATTTGCATCCTCGCCGTCAGACCACCCGTCAGGAGCTGCCATGGATCATCTGAGCCTGGTCACACATCGCGAACTGGAGATCGCCGTGCGCGTTTTCCACCCCGAAGCACCGAAAACGGTAGTGGCCTGGCATGGGCTGGCGCGCCATGGTGGCGACTTCGCAGCCCTGGCAAGAGAGCTGGGTCCAGAATGGCGCGTTCTTGCTCCTGACACCCCCGGGCGGGGGCTCTCCAGCTGGTCCATGTATCCGGCCAATGACTATGTATACGCCCATTACATGACAGTAGCGTTAGCTGTACTCGACCACTTTTCGCTGGACAGCGTCCCCTGGATCGGTACCTCCATGGGAGGCCTGCTGGGCATGTTGCTGGCGGCAGATCCTGCCAGCGCATCCCGCATCGAACGCCTGGTGCTCAACGATGTCGGCCCCGAGCTCGACCCCTCGGGGCTGGCCGAGCTGGCCAGCTACTTTACGGTCCCCCATCGATTCACGCGGCTGGGACAGCTTGAAGCAGAGCTACGTCGCCACTACGCCGGCTTTGGCATTGACACCGAGGACGGTTGGCGCCAGCTGACACTGGAGAGCGCTCGGCGCCTGCCGGACGGCAGCTGGACCTATCACTACGACCCCCGGATAGGCGAGCAATTTGTCCATGACACGCCGCGGGATACCTGGTCCGACTGGAGGGCCATACGTTGCCCTTTGATGGTCATTCGTGGCGAAGATTCCACGCTGATCAGCGAAGACATTGTCCAGCGCATGGGCGAAGCACAGCCAACACTCGAGACATTGAGCGTACCTGGCTGTGGACACGCTCCCATGCTCGATCGCCCCCAGCAAGTCGACCCCATCAAGGCCTTTCTGGAATCCACCACCAGCGCCCAGCAGGAGGCCGTGGACGCCAACGCCTTGCCATGGTGGAAGCGCTGGCTGGGTATCGGGCACTGACACACCCCGGCTACACTTGGCGGTTCTTGACGGGTCTAGCCTGCCCGGTGGGCAGGCAGTCGCAGGCCCTCATGCACTGTTGCTCCAGGGAGACGTTATGTACAAGCTCGCCTTTTTCGTACCACACGACCATGCGGAGGCGGTCAAGGAAGCGGTCTTCGCCACCGGTGCTGGCCGTATCGGCGACTATGAAGCCTGCTGCTTTCAGACCGCCGGGGAAGGTCAGTTCAGGCCCTTGAACGGCGCGGATCCGCATATCGGCCGAGTCGGTGAGCTCGAGCGAGTACAGGAGTTCAAGGTCGAAATGGTGTGTGCAGATGAGTTGATTGAAGCGGCAGTGTCGGCACTGAAACTGGCACACCCTTATGAAGAAGTAGCCTATGACGTCTGGCGCCTGGCCGAACTGTGACGTCTGGCGCCTGGCCGAGCGGCGACCTCCTGCTCCAGCTCGGCTCAAGCTTCGGCTCACGCTCGGCTCACGCTCAGGCACTGCCGAAGAAGGCGGAGCGCTGCTCTGGGGTGATGTCACTGACGTGCAACGGGAAGTGATCAGTGCCCCGGTCTTCGAAAAAGTGCCGCAAGGTGCGCTCGATGGTGGGAAAGGCAAGCTCATCCCAGGGTATCTCGTGTTCTTCAAAGAGTTGCACGTCCAGGCTCTCCGGCCCCGCCGCATAGCTGCCGTTCAGCTCCGCCAGAAAGATCATGAAGACCTGGTCGATGTGGGGCAGATTGATCATGGTGTACAGCCCCGCCAGCGCCACATCGGCGCAGGCTTCCTCGCGGGTCTCCCGCCGGGCCGCATCCGGTGTCGTCTCTCCGTTCTCCATAAAACCTGCCGGCAGCGTCCAGTACCCTTCTCGGGGAGCTATGGCCCGCCGACACAGCAATACGCGAGAGCCGCACACCGGCAAGGTCCCCGCCACGATCCTGGGATTCTGGTAATGAATCGTGCCGCAGGCATGGCACAGGAAACGCGGGCGGTCATCCCCCTCAGGGATGGCAAAGCTGACCGGCTCACCACAGTGGCTGCAAAAATTCATGGGCTGCAATCGTTCTTGTCGTTCCCTGGCAGGGAGTGGGAGACAGGCTTGACGCCGCTACGTAGGGCTGGGTACAACGAACGAAACCCAGCGGACACCCCATGTTAGAGAAACTACGCAAACGCCTGCAAGCGCATTCCCCGCGGCAGCTAAAGGTCAAGCTGCCAGAGGCAGCGGTGCTGATCCCAGTGATCGACCGACCAGAGCCGGGCCTGTTGTTCACGCGTCGCGCCAGCCATCTGTCGACCCACAGCGGCCAAGTGGCCTTCCCTGGCGGCAAGCGCGAGGATCAAGATGACCACCTGCTGGCCACGGCCTTGCGTGAGTCGGAAGAGGAAATCGGCCTGGAGGCCCATCACGTCGAGGTGATCGGTCAGCTGTCCGACGTGCTTTCCCTGCACGGGCTCAAGGTCACGCCCTTTGTCGGCATCATACCGCCGGGGCTCCCGCTGGCGCCGGATCAGGGCGAGCTGGACGCCATCTTCGAGGTGCCGCTGGCTCACTTCCTTGACGATCATCGCACCCATACCGATGTCATCCCGGTCGACGGCAATAACCTCTACGTGCCCAGCTACCTGATCCCTGCCGACCAAGGCGAGGACTACGTGATCTGGGGGCTATCGGCGATGATGCTGGTGGAGCTTCTGGCGGAGGGATTCGGCCAGGAAATGAGCCTCTCGCGCCGCCCTGAGGGTACACTGCGCCACCTGCCTCCGCGACGGGCCCCACATGCCTGACGCAGACAGCCACCACTGGCTCGCAAGGGCACATGACATCACCTGGCAAGAGACGACTTCGGCACTATGAGCTATCCAGACGCTTGCCCTCTACCCCCTGGCCGCCTCGACGAGTTGATCGAGGCGCTGGTGGAGCAAGGCTTTTATATCGGCAAGGAACTGCTGGATCCGGCGCTTTGCCAGGCCCTGCACAGCGAAATCGAGGACCGCGCTCGTCTAGAGGCCCTGACCAGGGCAGGTATAGGACGCGGCAACGAGCACGAAACCCGCGATGATATTCGCGGAGACGCCATCCATTGGCTCGACCGGGAAACCCTGGCTCAGCGGCGCTACCTGGACACCATGGGGGAATTGCAGCAGGCCCTCAATGCCAGCCTGTTTCTCGGCCTGTTCGAGTATGAAGCGCACCTGGCACGCTACCCCAGCGGCGCCTTCTATCGTCGCCACCTCGACAGCTTTCGCGGCCGCGCCAACCGTGTGGTCTCCACGGTCGGCTACCTCAATCCGGACTGGCCTGAGGACGGCGGCGGTGAGATGGTGATCTACGCAAGCGATGACCAGGATCGGGAAGTGGCGCGTGTGGCGCCACAGGCAGGGACCCTGGTGTGCTTCCTGTCAGAGCAAGTACCCCATGAAGTGTTGCCAACGCGACACCCCCGGGCCAGCATCGCGGGCTGGTTCCGACGCAACGCCTCACTCGGGGGCATGATCGACCCCGCGCGCTGAGTCAGCCGCCCTGTGTGACCTGCGCTTGCCAGACAAGCCATACCGCTATCGAGTGTGCCCATGTCCACCACTACCGACACCCGGCTGCGTGAGCTCGAGCAAACCATCGCGCGGCTGGAAGAAGAAAAACGTCACTATCAGTGGCTGGCGGAAAGCACCACCGATCTGATCTCGCGGCACGACCAGGACGGCGTCTTTCTCTATGCGTCCCAGGCCTCGCAGTCGCTGCTCGGCTTTGCGCCGGAAGAGCTGGTGGGCATCTGCGCCTATGACATGTTTCACCCCGACGACCTGGCCGCCCTGCTGAGCAAATCACCCAGCATTTACTACCATGAAGGCTTCTACGAGCAGACCTACCGTTTCCGCACCCGTGCAGGCCACTACATCTGGTTCGAGACCACGAGTCGAACTCGCCGAGACCCCGCCACCGGCGACTTGATCGACATACTCTGCGTATCCCGCGATGTCAGCCGGCGGGTCGAGGAAGAAGCGAGACGTCAGCGCCTGGCACGGGTGGTCGAATCGACCACGGACTACGTGCTGTTCTGCGATGAAGACGAGACGCTGGTCTACTCGAACCAGGCGGCTCGCGAGCTGCTGGGCCTTGCCAAGGACAGCCCCTCGCTTGCCATTCGCCAGCTGCTGACCACCCAGGCCACCCAGACCTGGTGCCAGCAGGTACTGCCAGCCATTCACCAGCATGGACGCTGGAGCGGAGAGTTGGCCCTGGCCAGCCCTGGCGGTGACATTCCGGTGCTCAGTGTGGTCCAGCAACACCGTGAACAGGCAGGCCATGCCCAGCTATCCCTGGTCAATCGAGACCTCAGCCTGCGTCTGGAAGCAGAAGCGCAAGCGCGGCGCCACCAGGAACAGATTACTCATGCCAATCGGCTGGCCTCCCTCGGCGAGTTGGCCACCACGATTGCCCACGAGTGCAACCAGCCATTGGCGACCCTCAGCAACTATGCCAGTGGCGCGCTGATGCAGCTTGAACGCAACCCCCAACAGCCCGCCAGTGAGCTCACCGTTCCACTCACCCGAATCAGCCATCAGATTCAGCGGCTATCGGACCGTCTCAAGCATATTCGCCGGTTTGTTCGCCGTGGCAGCCTGCACCTTGCCCCCCAGGACCTCTCCGCCATCATCTCTGCGGCGGTCGACCTGTGGGAGCCACAGTGCCGCCACGAAGGGGTTCAGCTCATCTGGTGCATGACGCCTCCTGGCCTGTACGTTACTGCCGACGCCGAGGGACTGGAGCAGGTGTTGGTAAACCTGATTCGTAACGCGCTAGACGCCTGCCGCGACACGGTGGCCACTACCTCGCCTCCCCGTATCCTCGTCGATGCCTATCCCACCGGCGCAGATACGGTATGCATCGACATTCTGGATGACGGGCCAGGCGTCCCTGAAGATCAGCGTCCACAGCTCTTCACACCTTTTGTCAGCAGTCGCCCGGAGGGCCTTGGCATGGGGCTATCGATCAGTCTGTCATTGCTGGAGGCCATGGGCGGAGGGCTGACGCTTGAGGACACTGGTCGTGACGGCGCAACCTGCCGAGCTCCAGTGCCAGAGGATTCTCAGCGCTTCCAGGTGTCTTCCCCCTTTACCGGTGCACGCTTTCGCATCAGCCTCGCGCGCGTCTAGGCACCAGCGCCAGCGCGATGAACAGTCCCCGGCAGGGCCCCAATCGGATAGGATAACGACGTCTCTTGTTTTCTGTTATCGGCGGTCAGCATGTGCTCACCACATGTCCAGGCTCGCCAGACCACCTCGGTAACTGCCATGTCCCATGATGTTCCGCCTGCCACCGTCGCCATCGTCGATGATGACGAAGATCTGAGGGAGTCGCTGGCCTGGCTGCTGCAGTCGGTAGGACTCGGCGCTAGAGGCTACTCCAGCGGTGATGACTTTCTTGCCTCGACCCATTCGCATCAGGTGCTATTGCTGGATGTGCGCATGCCAGGACTCAGTGGGCTTCAGGTCCAGCAGCGGCTAGCCCAGCGCGACCAGCACCTGCCGTTGATCATGATGACGGGGCACGGTGATGTCCCCATGGCGGTGGCAGCCTTGAAGGCAGGCGCCTTCGATTTCATCGAAAAGCCCTTCAACCAGCAGCAGCTGATCGACACGATTCAACAGGCGCTGGATCTCCATCACTGCCAGATGAACCACTGGTCGCGACAGCAGGAGCTGAAGCGTCGCTACGACACGCTGAGAGCCAATGAGCAAGCCATCCTGCGGGAGGTGGCGCGGGGCCTGACCAGCCGTGAAATCGCTGAACAGCTATCCCTCAGCGCCAAGACCATTGAGGTCTACCGTCAGCGCATCATGAAGACGCTGGGTGCCGCCAATCTGGCTGAACTGATTCGAATGGCCGTTGCGCTGGAGTTGGTCGATGCGCTTCCGGCCACTCACTAACATCGCGCACTCGCCTGGCGAGTATCGCCACCTCGAACACCTTCTCGCCTCAGGCCGAATCACGCCATCGGTCAGGGCCGGCGCTTCGCTCCTGACGCCAGGAAGGCCCCTGAGGTGAACCCCGCAGCCGGGCCAGGCGCTGAGAGAGCGGCTCCAGCCCCAGCGCCTGTCGGCGTCGGTCCACGTCGGCAGGGTTCTCGATCTCACCAGGGACCGGCCAGCCATCCTCACCAATCTCGAACTGGGTGCCGTAACGCTGCGGCTGTCCCATCAGCACGCGCATCCGATCCTCCAGGTAGGCCAGCTGCCACCCGGGAGCCTGACTGTCGCCAACGGCCTGCTTCAGGGCAACACAGCAGCGCTGCATGAAGTCGACGTCAAACACCGCATGCATGGCGATATGCCACGCCGCCTCGCAACCATCCTCGCCTGCGGCATCGCGGCCAGGCCAGCCCTGACGATCGATGATCCCCGACAGCCGCTCGGCATTGTCCTGATACAACGCCCGAACCCGCGGGTGATAATCCATCGAGGGAAGTTCCCCGGAAGCGCTGAGTTCCTCCAGCAACGTCCGGTCCTGTTGCAGCAGCGTGATCATCTGCTGGGCCAACACTCCTTTGCGTATCGTCATCCCGAGCACCTCGTATCCGCTGATCTGCCACGCTTGATCACAGACTCCTAGGGTTAATGGTCTGCATCAATAGTCGATTCTCCGACCGCTCCGTAGGAAAACATCGACAAAGCAGGCTTGTTTCAGCAAAGAAAAGACTGGCGTCACCGAGCGCAGCGTGGGGTCAACCCGCATGCTAGAGTCCATGGGAACACCCTGGCATCCCTCCTCCGAGGCATCCCAGGCCTAGCAGACGACGCTGTCAGTGCTGCCACTTATGAGGACATGCTGATGAATGAGACCGACCTCCATCACCTGCGCCGTTGCATCGAACTGGCACAGCAGGCCCTGGACAAGGGCGACGAACCCTTTGGTTCGCTGCTGGTCGATGGCCACGGCAAGATACGCTTTGAGGACCACAATCATGTCGCGGCGGGTGACGCGACTCAGCATCCCGAGTTTGCCATCGCCCGTTGGGCCGCCACCCACCTGTCAGCAGAGGAGCGCAGGGCAGCCACGGTATACACATCGGGAGAACACTGCCCGATGTGTGCCGCCGCCCACGGTTGGGTCGGCCTTGGCAGGATTGTCTACGCCAGCTCGTCTGAACAACTGGGTCAATGGCTGGCGCAGTGGGAGGTCGCCCCGGCACCGGTGGCACCGCTACCGATTGGATCCATTGTTCCGGGCCTTCAGGTCGACGGGCCAGTCGCAGCGTTCGGCGATACGATTCGCGAACTGCATCGCCGGTACCACCAGGAGAAGCGCCTCAGAGGGTGACAGGACGCTGGCTTGCTTCCAGGTGGTCGCCGACCCTGAGCACGGCACCGACACCGTCTTCGATGATGGCATTCTGACCGAAGTAGGCGCCTTTCCAGCCAGGCTGTGTGTCCATTTCGACCAGCGTCTTGAGCGGCTCCTTGGGGGAAGGCGCAGCGCCACTGCGCTGATCAAGGGTAATGATCTTGCAACGCTTGCAGGGCTTGCGTAGCCCCAGTCGATAGCCTGGGCCCGCCAGGCTGCTCCAGTCACGCTCAGCAAAGGCGTCAGCGCCCGACACCACCAGGTTGGGACGGAAGCGCTCCATCGGGACGGGGTCTTCTCCCTTGGCCAGCAGTCGCTCGTTGAGCGCCGCCAGAGACGCCTCGCACGCAATCAGCAGTGGATAGCCGTCGGCAAAGCCAGTATGAACCACGCCCTGTTCCTGGGGGGACAGGTAATCAGTTTCGACCAGCCTTCTGGCGGAATCGGGGAGTCGCACCAGGCGCAAGGATCCTTGAGGAGCGCCCAGCGCAGCGGCGAGCCACTGTGACGCCTCAGGGCCCTCATCCTCCGCCTGGCAGTCACTTGCCCAGACCCTCACATCCAGCATGGCCCCACTGGTATCCGCCAATGGCACCACCAAGGGCGGCATATCCGCATGACGCAGTTGTAGCGCTGTTTCGGTCAGGACGACACCGATGGTCGCCAGCGCTGGCAGCTCGCGCTGGGTGACGAATTTGCCCGCGGGATTGACCAGCATCCAGCGACGATCATGGGCCAGGCCGCGCTCGGTAAGTTCCGCATGGGACAGGGTGATTCCCTGCAGGGACTTCACCGGATAGCAGGCGAGAGAGGACAGCTTCATCAACGTTCCTTGTCAGTGGTGGGTGCGCTCGACGTGGCGGTGAGCGGTAGCCATGCGATCTTACCCGACAATGCCGACACGCTGTCGTAACAGACTGTCGTGACGATCTATCACAGCGAGCTGTCGTGGCACGCTGTCGTGACATGCTTTCGTGACACGCTTTCGTGACACCCTATCGTGTCACCCCAGCGTGACAGCGCCCACAGGATCCATGACGCCGCTGTGGTAAGTGTCAGGTAAGCTGGCTGAGCTCAGCCAATGGCCAGTTCTACCGCCCTTTTCGCGTGGATCGCCGTGGTGTCGTACAGCGCCACCGCGGTATCCTGCTGATTGACCAGCAGCGCAATCTCGGTGCACCCCAGAATCACGGCCTGGGCCCCATCAGCGGCAAGCTCCTCCATGATGGCCAGCATCTCATCGCGAGACGTTGGCACGATCTGGCCATGACACAGTTCATCGTAAATGATGCGATGCACTTGCTCGCGCTGGGGCTTGTCAGGGACCCTGACGTCAATTCCGAAGGCCTCGAGCCGATCCTTGTAGAATCCCTGCTCCATGGTGAAACGCGTACCCAGTAGCCCAACACGCTTGATCCCGTCCATGACCAGTGCATCCGCAGTGGCGTCGGCGATGTGGAGCAAGGGAATATCCACGGCCTTCTCGATCTGACGTGCCACCTTGTGCATGGTGTTGGTGCACAACACGAGCATGTCGGCGCCGGCTTCCTGCACCTGCCAGGCAGCGCCTGCCAGCAAGGCGGCAGCGTCTTCCCAGCGCCCCTGCCGCTGGAATGCCTCGACTTCGGCAAAATCGACGCTGACCAGGACGATCTTGGCCGAGTGGTGTCCCCCAAGGGTCTCGTTGACGCCACGATTGAGGTACTGGTAGTAGCTCACCGTGGATTCCCAGCTCATTCCACCCAACAAACCGATGGTCTTCATGCCCGCCCTCCCGGAATCATCCCTGACGTCAGTATCGTCTAACCCACAGCATACAGGGACCCGCTGAGAGGAACAGTATCCATCAGCTCAACCCTTTGCTGCTCCTCAGTGGGCTGCGCGATTATGAACAACCGCTTTCTCCAGGCCCAGCACCTGGCCATGGGGAGTCGGGCAGCCTCGCACCTGCTGATACCCCTGTCGCTGATACCATGACACGGCGCGACTCCCCGACAGCACACGCAGGCGAAGGCATTGAGCACCCGACAAGCGCGCCATGTCTTCCCACAGTGCGAGCAAGTGCGTACCGATTCCCTTGCCGCGTTCATCCGGCACCACATGCAGCTCCCGCAGCACGGCAACATCAGCACTCCGCTCCCATGCCAGCAACCCCACTCGCCCACGGTCGCAGACCGCCCAGCGCCAGCACCTCTCGGGGAAACGCTGGTGAAACCGGTCACTGTCCCAGGTCAGCCCGTGGCGAAGGTAGTCATCTGCCATCTGATGACGCACTAGCGTTTCTGCCGCGTCTGCCTCTGCGCATCCCTCGAGCGTCACCCTATCGCCGTCCATGCTCCATGCCCCTTCCCATCCCCTTCCTACAACAACACGGCCCTGGTAAACACCAGGGCCGTGTTGTTGAGGCTATGACAAACCCGCGCCGTCAGAAGTTGGGTTTGCGTTTCTCGACGAAGGCGCTCATGCCTTCACGCTGCTCGTCGGATGCGAAGCACAGCGCGAACAGGCTGGTCTCCAGCGCCAACGCACTGTCCAGATCCTGATCCATGCCATCGTGGATGACCTGCTTGGCACTGCGCACGGCTCCCGGACCATTGCCAGCGAGCTGCTTGGTCAAGGTCTGGGCATAGTCTTCCAGCTCCGCCTGGGACATCACCTGATTGACCAGCCCGATACGCAGCGCCTCGGCGGCATCAATCTTGCGTCCGGTGGTGCACAGATCCAGCGCCATGGCCGGCCCCACCCGGCGCGGCAGGCGCTGTGAGCCGCCGAAGCCAGGAATCACGCCCAACAGAACCTCCGGCTGACCAAACACGGCGTTGTCGCTGGCCACCGCCCAGTCACAGGCCAAAGCCAGCTCGCAGCCGCCTCCGAGGCAAAAGCCGTTGACCAGGGCCACCACGGGCACTGGCAGCGTCTCAAGTCGCTTGACGGTCTTCAACGCCTGGGCCGCGAAGTCGCGCGCCTGCTGAGGTGACATCTCACGCATCTCGGTGATGTCGGCCCCTGCCACGAACGACTTTTCGCCAGCGCCGGTCATCAACACCGCACGCAGCCCTTCGCGGCCTTCCAGCTGGTCCAGTACGTCTTCCAACGCCTGAATGACACCGCTGTTGAGAGCGTTCAGCGCCTTGGGGCGGTTGATGGTCAGACGAACAACGCCGCCTGTATCGGTCATCTCGACCAATTGCTCACTCATGCAGGGACTCCTGTACGTGAAGGGACAGACACCGCTGTGAAGGCTTCAGCCGCCCTCCGACACTCGCCCGGGACGGGTGACGGGCCAGACGCCCCGAACAAGCATGGGATCTAGCGCGTGCTTCACAACGCTGTGCTCGAAACCGTGATAGTTAGGCCTTGCTCTCAAGACCGAGCTTTCATGACCGGGCTTTCAAGACCGAGCTTTCATGACCGGGCTTTCAAGACCGGGCTTTCAAGACCGGGGGTTCAAGACCAGGCGTTCGCATCACCCTAGCGAACGCTTGGTAGGCTCACAAGCCATTCTTTTGGCGCATATACGCCGCATCAACCACTGTAGTCGTGGAATCCTCGCCCGCTCTTGCGGCCCAGATAACCTGCATCGACCATTCGCTTCAGCAAGGGGCAAGGACGGTACTTCGGATCCCCGAAGCCTTCCGCCAGCACATTCATGATCGCCAGGCAGACATCCAGGCCGATAAGGTCGGCCAAGGCCAAGGGCCCCATGGGGTGGGCAGCGCCGAGCTGCATGGACGTATCGATATCGTTTACGCTGGCGACGCCTTCCTGCACCAGGAACGCTGCCTCGTTGATCATCGGCACCAGCAGTCGGTTCACCGCAAAGCCCGGCGAGTCTGAAATCGCCACAGACGTCTTGCCCATGGCCTCCGCCAGCGCCTCGACACGAGCCACCGTGGCGTCACTGGTCTGTTCAGCGCGAATGATCTCGACCAGCTTGAGCACCGGCACCGGATTGAAGAAGTGCATACCCACCACCTGTTCGGGACGTTGGCACACGCCGGCCAGTCGAGTGAGCGACAGCGAGGAGGTATTCGAGGCCAGAATGGCCTGGTGATTGAGCGCGTCCAGCTCCTTGAACAACCGTTCCTTGAGCTCTGCGGCTTCAGGGGCGGCTTCAATAATCACCTGCCGATCTGCCAGTGCATCAAGCGACGTGGACGTCGCCAGGCGGGCACTGGCAGCCTGCTGATCCTGCTCGCTGAGGCGACCTTTCTCCACCAGCCTGCCAAGTCCCTTGGCTATTCCTGTCTGCGCGCGCTCAAGGGCTTCCTCAGCGACATCACACAGCGTGACCTGGAAACCACTCTGAATCAGCACCTGGGCTATCCCCTGCCCCATGGTACCGCCTCCTACGACTCCGATCAGAGTCTCGCTCATGGCATCGTCCCTCTAGGTTTCATTCAATGGTTAATCGGTGATACATCTGCGACATATCTGTGTGAGTGCACGACCACGCTGGATCATATAGCAACGCCGCCGGAGATGACCGGCGGCGTCGTGCAACGTTCCTCGGCAGGTGGCATACCCTAGGCGGGTGGCGTCAGCTTTCCTTGGCTTGCTGACGCAGCATGAATTTCTGGATCTTGCCAGTGGAGGTCTTCGGCAGCTCGGCAAACACGATGCGCTTGGGCACCTTGAACCGCGCCAAGCGCTCGCGACAGTGTTCGATGATGTCCTGTTCGGTCACCTCAGAATGAGCCGCCTTGAGCTTGATAAATGCACAGGGACTCTCCCCCCACTTTTCGTCGGGCTGCGCCACCACGGCGGCTTCCTCGACGCCAGGATGCGCATACAGCACATCCTCGAGCTCAATCGTCGAGATATTCTCGCCCCCGGAAATGATGATGTCCTTGGAGCGGTCCTTGATCTCGATATAGCCATCGGCATGCCAGACCGCCAGGTCGCCGGTGTGGTACCAACCGCCATCCAGCGCCTCTCGGGTGGCGGCCTCATTCTTGAGATACCCCTTCATGACATTGTTGCCGCGCATCATGATCTCGCCAATGCTCTCCCCATCCTTCGGCACAGGCTCCAGCGTCACCGGATCGGCCACACAGAGTGCTTCCAGCATGTGACCACGCACACCCTGGCGGGCCTTGAGGCGGGCGCGCTCCTGCAGCGGCAACGCATCCCAGGCTTCGCGCCAGGCACACACGGTGACCGGACCGTAGACCTCGGTCAGACCATAGACATGGGTCACGTCGATTCCCATCGCTTCAACGCCCGCGATCACCGCCGCTGGCGGTGCTGCGCCGGCCGTCGTCGCCTTGACCGGATGATCGATGGGTCGACGGTCTGCCGCCTCAAGGTTGACCAGGCCGTTAAGTACGATCGGCGCCCCGCTGAAGTGGCTGACCTTCTCGTCTGCGATCAACTCCATGATGCGCTTGGGGTCAACCTTGCGAAGGCATACGTTGACCCCGGCGTTGGCGGCGATGGTCCAGGGAAAACACCAGCCATTGCAGTGGAACATGGGCAACGTCCACAGGTAGACGGGATGGTGTGGCATGGCCCATTCAAGAATATTGCTGACCGCATTCAAGTAGGCGCCTCGGTGATGGTAGACCACCCCCTTGGGCTTGCCGGTCGTACCCGAGGTGTAGTTCAGCGAGATCGCGTCCCACTCGTCCTCGGGCAGCCGATAGGGATACTCAGGGTCACCTTCCGCCAACAGCGCTTCATACTCCAGCTGCCCCAGACGCTCGGCGTTCCCCTCGAACTCAGGGTCCAGCACATCAATGATCAAAGGGGGATGCTCGAGGCCTTTCACCGCCTCGCCCACCACCTCGACGAACTCCGGGTCTACCAGGATGGCCTTGGTCTCAGCATGCTCCAGCATGTAGGCGATGGCCGCCGCATCCAGGCGAATGTTCAAGGTATTCAGCACGCAGCCTGCCAGGGGCACGCCGAAGTGGGCCTCGAACATGGCCGGCACGTTGGGCAACATCACCGATACGGTATCCCCCTTGCCAAGCCCGCGCTGCTCCAGCGCCGAGGCCAGGCGACGGCAACGCTGCCAGGTGGTGGCCCAGTCGCGGCGCACCTGTCCGTGCACGATGGCAGGCAGGTCGGGATAGACGCTGGCCGTACGTTCGATGAAGGTCAACGGAGAGATCGCCACATGGTTGGCTGTGTTGCGTGGCATCCCCTGGTCATAAAGACTACTCATTAGTAACTCCTTATTTTATGGCGCATGTTGACCCAGTGACGGCCTGCGTCTTCCGTTGGCGAAGGATAAATGGCAAGTGGAATGGGCCTGAAACAAAGATAGCCGCCGAGAAGCCTCGGCGGCCACGAGATCACGCGAGTGACAGTGACAGCCAGTCCTGGTAACCGGCTTCGATCACAGACCGTTGCGCGCGCCCTTCGGGCAGCCAGTGACGAATCGCAAAGTCGGCACAGACCAGCTTGCGACGATAGAACTCGTCATCCTGCCCGGCGTCCAGAGCGGCTCGTGCGACCAGAGCCGCACGCCCCATCTGCCATGCACACAGGACATGTCCTGCCAATGACAACAAGGGGGTGGCGTAGGCTTGCACCGCATCCGGCCCGCTGTGTTCGTCGCTGCCCTCTTCCAGCACCCTGGCAAGGCAGGCCCGGAGATCCTGGGTCGCCGCCGCCAGCTCATGGCCCAGCTTTTCGAGTGACGGGTGAGACCCCAGCGCCTGGGCGGTGCCATCGACGTCATCCAGCAGGCTCGACATCGCCGCGCCACCATCACGTTGCAGCTTGCGCCCGGCAAAATCCAGGGCCTGAATGCCATTGGTACCTTCGTAGATCGGCGCGATGCGCACATCTCGCAGCAGCTGGGCAGCACCGGTTTCCTCGATAAAGCCCATGCCGCCATGCACCTGCACCCCCATGGAGGCAATCTCCACGGCCTGATCGGTGGAAAAGCCCTTGACCACAGGAATCAGCACATCCACACGGGCCTGGGCGGCCTGTCTGACGCTGGCATCATCGTGATGCCGTGCAACATCCAGCTGCTGCGCACAGAGCAACGCCAGGGCGCGCAGGGCGTCAGTCCGGGTCCGCATCGACAGCAGCATGCGGCGCACATCAAGGTGCTGGGCGATATCACAGGCCTCGCCACCTCGGGCTGGCGGTGTTCTTCCCTGGGAGCGCTCGTTGGCGTAGGCCACGGCATGCTGGCAGGCACGCTCAGCCACACCGATGCCCTGAATCCCTACCTTGTGACGTGCCTCGTTCATCATGGTGAACATATGATTCAGGCCGCGTCCGGGTTCACCGACCAGATAGCCGATGGCCCCGTCCTTTTCACCAAAGCTGAGGGTGCAGGTGGGGCTGCCATGAATCCCCATCTTGTGCTCGATGGACGCGCACACGACGTCATTGCGCTCGCCCAGACTACCGTCTTGATTGACCAGAAACTTGGGTACCAGAAACAGCGAGATGCCCTTGTTGCCTTCGGGCGCATCAGGGGTGCGTGCCAACACTAGGTGGATAATATTGTCCGCTGCATCGTGCTCCCCCCAGGTAATGAAGATCTTCTGACCGAACACGCGGAAATGATCGCCCTCTGGCACCGCTCGGGTGCGTACGCGTGACAGGTCAGAGCCTGCCTGGGGCTCGGTCAGGTTCATGGTACCTGTCCAGCTACCCTCGACCAGACGCTCCAGGTAGCGTTCGCGCAGTGCTTCATCGCCATGGTGCGCCAGTGCTTCGATCGCACCGGCTGTCAGCATAGGGCACAGGCCCAGCGCCATGTTGGCGCCATGCAACATTTCCTGGACAGCACTGGCCACCACCTCCGGTAACCCTTGTCCGCCCAGCGACTCGGATACACCAATGCCATTCCAGCCGCCTTCCGCGTAGGCCTGGTAAGCCTCAGCAAACCCATCCGGCAACGTCACCCCGCCGTCGTCGCGTCGTTGGCAGCCCTGGCGATCCCCTGTGGCATTCAGGGGCCCCCACACATCGGTGGCTAGCTTTCCGGCTTCTTCCAGCACGGCATCGATCAGATCAGGACTGACCTCGCCGAAGACCGGCAGGTCCAGGGATTTGTGCTCAAGCAACTCACTCAGCACAAAGGCCATGTCTTTCAAAGGAGCGGCGTAGGGATACATGGGGGCACCTCATGAAAACGATACCCGCGATAGTAGATTCCCTAGTCGACGCAAACTATTGGGCCAAGGTCGAAAAACCGTAAAACGGTGATCTTCGACAAGGTCCATGCTCAGACCGGCAAGGTGCACGCACTGAGATGGGGCCAGCAACTGCCCAGGGCCAGGCCCCGTGGCGACGCCCTGTCAGTGCTCGGCAGACATCCTGCCGTACACAGAGGTGACGGGGCATGCCCCCAGGGATAAGGGATAAGGGATAAGGGAGAAGGGAAAAGCGAGAAGCGATGAAGGCGGTGATCAGAACGGAGGCTGCGGCAAAGGGGGTCAGAGAAAAAAAGTGGCCAGAAAAGACAGCGCCGCCGCCCGAAGGGGCGACGGCGGCATCAGGTCCCGAGTCTCTGTTCCGTCCTGACTGGCCGTGAAAGGCCAAGACATCAGAGCGACGACCCTACCGGACCCGTGGATCAGGGTGTCTGGCGAATGACATCAGTACCCTCGGGAATATCGAACTGGTAGCGCCCGTCATCGATCTGGCCATTCTGCTCGGCGTTGTCAAAGGCAATCGCCGTGCGTTGGCCGGTGCTGTCGGTCATTTCCAGTGCCGCCAACTCCTCGCTGTAGAAGGTCAGGCGCAGGCTTTCAAACAAGGTGTCGGCCGCCTTGGGTTCCAGCGTGAAGGTCTCCGAGGTGCCTTGCTGGGAGCTCGACACGTTATAGCTGTCGGTCAGCTCGCTGGCACTTCCCGACAACAGCAAGGCAGGCGTGTGCGTAACGCGTTCGTCCAGAGCCTGGATAGTGGCTTGCTGCAGGTCCGGGTCGAACAAGGTGACTTCGCTGCCGTCCGATACCACCACCTGCTCATACGGCGCCTCTACCTCCCAGCGGAACTTGCCGGGACGTGACAGCCACATGTGCCCCTCCGTACGCTGCAGTCGCTGACCGCTGCCGTCCAGAATCTGCTGTTCAAAATCGGCAGAGTAGGTGTTCAGCGGCTCCAGCATGCGCGTCAGTCGCTCGGCACCATCCGCCAGCGCAGTAGCAGGCACCGCAAGTGCCAGTGCGAGCGTGGCCAAGCCGGAAGTCAGGGTAAGGCGTGCAGGCATAGCGTCTCTCCGTCGATATGGTCGATTTCCCTGTCGTGCCGAAGTTGCTCCGGCATGAACGGGCATGTCCCTTTGAGCCCAGTATGCCTGGCAAGTTGCCATGAGTCTCAAACGCAACCGTCTGTTGCATGGTCGTTTCATGGTAGCGCCGCATGCGTCGCCAAAAAGAGACACATGCGACGATCGGGGGCTAGCCTCCTGCGGGAGGCGGTGCCAGCACTTCACGTCCACCGTTGGTGCCCATGGAGGACACGACACCGGCCATTTCCATGGCTTCCACCAGACGCGCGGCCCGGTTGTAGCCGATCTTGAAACGCCGCTGCACGGCGGAGATAGATGCGCGCCGCGACTCGGTAACAAAGGCCACCGCCTCGTCATACAGCGCATCCTGTTCGGCATCGCTGTCGTCACCGGAGCCCTCAGCCTCCAGCCCGGTCAAGGCATCGGCGGAGACACCCCCCGACAGGATCTCGTCAATGTACTCAGGCTCGCCACGGCGCTTCCAGTCCTCGACCACTCGGTGAACTTCGTCATCGTCGACGAAGGCCCCGTGAACGCGAGTGGGCTGGCCCGAGCCGGCCGGCAGATAGAGCATATCGCCGTGACCGAGCAGGTTTTCAGCGCCGCCCTGGTCGAGAATAGTGCGCGAATCCACTCGCGACGACACCTGGAAGGCCATGCGCGTGGGAATGTTGGCCTTGATCAGGCCGGTCACCACGTCCACGGACGGACGCTGGGTCGCCAGCACCAGATGGATACCCGCGGCGCGCGCTTTCTGGGCCAGGCGAGCAATCAGTTCCTCGACCTTCTTGCCGACGATCATGAACATGTCGGCAAACTCGTCGATCACCACCACGATGTACGGCAGCTTTTCCAGCACCGGAGGGGTCTGATGCATTTCCCACGGCTGAGGCTCCCACAACGGATCCGCCACCTGGGCGCCGGCACGCTCGGCTTCATCCAGCTTGCTGTTGAAGCCGGCGATATTCCGCACCCCCATGGCCGCCATCAGCTTGTAGCGGCGTTCCATCTCGGCCACACACCAGCGCAGCGCGTTGGCGGCTTCCTTCATGTCGGTGACGACAGGCGCCAGCAGATGCGGGATTCCGTCGTAGACCGACAGCTCAAGCATCTTGGGATCGACCATGATCAGGCGTAATTCGTCAGGGGTCGCCTTGAGCAGCATCGAGATCAACATGGCATTGACCCCGACGGACTTGCCCGAACCGGTCGTACCGGCCACCAGCACGTGAGGCATCTTGCCCAGGTTGGCGACCACCGCCGCTCCCCCGATGTCCTGGCCCAATGCCATGGTCAGAGCGGAGGCCTCGTCCTGATAGCGATCCGAATCGATCACCTCGCGCAGGCGAATCATGGCCCGGTTGGGATTGGGAATCTCGATCCCCACGGTGGGACGCCCCGGAATCACCTCCACCACGCGGACGCTCTTGACCATCAGCGAACGCGCCAGATCCTTGGCCAGGTTGCTGATCTTGGACACCTTCACTCCCGCTGCGGGCTTGATCTCGAAGCGGGTGATGACCGGACCCGGCCATGTGTCGACCACCTCGGCCTTCACGCCATATTCGCGCAGGCGCATTTCCAGCAGCTCCGCCATGTCGGCAAGCTGCTCTTCGGTGTAGTTGGGCTGGTGCGGCTCGGGCGGCGTCAACAGTCGCAGACCCGGCAAGTCACCATCGGGTTCGGGCAGATCATCGAAGCCGGAACGCTGGTTCTGCAGGTGCTCCACGGTCCACAGCGTCGGGCCGCCCTGATCGGCCGCTTCCCTCCCCTGCTCCGCTGTCGCCACATGGGGAGTGACCGGCGCATCGCTATCCTGGTGGTGGACATGCCCGCGGTCCTCGGCCGATGGCTCAGCTGAAGAGGCGTCGCCCCTTGGCGGAGCCTCTGCCGCCGTCACAGACGACTGCTGCCGACTGTCCACGGTGGGCTGCGACACGCTGTCAGGGTGAGCGCTTACCACCCGCCGAGGGGCCTCGTGCGTGGACGACAGCAGTCCAGCGCTGGACGCCAGGGCGCCACCAGCCAGCGCACCGCCGTCGTCTGGCAACACCGGCTCGGGGATATCCTCTGCCCGCCTTTCTTCGCGCTGAGGCGCTTCAGGGGTAGCAGCAGCGGGAGCTGCAGCGCCAGCTGTTGAGGAACCAGCCGTGGAGGGCCCAGTTGTAGAGGGACCAGCTGTGGAGGATGCAGCTTCGCTGGGCGGCTGCGGGGCGTTCGTCCTGTGCTGTCCCTGATTCGTACTGTGCTGTCCCTGAATAGCAGCGCCCCGAATAGCAGAGCCCTGAGGTGGCGCTTCGTCCTCGGCGTGAGCCGGCGACGGAGGCTGCGATGTCGTCGCACCGGCGTCAGCGGCATCTTCGGCTGCACGCTGGCCCGCGTGATCTTGAGGCGCCGGAGAGGCTGATACGCCGCTCTGCGCGGTGTCAGCGTCAAGCCTGCGCTCCTGGGCCTCGGCACTGGTGCTTTCTGGGGCCACGCTGCGCGTCTCATGGGGCATCGAGGCCGCCGGCTCAGGGGCAGCAGCCCCGGCGGCGGGCTCATCGCGCTCAGCGCGCAGGGCAAACGTTGGCTCCGCGGGCTGGCGGGTGTCACGCCTGACGTCAGCGGAGTGTCGTGTTGGCGAGCCCGCAACCGTATCGTCACTCGGGCCTGTCCCGAGACTCGCGCCCAGGGTGGGCTCCCGGCGCTCGCGGGCTGAGGTTGGTGCACTGCCAAAAGACGGCTCACGGCGAGCGGCTGTCCCAGCCTCCCTTTCGTGTTCCCGAGAGGGGCTGACAGAATCTCTAGCAGCGGGGGCACGCCCATGACGCTCATCAGCACCCAAGGCAGGCGCTGGCTCCTCCCTGCTTGCCCTCAGCCCAATGGAGGGCTCAGTGGCCGCGCGGCTATGGCCGGCTGTCGCCAGTCGTTCGGTATAGGCAGCCCCCGGCTGTTTGGCTGACGGCGTGGATTCCGCCACCTCCCATGGAATATCGGTGCCGTCCTCGGTGTCCCACTGCAGGCGCTCGGAGGCGACATCGCGACGACGGCCCAGCAAGCGCTGCCACCAGGCAGGCTTGTTTGCGGCCCCGTCTTGCTCGTCTTCGTCCTGAATGCCGCGCTGGGTGTGGTCCTCGACCGATGACTCCACACGATCCGCCTCAGCATCCGAAAGAGCCGGATCCTGGGCCTGCTTGCGCGCGGAGACAGCCTCGTCGGAGGCATCCTTGCCGCCCGCGAAACGCGCCTTGATCCAACGCCCCAACAGCAGGCAACGATGACCGGCCTCGTCCATCACGTTCAGCCAGGACAAGCCGGTGAACAATGGCATCCCGCCCAGAATCCCGACGACCGCCAGCAGCCCTGTGCCGCCATACCCGACTAGCGGGCGCAGCGCACCGACCAGCCCCACGCCAAGTATGCCGCCAGTGGAATACGGCAATACACTTTCCGGGTGGTTGAAATACAGCGCGCCGAGAGTCGTCGATCCCAGCAGCAGCAGCACCAGGCCGCCACAGCGAACGGCTAGCGCAGTGGCATCCCACTCAAACTCGACCCGCCGGGAGCGAATCAGATACCACGCCGCGAACGCCAGCATTCCCGGCCACCACAGGGCACTGACCCCAAACAGCGAGTACAGCACGTCGGCTAGCCAGGCGCCGATCGGCCCCATCCAGTTGGCGACGTCGGTTTCAGGACCGCTGCTCGACCAGCCAGGATCTGCAGGTTCAAAGCTGAACAGTGCCAGCAACAGGAACACACAGGCGGCCAGCAGCACGATGATGACACCTTCCCTGGCAGAGCCGTGCAGACGCAGGCCAACTTTCTTGGCGGTCTCCTTGGCAGCTGCCGCCGTCGCTCGAGACGACACAGACTTCTTGTTGGCACTCAAATGGCCTTCCCCTTGCGCCATGGCGGCGTCTTCCATCCTACTGACTGGCCCTCATGATACCGAGCCAGCCGGTGAGCGAATAGGCCCCAGACGGCTTGAGCGTGCCGCCATCTGGGGGCACACTCGCCTGTTGATCAAAAACCCTGTTGAAGGGAGCCCCATGCTACCCTGGCTATCCCCCTACCCGGTCGCCTTTCCCAGCGTCGAGACGGCCCTTGACGACCCCGACGGCTTGTTGGCTGCAGGGGGCGACCTGACCCCCGAATGGTTGATTGCCGCCTATCGTCGCGGCATCTTTCCTTGGTACAGCGATGACCAGCCCATCCTGTGGTGGAGTCCGAATCCTCGCATGGTACTGCGTCCCGACGAACTGCGCGTGCGTCGGAGTCTGGCCAAACGCGTCCGCAATGCAGGTTTTACTGTCACCGCCAATCGCGCCTTCACGTCGGTGGTTGCCGCCTGCGCTGCTCCCCGAGGTGGCGACCAGGATGGCACCTGGATCATCGACGAGATGCGCAGCGCCTATGACCAACTCCACCGCATGGGTGTGGCTCATTCGGTAGAAGTATGGCGTGACACCACTCTGGTAGGAGGGCTGTATGGTGTAGCACTTGGTCCTGTGTTCTTTGGCGAATCCATGTTCAGTCGCGAGGCTGACGCGTCCAAGATCGCCCTGGTCCATCTGGCACATGCGATGCAGCGGGGAGCCGGCAAGCTTATCGACTGCCAGATGCAGACCCCGCATCTGGCCAGCCTGGGCGCTAGAGGTATCGCCCGATCCGAGTTCATCGGCTATCTTGAGAAGTGGCTGGATGGCCTGGACACAGACGCTCTGGTCACGCCTGCGTGGTCCTTTGCTGACGTGGCTTGCGTCGACAACGTCTGACTCGGCGCTTGCCATCGCAGTGGGTGCATCGCCACGCCCCCCCTGCCGTTGGAATCATTGAGTTGAGATCATTGAGTTGAGGTCATTGCAGTTCAGACCACGGCAGTTCAGACCACGGCAGTTGAGAGCATTGCAGCGGGTCATGCCTTTGCCTGACGACCGACGAGACGCCATCCGACAGGGAGACGGCCGCCTTGAGCAGCAACACACCGCGGCAACCGGTCCGCGACCTGAGGTTTTTCCTCACGGTGCCACACGCTTGCAGCTACCTGCCAGAAAAAGAGGCGACCACGCTGTTCCTTGATCCCAAGGAATCGCCGGGGCCGAGTGTGTATGATGCGCTGACGCTGCTCGGCTTTCGGCGCAGCGGGCTTCACCTGTACCGCCCCCACTGCGAAGGCTGCCATGCCTGTGTCTCGGTGCGGATTCCTGTCGCGGAATTTCGTCCAAACAGGAGCCAGAAACGTTTGATGCGGCGCAATGCCGATCTGACCGTCGACGTGGTACCTGCCCGCTTCGACTCTTCCCACTATGATCTCTATGCGCGCTATATCTGCACTCGCCACCACGATGGCGACATGTTCCCCCCAAGCCATGAACAGTACCGCACCTTTCTGAGTCTCGACCAGCCTTATGCCCGACTGCTGGAGATGCGACTCGACGACAGGCTGGTGGCGGTCTCCGCCTTCGATGAACTCGGCCACGGCCTGTCAGCCATCTACACCTTCTTCGACCCCGAGCAGAGCCTCGAGAGGCGATCCCTTGGCACCCAGGCGGTGCTCACCCTGATCCAGATGGCGTCGGCGAAAGGGCTTGACCACGTATACCTAGGTTACTGGATCGAGGCGTGTCGCAAGATGAGCTACAAGAGCAACTTCACTCCCCTCGAAAGGCTGGACGGGCGCCTGTGGCGCCGGCTGGTACCTACCGAACACGGCTGAACGCCTGGCGCTGTACCGCCCTGAGTCGCGCCAGGGTCGCCACTGCTCACTCGATCCAGACAGCCTATGCTGCCAGCAACGACGGCATGCCAGTGACAGGGTAAACACCAAAGGCGTCAGACCTCAGTCTAGACATCTGCCGTTTTTTCAGGCAACTCACTTTGCCATCTGCCCCAGCATCCGGCAGAATATCGCGCTATCCTGACCAGAGTAACGGCAGTCGCGCCGCGCGGTCGGGCATCACTCTGTCTACACATGCGAGGATTCGCCTATATGGCACGCGAAGACCATATTGAAATGGAAGGCGTGGTCGTCGACACGCTTCCCAACACCATGTTCCGGGTCGAGCTGGAAAACGGCCACGTGGTCACCGCCCACATCTCGGGCAAGATGCGCAAGAACTACATCCGCATCCTGACCGGGGACAAGGTCAAGGTCGAGTTGACTCCCTATGACCTGTCCAAGGGTCGCATCGTATACCGTTCTCGTTGAGATCGGCCGGCGTCAGCGCTTTGCGTAGACGCCACTTGCCGGTATCGCGCCCGTCGGGCGTGCCCGCCTCGCCGGCAAGCGCAGCTCCCTGATATTCGGGTCAATGCCCATCGGCATTCGGCCCCTATCGCCCAGTGCTGGAGCACTCCTGACACTGGTGCTGGATAACACCGGAGCCTGGCGCAAACGCCGCCTGCTGCGCAGCCCACCCCTGCCACGATTTACGTAGCAGGGTGGCGCTTGGCGTCCGGAACTCGCCTGCGTTTTTAACACCCTGCCGCCTTGCTGCCCGGTCCCGTGGGCAAGCGAGCCAGCAGGCGATACCTACAAGAACGCCCTGTCATAAGACAGGGCGTCATCTCTTGCTTCAGCGGTGTCCTCAAGACTCGCTGCGGCCTAAACCAGAGAGCTCAGTCAGGGCGCATCGGCCAGCTCCACATCGGTGGAGAGATGCAACTCGCCACTTTCGAGGCTGACATGAACAACACCCCCGTGCTCAGCCAGATCTCCAAACAAGATCATCTCGGCCAAGGGCTTCTTCAGCTTCTCCTGAATCAACCTTGCCATCGGGCGAGCTCCCATGTCCGGGTCATAGCCCATGGTCGCAAGCCAATCTCTCGCCTCGTCATCGACTTCCAGCTGAACACGCTTTTCGTCTAGCTGAGCCTGCAGTTCCACCAGGAACTTGTCGACCACGTTGCGCACCACCGGCTTGGGCAACGCCGAGAACTGGATAATGCCGTCCAGGCGATTGCGGAATTCCGGTGTAAAGGTCTTGCGAATCGCCTCCATGGCATCGGTGGAGTGATCCTGGGTCTGGAAGCCGATGGAGCGGCGCGTCGCGATCTCCACACCCGCGTTGGATGTCATGATCAGGATGACGTGACGGAAGTCCGCCTCGCGACCATTGTTGTCGGTAAGACGCCCGTGATCCATCACCTGCAGCAGCAGATTGAACACTTCCGGATGTGCCTTCTCGATTTCATCCAGCAGCAGCACGCAATGGGGCTGTTTGGTCACTGCTTCTGTCAGCAGGCCGCCCTGGTCATACCCTACATAGCCGGGAGGTGCGCCGATAAGACGTGAAACGGTGTGCCGCTCCATGTACTCCGACATGTCGAAGCGCAGCAGCTCGACGCCCATGATGTGCGCCAGCTGGCGAGCCACCTCGGTCTTGCCCACTCCCGTCGGGCCAGCAAACAGGAAGCTGCCCACAGGCTTGTCAGGAGACTTGAGCCCAGCGCGAGAGAGCTTGATCGCCGCCGCCAGGCTATCGATGGCCTCATCCTGGCCGAACACCAGCATCTTGAGGTCGCGATCCAGATTCTCCAGCAGCTTGCGATCGGAGCTGGACACGCTCTTCGGCGGAATTCTAGCAATCGATGCGACTACCGCCTCGACCTGATCCACATCGATGGTATCGACACGCATCTCGGGCGGCAGCAAGCGCTGGTGAGCGCCCGCTTCGTCAATGACATCGATGGCCTTATCCGGCAGGAAGCGGTCGTTGATGTAACGGTCGGCCAAGCGGGCCGCACTGTCGAGCGCAGCGTCGGTGTACTTGAGCTGGTGATGCTCCTCGAAGCGCGAGCGCAAGCCCTTGAGGATCTTGATGGAGTCTTCCACCGAGGGAGCCAGGACGTCGACCTTCTGGAAACGACGCGCCAGCGCCCGGTCCTTCTCGAAGATACCGCGGAACTCCTGGAAGGTGGTCGAACCGATGCAGCGCAACTCGCCGGAAGACAGCAGAGGCTTAAGCAGGTTCGAGGCATCCATCACCCCGCCAGAGGCCGCCCCCGCGCCGATCACGGTATGAATCTCGTCGATGAACAGAATCGCGTTGGGCAACTTGCGCAATTCGGCCAGCAGGCTCTTCAGGCGCTTCTCGAAGTCACCGCGATACTTGGTACCCGCCAGCAGTGCGCCCATATCGAGGGAGTACACGACGGCATCCCCGATCACGTCGGGAACGTCCTCCTCGACGATGCGCTTGGCCAGGCCCTCGGCGATGGCTGTCTTGCCCACCCCGGCCTCGCCCACCAGCAGCGGATTGTTCTTGCGACGGCGTGCCAGAATCTGCACCACACGCTCAAGCTCGTGGTCGCGGCCGATCAGCGGATCGATCTTGCCCATACGCGCCTGTTCGTTGAGGTTGGTAGCAAACCCGGTCAACGGGTTGCCGCCGGCCTCGGTGCTGCCATCTTCAGCATCTTCTGCCTCCGGCGACGATGCCGCCGGGCTTTGACCGTGACCGGTCACCTTCGAAATACCGTGAGCGATATAGTTGACGGCGTCGACACGGGCCACGTTCTGCTGTTTCAGGAAGTAGACCGCCTGGCTCTCCTGCTCGGAGAAGATGGCCACCAGCACGTTGGCGCCCGTCACTTCGCTCTTGCCTGAAGACTGCACATGGAAGACCGCACGCTGCAGGACACGCTGGAACCCGAGGGTGGGCTGCGTCTCGCGCTCGGTCTGGTCTTCCGGAATCAGCGGCGTCGTGGAATTGATAAAGTCCTGCAGGTCAGACCGCAGCTTGTCGAGGTTAGCCCCGCAGGCACGCAGCACGTCTGATGCTGACGCATTATCCAGAAGTGCCAGCAGCAGGTGCTCCACGGTCATGAACTCGTGGCGCTTGGAGCGCGCCACGGTGAAGGCCGTGTTCAGGGTCAGTTCAAGTTCTTTGCTCAGCATGGCAGTCCCCTTCTCGCCGCCTAGGGCTTGCGTCGGATCTTTTATGGTCCGGCACCATCAACATCGGGTACAAATGGCGCCGTTGCAAGTTCTTCGTCAACGGAGGACGCGTCTCCGTTAACGCATGTGCCGCCTCATGCGCCCACATCACAGGCAGATCAGCGATTCTCAGGATTCCACCTAGTCCGCCGCTTCAATATCGCTCAGCAGAGGATGCTGACACTCCCTGGCATACTCGTTGACCTGGTGACTCTTGGTCTCGGCAATGTCGTGGGTAAAGACGCCACAGGTGGCTTTGCCATGGCTGTGCACTGTCAGCATGATCTGCACGGCCGTCTCGCTATCCAGGTGAAAGAACGTCCTGAGAACCTCCACCACAAACTCCATGGGGGTGAAGTCGTCATTATGCAAGACAACCTTATACATGGGTGGCTTGGCTAACTCAGGATCGGCTTCCTGAGTGGCCAGGTCACCGTCGTCCTGTTCGTCGGGCTCTCCCGGCGGACGCGTCATTCCTGCCACCGGCATCTGGATCCAGAGCGGATCCTCGTCTCTTGCGTTGAACATAGGCCTCACACTGTCAATCGGGTGCCCGCGCTCACCCGCGTCGAGCATTGGACGTCTGGGGCGCGGTAGGGTTCCCTCTCATTATCGGGAATCCCGACGCGGCTTTCACCCTCTACGCGGACAAAATGCAAAAGGCCCTCGCCGGCGAGGGCGAGGGCCTTGTCTGTCAGCACTGACAACGAGCAGGACGGCTCGTCGCTCGGTGCAGTCGCTTACATGTTGTCAGCGACAGCCTGACCGAACTCAGAGCACTTGAACAGCGTGGCATTTTCCATCAGGCGGTGGAAGTCATAAGTGACTTCACCCTTGCTGATGGCTTTCTCCATGCCTTTCAGCACCAGATCAGCAGCCTCGACCCAGCCCATGTGACGCAGCATCATCTCGGCAGACAGGATCAGCGAGCCCGGGTTGACCTTGTCCTGGCCAGCGTACTTCGGCGCAGTACCGTGAGTCGCTTCGAACATGGCAGTGGTGTCGGAGATGTTGGCGCCCGGAGCAATACCGATGCCGCCGACTTCAGCCGCCAGAGCGTCGGACAGGTAGTCACCGTTCAGGTTCAGGGTCGCGATGACGTCATATTCGGCCGGACGCAGCAGGATCTGCTGCAGCATCGCGTCAGCGATCACGTCCTTGACCACGATGTCCTTGCCGGTCTTCGGGTTCTTGAAGGTCATCCAGGGGCCGCCATCGAGGAGCTCAGCGCCAAACTCTTCCTTGGCCAGCTCATAGCCCCAATCCTTGAAGGCGCCTTCGGTGAACTTCATGATGTTGCCCTTGTGCACCAGGGTCAGCGACTCGCGGTCGTTGTCGATGGTGTACTGCAGGGCCTGGCGCACGAGACGCTTGGTGCCTTCCTCGGACACCGGCTTGACGCCAATGCCGCAACCCTCGGGGAAGCGGATGTTGGTCACGCCCATTTCCTCGCGCAGGAACTTGATGACCTTGTCGGCCTCAGCGGTACCCGCCTTCCACTCGATACCGGCATAGATATCTTCAGAGTTCTCGCGGAAGATAACCATGTCGACGTCAGCGGGCTTCTTGACCGGGCTAGGCACGCCTTCGAACCAGCGCACCGGACGCTGGCAGACATACAGGTCCAGCTTCTGGCGCAGTGCGACGTTCAAGGAGCGGATACCACCGCCCACCGGCGTGGTCAGCGGGCCCTTGATGGAAACGATGTATTCCTTGACCGCTTCCAGGGTTTCTTCCGGCAGCCAGGTGTCCGCGTCATAGACGTGGGTGGCCTTCTCGCCGGCGTAGACTTCCATCCAGTGGATCTTGCGCTCGCCGTTGTAGGCCTTCTGCACAGCGGCGTCGATGGCGATCTTCATCGCCGGGGTGACGTCGACACCGATACCATCACCCTCGATGAACGGGATGATCGGGTTGTTCGGCACATTCAGGCTGTTGTCGGCGTTAGCGGTGATCTTTTCGCCGCCCTCAGGGACGACAATTTTCTGGAAACCCATTGAGAACTCCCCTGTCAGGTCTATTCAGTGGAGCGCGGAGTATAGCATTACCCCCAGCGCCCGGAGTAGGCTTTGTCGACAATCTTTGCAAATGACCGCACGAGCCCCGTCAGACGGGCCTCGTCAGGACTACCGAGCCAGCCCATGAGTCAACTCTACCTGCTGCACAAGCCCTACCGCGTGCTGTCCCAGTTCACCGATGAGCAGGGACGCGATACGCTGGCGTCGCTCATCGATGTACCCGACATCTACCCTGCCGGACGTCTCGACTACGACTCGGAGGGGCTTTTGTTGCTCAGCGACGACGGTGAGTTGATTCATCGTATCAGCCACCCCCGCCACAAGCAGCCCAAGACGTACCGTGTGCTGGTTGAAGGACAGCCGGATCAGCGCGCTCTGGACGCCCTTGCAAAAGGCGTCACGCTCAAGGACGGACCGACCCGACCTGCCAAGGTACGACGCCTTGTCCACAGCGGCCTGCCGGAGCGTGAACCACCTCTCGACCCGAAACGCCATCCTGATACCTGCTGGCTGGAGCTGACCATCAGCGAAGGGCGAAACCGCCAGGTGCGCAGAATGACAGCACACGTCGGGTACCCCACACTTAGACTTGTACGGGTGGCCATTGGCCCATGGAACCTGGACGGGCTGGCGCCGGGGCAATGGCAGCGTCAGACGCTGCATGCACCCAAGCGCCCGAGAACCGCATCCCCAGCGAGGAGACGCCGATAATGCGATGGACCCCTTATGTGACCGTGGCCACCGTGGTCGAACGCGCTGGGCGCTTCTTGATGGTGGAAGAGGACCATGGCGGCCCTCATACCCTGTTCAATCAGCCCGCAGGCCATCTGGAACCCGGTGAGCGCATTCGCGATGGCGCACTGCGTGAAGTCGCCGAGGAGACCGCCTGGCGGGTGGGTATCACCGACTATCTGGGCATGTACGTGTATCAGACCAAGGACGGCAAGGCGTTTCACAGCCACGCGTTTCTGGGCATGGCACTGGCCCACCTGGGTACCGAGCTTGACCGCGATATCCACGCCATCCACTGGCTGACCCTGGAAGAAATCGAAGCACTGGATCGGGACGGACGTCTACGCAGCCCTCTGGTGCTTAAACGTATCCGCGATGCCCTGGCTGGCAAGACCTTTCCCATGGACGTGCTCCACGAGCGGTGAGGCTTCGGTTGAGCGCCGCATTTCGTGTATAATCTTCGCCCCTGCACCACCACCCCGAGAGTTGTTATGTCAGCGTCCAACGGCAAAGTCATCGTCGGCATGTCCGGCGGAGTCGATTCCTCCGTTTCCGCACTGCGCCTGATCGAACAGGGATATCAGGTAGAAGGTCTGTTCATGAAGAACTGGGACGAGGACGACGGCACCGAATACTGCACCGCCATGGAGGATCTGGCGGACGCCCAGGCCGTGTGCGAAAAACTCGACATCCCCCTGCATACCGCCAATTTTGCCGCTGAATACTGGGACAATGTGTTCGAGCACTTCCTGGCAGAGTACAAGGCTGGCCGCACGCCGAATCCGGATATCCTGTGCAACCGCGAGATCAAGTTCAAGGTGTTCCTTGATTACGCAGAGATGCTGGGAGCCGAGATGATCGCCACCGGCCACTATGTCCGCCGCGGTGAGCGCGATGGCCGTCCTCGCCTGCTGAAGGGCCTGGATGGCAACAAGGACCAGAGCTATTTTCTGCACGCGGTGCCGGAAGCGGCCATCGCCCGCACGCTGTTCCCTGTGGGCGAGATCGAAAAGCCGGAAGTTCGTGCCATTGCCGAGCGCCACGGTCTGGTCACCGCCAGGAAGAAGGACTCCACGGGCATCTGCTTCATCGGCGAACGACGCTTCGGCGATTTCCTCAAGCAGTATCTTCCGGCTCAGCCCGGCCGCATCGAGACACCTGATGGTGACGACATCGGCGAACATATGGGACTGATGTACTACACCCTGGGACAGCGTCAGGGGCTCGGTATCGGCGGCCTCGCCAACTACTCCGAGGACCCCTGGTACGTGGCTGGCAAGGATCTGGAGCGTAATGTCCTGGTGGCCGTGCAAGGCAAGCATCACTCTCTGCTCTACACCGACAGCCTGGCCACTGAAGCCATGGACTGGGTAGCCGGTCACGCTCCCTGCCAGCAGGGTCGCTTCACTGCCAAGACGCGCTACCGTCAGGAGGACGTGCCCTGCACGCTGACCAGCATGGCAGACGGCGGTGTCGAGGTGTACTTCGATGAGCCTCAACGCGCCGTGACACCCGGCCAGTCACTGGTCATCTACGACGGAGATGTCTGCCTCGGTGGCGGCGTCATCCGACACACCTGGAACGCCAAGGAGCGCGCGGCATGACCGATTCGGTACCTATTCACCGCGCGCCGGAATCCCCGGCTGCCCGCCAGGCCATTGCCATGGCGGGCGTGTTCCAGGCGGCTCATCTGGTGGATGACCTTGCCCGCACCGGCCAAGTGGACAGTCGCGCCTGGGACACTCAGATCAACGCCACCCTGGTGACCAACCCTCCCACCTTCGAATCGATCTACGGTGGACACCCGAACAACCTGCGGCTGGGCCTGGAGACGCTGGACGGCGTCCTGGGTCGCCGGCAGGCCAATCCGGTGGTGATGCGCTACGGCTTCAGCCTGATGCTGCTGATGAACAAGCTGCGCAACCAGCCCGCCATGATGGATGAGCTCGGCGCTCACCTGACCCGCATTCAGGGCCAGGCCGAACACTTCGGCCCCACCCACGAAAACGTGGTGGCTAGCCTCGGCGAGGCCTACCAGCAGACCCTGTCGACCTTCAAGAACCGCATCGTGGTCCAGGGCGACCCCTCCCTGCTGCAGAGCCGAATGATGCCCGAGCGAGTGCGGGCGTGCCTGCTGTCCGGCATCCGCTTCGGCCTGCTGTGGCACCAGCAGGGCGGGCGACGCTGGAAGCTGGTCTTCCAGCGAGGCAGCCTCAAGCGTGCCCTGGACTCGCTATAACGATATCGCTTCGACACTCTACCCTGTACCTACCCCACCGGAACCACACCATGCAACTCTCCGCACTGACCGCCCTCTCCCCCGTCGACGGCCGCTACGGCAGCAAGGCCGAATCCCTGCGCGAGCATTTCAGCGAATTTGGCCTGATTCGTGCCCGCGTCACCGTCGAGATCCGTTGGCTCGAGCGCCTCGCCGCTCACCCCCAGATCACCGAGGTGCCGGAATTGTCGGCCGCAGCCACCGCCTTCCTGGACGGCCTGGTAAAGAACTTCAGCGAAGCAGACGCTTCACGCATCAAGGACATCGAACGCACCACCAACCACGATGTGAAAGCGGTGGAGTACTGGATCAAGGAAGCGATCGCCGACAACGCAGAGCTGCATGCCGTCACCGAGTTCGTGCACTTCGCCTGCACCAGCGAGGACATCAACAACCTGTCCTACGGGGTAATGCTGCGCGATGGCCTGGACAGCCTGCTGCCCACCATGCGCCAGGTGGCCGACGAGGTTGCACGACTGGCAGCCGAGCACGCTGAAGTGCCGATGCTCTCGCGCACCCACGGCCAGACCGCCAGCCCCACGACGCTGGGCAAGGAAATGGCCAACGTGGCCTACCGTCTGCGTCGCCAGCTCAAGCAGATCGAAAGCGCCGAGGTGCTGGGCAAGATCAATGGTGCGGTCGGCAACTACAACGCCCATCTGGCGACCTACCCGGACATCGACTGGGAGGCCAATGCCCGCACCTTTGTCGAGGGCCTGGGTCTGACCTTCAACCCGTACACCACCCAGATCGAGCCTCACGACTATATCGCCGAGCTGTTCGATGCGGTCTGCCGATTCAACACCATCCTGATCGACTTTGACCGTGATGTCTGGGGCTACATCTCGCTGGGCTACTTCAAGCAGCGCACCGTGGCCGGCGAGATTGGCTCCTCGACCATGCCCCACAAGGTCAACCCGATCGACTTCGAGAATTCCGAAGGCAACCTGGGCCTGGCCAATGCCATTCTTGCTCACCTGGCCCAGAAACTGCCGATCTCCCGCTGGCAGCGGGACCTGACGGACTCCACCGTGCTGAGAAACCTCGGCGTCGGTCTGGCCTATGGCCTGATTGCCTACCAGGCGTCGCTCAAGGGCATCAGCAAGCTGGAAGCCAACCCCCAGCGCCTGGCAGAAGATCTCGACGCCAGCTGGGAAGTGCTGGCGGAGCCGATTCAGACCGTCATGCGTCGTTACGGCATTGAAAAGCCCTACGAAAAGCTCAAGGAACTGACCCGCGGCAAGCGCATCGATCAGGCCGGTTTCGCCGCCTTCATCGATGGCCTCGAGCTGCCGGAAGCCGTCAAGGCGGAGCTCAAGCAACTGACCCCAGGCAGCTACATCGGCAATGCCGTGGCACAGGCCCAGGCGCTGCCTCGCCACTGACCCGGCGGCGGCCTCACGCAGCGTCTGTTCGCGACGTTGCTGTGCTCGCGGCAGCTGTCAGACCCGTTCTCACCCCACCCTATGGTGGGGTGAGGCGTATTCAGTCCTTGCCCTTGCACTCATCACATGCTCGACTGCCCAGCGAGCCGCTTCTCACCATCATCAGGAATCATCATGTCAGCCGATACCCCTCTTACCCTGCTCGGCGGCCTGTCAGCCGCCGATTTTCTCCGGGACTACTGGCAGAAGGCGCCACTGCTGATTCGTGGCGCCTTCCCTGACTTCGACAACCCCCTGTCTCCCGATGAGTTGGCAGGACTAGCCTGTGAAGACAATGTCGAGGCGCGTCTGGTGGAAGAACAGGGCCCCGAGGGTGCCTGGCAGGTCAGCCACGGCCCCTTCGATGACCGTACCTTCGCACGCTTGCCGGAACACGACTGGACCCTGCTGGTGCAGGCGGTCGACCACTACGTGCCGGACGTCGCGGCGTTGCTGGAAGAGTTTTCTTTCCTGCCACGCTGGAGACTGGACGACATCATGGTCAGCTATGCCCCTCCCGGCGGGAGCGTGGGGCCCCACGTCGACCAGTACGATGTGTTTCTTGTCCAGGGCAGTGGTCAACGGCATTGGCAGCTGGGTGGCAAGGTGGCGGACGATGCACCGATCATCAAGGGCATCGATCTACGTATCCTCCAGACATTCGACATCGACCCCGACCACGATTGGGTACTGGAACCCGGTGATATGCTCTACCTGCCCCCGGGCTGGGCGCATCATGGCGTCAGCCAGTCGGATGACTGCATGACCTATTCCGTCGGCTTTCGAGCCCCGTCTGCCGATGAAGCGATCACCTCCTTTGCCGACTACCTGGGTGAGCAGCAGCCAGCGTCCAAGCGCTACAGCGATGCCGGCATGCCACCGTCCACGGATCCTGGAGAGCTCGACAGCGCCGCGCTGGAGCGCATGCGAGCGCTGATTCTCGACACCATTGACGACCCCGCTCAGCTGGCACAATGGTTTGGCCGGGTGATGACCCAGCCCAAGTATGTCGACCAGCTCGCCCCCAGCGACACGCCCACCCCTGAGGATGAGCTTGTCACTGCACTACAGGAAGGCGACATCCTGGTCACCGCGCCTGGCTCGCGCTTTGCCTGGCATGCCATCAGCGCCGACCGAGCAACCTTGTTCGCCGACGGCGACGGGATCGAATGCGATCTGGCGTTGGCGCAAGACATCGCAGGCCGTAACGAGTTCGATGCCAGCCTGCTGGATCACCCCGATGCCCCGCGGGTACTGGTCAAGCTGGTGGACGCCGGTAGCCTGGGCTGGCCTGTCACAGACGACGAATGGGACGAGGAGGAGGACCATGACTGAGGTCACCATACAGCACGGAGGCTGGGAGCAGCTTGGCGACGCTGCCAGCGAGATTCGCCACCGCGTATTCGTTATCGAGCAGAACGTTCCCCTGGAGGAGGAATGGGACGGTCGAGACCCACAATGCCTGCATTTTCTGGCCATCCGCGGTGAGCAGCCGCTGGGTACTGCCCGGTTGCTGCCGGACGGCCACATCGGTCGCGTCGCCGTCCTGGCCGAAGCCCGCGGACTCGGCGTTGGCGTTGCCCTGATGCGGGCAGCCATTGATGCCGCACGCGAACAACGCTTCAGCCAGGTCGAGCTCGCCGCCCAGACACAGGCGCTAGGCTTCTATGAAGCCCTTGGCTTTGTCGCGGAAGGCGAGGTCTTTCTCGATGCCGGAATACCGCATCGCAACATGACACTAACGCTCGCCACCTGATCCCTTCCCCACCCTGATACCTCAGGAAATTCGACTACAGGAATACCTCGCAATGACGCATTCCTGTAGTCGGACTACAACGTTGTATTACCCCAAGTACCAATAGCAAACCCTCATGCTGCTGGGCCATAGTCTGTTCCATGGCGCGGACGAAGGGCCGCTACAGGAAGGTAACTCGCCTACTTTGTAGTCATCCTGATCCGCCGCGCCGAAACGGGACCACGGCTGCAGTATCGTTCACTGGCTGGGTCGAAAAATACGACTACACTTCGCAGATGCAGCATAAGGCGGACAGCACTTCTGCTGCATGGCACTGAATCAGCACGACACCGATGCCAGCACTGGGCAACGACAGGACTGGCAGAGAGAACAGAGGCAGTGTGCTGCATGTGGCACCGCGATAGTCGCTTCATCACAACATCAGGACGGCCAGACCATGACCTTTCGTGAAGAACTGAAGACACTGACCCAGCTTCGTGAAGCCCAACGCGGCAAGTGGGACAACATCGACCCGCATAGCGCTGCCCGCATGCGCGTGCAGAATCGCTTTCGCACCGGCCTCGATATCGCTCGCTACACCGCCGCCATCATGCGTGAAGACATGGCCGCCTATGATGCTGACAGCGCCAACTACACCCAGTCCCTGGGCTGCTGGCATGGCTTCATCGGCCAGCAGAAGCTGATCTCCATCAAGAAGCACTTCGGCACGACCAAGCGTCGTTACCTCTACCTGTCCGGCTGGATGGTCGCCGCCCTGCGCAGCGAATTCGGACCTCTGCCCGACCAGTCCATGCACGAAAAGACCAGCGTCGCCGCCCTCATCGAGGAGCTCTACACCTTCCTGCGTCAAGCGGACACCTGGGAGCTCAACCACCTCTTCCGCGCCCTGGATGACGCCCAACAGGCCGGCGACGACGCCAAGGTCGAGGAGTTGACCCAGCAGATCGACAGCCACCAGACCCACGTGGTGCCGATCATCGCCGATATCGACGCCGGTTTCGGTAACGCTGAAGCGACCTACCTGCTGGCCAAGAAGATGATTGAAGCAGGCGCCTGCTGCATTCAGCTCGAGAACCAGGTGTCTGACGAGAAGCAGTGCGGACATCAGGACGGCAAGGTCACGGTGCCCCACGAGGACTTCATCGCCAAGATCAACGCCGTGCGCTACGCCTTCCTCGAACTGGGCGTCGATGATGGTGTCATCGTGGCCCGAACCGACTCTCTCGGTGCCGGTCTGACCCAGAAGATCGCAGTCACTCAGGAGCCTGGCGATCTTGGCGATCAGTACAACAGCTTCCTGGATGGCGATGAGATTGCCTCTGCCAGTGATATCGACAACGGCGACGTGGTCATCAAGCAGAACGGCAAACTGGTCAAGGTCAAGCGACTGGCGTCCGGCTTGTATCAGTTCAAGCCCGGCACCGGTGAAGACCGGGTCGTGCTGGACTGTATCACCAGCCTGCAAAACGGAGCCGACCTGCTGTGGATCGAGACCGAGAAACCCCACGTCGGGCAGATCGCCAGCATGGTCAACCGCATTCGCGAAGCGGTGCCCAATGCCAAGCTGGTCTACAACAATTCACCGTCCTTCAACTGGACGCTGAACTTCCGCCAGCAGGTCTTCGACGCCTGGGAGAGCGAAGGCAAGGATGTGTCTGCCTACGATCGCGCCGACCTGATGAATGCGCGCTACGACGAAACGGAGCTGGGTCAGCTGGCTGACGAGTGGACACGCAACTTCCAGCGTGATGCCTCCCGGGAAGCCGGTATCTTCCACCATCTCATAACGCTGCCGACGTACCACACAGCCGCGCTGTCCACCGACACGCTGGCCAAGGGCTACTTCGGTGACGAGGGGATGCTGGCCTACGTTGCCGGGGTGCAGCGTCGCGAAATTCGCGAGGGGATTGCCACCGTCAAGCATCAGGACATGGCCGGCTCCAACATTGGCGATGACCACAAGGAGTTCTTCCACGGTGATGCCGCACTCAAGGCTGGCGGCAAGGACAACACCATGAACCAGTTCGGCTAAAAAGCGGTAGATTGGGCTGCGGCGCCCCGGACTGCCAAGTGGCGGTTCGGGGCGCACTCGTCTGGGCGGACACACCGGCGGACGTGTCACCGGCGAACATTTTTCAGTGCCCTTTCGTCTCCCTGCTGCTTGAGATGCGCTGCACAGAGCTCCTTGCATCAACATCTCCTTGCATCAACGCTAGCCAAGGACAGGCGCGCCAGCACACTCTTGTTGTCAGGAAAGCGCCAGCACTGCGACATTACCTTATCGACGGCGAGTCACCGCTGGGGCGCTGTCGGCCCAACAAGCGTCGGGAGTGGCCCGGGAAGCGGGAACCAAAACCCTGTGATAGCTTCTAATGAGGCACTAGACTATTATCGAACAGCGTTTCGCAAGCCAAGGGCTACGCCACCATCCCGGGCAGGACGCCCTGCTGAGACGCAACTGCATTCAAGGAGAACACCCATGAAGATTACACTGCTGCCCGTCCTCGCCATCAGCGCTCTGACGCTGGCAGGCTGTACTGCCACCAACCAATACTCCGGCAACGTTTACTCAGGCAATCAGGCGCAGACAGCCCAGAATGTCCAGGTCGGCACCATCACCGCCCTGCGCCGCGTGCAGATTCAAGGCGACAGCGCTGCCAGTGGCATTCTCGGCACCGGCGGGGGTGCCATCATCGGTGGTCTTCTCGGCAACCAGGTCGGCGGAGGCTCCGGACGCACCATCGCCACTGCCGCGGGCGCCATCGGCGGTGCAGTCGCAGGTAACCAGATTGAAAAAGGCGTCAACCGCACCGATGCCTGGGAGATGGAGATTCGCAAGGACACTGGCCAGACCGTCGTCATCGTGCAGAAAGCAGATCAGGCCTTCCAGGTCGGTCAGCGCGTCCGCTTGATTGGCAGTGGTTCACGCCAGAGCGTTGCTCCTTACTGAGCCGACATGCTTGAGATGGCCTCCTCCCGCCATTAGACCAAGCCAATACACAAACACCCCATAGCGTCGCTATGGGGTGTTTGTGTATCTCGCGTGCGCTTGGCAGGCACTTCACCATCGACAGCCTAACGCCCCTTCCGCCGTCAGGGCGTCACAGAACTGGGTCAGTGCACCTTGCCCATGACCCAGCAGCCCAGCTTGCAGGCCACCAGAGCAATGACGCCAATCACCAGCAGGGTCATCAGCATATCGATGGGGAAGACGATAAAGGTAGCGCCCAGAACCGCCAGGGCCGGGCACCAGATCCAGCGATCGTCGTCGCTGCGCAGTACCGACGGCAACAGCCCGTCGAGCACGCACCCAAGCCCTTTCTCCCAGGACTTGATCATAACCGCCAGCAATACCGCAAAGGCCAGCACCCAGATAAGTAGCGATGTCATATCGTAGCTCCGCAAAAACAGCGTGGAAGGCAGGATGAAAAATCTCCCCTGAGGGTATCCCCACCATCGGCACTGCGCAACAGCACCATGGGTGGGCACCCGCGTGAATCCTGCTCAGGATATGACCACGTAAGGTGAAAAATGTCCCATTCCCCTGACAGCCCCCGCACCGTCGCGTTACCATGCGTCCTCACACGCACTCACCAAAGGTTCATCAATGCAAATTGCGCAGAATTCCGTTGTCGCGTTCCACTACACCCTGACCAATGACGCAGGTGAAGTGCTGGACAGCTCGGAAGGCCGCGAGCCGCTGACCTACCTCCACGGCGCCGGCAACATTATTCCGGGTCTGGAAAAGGAACTCGAAGGCAAGGCCGCAGGCGACAAGGTCAACGCCAAGGTCGCTCCCGCCGAAGGTTACGGTGAGGTCCAGGAGCAACTGGTCCAGGAAGTGCCGCGCGATGCCTTCCAGGGCGTCGAGAGCATCGAGCCGGGCATGCAGTTCCAAGCCCAGACCCAGGGCGGTCCGCTGATGGTCACCGTGACCCAGGTGGAAGGCGATACGGTTACCGTTGACGGCAACCATCCGCTGGCAGGCCAAAACCTGAACTTCGACGTGGAGATTGCCGAAGTTCGTGAGGCTAGCCAGGAAGAAATCGAGCACGGCCACGTGCACGGTGAAGGCGGCCACGAGCACTAAGGCTCGCCACGATCACCGCGCTGCTGCGCTTTACCCGCAGCGACATCGCGGCACATTGAGCCAGCGCTAGATCCCAGGATCAGCGAATCGGCTTAGCCCTGACAGGGCAGCAAAGGACAGCTTAGGCTGTCCTTTTGCATGTCTGGGCACTGCTCAGCAGAAGGCCCGCGCTGGCGTCTTCTCCCTGCTTGCGCTCACTGCCTTTTAGCGCTGCCCTGTTGTTAGCCTTTCGCTACCCAGTCGTTACCCTGTTGCCACCCTATGGTGACGATAGGGTGGCCCCTTAGGTCGCCGCCCCTTTCTGTCGCTGCCCTGCCTTTACGGGAATAGTGGCGACGCGCGATCAGGGATTGGGCAATGACTGGGATGAGATCGCCTTCAGGGTGTGATAACCGCCCCAGAGTCGCGTGGCCGTCGTCAGCAGACACGCCCCTGCAAAGACGACCGCCAACGTCGGGAAGTGACCGGGCCACAGACAAAAGGCGATCAACGCCAGCACGGTTTCGGTACCCTCGGTCAATCCGTGGAGGTAGTAGAAGGCTTTGCGCTGAAAGCGTGGACGCTCCAGATCATGTCGGGCCGCCATGATGGCGAAGGCCAGAAATGATGTCCCCGTGCCGATGAAAGCGAACAGCAACAAGGCCGCCGGCAGCGCATTCTGCTCGCTATCGGCCAGAGCAAACCCCAGCACGACGCTCGCGTAGAAAACGAAGTCGAGGCCGATATCGAGAAAACCTCCCGCATCGGACGCAATGTCCAAGCGGCGCGCCAGAGCTCCATCGAGACCGTCTGCCACACGATTCAAGACAATTGCCAGCAGCGCCCAACCATAGGCCTGAATCGCCAGCAACGGCAGCGCCAGCATGCCGATGGCGAAGCCTGCCAAGGTCACGTGATCTGGGCGTACCTGAGCACGCTGAAGCAGTGTGACCAGAGGCTTCAGGGGCCCTTGGGTTTTCGGCATGGTCCAGCGATCTAGCATTTTCAGTCTCGGTAAGAGGAAGGGTATCAAGGGTGAAAAGGCGCACGGCGGAAACCTCCGCCGTGCGCTCTGGAGTGACTCGCTCGTCAGGGACTAGGCCGCGGTATCGTTGGCAGCTCGCGTCGCGCCGTCCGACTTGGTCGCCGCGTCGGCCTCCCCGGATGACGCGGCCTGATCCGCCTCGGCGCCACCTCTACGCCAGCGGAAGTAACGCTCAAGGTAGCCAAGCACACGTTCGGGCTTGTGGGCATTCTTCCAGACACCAGCAGCCGCCTTGACCGCTTCGGAGTGGGTCGGATAAGGGTGAATGGTCCCCAGCAGCTTGTTGAGCCCGATGCCACGCGTCATCGCTAGAGTGAATTCCGCCAGCATCTCTCCTGCTCCGGCACCCACAATGGTTGCCCCAAGGATGCGGTCCTTGCCAGGTACGGTCAGCACCTTGACGAAGCCAGTCGTGTCACCTTCAGCGATGGCCCTGTCCAGTTCTGACAGTTCATAGCGCGTCACCTCGAAGGCTACGCCCTGTTCCTCGGCCTCACGCTCGTTGAGACCGACCCTGGCCACTTCAGGGTCACAGAAGGTCACGGCGGGCAGTGCCTTGTAGCTCACCGTGAATCGCTTGAATTCACCGAACAGCGCGTTGACGGTGGCATGCCACGCCTGGTGGGCACTGGCATGGGTCAACTGGAAAGGCCCGACCACATCACCACACGCCCAGACATTCGGCAGAATGGACTGCAGACCACCGTCCACATCCAGGGTGCCATTATCGCGAGTGCCTACGCCTAGCGCCTCGAGGCCCAGCCCCTCTACGTTCGCCTGGCGCCCCACCGCCACCAGCAGCTGGTCAAAGGCCAAGTGCTCAATACGGGTCTCTCCACCGTCGTTGATCTCTACCTCAAGACGGTGCTCGCCGTTGTCGCCTGCCAGCACCTTGAGCGCTCGGGTCGACAGATACAGGTGCACACCGCTGGCTTCAAGCCCGGCTGCCGCTTCACGCGCCACATCCGAATCCTCACGGGGCAGCAGCTGAGGCCCCATTTCGACCAGCGAGACCTGACTGCCCAGCCGAGAGAAACTCTGCCCCAGCTCGCTGCCGATCGGGCCTCCCCCCAGCACGACCAGTCGCTTGGGCAGCGAGGTCAACTGCCACAGGTTATCCGACGTCAACACCTCAATGTCGTCGATTCCCGGAAGCGGCGGCACCCTGGGCCGCGCGCCGCTGGCAATAATGACATGCCGCGTGGTCAGCACCTGCTCCCCCACCTGCACGCGCCAGGGGTCAAGAAGCCGTGCCTCCCCCTCGACCACATCCACGCCAAGCCCCCGATAACGCTCAGGGCTGTCATGGGGCTCCACCTCAGCGATGGCACCGTGTACATGCCCCATCACCGCGGCGAAATCTACCTGGGGCTCGCCAGCGCTTACGCCATAGGCAGGCGCCCGACGGATGTCCTCCGCCGCCCGGGCTGCGCGGATCAGTGCCTTGGACGGAACGCAGCCCGTATTGAGACAGTCGCCCCCCATGCGATGGCGTTCGACCAGTGTCACCTTGGCCTTTACCGCCGCCGCGATATAGCTCGCTACCAGGCCAGCAGACCCCGCCCCGATGACCACGATGTCGCGATCGAAGCGAGCTGGACGCTGATAGGCTGACGCCAGGCGACGACGCTTGAGCACGCCCACCAGCGCCTTGGCAAGCCAAGGGAACAGGCCAATCAGCACGAACGACAACACCAGACCCGGCGACAGAATCCCCGACAACGAATCCAGATCCCCGAGCTCACGCCCGGCGTTCACGAACACGGCGGTTCCCGGCAACATGCCAAGCTGGCTGACCCAGTAGAAGGTCGGCAGACGCATCCGGGTCAGCCCCACCACCAGGTTGATCACAAAGAAAGGAAAGATGGGGATAAGACGCAGGGTGAAGAGATAAAAAGGCCCCTCTCGATCAATGCCGGCATTGATCCGCGAGAGCTGCCGGGAAAAGCGCGTTTCCAGGCTCTGGCGCAGCAACGTCCGGGCAATCAGTGCCGCCAACGTTGCGCCCAGCGAACTGGCAAACGACACCAGCAACAGCCCAGCCCAGAAGCCAAACAGTGCACCGGCCAGCAGTGTCAGCAATCCCGCCCCTGGCAGCGACAGTGCAGCCATCAGTACGTAGATTGCGAAAAAGCCTCCCGCCACGGTCCATGGGTCGTCATGGAACCACTGCTGAAACTGCGCTTGCTGCGACTTGATGGCCTCCAGAGTAAAGGCATCGTTGGCGCCGGTGGCGAAGAAGGCGACAACCGCGAGAGCGATCACTGCCAGCAATATCCATTTTTTACGGGTCACCCGTCTCTCCTTCTCGACTCGGTAGGGCACAGGGGCCTGGGCAACAGACGTCACGATCTCGCCGTGCGTCAGTAACAAGACGCTTCTCGCTGGCTCAGGGCCAAGGCATCACGATGCCTTCGAGGTTAGCAGCAGCGGCTATGTCGCGGATAGCCGCCCTAGCCTTACGGCTGAAAATGCAAAGATTCTGAATTTAGCTGAGTCGTCCTGTAAGGAAGGACCCGCCACACTGACCAAACCTGCGGAAAGTCACCTGCACCCTGGACACTAAACGGAGTGAATTGATGCGAATTCCCCTGATCCCACGAAGCGTCATTGTTGCCGGCATGTTGACTGGTGCCACGCTGACAGCCCCCACGGCCTTTGCCGATCAGCAGACGGCTATCTTTGGTGGGGGCTGTTTCTGGTGCATGGAAGAAGCGTTCGACAAGATCGACGGCGTCGAGGCGACCGTATCGGGCTTTGCCGCCGGGAAAACAGAGAACCCGACCTATCAGGCGGTCAGCGCTGGGGGGACCGGCTACGTGGAAGTCGTGCAAGTCACTTACGACACCGACAAGCTCGACTACGAAGACCTGCTCTACGTCTACTGGCGCAACATTGATCCCTTTGTCGCCAATCGGCAGTTCTGTGACGAAGGTGACACCTATCGCTCTTCATTGCTGCCGCTGAACGACGAGCAGCGCAGCCAGGCGCAAGCAAGCCGAGACGCCATCGCCGAACGCTTTGATCAGCCTATCGAGACCCTGATCGAAGACCCTGGCACCTTCTATCCGGCCGAGGACTATCACCAGAACTACTATCAGAACAACAAGGTTCGCTACACCTTCTACAAGAACGCATGCGGTCGCCCGGATCGCCTCAAGGAGATCTGGGGCGAAGAAGCCATGCCCCATGCGGCTCCGGGTCAACAGGCGAGCTCCTGAGCCCTTGCCATGAAGGCCGCTCTGGGGCTCCTCTGCTGTAGCCCATTGCCCTCACGGCCCCTCTCGACCAACGTGGACGAGAGGGGCCGCTGTCTTCCTGACAGCTCTTGCTTCCTGACAGCTCTTGGCCAGCAGATCTTTACGGCAGAAGGGTGGCGGGTGGCGCCGGCCGGCTAATGACTGCCGGACGTAGCCACGGCGATGTTGCGTGCTTCTTCTTGCCGCTGACGCCGACACAAGCGCCAGCTCAGCCATCCCGTCAAGGCAAGTACACACCAGCTGGCGCCGATCACACCGGTCCACCCCTGCCACAGCCAAAATGGCTCCAGCCATAGCGGCCCCAGGCTCGCACCCAGATAGTAGAAGACCAGGTAAAGCGCCGACGCGCTGCCCCGTCCCGTCTTGGCCTGGCGCCCGACCCAGCCTGATGCGGTCGCATGGCACAGAAAGAAGCCAAAGGCACTGACCATCAGCGCCACCACGATCACGCTGAGGGACTCGACCAGCGTCATCCCCAGCCCCACACTCACGATCCCGATTCCCAGCAGCATGGTGCCCGGCGCACCAAGCCTGGCGACCACCCGGGCTGACAGGGTCGAGCCAAGGGTGCCGCCCAGATAGGTAAGGAACAGTAGCCCCAGCCAGCGAGGGCCAAGCAGAAACGGGGATTCTGCCAGACGGAACGTCATGTAACTGTACTGGTTGATGAACACCAGAAAGTTCAGTCCCCCAATCAGATAGGCCGGCCACAGCCATGGATTGCCAAGATGCGACCTCATCTGCTGCACCGCGCCGGACACGCGAAAAGGCTGGGGCTTGAAGCTCCTGGCGGCAGGCAGCAACCACCAGAACAACATCGTGCCTGCCAGCGTGACCACCGCCACCGAAACGAAACTTGCCTGCACCCCCTGCCACTCACCGATGACGCCGCCCAGGATGCGCCCGCCGATACCTCCCAGGGTGTTGGCGGCGATATACAGTCCTACCGCACGGGTCATGGCCTGAGGGGAAAATTCGTCCCCCATCCATGCAATGGCGACGGCCGGCAAACCACCCAGCGCAAGCCCCTGCAGCACCCTGGCAGCCAGCAGGCTCTCCAGCCCCGGAACAAAGGCAATCAACAGCGTCGCCAAACCCACCGCGGCCAGACTGACCTTCATGATCGCACCGCGCCCAATGGCGTCGGATAGCGGGCCATACACCAACAATGACAAGGCCAGCGTCAACGTTGCCAAGGACATGACCAGGCCGATCATCAAGGTCGATGCACCATGTGCCTCTCGCAACATGGGCAGCAAGGGCTGGGGTGCGTACAGGTTGATGAACACCAGCATGGAACCCAGACACAGAGCCAGTGTCGCTCTGCGCCAGGTGGGCGTATCGGCATGAATCATGAAGGTCTCCTTTGGCAAACGCTATCATCCATGCTTCACTTCCATCACACCAACAGAAGAAAATGATGCTCACCATCAGATTGACTTATGAGTCTACCCTTTGATCTCAGATCGCTGGCCGTTTTCGTTGCCGTGGTCGACCATGGCGGCTTCAGCGCTGCCGCTCGTGCGCGACATGTAGCCCAATCTGCCGTCAGCCAGACCATCGCTTCACTGGAACAACGCCTGGATACGCCGCTGTTCAAACGTCAGGAACGCCCCATACAGCTGACTCCAGAGGGTGAGGTGCTGCTGCAGCATGCGAGGCGTCTTCTTGACGATGCCAGCGCCACGGAGCTCGCCATGCGGGAACTCAAGGGCCTGGTCAAGGGTGAGGTCCGCATCGGCATTCCTTCCATGCTGGGCTCCTATTACCTGCCCCCGCTGCTGATGGGATTTGCCGCGCGTCACCCCGGCATCCGCATGACCGTCATCGAGGCAGGCGCACGCCGCCTGCAAGCCCTGATCAAGGAGCGGGAACTGGATTTAGGCATCGTGGTGGAAGACGGCACGAATCACGACCTGGAGACGGAAACCCTGCTGTGTGAAGAAATGGTGATCTGTGCCCCTCGCGACCATCCTTTTGTGTCACAAGGCCAGGTCAGTGCAGCGGAGTTTCTGTCACAGCCGCTGGTGCTGTTTCAGGACGGCTACTTTCATCGAGAGTTTGTGGACGCCATGGCCCGCCAGCTTGGCATGGCACCTCAACTGGCGTTTCAATCCAACCTGATTCCGCTGACCAAGGCTATCGTGCGCCAAGGCTTCGGCATCACCACATTTCTGCGTCGGGTCGTGGAGGAAGACGACCTGGCCGCCGTGTCCTTTTCGCCGCCAGCCATGTTGACCTTGTCCCTCGCCTGGCAGCCCCAGGGGTACCTGTCGCGCGCCGAACGGGCCTTCATCGACTACGCACTGGCCAACCGCCACGGGCTATGACCAAGCCGCAAGCCGTAGAGTTGACGACATAAAAGAGGCAAGCCATCAGGCTTGCCTCTTTTATGTCCATCTAACGATTCACAGGACAGCATCATGGGGCGCAGGCCATGACCAGTGACCTGAGCAGCCGCTTGTCCGCCATCAAGCGCTATCAGCCGCCAAACTGTGCCGGGCTGTAGGCAAACTGTCGCATGCTCAGATGTGTCGGCTCGAGCGGGCGGCGGGCCTGCCAGTAGTAGCGGCGCCAGTAGCTGTTGTCGAGCTTGGAAATCATGACACCACGTGAAGAAGACGCGTGCAGAAAACGCCCCTGCCCGACGTAGATGCCGACATGACGATTGCCAGGAGGCTTGAAGAAGACGAGATCACCAGGGGACAGCTGATCGCGAGTGATGGGTTCGCCCATGTGGAGCTGGCTGCCGGTGGTTCGGGGTAGCTCGACCTGGAAGGCGTCGCTGAAAATGTTCTGCACCAGCGCCGAACAGTCGATGCCACTCATGTTGGTGCCACCAAACCGATAGGGCGTTCCCGCCCAGCGATCGTGTTCTGCCATCAGGGCCTCACGAATCGCGGCGGCTGGATCATCCAGGAAGCTGCCGCCGGTATTGGGCACTTCAACAGGTGACATTCGCGAGGCGGCTCGCTCCGCCAATGTCGGCATGTCTCTGCTGAAATAATCGTTCTGGGCAGTATCCTGTTGACTCGCACATCCGACCAACAGGCCAAGCATCATCATAGCCGCTGTCACGCGGCAGGTCTGGGCGACGCTCATGCGACACACACCTCATTCCCTGAACCGGACCCGCTGACGACAGATCCGGCGCCCAAGAGCCCCTGTGGAAGTGACGCACTAGTGCCACTGCCACAATACCCTCAGCTACGCTAGTGGATCGACGACCCCCTTCTTTACGGGGGGTCTGACGAAAGTTCTCATGGATAGTAGCCAAAATAATCTGTTATGACGATAGATCAGGACAATTTTTTGGCACTTTTTTTCTGTTGTTCCAAGACGATCAGTGCAGGGTTCGACCATCTCCCGGCAAAGTATCAATATGCAGAGGTGCCCAGTGTCGCGGGCGCGCCCCCGGAAAGTCCAGGCTCGCCCAGGTTCCCGCGAGGGGTGGAGCTCCCGACAACCAGGCGATCAAAGCCTGTCGAAAACTGGCCAGAAATGACTCGCGCTCTGGCGTCTCACCCATGAAGAACGAGAATCCTGCGTACAGCCCTCTTGCGTAGTCCTGCCAGCCGGCATAGTGGGTAGATGCCAACTGATAGGCCCGTTCAAGCAGGGCCAGAAAGTCTGGCTGTGCCAGCCAGCCAAGCTGTCGACCGGCAATGGCAAGGTCGACGGCCTGTGCCAGATCCCAGGCACACATGTCGATATCGTTGCAATGGTCGGCATTGTCGCGAACACGCAGCAGGCGCAGCAGGTGATTACGCTCCTCCTCATTGCACTCCCCGGACTCAAGAGTGGCAATCTCGGAGTTCAAGCGCGCGGCATTCAGGGTGTAGGGCGCATAGTTGATCTGATACTCCTGACGATCTCCCACATCGAGCAGAAAGCGCACGAAATCGATCAGCTCCGTCGCCGTATGCAGCCCGTAATGGCCATCGATCCAATCGCGGATCGACGCACCCTCACGATCGCTCTCTGGCTGAGGCAGACTCCAGGAGGCGGTATTCAAAGGTCCGACCAGAGACAGCGCCGTAAAATGCATCAGACTAGGCCGCTCTCCCGGCTCTCGCCAGTCCCCGCCCTGCCAGGTCAGCCAATGAAACAGACTGCCAGGATCGTCCAGGTGCCAGCGAATCTCATGACTCAGCGTCGGCTGTTCAGGCTCCGGTAGCAGACTGTCCCAGGTCGCCCACGCTTCGAGTAGCCGCTTTGGCGAACTGTAAAAACGGCACAGGACATCACGCAGTGCTGCCGCCATTTCCTCAAGACTGGCGGCATCAAACTGCTCACTATCCATGCTCATCAACAGGTAGAAAGCGTACTTTTCCGCCATATGAATGGTGGCCGAGTGGCGCGTGGCCTTGGCCAATCCGTCGCGCCCGGAGATGTCGCCAGCGGGCGCATCACCAAAGGGGGTTCGGGCGGAGGGCAAGGCACGATGGGCAGCGTCGGCCGCCAGTTGGTTAAGATGATGGGCCTGGGCCGGTAACCAGTAGCGAACCAATGCCCGGGCCCCTTCGTCCGGATGCAGGTCCAGCGTCTCGACCAGATACTTGCGGGCTTCATCTCGGCGGGACTGCACCAGTGTCGGCGACGGCCCTTGGCGCGCAGCCAGTTCGGGCTCGCGTACCGAGGCCAGGGCGAGCACCCAGTGCCGCGGCGATAGACGAAAGCCACGGGCGGCCTCGCGCGAGGCCTCAATCATGCCTTCGTCCAGCAGCTCCGCCAGACTGTCCTGCCAGGGGCTCAGGGGAGAGCCCATCAGCCATTGCCAGTCAGCGGCCAAGCTGGGAAGCCGGTCCTGACCTTCGAACAACCCACGCCCCCGCTGGTAGGACCGTGCCAACGCGCTCCAATCACTGTAACGACGCTGCACCAGGTCGGCAGCGTGATAGGCCATCAGAGCTGCGTCGCTGGGGGACAGCCAGCCCATGCAGGCGCCCGCCCAGGCCAGGTCCACCGCACGCAGCCAGTCCCAGGCGGCCCACTCCAGCGGCTCGCCCTGGTCGATGTAACGGCACAGTAGGCGGCCGTAGGCACGCTCCTGGGGGCCGAGACCTTCACACCAAGCCTGTCGCTCTGCGGTGCTGACACTCATCAGTCGCGAGGCGTCGATATCCCACCCCTGCCGGTCGCCTTGGCTCGTCAGCCAGAGCAGCGCCCGCTCAAGATCCTCGACACAATGAATCTGCCAGACCTCAGCCAGCCAGGTATCGACACCCTGCCAGTCGTGCTGACTGGCTGGCGTGACCAGCACGGGAGAGAAGGCAGCACGCAGGCGCCAGACACGATCCTCGGGACTATCCGGCCATAACGGCCCGACAGATGCCTGGGCGAGGCCCTGCTCTAGCAATGACCAGGTGATACCAGCACCCTCGCCTTCCAGCTTGGACAAGGCTCGGCAGGCATCGAGCAAACCTTCGTCGCCGTGCAACCAGCCTTCCCGACCACGCGCCTCGCACAGGGCCTCAAGCCAATCATCCAGGCTGTCGTAGCGGCGCTGAATCTCGCGGCAGCGATTGACGGCCCAGGACCGGGCGACATCGGCTGTCAGCCAACCGGCAGCCCCACCCAGCGCAATCAGCTCCAGAGACGCCAGCAATTGCGATGCGGATGCATGACCGGCCGCATCCAGCTCAAGCAGACGCCAGGCCAGCTCACCTCGATCCACCACTTCAATGGCAGCCAGGCGCTCAAGCGCCGCCTCTTCCGGCAACGTCAAAGGGTCAGGCATGAAAGCCCAGTCACACAGCACCAGTTGCTGCGCCCACCAGGCATTGAGCGGATCAACCAAGTCTCACCTCGCTGGAACACGAATATCAGGCCGGCCCGGCAGAAGCCTGCTACGGGGTTTCACTCTTCACTATGTTGCGTCGCCGTCTCTACACAACTGCGCTTGTCGACAGGCAACCCCGCAGTGGCCGCAGAGCCAACGTCGCAGGCGGTGGCAACAAGACGGCGACATAGTGTACCGGAAACTGCTCGTCGCGCCGATGCCAATGTCCTGTTCGAGTGGTGAACGATGGTCGTGCTGTGCGCTTCCACCGGATTCTTCAAACAGCCGTAAAAAATTATGGTCACGCCCCTTGGCGCCATGTTTCAAATAATGCACACTCGTCAATCATGAGATAACACCTATTCCCTGACTTTCGCGGAGCCCCCCATGTCCAACGCTCAGGACCTGATTATCGACAAGGCATACATCGGCGGCCAATGGCGTGCCACCGACCGTCGCTTCAGTGTGACCAATCCCGCCACGGGTGCCGTTCTGGCAGAAGTACCGGACCTCGGTGCCGATGAGGTGAAAGAGGCCATCGGCGCCGCTGATCAGGCCTGGGCTGGCTGGAAGCGCAAGACCGCCAAGGAGCGCTCCGCACTGCTACGCGCCTGGTTCAACGCGATCATGGACCATCAGGAAGCCCTCGCCGAGCTGATGACCCTTGAGCAAGGCAAGCCGCTGGCAGAGTCTCGCGGCGAAGTGGCCTACGGGGCTGCCTTTGTCGAGTTCTATGCCGAGGAAGCCAAGCGCATCGCCGGCGAGACGCTTCCAGGCCACGGCCAGGACAAGCGCATTCTGGTATTCCGTGAACCGGTCGGCGTGGTCGCTGCCATCACCCCGTGGAACTTTCCGCTGGCCATGATCACCCGCAAGTGCGCCCCTGCTCTGGCAGCAGGCTGCACCGTGGTAGTGAAGCCGGCAGAGGCGACCCCTCTGACCGCCCTGGCGCTGGCCAAGCTGGCAGAAGAGGTCGGCATTCCCGCTGGTGTCATCAATATCGTGACCTCCAGCTCGCCTCGCGAAGTGGGCCCCGTGCTGACCGGTGACGCGAGAGTGCGCAAGGTGTCTTTCACGGGCTCTACTCCGGTAGGCAAGATTCTGCTGGCCCAATGCGCAGATACCGTCAAGAAGGCTTCCATGGAGCTAGGTGGCAACGCTCCCTTCATCGTCTTTGATGACGCTGACCTGGACGCAGCCGTGGAAGGCGCCATTGCCTCCAAGTACCGCAACTCCGGTCAGACCTGTGTGTGTACCAACCGCTTCCTGGTTCAGGACGGGGTGTACGATGCCTTCGTCGAAAAGCTGGGCAAGCGCGTTGCCCAGCTCAAGGTGGGCAACGGCCTGGAAGAAGGCGTGGTCCAGGGCCCGCTGATCAACGCGGCCGCGGTGGACAAGGTGCAATCGCATATCGCTGACGCCCTCGACAAGGGTGCGCGTCTGGTGACCGGTGGTGAAGCTCTGGAAGGCACCTTCTTCCAGCCCACGGTGCTGGCCGATGTCACCACCGCCATGCGCGTGGCCAAGGAAGAAACCTTCGGCCCGTTGGCCCCCATCTTCCGCTTCAGCAGTGACGATGAGGCCATCGCCATGGCCAATGATACCGAGTTCGGCCTGGCTGCCTACTTCTACGCCAGCGATTACCGTCGCATCTGGCGCACCATGGAGCAGCTGGAGTACGGCATGGTCGCCATCAACGAAGGCATCCTGTCTACCGAACTCGCGCCCTTCGGGGGCGTCAAGGAGTCGGGTCTTGGACGCGAGGGTTCGCGCCATGGCCTCGACGAATACACCGAACTCAAGTACGCCTGCGTCGGCGGCCTGTGAAAGCCGGGCGACCAGCCGTCTGCCTCATGCCACGAACACCAGAGGAACACTTGAGTTAGACCGTGCATTCTCACCACAAAATATGCCGGGACGCGCACTGCGCGTCCTGTCGTTAACGTCTACCCTGAACACACTCTCTCCAAACTGCAGGCACAAGGAGTCTGAAGATGTCCAACGCACAACTGAATGAACTCAAGCAAAAGTACGTGGCCAAGGGTGCCGCCAGCCCCGCGACCGCCTTCGCAGACCATGCCAAGAATGCGGAACTGTGGGACGCCGACGGCAACCGTTTCATTGACTTCGCTGGCGGCATCGGCGTCCTCAATATTGGTCACTGCCATCCCAAGGTGGTCCAGGCGGTCAAGGACCAGCTGGACAAGGTGATGCACACCTGCCAGACCGTGATGCCCTATGAAGGCTACGTCAAAGTGGCCGAGAAGCTGGCCGAGATCACCCCGGTGCGCGGCGATGCCAAGGTCATGCTCGCCAACTCCGGCGCCGAAGCGCTGGAAAACGCGGTCAAGATTGCACGTGCCGCGACCGGCCGCAACAACGTCATCTGCTTCGACGGTGGCTACCACGGCCGTACCTTCATGACCATGGCCATGAACGGCAAGGTGGCTCCCTATGCCAACGACTTCGGCACCATGCCGGGCTGCGTCTTCCGCGCCGGCTACCCGGTCGCTGAGCACGGCATCAGCGAAGAGGAAGCCATTCGTCGCCTGAAGATGGTACTGAAGACCGACGCCAACCCGGCCGACACCGCGGCCATCGTGCTTGAGCCTGTGCTGGGCGAAGGTGGCTTCTACCCGGCTCCGCAGAGCTTCCTCGAAAAGATTCGCGAGATCTGCGACGAGCACGGCATTCTGATGATCATCGACGAAGTTCAGAGCGGCTTCGGTCGTACCGGAAAAATGTTTGCCATCGAACACAGCGGCGTTCAGCCCGACCTGATGACCATGGCCAAAAGCATGGCAGCAGGCATGCCGATCTCAGCAGTGGTCGGCACTGACAAGCACATGGACGCCTCCGGCGCCAACTCGCTGGGTGGCACCTATGCCGGTAGCCCAGTGTCCTGCGCCGCCACCCTGGCAGTACTAGAGGTGTTCGAAGAAGAGGATATCCTGGCCAAGAGCCGCGCGCTGGGTGACAAGCTGGCACAACGTTTCGCCCAGTGGGCCGAGACATTCGACGCTGTCGTGCACCCCCGCAACCTCGGTTCCATGGCCGCCTTCGAACTGAACGGCAAGGATGGTCAGCCGGCCCCCGAGCTGGCCGCTGAACTTTGCAAGCGCGCTCGCGAGAACGGCCTGATCCTGCTTTCTTGCGGCATGTTCGGCAACACCATTCGCTTCCTCATGCCGGTCACCATCGAGGACGCGGTTCTCGAAGAAGGCCTTGGCATCATCGAGAACGACCTCAAGGCCATGCTGGGCAGCACTGCCGCCGCCACGGCGTAATGCTCAGACGCTGACGGCCCACCGCCGTCATGCCTCGACGCCACCGGCTGATGCCGGTGGCGTTGTTGTTTGGGGGCAGTGAAAAAGCAGCAATGCTCGCCCTTGCGGGCACCCAGATTGGAAAAAATGTGCCCAAACAAGCTACGGTAAAGCCTCACTCATGGACGCGAGGGACCCGACCATGCAAGAGGATGAACTAGGCAATATGGGCGTTGCGGCACTGACGGAACATTACCGCAATGGCAGCGTCTCACCGCTGGAAGCGACTCGAGCCGCCCTGTCCAGGATTGAACGCTTTAACCCGACCGTTAATGCCTACACCTATATCGATGCCGAAGGCGCCGAGAAAGCCGCAACAGCCTCGGCGCGGCGATGGGGGCAAGGCAAGCCACTCAGCCCCATCGACGGCGTACCGGTCTCCATCAAGGACCTGACCAACGTCGCGGGCATGCCAACGTCAAATGGCTCGCTGCTGGGGTCTCGTCAGCCCTGTGACACTGATGCGCCACCGGCCCGGCGACTGAGAGAGGCCGGCGCTGTTCTGCTGGGCAAGACCAACACGCCGGAAGATGGCTGGAAGGCGGTCACCGATAACCGCGTGTTCGGTGCCACCTGCAACCCCTGGGACACTCGCCTGACGTCCGGCGGATCGTCGGGAGGTGCTGCCGCAGCTGCCGCCCTGAACATGGGGGTGCTGCATCAAGGTGGCGACTCTGGCGGTTCCATTCGCATACCCGCCGCCTTCTGCGGCGTCTTCGGCTTCAAACCAAGCTTTGGCTGGACACCGCAGTGGCCGCCAGCGGAGGCCCCGACGCTTTCCCATATCGGCCCGATCACGCGCACGGTGGAAGACGCCGCCGCCATGCTCAATGTCATTGGCCGCTACGACTACGTGGACCCCTATGCTACCCGAGGTCAGCCGAGCGACTGGGGCCAGGACCTGGGCCAGGACTTGCGCGGTCTGCGCATCGCCTTCTCCACCGATCTCGGCTTCGCCGACGTGGACCCTCAGATCGTCGCCAAGGTCAGAGAGGCCGCCCACCACCTCGAAGCCTTGGGTGCCGAGGTCTGCGAGGTCAACCCAGACCTCCCGTCGCCCCTGTGGATCTTTCAGCGACTGTGGTTTACCGCCTCACTGGAGATGGTCTCGCAGCTCAGTGATGACGACCGTGCCAAGCTGGACCCCGGCCTTTACGAGAATGCCTTGCGCGCAGAGGACTGGAAGGCCGTAGAGCTCTTCCGCGCCCAGGCCGCCCGGGCCGACCTGACGATGCGCCTGGAACAGTTCAATCAGGACTATCACCTGCTGATGACCCCATCCGTGCCCATCAGTCCCTTCGAGATTCACCACCAGGTGCCTCCGGGAAGTGGCATGCGCGACTGGGAGGAATGGGCGCCCTTCTCCTACCCCTTCAACCTCAGTCAGCAGCCCGCAGCGTCGGTTCCCTGCGGCTTTACCGAACAGGGACTGCCTGTCGGTTTTCAACTGGCGGGAGGCAAGTACGATGACGTCAGGGTGCTCAGGGCGTGCCACGCGTACCTGCAGGCACACCCACCCCGCTTTCCCTCCCTGCCTGACCCCGCCCGTCAGGCAGGCTGAATGGCGCTTGCCATCGGCGCCAAGGGAAGATCAAAAATTAAACACAACATAATGGCGCTGCTACTTCAAACCCACCACTTAACCCAATAACAAGCCCCTTCCAGCGCCCTACCCGTATGAGAAAAGCGAAGGTATCCCGACCTTCGCTTTTCTCCACCACCACATTGGCGATTTAGTGGCATTCAAACTCCGCGACGAGCCCTGTCGAAGGAATCCTCATGGGAATACCATTTACCACACTAGGAACAGATGAGACGAATGCATCATCCTCATTTCCCGTTATGGTATAGTTCGAGTCGCCACATACCTCTTCAGCCTCTTCTCTCACATTGTCCATGTGATCCGATTTTGATGCCCAAACATTACCACTACTCGTCACTCTGTATTTATGCGGCCCGATATTTTCGGAATGGGCTATTGAGCATGCTGCAATCAAGAAAACACAACATAGCGCGATGATAAATATAAAAAAATTTCTCACAACTTGATACTCCTTATTCTTGGAATAACCTGGTAAACATGAGTATGCGCAGCATCTGAGGCCACTTCTCACTAGCACAACCGTCCTCGCCTATTTTGAGAAAGTATCCTTCACAGGCTGCCTATCGACTATGCAAATCTCTAACTCGACCACACCACACATAACCATCACAAACTTGACCTAGATCAAAACCCATGAGGCAAAGAAAGCGTTCCACCTCTATATTAATGAGCACACATACTTTACCCCACGTCATTAATTGGAAGCTTATCCCATACGGTGGAAGACATAGTTTGCTAGCCAGAAACAACGAATACACGGCTTCACCTAGTCAGCAAGGCGTTATACTAACGACTAACTCCGGACCCTATCTTGAAGAACACGTCATGGTGCACGTTATCATCGAGTAAAAACGGAGCAACCGAGTGATAGCAACTCTGCTCGAGCGGTTACCGCAGGCGATCAATCGAAAAATGACTCACTATGGATAGCCCGATGACAGGTATCCTGCATATCAACGCAATATCGTCACCGCATGCCTCCCCGACCAGGTAAACGGCGACCTTCATCATCTGTCGACCACGGGCCGAAACCTCTATCGCTGCTTTGACACACCCTGCAACGCTGCCTCAGCGGTACCCGTCATGGCGAAGAGCGCCTACCGGGCAGCCATGGCGTGAACAAGAGAACCGGCGTAACGAGATGCCTAGCCCGCTCAAACGCCAAGGGCCCGGTGCAATGCACCGGGCCCTTGGCGTTTGAGCGATGATGACGCTCCTTATGAGGCCATATCACCCCTCAACGGTCGTGAGTGAACGCTAACCTCGCAGCTTCCCCACGCCCCACAGCAATACCACGGCACCTACCACGGCCGTCACCAGTGAGCCGATGAATCCTCCACTGGAAAGCCCAACCAGGCTGAACAGCAGGCCACCGATCAATGCACCAACGACACCAACCCCGATATTGCCAAGCAGACCGAAACCACCGCCACGCATGATGTTACCTGCGATCCAGCCGGCCAGTCCGCCAATGATCAACCACGCGATAAAGCCCATTGCGTTCTCCTTCGTCGCTGAATGAAAGCTTGCGGTTCTGCGGTACAAGCCCCCCAGCGGCAAATCCCTTGGCCGAGGAGCAAGACCTTCTGGCGTGCCCTAGAGGCCATCGCCCATGCCTTTACAGCTATACCATTACATTCATGCATACGAAAGTAGCGATCTGTATCTCGAGCCATGCAAGAGGAGGCCTGGCTAAGCACCAGCGGCCCCTACCGCGGCCACCCTAGATGGTCAAAAGCCGTGCTCTACCGCCACCGCACACCACCATGGAGCCACCAGCAAAACGCAATGCCTGTCCTGCATCAGCCCCGCACCGATTGCGAGCCCTCACTCACCGCGCCTGCCTTCTGGCCTCACCGAGTCACCGTCAGAAGCGATTTCCCGGCTCGGCGAGGAACGCCTCTTCCTCTGGCGTGGAGCGCCGCCCCAAGGCAGCGTTGCGCTGAGGATAACGACCGAAGCGGAGCAGTACCTCCCGGTGCCGGTGCTCATGGTGCAAATTGCTTTCCAGTCCCGGTTGGTCAAACAGGCGCAAGGCTTCCTCATGTATCAACAGTGACTCGCTGTGCATGTAAGGCATGTAGAGAAAGGCGCGCCAGGCGACATCCAGCACCCGATCCGCCCCCTGTGCCACCGCCTCCTGCGCCAGCACCAATGCCTGGCCATCGCAGGCGAAGGCAAGCGCACTATCACGGTGGATGTTTCGCGAGAACTGATCCAGGACCAGGATTTCCGCCAAGCGCCCGCGTGCCGAGGTACGCCACTGCCAGGTCTCGGCGGACGCGGCAGCAGACAGCGTCGCACTGAACGCATCGCGCATGCGTTGGTCCAGGTCGGCGTCCTTGGCAAACCACTGCCGCGGCGTCAACGTGTGAAACCAGAACTCGATGACCTCATCGGCTCGCGCTACCGCTACTGACATGGCATTCTCCCCCTTCCAGAAATCCTCTGCCATTGGCGCCCGGCTACCGGCATTGGGACGCCGGCACCGGATGATGGTCGACCACCACGACTCGCCAAGATGGCATTGTGTGATCGCTCGCGTGACTCACCCGGCCACCCACCTGCTGGATCCCATCCCCCATGACACCCTTCGAACTGCTTCGCTCGCTGGCGGTCGTCTTTCATATGTCTGGCCTGGTCGTCTGCCTGCTGGGTCTGCATATCGCTCGCACCCATCGCTGGCCAGGGCGGCTTCTGGCCGCCTGCGGATTCATCATTGCGGCAACGCCTACATTGCTGCAACTATTTGGCATCGTTGAGCCTGTGCCGGTTCCAGCAGTTCTTCCGGAACCACACGGCTAAGACAAAAGATGTATGGCTCGAGCGTGATAGCCACATAAACTAGCCAACATGCTGCCAACAGGCACTATATCGACGAACTTAATCCTTTAAGAAACGGAAAAGCGCGTTCACCTCAGGCGGCCTGACCGCGCTGGCTCCGCCATCGCGACCAGCATGTGCAGGGGCGATCTCGATACCGATCATCAAGTGAAGCGATACAGCTGCAATACTGCATACAGCGTCCCGGGACCCTTGACCACCGGTTAGCACCGGCGGGGGACGCTACCACTGAACCCTTGGTCGGCCAGTACCGTCGTCGCCCCCACGGCACGCGCAGCGGGAACGCCGCCACCGCGGAACACGATTGCAAGGATGACACTATGCCCCTACTGACCTTTGCGTCCTTTTTGTTCTTTACCGGCCTGGTCGCCTTCATCACCTGGCGGATTACCCGCCGGGACGACCATTCCAGCACCAGCGGCTTCTTTCTCGCTGGCCGCAGCCTGACCTTCCCGCTGATTGCGGGCTCATTGCTGATGACCAACCTGTCCACGGAGCAGATGGTGGGCTTGAACGGCTCAGCCTTCACCGATGGCCTTAGCGTCATGGCCTGGGAAGTGGTCGCCGTCATGGCACTGGTGGCGCTGGCGCTGTTCTTTCTGCCGCGCTTCCTCAAGAGCGGGATCGCCACCCTGCCCCAGCTGTTGGAAATCCGCTTCGACAAGGGCACCCAGCTGATCACCAACGTGATCTTCCTGATCGCCTACGCGGTGGTGCTGCTGCCGATCATCCTGTATTCCGGCGCGATCGGCCTGCAAGGGATGCTCGACCTGTCGGGACTGACCGGGATCGAATCCAGTACCACGCTGCTATGGCTGACGGTATGGATTGTCGGCATCATCGGTTCCATCTATGCCCTGTTTGGCGGCCTGCGCACGGTGGCCGTGTCCGATACTCTCAACGGCATCGGACTACTTGTCGGTGGCTTTGTCATTGTCTATTTCGGCTTGCAGGCCGTCAGCGACAGTGGCGGCGTTCTCGCCGGCTGGGACATCCTCAAGCAGGCCAACCCCGAGAAGATGAACTCGATCGGGGGCAGTGACCAGAGCGTACCGTTCTTTACCCTGTTCACCGGGGTCTTTCTCATCAACGTGTTCTACTGGACCACCAACCAGCAGATCATCCAGCGCACCTTTGCCGCCAAGAACCTGGCCGAAGGCCAGAAAGGCGTGCTGCTGACGGGCTTCTTCAAGCTGCTGGGTCCGCTTTACCTGGTCCTGCCCGGCATCATTGCCTATCACCTGTATGCCGACCAGGGCATCAAGGCGGACGAAGCATACGGCCACCTGGTCTTCAACGTGCTGCCCGCGCCGCTGACAGGCTTCTTTGCCGCGGTGATGGTTGGCGCCATCCTGTCATCCTTCAACTCGGCGCTGAACTCGACCACGACGTTGTTCAGCCTGGGCCTCTACAAGGCCGTACTCAAGAAGGACGCCAGCGAGGCCCAGGTGGTCAGGTCCAGCCAGGTGTTCGGTTGGATCATGGCGATCTCGGCCATGACCATTGCCCCCCTGCTGGCGGGTCAGGAAAGCCTGTTCGGCTACCTGCAGAAAATGAACGCCATCTACTTCATCCCCATTCTTGCCGTGGTGGTCGTCGGCCTGCTGACCAAGCGGGTGCCGCCCATGGCCGCCAAGATCGCCCTGGTTGGCGGCTGTCTGATGATCTTTGCCGGTTACTTCATTCCCCCGTTCAACAAGCTGCCCGTGCTGATGCACGAATTCCATTTCGTTGCGCTGGTCTTCGTGTTGCTGGTGGTCATCATGCTGCTGATCGGCAAGTGGCGCCCACGCACCGAAGCCTGGCAGCAGGAGGACGTCGGCGCAGTGGATCTGACACCCTGGAAAGGCGCCGTTCCCGCAGGCATCCTGCTGGTCGTACTGGTGATTGCCATCTACGTGGCCTTTGCTGGCTGAAGCCCCCCACTCCCTCGAGTCGCCTCCATAACGCCTCGCTCCACCCCACTGGAGCGGGGCGTTGCTGATTGCGAGCCCCATGTCCGGATCGGTGGGGTACCTGTCCTTGCCGCCACCCTCACCAGGCGCCATCATCAACACGGCTTCCACGACATGCCGAGACCCCGATGATGGACATCAAAGACGTTGCCCTGCTGGCCTACCCCGATTGCCAGATGCTCGACGTCACGGGGCCCTGGCAGGTGTTCGCCACGACCAATGAGGTGCTTGGGCGCCGCCACTACCGCCTCCTGCTGATCGGGCGCGGCGACGAGGTCATGTCCAACGGCGGGTTACGCCTGCGACCGGACCTCGGCTGGCGTCAGTGGGAGGCGGGCGACGGTGGCCCAGTGGATAACGCCACCTTGCTGGTGGCCGGAGGACACGGCGTCTTTGTGCAATGCCAACAGGCTCGCTGGCGAGAGCGCCTCAACCGAGTGGCGCCACGCCTGGACAGGCTCGGGTCGGTCTGTACCGGCGCCTTTCTGCTGGCCGATGCTGGACTGCTCGACGATCACGACGCCACCACCCACTGGCGGCACTGCGAGCGCCTGGCCCAGACCTTTCCCCAGGTACGCGTGCAGGCAGATGCGCTGTATGTCCATGATCGCGGGCGTTACACCAGCGCAGGGGTGACGGCGGGTATCGACCTGGCCCTGTCACTGGTCGAGGCAGATCTAGGCACAGACGTGGTCGCCACCGTCGCCCGAGAACTGGTGATGTTTGTCCACCGTCCAGGGGGCCAGTCGCAATTCAGCGAGCTGATGGCCCGCCAACACGCCAGCGGCAGCCGTCTGCGTCCCCTGCTGGAGCGCCTGCACGCGGCGCCGGCAACCGATATGGACCTGCATAGCATGGCCGAACAGGTCCATATGTCGTCGCGCCACTTGTCTCGACTGTTCCGTCGCCAACTGGGCACGACGCCCATGGAGTACCTCACCCGAGTGCGCCTGGAGGCCGCCCGGCAGGACCTGATTCGTGGCGCGTCGTCACTCGAGCAACTGGCATCGCACTGGCGCCTGGGCACCAGCGAGCAGCTGCGACGCCTGTTCCAGCGTCACTACGGCGTATCACCCTCGATCTACCGAGCACGCTTCGGCACGTCATCCGAAACCAGCTGACGCGTTATCCCCCTCGCCAACTGACGCCTGGTCCCCCACCGGTCATCTGATACATCACACAGGAGTCCTCGACATGCACGACGCCACTCAACCGCGACTGCCCACCGGCGTCGTTCTGCTATCGCTGTGTCAAGCGCTGCTGGTCAGCGGCAACATCCTGCTGATCGCGGTGTCTCCGCTGATCGGCCAGGCCCTGGCTCCCACGCCGTGGCTGTCGACATTGCCGGTCGCTACCCAGTGGCTTGGCTTGATGCTGGCCACCCTGCCCGCATCACTGATCATGGGGCGACTGGGACGCAAGCGCGGCTTCGTGATCGGCAACCTGATCGGACTTGGCGGCACCGTGGCCGCCTGCGTGACGCTGGTCGCCGGCAACTTCGTCGGCTTCGCGATGGCCACCACCGCGATCGGTATCGGCATTGGCTTTGGCCAGCTCTACCGCTTTGCCGCCATCGAGATTGCTCCGGCCCAGGCACGGGACCGGGCCGTCGGCCTGGTGATGGGGGGCGGCGTGCTGGCGGCGTTTTTCGGCCCCTGGCTTGCCAGATTCAGCCAAGACGCATCGATCACCCCGTTTCTCGGCAGTTTCATTGGCCTGGGGGCGCTCTATCTGATCGCCCTTGGCCTGCTGCTGGTCATTCCCCTTCCCCCCGTTGACCGCCAGGCGCGTAATGAGCCCGCCCGTCCCATGGCCGAGCTGTTACGGCAAAGCAAGCTATGGCTGGCCATTCTCGGCGCCATGGTGGGCTACGGGGTGATGAACCTGGCCATGACGGCGACGCCCTTGGCCATGGCCACCCACGGTCACGCGTTTCACCATGTCTCGATGACGATCCAATGGCACGTATTGGCCATGTTTGTGCCGTCCTTCTTCACCGGGCGATTGACCCAGCGCCTGGGCGCCCCGAGCATGATCGCCCTGGGCTGTGTGCTGCTAATGGCCAGCGCACTCACCGCCCTGGGGCCCTCGACCATCGCCGGCTTCAACATTACCCTAGTGCTGCTCGGCCTCGGTTGGAACTTTACCTTCCTGCCCGCCACCGGCCTGCTGACCGAATGCTATCAGCCCGCCGAAAAAGCGCGGGTCCAGGCCCTCAACGAGTTTCTGGTGTTCACCACCGCCGCCATCACTGCCCTGGCAGCAGGCCCCCTAGTGGGAGTGCTGGGATGGCAGACATTGAATCTGTGGCTGCTTCCCATGGCGGCCCTGCCGCTGGTAGTGATCGCGCTACAATCGCTTGTCTTTGCGGCACGGCGCCCTCAGATTAGGGGGTAATCTGACAGGATGGAGCCGCAATGCCCACGGACCTGACCCGTGATCTGATGGATCTGATCGAACGTGGCCGAGACCGCCAGCTACGCCTGGCGGTCACCGGCCTGTCTCGGGCGGGCAAGACAGCCTTCCTTACTTCGCTGGTGGATCAGCTGCGCCATGCTGGCCTGGAAGCGCGCCTAGACTTGCTTGCTGCCAGCCGTGAGGGCCGTCTGCTGGGCGCCCAGCGGGTGGCCCAACGAGACCTGGGCGTGCCCCGCTTTCCTTTCGACCAGGCTCGCGCCAGCCTGGAACAGATTCCACCGCGCTGGCCAGAGCCCACCCGCGGCATCAGCGAGCTACGCCTGACCATTCGCTACCGTCCGCAGCGCCAATCCTGGTTCAGCGCCGACAACGCGGAGCTGACCCTGGACCTGTTCGATTATCCGGGGGAATGGCTGCTGGACCTGCCTCTGCTGGATCACACCTTTGCCAGCTGGAGCATGACCCAATGGCAAGCCATGCAGGAGAGCGCCGGCCCGGCACGACGGGCCATGCTAGCGCCTTGGCAGGCCTGCGTTGATCAACTCGACATCGCACAGGAGGCGGATGAAGCTCTCCTCGCCGATATCAGCGAGCAGTATGCCAGCGGACTGCGCGCCGCCCGTGAGGCGGGCTTTTCGCACCTTCAGCCAGGGCGTTTCCTGCTGCCCGGAGAGCTGGCCGGCGCCCCCGTGCTGCAGTTCTTTCCGCTGCCCGGTCTTGACAGTCACTCAGCCGAGACCCTGGAACGCTTGCCTGAGTCGAGCGTGTATCGGACGCTGGCACGCCGCTTTGCCCACTATCAGCAACATATCGTCAAGCCGTTCTACCGCGATCACTTCCGTCGATTCGACCGCCAGATCGTGCTGGTCGACGTGCTGGGCGCCCTCAACGCCGGCCCTGAACGTTTCGAGGACCTGTCCCAGGCGTTGCAGCAACTGATGCAGAGTTTCAACTACGGCAGGCGCAGCCTGTTCAGCCGCCTGTTCACACCGCGCATCGATCGCCTGGCCATTGCCGCGACCAAGGCGGACCATGTCACGCCGGATCAGCATGCCAGGCTTGTCAGCCTACTGGAGGCACTGCTCGCGGAACCCCTGAAAAATCTCAAGTACGCCGATATTCCGGTCAAGGCACTGTCGCTGGCCTCCATTCGCGCCACCGAGGCGCGTGAGGTCACCCATCAGGGACGTACATCGCCGGCCCTCAGGGGCACCACCCTGGACGGCGAGTCGCTGCTGACCTTCCCGGGAGAGGTGCCAGGCCGGCTTCCAGACCCTGCCTTCTGGGAACGTCAGGGATTCGACTTTACCGCCTTCAGGCCGCAACCGGTGACGGCAGGAGCCCTGCCCCACATCCGCATGGATCTGGCGCTGGATTGGCTACTCGGAGACAAGCTCAGATGACCCAGGACTCGCCGAACGACCCGCGCCCCTCGGTGCGCTTTGCCGAGCAGGATGACGCCACCATCGGCTCTTTCCCTGACCCCAGGCCTGGCCAGCGCTTCGATGAAGGCGTCGACAGCCGGGCACTGACGCCCACCCCGCCAGCCACTGCCGACGACGATCAGGTGGACTTGGCGGGCACCCTTGGACGCCCTCGCAAACGCCGCTGGGGACTGGTGACGGTGCTGCTCGCCACTACCGGCCTTGGCGCTGCCGAACTGGTGACCGGCGTGCCCCAGACTCTAGCAGGGGGAGACCTGCTGGCGACCGGCTGGCAGCTGCTGGGACTGACGGCCATTGGACTTGGTGGAATGGCGCTGATGCGTGAGCTGTTTCGTCTGAAGCGATTGAAGCGCCACGATCAGCTGCGTCTGGCCCTGGCGCAGATGCATGAGCGCTCGCCCAAACAGGCACTGGCGCTGGCTCGGCGCCTCAAGACTCAGCTCGCTCTGGGCGATGACGACCCCCACTGGCATGCCTTCGAGGCGGCGCGAGAAGCGCACCATGATGGCCAGGACCTTCAGCAGCTGGTGGCGCACCACTTGCTGGCGCCGAGAGATAGAGAGGCCCAGCGCCTGATATCGCGAATGAGCGGAGAAACCGCGGTCATGGTCGCCGTCAGCCCGATGACCCTGGTGGACATGACCCTGGTGGCATGGCGCCACCTGGCGATGGTGGACCGGTTGTGTCGACTCTACGGGCTGGAGCTGGGCTACGCAGCCAGGCTCAAGCTGCTGCGCAGCGTGCTGTATCAGATGGCCTTTGCAGGCGCCACCGAGCTCGCCACCGACGCCAGCGTGCAGATGCTGTCACTGGATCTGGCCGGGCGCCTTTCGGCCCGCGCCGCCCAGGGCCTTGGCGTGGGTCTGCTCGGCGCTCGGCTGGGCTTGAGGACCCAGCGCCTGGTACGGCCGCTGACGTTCAGCCCGGAGCAGCGCCCCCGTTTGGCCGACCTTCGCCGCGACCTGTGGCGCCAGCTAAGACGCATGGAGGCGCCCAACAAGGACGCCTGAATCACCTTACAAACCACCGTACACACCAAACTCTACCGGACCCACGGAGCCAAGCGACGCCTGGCCCCGTGGGTTCTGTTCACCCACCTTCGCGCCGTGCCAGCACGCCCATCACCTCCTGACAGGCACCCATGGTGTGATAGTCCACCTTGCCGGCCGGGCTCTTGGCGTCATCGTAGCGGCGGTTGTCCGCAGACAGGATGCGATACCAGGCACCATGCCGATGATCCATCATATGCTGCCAGCTGTACTCCCACAGGCGCTGATACCAGCGCTGGTAGCAGCCCTTGCCGGTGACTTCCCACAGCACCGCAGCCGCGGCGAAGCTCTCTGCCTGTACCCAGAAGTACTTGTCGCCGTCACATACCTCGCCGTCCAGATCACATCCATACACCAGACCGCCATGCTGCTTGTCCCAGCCAGCGTCACAGGCACTGCTGAATAGCCGCTCTGCGGTCGGTATCAGCCAGGCGTCGTCGCGGTAACGGGACAGCAACACCAGCAGCTTGGCCCACTCGGTCTGGTGACCCACCTGATACCCCCAGGGGCGGAACAGGTGCTTGGGGTCCTGCCGGTTGTAGTCGAGGTCAGGGTTCCACTGCTGATCGTAGTGCTCCCATATCCACCCATGGGGATGCTTGCGGTTGATGCCGATGATCGAGCGCGCGATGGCCAAGGCCTGATCCAGATAGCGCGTTTCAGATGTCGCCTCGTAGGCTGCGATCAGCGCTTCGCAACCATGCATGTTGGCATTCTGGCCCCGGTAGTCCTTCAAGCGCCAACGCTCGTCCGCTTCATCGGCAAAACGCTGCCACTGGGGCTCCCAGAAGTGCTGCTGCAGCATTCGGTGAACCCGACCAATGCCTGCGTAGGCCTCGGCAATCCCCGCCCGGTAGGCCTCGGCATAGGCCAGCAGCACGAAGGCCAGACCGTAGCAATGATGGGTGGTGTCCTCAGGCTTGCCATCTCGTAGCGTCCAGGCATAGCCCTGATGGCGCGTCTGAAAGTGGGCCTTCTCCAGATAGGCAAGCCCGTGGCGCGCCCAGTGCAGATACTCGGATTGACCGCTGTGCAGCGCAAACCGCGCATAGGTGACGACATAGCGCGCGCTCGACACCAGATGACGATGCTCCGCGTCATAGACGCTGCCATCATCGCGCAGGTAGTGAAAGAAACCACCGTGGGGATCGATCGCCCTGGGGTGGTAGAAGGCCATCGTGTCGCGCACGTGACGGTCGAGAAACAGCGGGTCGTATCCGTTCATCCGACGCTCCTGAGAAGTGATCCGAGGCTATATGACCTGTTCATGCTGGGCGCCAAGGCCCAGCGACAGGGGCATGTCTGGGGCATTGGTGGGGTATTGGTGGGGTATTGGCGGGACTAGTGCAGCGACTAGCCGTGCCGCTCATCCGCGAGCCCGAAGCGACGGCGCAGGCAGCGCGCCACCCCTTCTTCGGCGTGATGGCCGATCACTGTCGCCCCGGGCAGATCCTGCGCCAGCTGGGGATGGGCGTTGGCCATGACGTGGGCTTCGCCCGCAAGACTCAGCATTTCCAGGTCATTGAGGTTGTCGCCAAAGGCCAGGCAACGCTCTGCAGGAATCCCCAGGTCATCGAGCAGCGCAGACACGGCACTGCCCTTGTTGACCCCTGCCGCCATGATTTCCAGCGAGTGGCTCATCGAATAGGTGATGTGCAAGGCATCGCCTGCTGCCTCCCGTGCGGCCGCTTCAATGGTGGCCAGCAGACGAGGCTCGCCGATGTAGAGCACCTTGCCTACACCCTGCACCTCCATTCGCTCCGTTGGCGCTACCTGGTACTCGAAGCCAGTCGCTTCATGCAGGGCCAGCAGACCAGGGGCATGATCGTCGATCAACCAGGCATCCTCGCGGTACATATTAAGGCGTACCTCTGACGGCCGGGGAAGGCTCAGCAGCATTTCCACCTGTTCCGGCCGCAGGTGCGCAGACCGCACACACTGCCCGGCAGCATCCAGGGTCCAGGCGCCGTTGCTGGATATGATGTGTGCCGCCCCACCCAGTCGATCGCGAAAACCGACCATATCCCGGTGGTGTCTGCCTGAGGCGAGGCACAGCCGATGCCCCTCCCCGGCCAACGCACGCAGGGTATCAATGGTCAGCGCGGCCAGGTCGTGATCGGCACCCAGCAAGGTGCCGTCAAGGTCGGACACGATCAAGTGTGGCTGCATAAAGGCTCCAGGACGTTGCAAGTGGATAGGGCCAGGGATCGCAGCAGTCTACACCATCGACCGGCGACACAAAGGGACAGCGTCTTGCGAGCAACATATGAAAGAGCAACGTATGAAAGAGCAACGGCACGCCTCTCGGCATGCCGTTGCTTAGGGTGCTTCGCCAAGGTCTCCTGGGAAACATGCTCAGTTGGGCACCACACCTGCCTCACGCAGGCCCCCGGCCAGAGCGTCCGCATCCTTGCCGACCACCAGATGCCAGACCCCCTCTGCCACCCTTAGCACACCGTGGCAGCCCAGCTGGGCCAAGGCCTGCTCATCCAGCTCGCTATCGTGACGGACCGCCAGACGCAGGCGAGTCGCGGCGCGAACGTCCAGCGCGCGGATGTTGTCACTTCCTCCCAGGGCTTGGCGCCAGGCTGCTACCTGCTCATCGTTGAGGCTTGTCGGGGTGGATACCTTCTGTCCGACCACGACCTCGGCGGGATCAGCCCCCACTGGGGGCGTCTGCCCCTGAGCCGCCATGGCCGCACGAATCTCGTCGGCGACGGTGTCGGCGATAGGGCCCAGGATCACCTGCACACCGCCCCCACCCAGTCGCAACACACCACGAGACCCCAGTGCCTTCAGCGCTGCCTCGTCGATCTGGTCCGGCTGTTTCAGTACCAGCCTCAGACGGGTGGTACAGGCCCCCACCGCTTCGAGGTTGGCCGCCCCTCCAAGGGCGGTGGTAAAGGCGGGACCACGCTCACCGAGTTCGGCGGCGCTCATCTGGGGGTCCTGCGTCAGCGGCTCGCGTCCCGGCGTGGGCAGGTCAAACCGCACAATCGCCCAACGGAACAGGCCGTAGTAGACAAGCCCGATGACCACGCCGACCGGCAACATCATCCATCCATTGGTGGACAGGCCGTAGGACAGGGCATAGTCGAAGGTCCCGGCGGAGAAGGTAAAGCCCAGCTTGACGTCGAGCCACTGCATGATGGCCATGCTGAGACCGGTCATCACCGCATGGAAGGCGTAGAGCAGCGGTGCGAGGAACATGAAGGTGAACTCGATGGGTTCCGTCACCCCGGTCAGGAAGGCGGTCAGTGCCAGTGATAGCAGCAGCCCCCCGACCTGGGCCCGACGTCCCTTGTCGGCGGTGTGGTACATGGCCAGTGCCGCCGCCGGCAGGCCAAACATCATCACCGGGAAGAAGCCCGCCATGAAGCCACCGGCAGTAGGATCTCCGGCAAAGAAGCGATTGAGATCGCCGGTGGCGTCGCCAAAGCTGCCGAAGACAAACCACACAAAGCTGTTGAGGACGTGATGCAGGCCGGTGACGATCAACAGGCGATTGAGTGCGCCGTAGACAAACTTGCCGAAAGCGCCAGCGTCAATCAGCCAATGGCCAAGGGTGTCGATGGCGTGCTGTATTGGCGGCCAGCCCCAACCAAAGGCGATGCCAAGTACCACGCCAGCAAGGCCGGTGGCGATGGGGACGAAACGCCGACCACCAAAAAACGCCAGATAGTCGGGTAGCTTGATGGCCTTGAAGCGGTTGTACAGTAGCCCCGCGACGGTACCCATGATGATACCCGCCAGCACTCCCATGTTGATCTCGGGGTTGAGACTTTCCAGCACCGCATCCAGCACCAGATAGCCGATGACCCCGGCAAGGCCCGCAGCACCATTGCTGTCGTCGGCAAAGCCGACGGCCAGTCCTATGGCAAAGATCAACGCCAGGTTGGCGAAGATCGCCTGGCCAGCGCTGGCCACAAAGGCAATGTCGAGAAGGTCAGGCTGCCCCAGCCGCAGCAGCAGGCCGGCGACCGGCAAGACGGCGATCGGCAGCATCAACGAACGCCCCAGCAGCTGCAGCGCAGCCATCAGGCGTGAGCCCAGTGAGCTTGTCATGTCATGATCCTCTCGGAAGGTGTCTCGGCGACCAGCGCGGCCTCTACCAGTTGCGTCAGTGCATGGCGCACCGATGCAGCGTCTGGCATCGCCAGCAGGGTATCGATTTCGCGCGCGATCACGCTGGCATCCAGGCGTCGCAAGCGCGCCTTCACCGCCGCTACGCTGGCCGGCTCCACCGATAGCTCGGAGACGCCCATGGCCACCAGCAGAGGACCCGCAAGCTCATCGCCGGCTGCCGCTCCGCACACTCCCACCGGGCAGCGCCCCCCGGTGCCCGCCAGGGTCGCCTGAATCAGTCGCAGCACGCCGGGGTGAAGCACATCCGCCCGGGCCGCCAGCAGCGCATCCTCGCGATCCATGGCCAGCCCATACTGGGTCAGATCGTTGGTACCGATCGACAGAAAGTCAGCCACCTTGGCCATGGCAGCGGAACATAGCGCCGCACTGGGTACTTCGATCATCGCTCCCAACAGCGGCAGTTCGGTCAGGCGCATGTCGGCCGCCATGGCCTCCATGCGCTCGCGCACCCATTCGAGCTCGCTGGCATCGCTGACCATCGGCACCATGATGCGCAGATGACGCAGCGGCTTGACCCCCAGCAAGGCGCGTAGCTGGGTATCCAGCAATTCAGGGTGAGACTGCCACAGGCGCATGCCGCGGACCCCGAGGGCAGGGTTGGGTGACGACGGCAGCGTCAGGTACGGCAGCTGCTTGTCGGCGCCGATATCCAGGGTGCGGATAATCACTGGCTTGGCGCCCAGGGCATCAACGCTGGCCTGATATTCCTCACGCTGCTGTGCTTCGCTGGGCGCCGAGTCCCGCCCCAGGAACAGAAACTCGCTGCGCATCAGGCCGACACCATCCGCCCCACTGGCGCTTGCCTGGCGGGCCTCTTCGGCGCTGCCGATATTGGCGGCGACCTCTACCATGCGGCTATCGCGGGTCACCACTTCCAGGTGTGCCTGGCTGCGTTCTTCTTCGGCGCGGGCGGCCCGGGCGGCGATCTCCTTCACCACCTGTTCGCAACGAGGCTGGTCAGGCGTCAGCTCCAGCCGCCCCTTGTCGGCATCCAGCACTACCGTGCTGCCGTGATGGGCATCGGCTGCCTCAAGCAGCGCGCCGCCCATGGCCACCAGACAGGGCACGCCCCGGGCGCGGGCCATGATCGCTACGTGGGAGGTGGTACCGCCCGCCGCCAGGCAGAGCCCCGCCGGATCATGCTGGCACAGCTCGACGAAGGATGAGGGAGTGAGGTCATCGGCCACGACAATGGCGTCTGCCGGCAGCTCCCCCAGGGCCGTTGACGGGCCATCACTGAAGGTCAGCATCACTTGACGCTGAAGGTCTCTCAGGTCAGCGATGCGACCGATCAAGATGGCGTTGCCGGTGGCGCGAAGGCGGTCGGCTTCTGCGTCCAGGGCTTCACGCCAGGCTTGCCCCGGACTGAGCCCCTCTTCCAGCCTGCTGACCGCCGATGCCACCAGGTCCGGATCTTCCAACCACGCCTGATGGGCTTCGAACACCTCAGCTTCGGCCTGCTGGCCTTCACGCAAGGCGCGTGTCCTGGACGCCTCTAGCTGCGCCCCTACCTGCTCCAGCGCCGCCATCAAGCGTGGACACTCCACCTGACGACCGTGACCCTCTAGCGGCACCTCAGGCAACCTGACGCTCAACACCGAAAGCGGCCCACTGGCCATCCCGCGACTGGCTGTCAGGCCCCCTAACTGTCCAGGCTCCAGCTCCCCTGCAGCGGGGGCCGCCTGCTGAATGTCACCGGCGCCATGGCCTTCCGCTGTGGTCAGCAGGGCAACAGCACTGGCCATTGCCGCCTCAGCGTTGACCCCTTCCACCTTGATCTGCACCGCATCGCCACACTCAAGCCCAAGATTCATCAGTGCGCTGACACTTCCGGAGCTCGCGGTGCGCGCCTTGGCACCCAGGCTCATGACGACCTGGTGGTCGCGGGCAATCGCCCTGAGCCTGGCCGCCGGACGTGCGTGCAGTCCCGCTTCAATGGCCAGCGTCACCGTGCGCTCGAGCTTTGGCCCCGCCGGCTCAACGCCAGCGACGCCGCCGGCCACCGCTGAGCTTGCCGGGCCCAGCACGATCATTGGTTCCCCTCGCTGTACGATATCGCCGGCACGCAGCTCCAGCTCGATCCACTGGCGCTCACCGCTATCCAGCACGACCATGGGCGTCACCAACGAGGCAGCGTCGCAGGCCAGCTGGTCCAGGTCGAAGTAACACAGAGGTTCGCCTGCCTGTACCCGTTGCCCCTGGGTCACGCAGGCCTCGATGCCACGACCTTCGAGCATCACGGTGTCGAGTCCAAGGTGCACCAGGACCTCTATGCCCTCATCACTCCTGATGGTAAACGCATGATGGGTGCGAGCAGACTGAACCACTTCGCCGTCACAGGGGGCATGCAAGCACCCGCCTAGCGGGTCCAGGGCGATGCCCTGGCCGAGACTGCCCTCGGCGAACACGGGATCCGGGACGTCGGCCAGGGGGACCACCACCCCCTTGACCGGCGCCACCAGGGTGACATTGCTCAAAACCATGATCTGCTCCGTATCGTTGTCATTGAGGAGAGGACGCTTGGGTGGAAGGGATCGCGCTAGACCGTGCAGGTCACCTTGCGCAGGTGACGGGGCTGATCAGGATCGATCCCCCTCGCCTCGGCGAGACGTGCCACCATCGGATAGAAGCTCTGAATGACGGACAGCGGCTCAAGGGCCTCATGGCTGGTGCCGGTCATCGTCAGCTGTCGCCGGGCCACCCTCTCGTCAGCGGCGAGCAGCACCTTGGCCCCGACGCCTTCCAGCCATTCTGCCAGCTCCAGCAGACCGGCCTGCTCGGCGCCTGGGGGAGCGAACACCAGCACCGGGTAGCCGGGCTCGATCAACGCCATCGGCCCATGCTTGACCTCAGCTCCGCTGAACGGCTCGGCTTGGATACCGCAGGTTTCCTTGAACTTGAGCGCGGCCTCCTGGGCGATCCCCAGGCCGGCGCCACGTCCAATCACCATCAAGCGATCGACATCCTTGAGCGCTTCCACGGCAGGGCTCCAGTCCTGAGCGGCAGCCTCTACCAACCGATCGGGAAGCTCGTTGAGTGCGCCCAGCAGCATGGCACTCTCGTTCCAGTGCGCCAGTAACTGGGCCCCAGCACTCAGGGTCGCCAGGAAGCTCTTGGTGGCTGCCACGCTGCGTTCTTCTCCGGCGAACAGCGGTATCTCGATATCGCTGGCCTGCCCAAGTGGCGATTCAGCGGTGTTGACCAAGGCCAGAGTGGTAGCGCCTCCCTGCTTCAGAGCGCGCTGGCTGACCACTAGATCGGGGCTCTGGCCCGACTGGGAAATGGCAATGGATAGCTGTCCCTGAAGCTTCCAGGGGGTGCGTGCAAGCGTCGACAGGGAGGGCGGCAGCGATGCCACCGGTATCCCCCGGGCCTGCATGCACAGATAGGCCAGATAGCTGGCAGCGTGATCCGAGCTGCCCCGCGCCACCGTCACGGCAGCGCTGGGCGCTTCATGGCGCAGCCGCTCCCCCAGATCGCGCAGCAGAGTCTGGTTACGCGCCAGCTGGCCGCGCAGTCGTTCCGGCGCATTCAGCGCCTCTTCAAGCATGAGTGACATGGGGGTCTCCTGACACCAGATGACCATCCAGGTGGACAGCCAAAAGCGTTAACTGGGGATCGAGCGTGACGACATCGGCGCGCGCACCAACCTCCAGGCGGCCCACGTCGGTGCGCCCAAGAAAGTCGGCGGGAAAACGCGACAAGCGATCCGAGGCCTCGGCCAGGCTGAGGCCGAGACCGACGAAGTTGCGCAGCGCCTGATCCATCGTCAGCGTGCTGCCCGCAAGGGTGCCGTCTGCCAGGCGCACACCGCCCAGGCACTTGGAGACCGTCTGGCTTCCCAGGCGGTAGTCGCCATCGGGCATGCCTGCCGCCGCGGTGGAGTCGGTCACCGCATACAGGCGCGGGATACAGCGAAGCGCAGTGCGAATAGCCCCAGGATGAACGTGCAACAGATCCGGGATGATCTCGGCATACTCAGCGTGGGCTAGCGCAGCACCGGCCATGCCGGGCTTGCGGTGATGCAGGCCGGTCATGGCATTGAACAGGTGGGTAAAGCCACAGGCGCCATGTGCCAAGGCTTCCACCCCGTCCTCGTAGCTGCCCAGGGTGTGGCCCAGCTGAACCTTGACGCCCTGTTCGCTGAGGTGACGAATCACCTCACCATGGCCGCTGATCTCGGCGGCCAGTGTGACCACCAGGATCGGGGCCAGCGCCAGCAACTCGTCCATCTCGGCCACGCTGGCGACCTGGGCATGGGCCGGCTGGGCACCGAGCTTGCCAGGGTTGATGTAGGGTCCTTCGAGATGCACGCCCAGGACTCGCGATGCCTGGGGCTCCGGCTCACGCATGTAGGTCGAGATCTCCCGCAGCACCGCGCGGACCTGTGCCGGAGTGGCGGTCATGGTCGTCGCCAGCAGGCTGGTCGTACCAAAGCGCAGGTGAGTGCGTGCCAGGGTCGCCACCGAGGCGGCCCCCTCCATCGCGTCCGCTCCCCCGCCGCCATGCACGTGCAGGTCAATGAATCCCGGAATCAGCCGCGGAGCATCGTTTTGCTCAGGGTCGACGGGGCGACCTTCTATCGCGGCAATGCGGCCATCTTCCAGCCGCATGTGACCCAGCAACCAGCCCTCCGGGGTCAATATATTGCCGCTCAAGCGGGTAGCAGCGATCGTCATGGACACCTCCTAGCGGACAAGCTCAACGGTGAAGTCGTAGTAGTCAGTGCGACAGTAAGTAACGCTTAACTCGGCAGGAGTGTCGTCGGCGAGAAACCCCAGACGGGTGACCTTGAGCAGCGCTTGCCCTGGTGCTACCTGGGCCAGGGCGGCCAGCTCGGCATCGGCATTGACCGCCGTCACCTGCTGGCGCGCGCGGACGATCGGCGTACCGGCGTCCTCCAGCCAGCGGTAGAGGGACACATCCACATCCATGGGATTGGGCAACACCGTGACCGGCAGGCAGCTTTCTTCGACCGCCATCACCACATCGTCGGCAAGGCGCAGACGCTTGAGCCGTGACACCTGGGCGTTGCTGGACAGCCCGAGGCGAAGGTTCTCCTCACTGCCGGGCTGGCAACGCTCACGTGCGATCCACTCCGAGCGAGGCTGAAACCCCCGCCTGGTCAACATCTCGCTGAAGCTGGTCAGGCGCGTCAGAGACTGGTCCATGCTAGGCCGGATAAAGGTGCCAGAACCGCGATCCCGTCGAATCAGGCCCGTCGTTTCCAGCTGATCAAGGGCCTTGCGGGCGGTAATTCTGGACACACCCAGCGCTTCGGCCAGGTTGCGTTCGGATGGCAAGGCTTCGCCGGCACGCCACTCGCCTCCGCGAATCGCGGCCTCCAGCTCATTCGCCAGCTGCCGATACAGGGGGGTGGCCAGCGTTCCATCAAGTCTTAGACGATCGAATCGTGAATCCATGGCGGTCAGGTCCTCGGAGCTAATAGGACCAATATAGCTCCACATGAAGACCAATTGAATACCAATCTAGTACCACATTGGTCGAACCCTGACTGTGCATTTCACGGCGAAGGGAGATGCCACTCAACACCCCGCCCGAGGTATCCAGCAGGGCGCGAAAGGAGGCCCCTGCTCTTGTCAGCGTGTCGGCAAGGGCCGATAAGTACCCACAAGATCTTGATTTCCCGTTGTCACCGAGCAAGGGGTTTGGCCGCCGCGCGAACAATCCGTATAGTGGCCCCCTTATTCCCGCCACTCGATCGTGACCATGCTGCAGAACAACGCCTTGCTGGCTCAGCTCAAGCAACAGATCCGCGATAACACCCCCCGTGTCACGGGTGTCATCAAAGCCACCGAAAAAGGCTTCGGTTTTCTCGAAACCGATGATGGTGCGTCCTACTTTGTGCCACCTCCCGCGATGAAGAAGGTGCTGCACGGCGATCGCGTCGAGGCGGTGCTGCACGAAGAAGGTGAGCGCAAGTCGGTCGAACCCGACACCTTGATCGAAAGCAACATGGAGCGCTTCGTTGCCCGAGTGCAGCTGCGCGAGGGCCGCCTGGCGGTGGTGCCCGACCACCCGTCGATCAAGACCGCCCTCAAGGCGCGCATCAAGCGCAGCCTGGACGAAAACACCATCGGCGATGGGGACTGGGTCGTGGCACGACTGGTGCGCCACCCGCTCAAGCCGGATGACCGCGCCTTCTTCACCCAGATCGACGAACTGGTGGCCAAGACCGACGACCCCGCCGTGCCGTGGCGCGTCACCCTGGCCCGCCATGCCCTCGAGCAGGAATGCCCCGACGCCGGCACCGACTGGCCGCTACGCAACGAAGGGCTCACCCGTGAGGACCTGACCGCGGAGCCGTTCTTCACCATCGACGGCGAGAAGACCCGCGACATGGACGACGCCCTGCGCGTCGAAGTCCGCGAGGGCGGCGGCTGGCGCCTGTCGGTAGCCATCGCCGACCCCACCGCCTACGTGGAGGAAGGCCACGCCGCCGACCTCGAGGCCCGCACTCGTGCCTTCACCGTCTACCTGCCGGGCCAGAACGTCACCATGCTGCCCGAGCAGCTGGCCGATGATCTGTGCTCGCTGCACGAGGGCCAGGAACGCCCGGTGCTGGCCTGTCGCCTGGACGTCAACGCCGATGGCAGCCTCGGTGACTATCAGTTCTTCGCTGCCACCGCGCGTTCACAGGCTCGCCTGGTCTACGACAACGTCTCTGACTGGCTCGAGGGCCAGGGCGAGTGGGCACCTGAAGCGTCCATCGGCGATCAGCTCAAGGCCCTGCGTGATCTGACCGAGGCACGCACTCGCTGGCGCCAGGAGCACGCCCTGGTGTTCAAGGACCGTCCCGACTATGTCTTCGACCTGGACGAGGCCGGTAACGTGCTGGCGATCCGCACCGAAGAGCGGCGCATCGCCAACCGCATGATCGAAGAATCGATGATCGCCGCCAATGCGTGCTGCGCGGCGCTGCTTGCCGACAAGGTTGGTCATGGCATCTTCAACGTCCATCGTGCCTTCGAGGACGACAAGGCCGAGGCCGCCCAGAGCTTCCTGGAGACCCAGGACATCAGCGTCGAACGTGAGGCGCTGACCGACCTGTCCCGCTACAAGGAGCTCAAGCGCGCGCTGGAAAGTCGCGATGACGCCTGGCTGGATGCCCGCCTGCGCAAGTTCCAGGGCTTCACCGCCATGTCGGCCCAGCCGGGTCCGCACTTTGGCCTGGGACTGGCCGCCTATGCCACCTGGACCTCCCCGATCCGCAAGTACGGCGACATGGTCAACCATCGCCTGATCAAGCGCGTGCTCAAGGGTGAGCAGGCCCCCAAGGAAGCCAGCATCGAGCTGACCGAACAGCTGACCGAGCGTCGTCGTCTCAACCGCCTGGCGGAACGTGACGTCAAGGATTGGCTGTACGTGCGCTATCTGACCCCGGCGGCCAAGCAGCAAGATGTGTTCGAGGCCGAGATCATCGCGATCAACCGCGGCGGCATGCGCGTGCGCCTGACCGCCAATGGCGCGACCGCCTTCGTCCCGGCTCCGCTGATGCACGCTGACCGCGACAAGGTGGTGGTGGACGACAAGGAAGGCCGCATTCAGATCGAAGGTGAAGAGCGCTTCAAGCTCGGCGACAGCGTGCGTGTCGCCCTGACCGAAGCCAAGGAAGAAACCCGCTCGCTGGTGGCCCAGCCCAGCGTCTGAGCGGATGCGCTACCCGCCAGCGGCCAGACCGCGCCGCTAGCGGGCAGGACTATCTAGCAGGGCGTATCGTGATAGAACAAAAAAACGGCGACCTGTGGGTCGCCGTTTTTTTGTTGGGCCTCAATGCGCACCGCCTCCCCCTGTCGCAGAACTGTCGTATTTCCCTCGTAGGCTCGTGGCTACGATGTCACTGCCACGGAGGCTTCCTTGCATCTCGCCGACGTCACCATGTTCCACGCGCCGTCTAGCGGCGGTGTTCGTACTTATCTGCAGGCCAAGCACCGGGTCTTTTCACGCTTTCCCGAGTGGCGCACAAGCCTGGTGGTGCCTGGCGCAGAGCGAGACAGTCTAGGGGACCACCATCAGCTGCCCTCCTTGCGTATTCCCCTGGGACAAAGCTATCGCTTTCCGCTTCGCCGTCGCCCCTGGAAAGACGCGCTCGTGGACCTGTCCCCCGACCTGATCGAGGCCGGCGATCCCTACGTGACGGCCTGGGCCGCCCTGGACGCCGGCCAGCAGCTTGGGATACCCGTGGTCGGCTTCTATCACTCGGATCTTCCACGCCTGATGGGCGATCGTTTCGGCGCCCCAGTGCGACGGCGCCTGGAGCGCTATGTGGTCAACCTCTACCAGCGTTTCGACAGCGTGCTGGCGCCCTGCCAGGCCATGGCAGACCGGCTTGCCTCCTGGGGCGTCGATCGCGTACGCGTGCAACCCCTTGGGGTGGATCTGGCCACCTTCCATCCTGACAAACGGGATCCAGCATTGAGACTCAAGCTGGGCCTGGAGGCCGATAGCCGCTTGCTGGTCTTTGTGGGCAGGTTCTCCCAGGAGAAGAACATCGATATTCTGCTGGACACTGCCAAGCGCCTGGGCCACCCCTATCACCTGCTGTTGATGGGTCCTGGCATGCCAACCCAGGTACCGTCCAACGTCAGCGTGATCAATCGCTGCGTGGGCACCCATGAAGTCGCCAGGGCCCTGGCCTCAAGCGATGCACTGCTGCATGCGGGCACCCGCGAAACCTTCGGGCTGATCGCCCAGGAAGCGATGGCCAGCGGAATCCCGGTGGTCGGGGCACGCGCCGGGGCCTTGATCGAGAACGTTCCGCTGGGCGGCGGCATTCTGTGTCAGCCGCATTCTGTCTCGGCCATGGCCGAGGCCACCGAAGCCCTGTTCGCCAACGATCCCAAGGCCTCGGGACGCCATGCCCGGCGCTTCGTCGAACGTCAGTTCGATTGGGACAAGGTCATGCTGTCACTGCTGCACCACTATGAAGCCGTCGTCGACCCTATCGTTCCTGCCAAGCGACGCCATGGCTGAAGGGCCATCCACCGATAGCGGACTCAGGCCTGCCCAAGACGGCGCGCGTCAGTCTCCCCGACATCGCACAGGACTGCTGGTGAAGGCCGGCCTGCTGGCCCTGACCATCGTGCTCTCGCTGGTGCTGCCCTGGTGGCTGGGAGGGACTGGCACCCTGGGCGCGGTCATGGCCTTTCCCCCTGAAACGCTGTGCCTGATGGTGGCGTTGGCGATCCTCTGCTGGAACCTGAACGCGGCACGCCTGCGGCTAATGCTGAATGGCCGCGCGGGACGGCTTGGCCAGACGGGTGCCCTGGCCATCGAGATGTCGTCAAAATTCGCCCTATGCGCCACTCCGGCCGGCGGTGGCGGCGTCGCCACGCTACTGTGGCTGCTGTCGCGCCGGGGTTATCCCGCGGCTCAGGGCTCGGCGATCTTTCTGGTCGACCAGCTGGCCGACATGCTGTTCTTCAGCCTGATGCTGGGGCTGCTGGTGGCGCTGTCGCTGGGAGGAGTGGCAAGCTGGCCCCATCAGTCGCTGGTCGAGGCGGCACTGATCGGGCTCATGGCCGCACTGGCCGCTTTCACCGCCATCATCGTCTGGCTACCGCGATGGCTTCGCTATCCGCCGCGGTTGTCCGCCATCACGGCCTGGTGGCCTGCACGCCTGTCTCTCAAACCGCGAGCAAGACGCTGGGGCGTCAGGCGCTTGCTGCGCTGTCGCCACACCCTCATGAATACACTTCAACTGCCGCCACCGATACTCGCAGGCATCTTCCTGCTTTGCAGCCTGCACTGGCTGGCACGCTACAGCCTTCTTTATCTGGCGGTGCTCGGTGTCGGTGGTCAGGCCGACTGGGCCTGGACCTTTCTGGTCCAGATGCTGGCCATGGCCGCCAGCCAGCTCAGCGTGCTACCCGGCGGCGCCGGGGCTGCTGAAGTCAGCGTCGGCGCGCTGCTGCTGCCCGTCATGGCGCGGGAGCAAGCGGCCGCCGCAGTGATCATCTGGCGTCTGGTCAGCTATCACCTTTACCTGGTGGCCGGGGCCCCGGTCTTTGCAGTGCAGCTATCAAGCGTGTGGAAGCGTCGCTGCTAAGGCGTCAGGGCGGGCGTCAGGGCGGGCGTCAGAGCGTCAAGGCTCTCGCCCGCCAGCTCAGAGGCCTTTAGACCTCGCGATAGACCTGCACGTTAGACCCGCACGTTAGCCCCGCACGGTAGACTCGAACGTTAGCCCCGCACGTCAGTCCCAAACGTTAGCCCCGGACGATAGACCCGCGATCTAGCCCCGCGATCTAGCCCCGCACATTAGAGACCAGAGATTCAGGCGACATATCCGTGGAAACGCCCACAAAAAAGGCCACCCGAAGGTGGCCTTTGTGCTGACGCCTGTTGTGACGCCAGGACCGCTTACCAGCCGGTCGCTTCCTTCAGGGCATCGCCGATCTGGGCGAGGGAACGCACGGTCTTGACGCCCGCCGCTTCCAGAGCCGCGAACTTCTCGTCCGCAGTGCCCTTGCCGCCAGCGATGATGGCACCAGCGTGGCCCATGCGCTTGCCAGGAGGCGCAGTCACACCTGCAATGTAGGAGACCACCGGCTTGGTGACGTGCTCCTTGATGTAGGCAGCGGCTTCTTCCTCGGCAGTACCGCCGATTTCACCGATCATGACGATGGCTTCGGTGGCCGGATCCTTCTCGAACATCTCGAGGATGTCGATGAAGTTGGAGCCCGGGATCGGGTCGCCGCCGATACCCACACAGGTGGACTGGCCGAAACCATGGTCAGTCGTCTGCTTGACCGCTTCATAGGTCAGGGTGCCGGAACGAGACACGATACCGACCTTGCCAGGCTTGTGGATGTGGCCCGGCATGATGCCGATCTTGGTCTCGCCAGGAGTGATGACACCCGGGCAGTTCGGACCGATCAGACGCACGCCCAGCTCATCGCACTTGACCTTGACGTCCAGCATGTCGAGGGTCGGGATACCTTCGGTGATGCACACGATCAGCTTGATGCCGGCGTTGGCCGCTTCCAGGATGGAATCCTTGCAGAAGGGAGCGGGCACGTAGATCACGCTGGCTTCAGCGCCGGTCTGCTCGACGGCTTCCTTGACGGTGTTGAACACCGGCAGGCCCAGGTGTTCCTGGCCGCCCTTGCCCGGGGTCACACCGCCGACCATCTTGGTGCCGTAGGCGATGGCCTGTTCGGAGTGGAAGGTCCCCTGGCCGCCAGTGAAGCCCTGGCAGATGACCTTGGTGTTCTTGTCGATCAGGATGCTCATTACTTGCCCTCCGCTGCCTTGACAACCTGCTGAGCCGCATCGGTGAGGCTCTTGGCAGCGATGATGTTCAGACCGCTGGAGGCCAGTTTCTCGGCACCCAGCTCGGCGTTGTTACCTTCCAGACGCACGACGACCGGCACGTTCACGCCGACCTGCTCGACAGCACCGATGATACCTTCGGCGATCATGTCGCAACGCACGATGCCACCGAAGATGTTGACCAGTACCGCCTGGACGCTGTCGTCGGACAGGATGATCTTGAAGGCTTCCGCCACACGTTCCTTGGTGGCACCGCCGCCCACGTCAAGGAAGTTGGCCGGTTGGCCACCGTGGAGCTTGATGATGTCCATGGTGCCCATGGCCAGACCAGCGCCGTTGACCATGCAGCCAATGTTGCCTTCCAGGGCCACGTAGTTCAGGTCCCACTGGGCGGCGTTGGCTTCGCGCTCGTCTTCCTGAGACGGGTCACGCATTTCCTGCAGGTCCGGGTGGCGATACAGCGCGTTGCCATCCAGGTTGATCTTGGCGTCGAGGCAGTGCAGGTTGCCTTCGTCGGTGATCACCAGCGGGTTGATCTCGAGCAGCGCCAGGTCCTTGTCGTGGAACATCTTGGACAGGCCCAGGAAGATCTTGGTGAACTGCTTGACCTGGGCACCCTCGAGGCCCAGGGCGAAGGCCAGTTCACGCGCCTGGTACGGCTGCGCGCCGACCAGCGGATCGATCTCGGCCTTGAGAATCTTCTCAGGCGTCTCTTCGGCGACCTTCTCGATCTCGACACCACCTTCGGTGGATGCCATGAACACCACGCGGCGGGTGCCACGATCCACCACCGCGCCCAGGTAGAGCTCGTTGGCGATGTCGGTGCAGTTCTCGACCAGAATCTTGGCGACCGGCTGACCGTGTTCATCGGTCTGGAAGGTCACCAGGTTCTTGCCCAGCCACTGCTCGGCGAAGGCCTTGGCCTCGTCCGGGCTCTTGATCAGCTTGACGCCACCGGCCTTGCCGCGGCCGCCAGCGTGCACCTGGGCCTTGACGACCCACTGCTCGCCACCGATCTTCTTGCACGCCTCATAGGCTTCTTCCGGGGTGTCGCAGGCAAAGCCCTTGGAAACAGGCAGACCATAGTCGGCAAACAGCTGCTTGCCTTGATACTCGTGAAGGTTCATCGATTCATGCCATTGGTTGCATGTGACTCGAACGGCGCCCCACCCTGCCCCGCAGGATCAGTCGTGTGGGACGCCACCGACCGCCACCGATACATGGTCGGCGGCGATGCGTCGGCAACAAGCGCCGGCAAGCCTGCCAGAGCTGCACAGGCTTGCCGGAGTGCGCCGGACGCTTGTTGTCTTGCTAGCGCTTCTTGCGGTTGGCGACGTGGATGGCATGGCCTTCCACTGCCAGTGCGGCTTCGTGAACCGCCTCGGACAGACTCGGGTGCGCGTAGCAGGTCAACGCCAGGTCCTCGGCACTGGAGCCGAATTCCATGGCGATCACACCCTGGGCGATCAGCTCACCGGCATGCTGGCCGACGATATGCATGCCCAGCACGCGATCGGTTTCCGCATCGGCGATGATCTTGGCCTGACCGTCGGTGGCGTTGTTGGCCATGGCACGACCGCTTGCCGCAAACGGGAAGCTGCCGGTCTTGACCTTGATGCCAGCCGCCTTGGCGTCCTGCTCGTTCATGCCGACCCACGCCACCTCGGGGTGGGTGTAGATCACGCTGGGGATGGCGTCATAGTTCATCTGGGCCTTATGGCCAGCGATGACGTCAGCCACCATCACGCCCTCTTCAGAGGCCTTGTGGGCCAGCATCGGGCCACGCACGCAGTCGCCGATGGCGAAAACGCCCGGCACGCTGGTGCGGCACTGATCGTCGACGTGAATGAAACCACGCTGATCCAGCTCGACGCCCAGGCCATCAGCGACCACGCCCTTGGTGTAAGGACGACGGCCGACGCAGACAATCAGCTTGTCGAAGGTCAGTTCCTTCTCGCCTTCATTGTCTTCGTACTTGACGACCACTTCCTCGCCCTTGACCTCGGAGCCGGTCACGCGAGCATTCAGCTTGATATCCAGGCCCTGCTTCTTGAGCAGTTTCTGGGTTTCCTTGCCGATGGCGGAGTCGACCATGGGCAGGAAGCTGTCGAGCGCTTCCAGCACGGTCACGTCGGAACCCAGACGGCTCCATACGCTACCGAGCTCGAGGCCAATGACGCCGGCACCGATCACGCCAAGACGCTTGGGCACGTCCTGGAATTCGAGCGCGCCGGTGGAGTCGACGATCAGGCCTTCGGTCAGCGGTGTCGGCGGAATCTCTACCGGCACGGAGCCAGCGGCGATCACGATGTTATCCGCTTCGACGGTGCTGGTGCCGCCGTCCTTGTCAGTGACCTCGACCTTGTTCTTGGCCACGACCTTGCCGGTCCCTTCGATGGCAGTCACGCCATTGGCCTTGAACAGTCCGGAGATACCGCCGGTCAGCTGCTTAACGATCTTGTCCTTGCGGGCCATCATCTTGGACACGTCCATGGTGACGTCGCCCGCCTGGATACCCATGTCGTCGAAGTCGTGCTTGGCTTCGACGTACTTGTGTGACGCCTCGAGCAGCGCCTTGGACGGAATACAGCCCACGTTCAGGCAGGTACCGCCGTGCACTACCTTGCCTTCCTTGCCGATCCACTTCTCGACGCAGGCAGTCTTCAGACCCAGCTGGGCAGCACGGATGGCGGCCACGTAGCCCCCCGGGCCCGCGCCAATGACGATCACATCATACTTGTCGGCCATGTTGGCTCCTGTTCGTTCTGTGTGCAGAGGCTCTGCAATAAATCCCTGTCACTGCCAATCAGGTCAGATTTCCAGCAGCAGACGCGCCGGATCCTCGAGCAGCTCCTTGATGGTGACCAGGAACTGCACCGCGTCCTTGCCATCGATCATACGGTGGTCATAAGACAGCGCGAGGTACATCATCGGGCGAATCTCAACCTTGCCGTTGACCGCCATCGGGCGCTCCTGAATCTTGTGCATACCGAGGATCGCGGTCTGCGGGGGATTCAGGATCGGCGTGGACATGAGCGAGCCGAAGATGCCGCCGTTGGTGATGGTGAAGGTGCCGCCCTGCATGTCTTCAATGCCCAGCTTGCCTTCACGACCACGCTTGCCGAAGTCGACAATGCCTTTCTCGACGTCGGCGATCTTCATGCTGTCGGTGTCACGCAGCACCGGCACCACCAGTCCACGATCGGTGGATACGGCCACGCCGATATCCTGGTAGCCGTGGTAGACGATGTCATCGCCGTCGATGGACGCATTGACGTCCGGGAAGCGCTTGAGCGCCTCGGAGGCCGCCTTGACGAAGAAGCCCATGAAGCCAAGCTTGACGTCGTGGGCCTTCAGGAAGGTGTCCTTGTACTGCGAGCGCAGCTCCATCACCGCACCCATGTCCACCTCGTTGTAGGTGGTCAGCATGGCAGCGGTCTGCTGGGCCTGGACCAGACGCTTGGCAATGGTCTTGCGCAGGCGCGTCATCGGCACGCGCTTCTCAGGGCGCTCGCCCTCGACGGCAGGTGCTGCCGCACTGGCGGCGGCCTTCTTGGCCGGCGCTGCCTTCTTGGCACTGCCTTCCTTGACCGCCTTGAGCACGTCTTCCTTGAGCACGCGACCGTCCTTGCCGGTACCCGTGATCGCGCTGACATCAAGGTCGTGCTCGGCGATCAGCTTGCGCGCCGCCGGTGCCACGATCTTGTCGCCCACCTGCTCGTCGCTGCCACCGTCATCGGCACTGGCCTTCGGAGCCTGCTTGTCAGCGGTCGGAGCGGCACCACCAGCGCCGACTTCGAAGATCGCCAGCACGGCTTCCGACTCGACGGTGCCGCCTTCCTCGACCTTGATCTCGGCGAGCGCGCCATCTTCCGGTGCGACCACTTCCAGCACGACCTTGTCAGTCTCGATCTCGGCCAGCACTTCATCGCGCTTGACCGCTTCACCGACCTTCTTGGTCCAGCTCGCTACGGTGCCTTCCTGAACAGATTCAGGGAAGCTCGGCGCCTTGACGTCACGCTTCTCACCACCGCCCTTGGGAGCTTCTTGCGCGTCGCCCTTTTCAGCCGGCTTGGCCTCTGACTTCTGCTCGGCGCTGCCGCCGCCTTCACCGATGCGGCCCAGCACTTGCTCGGACTCTACCGTGTCGCCTTCTTCCACCAGCACTTCGGACAGGGTGCCAGCTTCCACCGCCACAACCTCGAGCACGACCTTGTCGGTCTCGATCTCGACGATCAGCTCGTCACGCTCGACGCTGTCACCGGGCTTCTTGTGCCAGGTGCCCACGGTGCCCTCGGCAACGGATTCCGGAAAGGATGGTGCCTTGATCTCGGTAGCCATGTCGTATCCTTAATGTTCTCTCTCTTCCCGATGGTCGCCTTAGAGATTGAAGGCGTCTTCCACCAGTTGGCGCTGCTGTTCGGTATGTACGGACATGTAGCCCGCCGCGGGTGCCGCTGACGCCGGCCGTCCAGCAAACTTCAGCTGGGAGCCCAGACCGTCCTTAAGCGAGTCGGCAACGACACGCAGGTTGTGCTGCATGGAGTACCAGGCACCCTGGTTGAGGGGCTCTTCCTGACACCAGACGATATCGGTGACGTTGGAGTACTCCTTGAGCGTTTCGATCAGCTCTTCCTTGGGGAAGGGGTAGAGCTGCTCGACGCGAACAATCGCCACGTCGTCGCGCAGGTTCTCCTCGCGCCAGTTGGCCAGGTCGTAGTAGACCTTGCCGGCACACATGATGATCCGCTCGACCTTGTCGGCATCACGCTGCCCCTGATCCGGCAGCACCATGTTGAAGCTGCCTTCGGCCAGTTCTTCCAGGCTCGAGGTCGCTTCCTTGTGGCGCAGCAGGCTCTTCGGCGACATCACCACCAGCGGCTTGCGCAGCGGGCGAATCACCTGGCGACGCAGCAGGTGGAAGATCTGGGCCGGCGTGGTCGGGACACAGACCTGCATGTTGTGCTCGGCACACAGCTGCAAGAAGCGCTCGAGACGTGCTGACGAGTGCTCAGGCCCCTGCCCTTCAAAGCCGTGAGGCAGCAGCATGGTCAGGCCACACAGACGTCCCCACTTGGTCTCGCCAGAGGAGATGAACTGGTCGACCACGACCTGGGCACCGTTGAAGAAGTCACCGAACTGAGCTTCCCAGATGACCAGCGCATTCGGCATGGTCGTCGAGTAGCCATACTCGAAGGCCAGCACCGCTTCCTCGGAGAGGAAGGAGTCGTGAATGGTGAAGCGCGGCTGACCGTCTGCCATGTGCTGAAGCGGCACATGGGTGGAGCCATCCTTCTGGTTGTGAATCACCGCGTGACGGTGAGAGAAGGTGCCACGCCCCACGTCCTGACCGGTCAGACGGATCGGATGGCCCTGATCCAGCAGCGTCGCGTAGGCCAGAGTCTCGGCAAAGCCCCAGTTCATGGCCATGCCACCGCCCTGCATCTTGCGGCGATCTTCGTAGATCTTGGCGACCTGACGCTGCACCTTCACACCGTCCGGAATCTCGCACATCTTGGCGGCGAGCTGCTTCAGTCGCTTCATGTCGAAGCTGGTATCGGCGTGCCCGGTCCACTCATGACCCAGGTACGGCTTCCAGTCGACAAACAGCGAGGTGTTGGGTTCCTGCACCAGCGCATTGGCCACGTGATTGCCGGCGACCAGATCATCGCGGTACTTCTCGACCACGGCCTTGGCGTCGTCTTCGGACAGCACGCCCTGCTTCACCAGACGGTCGGCATAGAGGGCACGAGAAGACGGATGATCCTTGATCTTCTGGTACATCATCGGCTGAGTGCCGGAGGGCTCATCCGCTTCGTTGTGCCCGCGACGACGGTAGCAGACCAGGTCGATGACCACGTCCTTCTTGAACTGCTGACGATAGTCCAGTGCCACCTGGGTCACGTGGAGCACCGCGTCGGGATCGTCACCGTTCACGTGCAGGATCGGGGCCTGCACCATCTTGGCGATATCGGTGCAGTACTCGGTGGAGCGTGCATCTTCCGGGTGGGACGTGGTGAAGCCCACCTGGTTGTTGATGACGATATGCACCGTGCCGCCAGTCTTGTAGGCGCGGGTCTGGGACATCTGGAATGTCTCCATCACCACACCCTGGCCAGCGAAGGCCGCGTCACCGTGAACGTTGATCGGCAGCACCTTGCCACCGTCCAGGTCATCACGACGATCCTGGCGAGCACGCACGGAGCCTTCCACCACTGGCGCCACGATCTCGAGGTGCGAGGGGTTGAAGGACATCGCCAGGTGAACTTCGCCACCAGGCGTCATCACGTTGGAGCTGAAGCCCTGGTGGTACTTGACGTCGCCGGAGCCGCGTTCGATCAGCTTCTTGCCGTCGAACTCGTCGATCAGCTCACCCGGGTTCTTGCCGAGAATATTGACCAGCACGTTCAGGCGGCCACGGTGGGCCATGCCGATGACGACTTCCTTGGTGCCGTAGCTTCCGGCGCGCTGGATCAGTTCGTCCATCATCGGGATGAAGGTCTCGCCACCCTCGAGGCCGAAGCGCTTGGTGCCGGGGTACTTGGAGGCCAGGTAGCTCTCCAGACCTTCGGCGGCTGTCAGACGCTCAAAGAGCTGCTTGCGGCGGTCATCACCAAAGTCGGGCGCAGAGCGCACGGACTCGAAACGCTGCTGCAGCCAGCGCTTCTCTTCCGTATCGACGATGTGCATGAACTCGCAGCCGATCGCGCGGCAATAGGTGCGATCCAAGGCATCGACGATTTCCTTGAGCGTTGCCTGCTCCTTGCCCAGGAAGAAGGACCCGGTCTGGAACTCGGTGTCGAGGTCGGCCTTCGACAGCTGGTGGAACGCAAGATCCAGATCCGGCACCGGCTTGGCATCGCGCAGCCCCAAGGGGTCGATGTCGGCCTTCTGGTGACCACGGAATCGGTAGGCGTTGATCAGCTGCAGGACCTTGACCTGCTTGCGGCTTTCTTCGCTGTCGGCAGTCGCTGCGCTGGCTACCGCGGTGCGGCGCTCGCGGCCCAGCTGATAGAACTGATCACGGATCGGTGAGAGGGGGGTCTCGTCGGACGGGGCGCCTTCCTGGCGGGACAACTCGTCGAAGTAGTCGCGCCATTCATCGGGGACGGCGCTGGGGTCGTCGAGGTACTGCTCGTAGAGCGCTTCCACGTAGTGGACGTTGCTGCCCGTCACGTGAGAGGAGCGCCACATCAACTCCATTATGCCTTGTTGCATCTCTCGGTCACCCTGCACTGATGGGGTGGTAGTGGGCTCGATGCTAATCCGTACCGCGGGCGTGCTGTCACAGGACATCTAGCGCGATGCCCTGCCCTTCATCACCCATGGCACTGACTATCAGCGAGCGCCCTGGTGGTTCTGCCGCGACCTGTCGGCCGTCGGTCTCTCTGCCTTGCGGTCTTGCTTCATGCTCAAAAGCCGGTGCCCATGGCACCGGCTCTTGACGCTGTCATCCGCGGGCGCGACATCGTGTCGCGCCCGCGAACCGGGACATGATAACAAGCCCGGCGCCACGTTTTAAGTGGCATTCGCGAGCAACATCTCGCGGATCTTGCCGATCGCCCGAGTGGGGTTAAGCCCTTTAGGGCACACCGCCACACAGTTCATGATGCCGCGGCAGCGGAACACGGAGAACGGGTCCTCGAGCTCGGACAGACGCTGCTGGGTGGCCGTATCGCGCGAGTCAGCCAGGAAGCGGTAGGACTGCAGCAGACCCGCAGGACCAACGAACTTCTCCGGGTTCCACCAGAACGACGGGCAGGAGGTCGAGCAGCAGGCGCACAGGATGCACTCGTAGAGACCGTCGAGCTTGTCGCGCTCTTCGGGGGCCTGCAGACGCTCGATCGCCGGCGCCGGCGTATCGTTCTGGAGGTACGGCTGAATCTTCTCGTACTGCTTGTAGAACAGCGCCATATCGACCACCAGGTCACGAATGACCGGCAGCCCAGGCAGCGGGCGCAGTACCAGCTTGTTGTTCTTGACCACTTCAGACAGCGGCGTGATGCAGGCCAGGCCGTTCTTGCCGTTCATGTTCATGCCGTCGCTGCCGCAGACGCCTTCACGGCAGCTGCGACGGAAGGCGACAGAGCTGTCGTCTTCCTTGATCAGCTCGAGCAGGTTCAACACCATCAGGTCACGACCCTGGGTGTCGACCTCGAACTCCTGCATGTAGGGTGCGGAGTCGGTTTCCGGATTGTAGCGGTACAGGGATACCTGAAGCTTTGACATGCTGACTCCCCCTTAGTAGGTGCGGATTTTCGGCTCGAACTTATCCATGGTCTTCGGCGCAAAGTTGACGTCGCGCTGACCGACGCGCTTGTCGCCGGGGAAGAACATGGAATGCTTGAGCCAGTTGGCGTCGTCGCGATCCGGATAGTCGTAACGCGAGTGTGCGCCGCGGCTTTCCTTACGCTCCAGGGCAGCGATGGCGGTGGCTTCAGCCACTTCCATCAAGTTGTCCAGCTCCAGCGCCTCGACACGTGCGGTATTGAACGCGTGCGACTTGTCCGCCAGGTGAGCGTTGGCAATACGGCCGCGCAGCTCCGCCAGTTTCTCCACACCCTCGACCATGTTCTTCTCTTCGCGGAAGACGCCGAAGGAGTTCTGCATGATGCTCTGCAACTCGCGCTTGAGCTCAGGCACGCTCTCACCGCCCTCGGACTCGTTCCAGCGAGTGATGCGCTTCATCGCCGTCTCGATGTCGGAGTCACGGGCATCCAGGTATTCGATACCTTCGTTCAGAGCACTCTCGATGTACATGCCCGCGGCACGCCCGAAGACCACCAGGTCCAGCAGCGAGTTGCCGCCCAGACGGTTGGCGCCGTGGACAGAAACGCAGGCAGCTTCGCCACAGGCATACAGACCGTTGATGATCTGGTCATTGCCATCAGCATCCTGAGCAATCGCCTGACCGTGCACGTTGGTCGCGATGCCGCCCATCATGTAGTGACACGTCGGCACCACCGGAATCGGCTCCTTGGCCGGGTCCACATGGGCGAAGGTCTTGGCCAGCTCGACGATCCCGGGAAGGCGCTTGGACAGCACTTCTTCGCCCAGATGGTCCAGCTTGAGGAAGACGTGATCGCCGTTTTCGCCACAGCCACGTCCTTCCAGAATCTCCATGACCATGGAGCGAGCGACCACGTCACGGCCGGCCAGGTCCTTGGCGTTCGGGGCGTAACGCTCCATGAAGCGCTCGCCGTCCTTGTTCACCAGGTAGCCACCCTCACCGCGACACCCTTCGGTCACCAGCACGCCTGCGCCGTGGATGCCGGTCGGGTGGAACTGCCACATTTCCATGTCCTGCATCGGCACGCCGGCACGCAGGGCCATGCCGATACCGTCGCCGGTATTGATCAGGGCATTGGTAGTGGAGGCATAGATACGGCCGGAACCACCGGTGGCCAGAACGGTCGCCTTGGACTTGACGTGCACCACTTCGCCCGTCTCGATGTCCATGGCGATACAACCCACCACGTCGCCGTTGGCGTTCTTCACCAGATCGACGGCGTACCACTCGTTGAGGAAGGTGGTGTTGTTTTTCAGATTGTTCTGATACAGCGTGTGCAGCAGAGCGTGTCCAGTACGGTCGGCAGCGGCACAGGTACGTGCTGCCTGGCCACCCTCGCCGAAGTTCTTGGACTGACCGCCAAACGGGCGCTGGTAGATACGACCGTTGTCAAAACGGGAGAACGGCAGGCCCATGTGCTCAAGCTCGAACACCGCCTTCGGCCCTTCGGAACACATGTACTCCGCGGCGTCCTGGTCGGTGATGTAGTCACCCCCCTTGACGGTGTCATACATGTGCCAGCGCCAATCGTCATTGGGATCGGCAGAAGCGATGGCACAGGTGATACCCCCCTGGGCGGACACGGTGTGCGAACGGGTCGGAAAGACCTTGGACAGCACCGCGGTCTTCTTGCCGGACTTGGCCAGCTCCAGTGCGGCACGCAGGCCAGCACCACCGCCACCGATGATGATGGCGTCAAAGGTCAAACTACGCATGGTTGACATGTAATCAGGCTCCCCACAGCACTTGGATGCCCCAGACCAGGAACACGAAGATGGCAATGATGATGACGGACTGGGCGCCGACACGAATGCCGGTCGGCTTGATGTAGTCGGTGGTCACGGTCCACAGACCCACCCAGGCATGGGCGGCGAGAGACACAAAGGCCAACAGCGAAAAGATACGCATCCAGGTCTGTTCGAACAGACCGCTCCAGGTGGCGTAGTCGAGCTGCGGGTGAGCCAGCAGGTAGACCACCAGGAACACCGTATAAAGGGCCATGACCACCGCACTGGCACGCTGGATGATCCAGTCTGACAGACCGCTGCGGCTGAAGCTCGTGATGTTGGTTACCATACCCAGACTCCTGCCAGAATGATCAGAACAACGCTCGCCACGATAGTGATCTGAGCCTTCTTCACTGCGCCTTCAAGAGATACGCCGATGTTGGCGTCCATGATGAAGTGCTTGCAGCCAGCGACGAAGTGGAACGCCAGGGCGGACAACAGGCCCCATGCCACCAGCTTGGCGAAGAAGTTGTGCGCCAGCGCGTCACGCACGGCTTCGAAACCGGCGGGGGAAGACAACGAAGCGTCCAGCGCCCAGAAGCCGAAGATCAATCCGACAAAGAGGATGACGCCGGTGATCCGGTGGGTAATCGACGTCAAGGCGGGAAGGGGGAAGTGGATCGTGGACAGATCCAGATTTACGGGTCGTTTGCTATTCACGGCTCTCTACACACTCTCTTGGCCCACTCTACGACAGACGGGCCAGAGGCCCGAGCGGGCGGTGGTTTTGGGAAGGGCGCTGTCGTGAACCAACCCTCGACAAGTTGGACACGACCTCCTGTTCCTGCCAGTCGCGGCCTGAATTATAGGGACATGCCCCCACCATGACAAATGGCATCGCGTCACAATTTGCTCGCTGCTTCGAAGCAAAATGCAGCAAAGCTGCATAGAAACGCCACCTCGTCAAGATGCTGCGCCGCAAAACGCCCATTTTTGATGCAAAGCATCAAATACTATACAAACACTGTACTGCTAATTGAGCATAGTACAACAGCAAGGTTTCGATGGGAGAATTGACAATATCCTGAACGCTTCTATAGTGGGCGAACCTTTTTTGCCGGGCGACCCCCTATTCGTCGGCACGTTAGTGAGAAATAACTACGTATCGCTCCATATCGAACACGAAGGAGGCCAGACATGGCTGACAGAAAAGCGACCCTGACGGTGGATGGTCTGGAGAACCCTGTCGAACTTCCCATTCACTCGGGCACTCTGGGCCCAGACGTCATCGACGTCCGCGGCCTCGGTGCAGAAGGCCTCTTTACCTTCGACCCTGGCTTCCTGGCCACCGCCTCCTGCGAATCCGGCATCACTTACATCGATGGCGAGAAAGGCGTTTTGCTGCATCGCGGCTACCCGATCGAGCAGCTGGCCAAGAACTCCAACTTCGTCGAGCTCTGCTACACCCTGCTGTTCGGTGAACTGCCCAACGACGAGCAGTACAAGGATTTCGAGCATCGTGTGCGCAACCACACCATGGTGCACGAGCAGATCGCGAACTTCTTCAAGGGCTTCCGCCGCGACGCCCACCCGATGTCGATTCTGTGTGGCGTGGTCGGCGGCCTGGCGGCGTTCTACCACGACCACCTGGACATCACTCAGACCCAGGACCGCGAGATCAGCGCCATCCGCCTGATCGCCAAGATGCCCACCATCGCGGCCATGTCTTACAAGTACAACATCGGTCAACCGTTCAACTATCCGCGCAACGATCTGAACTACGCAGAGAACTTCCTCTACATGATGTTCAGCAATCCGTGCGAGCCCTACGAGATCAACCCGGTCTACGCCAAGGCGATGGATCGTATCTTCATGCTGCACGCCGACCACGAGCAGAACGCCTCGACGTCGACGGTACGCCTGGCAGGCTCCACCGGCGCCAACCCGTTCGCCTGCATCAGCGCCGGCATCGCCGCCCTGTGGGGCCCCGCCCATGGCGGCGCAAATGAAGCGGTCCTGAACATGCTCGACGAAATCGGTGACGATTCCGAAGAGAACATTCAGCGCTTCATCGACAAGGCCAAGGACAAGGAAGATCCGTTCAAGCTGATGGGCTTTGGCCACCGCGTCTACCGCAACTTCGATCCCCGCGCCAAGGTCATGAAAGAGACCTGCGACGAAGTCCTGGCGGAACTCGGCAAGGCAGACGACCCCCAGCTCAAGATCGCCAAGCGTCTGGAGCAGATTGCCCTGGAAGACGAATACTTCGTGGAGCGCCAGCTCTACCCGAACGTCGACTTCTACTCTGGCATCATCCTCAAGGCGATGGGCATCCCGACCAACATGTTCACGGTCATCTTCGCCGTGTCCCGTACCATTGGCTGGATTTCCCACTGGCACGAAATGCTCAGCGACAGCTACAAGATCAGCCGTCCTCGCCAGCTCTACACTGGCCACACCCAACGCGACTACCCGACGAAGTAAGCGTCATCGCTTCGACACTGAGCATCAGCAAGGGCCGCCCACCAGGGCGGCCCTTGTCGTTAATAGGGTTCAAGGATGAATCAGCGGCACCACAAGCGCTATGCTGACCCTTCACGCCTTATCCAACAGCCACAAAATGACGAAGGAGCCTCTTGATGAGCCAGCAGATTTCCACGGTCGCTTTTATCGGCCTTGGCGTCATGGGATACCCCATGGCCGGACACCTTGCCCAGGCAGGGCTGGATGTGCGCGTCTACAACCGCACCTCGGCAAAGGCCCAGCAATGGACCGAGCAGTTCGGCGGCAGTCACCACCCGACCCCGGCAGAAGCCGCCAAGGGGGCGGATCTGGTACTGGTCTGTGTCGGCAATGACAACGATGTCCGCGACGTGGTCACCGGCGCCGATGGCGCCCTGCAAGGACTGGCAGCAGGAGCACTGCTGGTCGACCACACCACCGCCTCGTCCAGCCTCGCCGAAGAGCTCGGCAAGGCCTGCGCAGAGCGTGAGGTGGGCTTCATTGACGCCCCCGTCTCCGGCGGCCAGCAAGGGGCCGAGAAGGGTGCATTGACCATCATGTGCGGCGCACAGGAAGACAGCTTCGAACGTGCCCGCCCCACCCTGCTTCACTATGGAAGAGCCGTGACGCGCATGGGCGACATTGGCGCCGGCCAGTTGACCAAGATGGTCAACCAGATCTGCATTGCCGGCCTTGTCCAGGGCCTCGCCGAGGGCATGCACTTTGCAGAAAAGGCTGGCCTCGACCAACACCGGGTGATCGAGGTCATCAGCCAGGGGGCCGCCGGCTCCTGGCAAATGGAAAACCGGCACGACACGATGATCAAGGATGAATACGATCACGGCTTCGCGGTGGACTGGATGCGCAAGGATCTCGACATCTGCCTGAGCCAGGCGCGCCAACTCGATGCACGACTGCCCGTCACTGCTCTTGTCGATCAATTCTACGCAGAGGTCCAGGCCCTGGGCGGTGGACGCTGGGACACGTCGTCCCTACTGAGACGCCTTAAGGCCACGGATCGCAAAGACTGACTTTTCACATACCAGCAGGGGCAGCAACATCACGCTGCCCCCAGCCTGCCCTCTCGCGACTCCATCTGGAAAGCCAACCTCCTCCCCCTGATACCCCCAGGCTCTCGTTTTCCACACTTTCTGTGGATAACCCTGTTCACAACCTATCGAAACCGCCCCTCAATCGCCATGAAATGGGCCTCGACCTTAAATTGGTCAATTTTTGACCTTAAGTAAGCTGTTGAAATACAAGGAAAAAAATAAAAAACGCGTAACCACGGGCACTATCCCCGAAGCGAGAGCTGACCGGGGCAGGTTGAGCAGTGGTGGTGGACAAACACCCTTTGCTGTCAAGCCGACAATGACAACAAATGGCAATAATCCACAGGCCAATTTGGCATCAACATCTGTTGACAGATGTAGCTAGGCAGAATGCTACGCAGACCAAGAAACCCTCAGCCTAATGCTTTTGCATTAAGCCAAGTGACAAGGCATATAGATAAGCGGCATCAAAAGAAGAGTGGCGTCCCATAGGGGGTTCGAACCCCTGTTCCCGCCGTGAAAGGGCGGTGTCCTAGACCACTAGACGAATGGGACGCAGCCTGAAACGAGGATGGTGGAGCCTAGCGGGATCGAACCGCTGACCTCGACACTGCCAGTGTCGCGCTCTCCCAGCTGAGCTAAGGCCCCGTCTCGTTAAGACGATGCGTATAGTACTGATTCCACTTGTTTCGGTCAAGCCATCCTGGCAGAAATTTGAAGGCCCGAGCGCCTGTGGCCGTCCTGTCGACGCCGCTGGCTGCTCACGGAGACTCGGCCACTGCCGACATCAAGGACTCAAAGTAAAGAGGGCGCCAGCGACGTTGCGCTGGCGCCCTCTCTTGCTAGCGCTCTTCAGCCTGTTGCCACCGCCCCTTACAGGCGGCGGTGCTAGCTTACCGGCAGCTCACGGCTATTCCGCCGGCAGCTCGCGGTACTCTTTCTCGAAACGCTTGGCCTGCTTCTTCGACACGCCGCCCAGAACACCAATGGCATGGCGCAAGCGGGCTCGGGTCATGTCGGAGCCAATGATCGCCATGGCATCCATGACGGAGGTGCTGGACGAAGAGCCGGTGATCGCGATGAACACGGGAGCCAACAGTGCCTTCATCTTGAGATCAAAGTGAGCCCCCAGGAGCTTGACCTCCTCCAGCAGCGACGCCTTGTCCCAACGGGTCACATTCTCGAAACGCCACACCAGGAACTGCAGCAGCTTGAGCAGGTCTTCCCGCTCGAGCTTGATATCGCTGAAGCTTGCTTCACTGATATTCGGCAGTCCGGAGAAAAAATGGCCCGCCAAGGGCGCGACATCCGACAGGGTATCCACGCGTGTGCGCACCTGAGGGAGAATCTCGGACACGTACTCTTCGTTGAAGGCCCATTTCATCAGCGCTTCGAGAAAGCCACGATCATCCAGGTCTTCACGCAGGTAGACACCGTTGAGCCAGGTCAGCTTTTCAAGGTCGAATACCGGCCCGCCAAGCGACACACGCTGAATATCGAAGTGCTCCATCATCTCGGACAGCGAGAACTTCTCCCGGTCGTCAGGCATGGACCAACCCATGCGACCAAGGTAGTTGGTCACTGCCTGGGGCAGGAAGCCCATGCGACGGTAGTAATTGATGGACGTCGGATTCTTGCGCTTCGACAGCTTGGACTTGTCAGGGTTACGCAGCAGCGGCATATGACAGAGAGACGGCATCTCCCAACCAAAGTACTTATACAGGAGCTGGTGCTTGGGTGCCGAGTTGATCCACTCCTCACCGCGCAGCACATGCGTGATGCCCATCAGGTGATCGTCGACCACGTTGGCCAGGTGGTACGTCGGCATACCGTCCGACTTGAGCAGGATCTGCGCATCTACTTGCGCCCAGTCCACTTCGATCTCACCGCGCAACATGTCCTGCACCACACAGGGGCCACTGGCGGGTACGTTCATGCGCACCACGTAAGGCATGCCCTCACGCTCACGGCGTGCCTGCTCTTCCGGCTCCAACGCCAGATCAGCAGGCTTCAGGGCAAGATGCAGCCCCTCGGCCTTGCGCGCTTCACGCAGTTCATCCAGCTCTTCGCTGGTGCGATAGCACTTGAAAGCATGTCCGGCATCCAGCAACGTCTGCGCGTGCTGGGCATAGATCTCACCACGTTCGCTCTGGCGGTAGGGTCCATGGGGACCGCCCACATCAGGACCTTCATCCCAGTCGAGGCCGAGCCAGCGCAGCGAGTCGAGAATCATCTGCTCCGACTCCGCGGTAGAGCGGACTCGATCCGTATCTTCGATACGCAGGATGAACTCTCCGCCGTGCTGGCGAGCAAAGCACAGGTTGAACAAGGCAATGTAGGCAGTACCTACGTGAGGGTCCCCCGTGGGCGACGGGGCGATACGCGTGCGAACAGTCATAACGTCCTGCATCCTGAATAGGTTGAAGCCAAGCTGGTAGCGTGGGCGCATTATACGCACCGTGGACGCAATTGCGCAGGGGCCAGCGCCGCTGACCATCGCCCCACTCTATGCAGAGCGCATGGCAGGCCCAGCCTGACGTCGAGTCAACCCAGAGCACGCGCGGTGGCTCGCACAACGGAGCGACGGAACAGCGAAACCAACGGAACGACATAACGAACGTCACGAACGGCCGCCACATACAAACGCAACAACAGAGGAGTGAGATCATGTCGCAGTCATCCCCCAGGTTACCCGAGGACTACTGTGCCATCGTCGTGGGCAGTGGCGGTGGCATTGGTCGTGCGGTGCTGGAGCGGTTGCTGACCGATCCGCGTCTCGGTCGGCTTATCAGTGTCAGTCGTCGACCCACGGATCAGCTGGATCCCCGGCACGAGCCCATCGCCGCCGATATCACCGCGGCAGATGGCCGAGAGGCGCTGTCCCAGGCACTGCATGAGCAGGCAGGCGCGGTTCATCTGGTGGTCAATGCCGTCGGCCTGCTGCACGATGATGCTCGCGGCGTCCAGCCCGAGAAACGCCTTGAGGAGCTTGACGAAGCCGCCCTGCTCGCTCTCTACCAGATCAACGCCATTACGCCCGCCCTGCTTTTAAAGACGCTGCTCCCGCATTTCAAAGGCCAGCACCCTGCGACCTTTCTCAGCCTTTCCGCTCGCGTCGGGTCGATCGGCGACAACGGCCTGGGCGGCTGGTACGGATACCGGGCCAGCAAGGCCGCCCACAATATGCTGATGAAGACGGCAGCCATCGAACTCAAGCGTTTAAATCCACAGTCTTGCGTGCTGAGCTTTCATCCAGGCACGACCGACACCGAGCTCTCTCGCCCGTTCCAGGCACGAGTACCTGAAGGCAAGCTGTTCAGTCCCGAGTTCGTTGCCGACGCTATCCTTCAGGTAGTGGAACAGCATGGCCCCGATGATAGTGGAGGCTTCTACGACTGGGCAAATACCTCTATTGACTGGTAGTTATCCCAGCACCCTAGGTATATCGTTGACTCCTGATATTGCATATGGAGACCTTATGAATGAGTATTCTAAGTTCTCTTATTGTGTCGACAGGGTGGTTCCATGGACGCGCTGGGTCCGCGCATCAAGTCTTTACGAATGGCAGCCGGCCTGAACAAGGCAGCACTGGCACGCCAGGTGGGGGTCTCGGACGTTACCATTTCCTATTGGGAGTCCGGCACGATCAAGCAAATTGGACATGAGCGCCTCGTGGCATTGTCCCAGGCGCTCAACTGCCCGCTCAGCCACCTGCTGGAGGGTGAGCCAAGCCGCCCCTCTCCTCTCTATCTACGGTCATCACTACCACTGCCTTGGCAGGAAGTGGCACACAAGGGTATCGACCTTCCGCTGGAGCTGATTCCCGACCAGCGCTGGGACGGCGACTGCCATCTCGTGACACCGGCCCCACAGGAACACTTCGACTTTCTAGGCCCCCTGGACCTGGCAGCCGTCGCCCCGACGGATATCTTTCGCCAGCCAGGCCTTTACTTGATCGCGGAAGAACAGCAGCTCTATATACGCCGTGTGGCTCAGGACGCCAATGGTCAACTGACCTTCCAGCGCCAAGGACAAACAGCGACCACCCCTTATCACAGCGGCATGCGCCTCAAGGCGAAGCTCGTCGCCGTGTGGAGAAACGACAGCTCGGCGTGATCAACCAAAGGGCGAGCGGCAACGGAGCTGCCCTTGCCGCCGCCCACACGACAACGCTCAACGCCTATTTAGCGTATTCCGCCTTCAACACTCTTCTGCGCCAGATCTTCTCATTCCCCATCATTTGCCACGGCCTTCTAGCGGCTCTCGGCACACAGGCACTGACTGGCCCTCGCGGCTAGCGTTGCTGCTGGACCTCGACATCATCCAAGGTGCGTCGCACCTCCTGCCCCACCAGGAACCGCTCGCTGGCCTCCACCAGCTTGCCCAGGCCGTGCTCGGATTCAACCACCAGCGGCCCCGACAGATATCTGCCTCGCTCGCCAATGCTGGCCTTTACCGCCGCTGGCTGAACGTCCGCAGGCGCCGTCGCGAATTCAATTCGATAGTACCCGTCCGGCAGACCGCTGCCAGGCCCATACGGCCCGGCGCTGACAGCGCCATCGGTCACCTGGGTGCGTGACTGCCAACGAACGTTGCTGGCCTCCCGCACCACCCGAAGCTGAACCCGCGTACCCGCCGGCAGATTCGTTGTGGCCGTGACGTACATGCGCCGGTCAGGCCCTAGCTGACTGTCCAAGGCAACGGCCACCGGCTCGGCAAGACGCTCATCAATGGGAGATGCGTCCTCAGCCTCCTGGGGAGGAGACTCTTGTGGCAATTCCCTTGCCGCCATGGGCTGGCGTGCCTCAGTGGCGCGCTCCTGCTCGGAGGCCACATTGACGCCAGACGACTTGCCGTCGTCGTCACAGGCAACAAGTGCCACGGATATCAGTAACCATCCAATTCGCCATGCGGACATAGCCTTCCCCCTTGTCTACTCCAAAAGACTAACACGCGAGTGCAGGGGTGTACCTGTTAAGCGTCAGCGCAACTTTAACCAAAACACTAGCTCACCAATTACTTACATTTCTTAATGCATTAATACCAATTAAAACCCACAAAAGCTTAGTAAAAAGGAACTATGCCGTAAGAAGCATCTAATCTAAACCATAACAACAACAGGATGTGACGCTTGTAAAAAGCGCCAACCCGATGACCCCAATAAGCACTACTGCGGCATAGGCGAGGTACCGACCGATGACTCTACAAAAGAAACTTCTTGTGATCGCACTGGCCAGTGCCATGGCGACCCTGACCGCCTGCTCTGGCGACTCTAGCAACTCTCGCACGCTGGCAAGCAATAGCCAGGACCCGATCACCAGTGATGATGATTCTACCGGAGGCGGCGGCGATGGAAGCGGTGGCGGCAATGGAAGCGGCGGCGGCAATGGAAGCGGCGGCGGAAATGGAAACGGCGGCGGCGATGGAAACGGCGGCGGCGACGGAAACGGCGGCGGCGATGGAAACGGCGGCGGCGATGGAAACGGCGGCGGCGACGGAAACGGCGGCGGCGATGGAGACGGCGGCGGCGATGGAGACGGCGGCGGCGATGGAGACGGTGGCGATGGTATTGCCCGCAGCTCGCTGGAAAACCTCAGCATTGCGACAGCCGACACGGCCGGCGGTATCGATCAGACCCTGACAGATATCGGCACAGGTATCTCCCAACAGCAGGCCGTTCCTCAGCTTTCAAGCGTCACACAGCCGGCTGGCACCATCGTCAGCGAGGGCGGGGACGTGGTCGGGGATGTCTCGACCGGCGTTCGTAGCGGACTTGGCGATATCAGTAACAATGACAACTATCTCGGCACCACCGCTGCAGGCATCACCAATGGTGCCGGCGAAGCGGGGCAGATGGTGTCGGCCACCGGAGCCACGGTGGAAGCCCTCGCCACCCTCCCGGTCGTCATGGAATTGAACGCCAGAACAGGTCTCGTCACCAAGCTTGGCACCACTGTCCAGGGACTCGGCGGGAAGGTAGAGCGGGTCGGAGATGCCCTCAGCGTCAACCTGGAGGACTCGGACCAGGTGCTGGGTGGGCTCACGACCAAGCTCAGCACGAGTCTGCGCCCAGTGCTGCTGGGAACCGATGGCAAGGTGACCCGCGTGGCCCAGGCGCTGGTACTGCCCGCCCAGGCTGGCAACCTTTTGCTGCGCAGCGGCGAAACCTTGGGCGAACTCGGTCAGCGAATCGGGCAGCGTTACACCTTGCTGGGCGGGGCAGGTAACAGCGTCACCGGCACCGGTGGGATCGTCATCGCCACAGGGGAACTGCTCGGAGGAGGCAGTGCCAACGATGGTAGCGGCCTGGGTGACCTGCTTACTGGCGACACCACGGCACCCAACGATGGTCGAACTGACCTTGAGCGCACAGTGGCCAGTGCGGGCCAGGCCGGTACTGGCGTCGGCAACGCCGTGACTTCCCTGGGTAACGGCATCTCTCAGCAGAGCCTCGCTGGTCAGGGTGAATTCATTACCGATGGCCTGGGCAATGTCGTGATCAACTCGGGCGAGGCCGTATCGGGGGTCACTGGTGGCCTCAGCAACGGTGTCGGTAATATCTCCAACAACCCCAATGCCTTGGGTACCAGCCTGGCGGGAGGTGGCGTCGCGGTATCTGAGACCGGTGAAGTGGTCTCAAGTCTCGGTGCCACCGTGGGCGATCTGCGCCAGCTCCCGCTGGTCATGCAGCTGGATACCCGCACCGGCGCCATTTCTCAACTCGGCAGCAGCCTGGCCCAACTGGGAGGCGGCGTGACCCAGGCCGGCAACACCCTGGCCCTGAGTTTCAATGATCAGACATCCCACCTTGGTGGGCTGACCAGTGAAATCACCGCCGTTGTTCGCCCTGTGGTGATCCATACCGACAGCGGAGTGACGCAGCTCAGTCAGGCGCTGGTGGTCGGGCCTGAAGCCGGCAACTTGCTGATTCGTGCGGGAGTGGCCGTGGATGGACTGGGTGGACGCATCGGCGGCAATGGGGCACTCGCCTCAGGTCTTGGCAGCACGGTCAGCGGTGTCGGTGGCGTTGTCGCCAACACCGGCCGACTGCTGGGAGGTGACGAAGCGCGCCTTATCGCAAGCCTTGATGGGCAAGGCCTCAGCAAGCTCGAATCTGCTGGCCTGCTGGGTGACGGCGCACTGCTCTCGGGACTTGGCGGTAGCCAGGACGGCAATAGCCTCACCGGCGGCCTGGACAGTCAGCTGGGAGGAGACAGTAACCTGATCGCTGGCCTCAACGACAGCCTTGGCGGCGATCTGACCCAAGGCTTGAACGGAGCTCTGGGAGGCGATAGCTCAGGCGGCCTCACATCCGGGCTGGGCTCGACCCTGGGTGGCGGCGACAGCGGTGGCGGCCTGGTCTCCGGCGTCAACGACACCCTGACCAACACTCTGGGAGGCGATAGCAGCGGTGGCGGCCTGGTCTCCGGCGTCAATGACACCCTGACCAACACCCTGGGAGGCGGTAGCAGCGGTGGCGGCCTGGTCTCCGGCGTCAACGACACCCTGTCCAACACCCTAGGAGGCGGTAGCAGCGGTGGCGGCCTGGTCTCCGGCGTCAATGACACCCTGTCCAACACCCTGGGAGGCGATAGCAGCGGTGGCGGTGGCACAGGCGTCACGTCAGGTATCAGCAACGCCCTGGTGGGCTCAGAGGGTGATGGTGGCCTGGTCGGCGGCACCCTGGATACCGTCGGCGGCGTCACCGATAAGCTGACGGGAGGGCTTACCGGCAGCGAGGGCTCCGGCTCTGAAGGGGGGGCCAAGACAGGTGGCCTGACCGGCATCGTGGGAGGTCTGCTTGGCGGCAACAAATAAGCTGCGGCTGAGATGATCTGAAGGCCCGGCACCCTGACGGGTGTCGGGCCTTTGTTCTCTCTGCCTTCTCTTTGTGCTCGGCCTTTGTGTACGACCTCTATGCTCAGCCTCAACCCTTACGCTCAGCGCGCTCATGACTCTCAGCGCTCTTGATCATTCTCGACACGAGAGCCAAGTGACAAGGCTCCTTTTAACAAGACCCATAACGATAAACGAGGCCTCGCCTGCTGCGACGCGCCTTGAGCGCCATACCCCACTGGGAACGACAAGGATATCAACGAATGCGCAGGACTTTTTCTCCTCTGGCAGCCACTGGCTGTCTTCTCCTGGCGTCTGCGGCCATGGCCCAGGAAACTCTGGACACCGTCGACGATATCATCGAGAACCAGCGACTCCTTCCCCCCGAGCGTGATGTGCAGACCGAAGTGGATCTGCCCGATGACGCCAACCCAGGCGTCCCTGACAGTGTCACAGTACGCCATGTGCGCTTTATCGGTGACAGCGTGCTCGACCTGAGTGCGCTATCCAGCGGACTACAGGCCATGGTCGGGCAGACGGTATCCCGCGAGGCCGTGGAGGCCGAGGTCAAGACCATCACCGACGCCTACCAGTCCTCGGGTTACCCCTTGTCATTCGCCTACCTGCCGACCAACAACTTTATCGACGGCAATGTGCGTATCGTGCTGGTGGAGGGTCACATCGCACGTACCGAAATCGTCGTAGACGACGACCCCGTGGCCCGCCGCGTCGAGCGACTGGTCATGCCGTTGCTGGATGAGCGCCCCCTGACACGGGCAACCTTCGAGCGCGTCAGCGGCCTGATCGAGCAAATCCCCGGCGCCAGCTTGACCCTCAAGGCCCCTGTCCCGCGCACCCCCAATGGCGCCACCACCCTGCGAGTGGAAGAACGCCGCATCGACCATTTCGACTATGCCGGCAGTGTTAGCGGGGGGGATGAGGAAGACGCCGTGTTCATCAACCGGGTGTCGACACAAAGCCTCACCTCCTGGGGGGAGAGCCTGGGCTTTTCCTGGCTATGGCCCATCGACAATGACAATGAACTGTACGCGCTGGACTTCCGCACCGGCATTGGCAGCGATGGCCTGACACTATCGGCGTCTGCCGACACCTACCGCGGCAGCGATGATGAAGATCTTATCTACCTGCTCAACGGACAGCGCTTCGACCTCAGCCAGGATCAGGACACCGATCGCGAGCGCTATCGCCTGGGTCTGTCCTATCCGGTGCTGCTGACACGTTCTTCAAGCCTGACGCTGGGGGGCGCCCTGCGCCATCACGACGAAACCAAGACCACGACCCTACGCTTCGAGGATCGCACGCTCAACCAGCTGGTCGATGACTATGAATATTCCGCAGCGGACCTGGACCTGAGCTATCGCACCCAAGCCAACCGGTCACTGTGGCAGGCCTCGGCGGCCGTCCGTCAGGGTGTCGACCTAGGCGGCAACGAACAGCGGAGCCGTTTGAATGGCACTCCTCTGGAGACCACCAGCGACCTTCACTTCACCCGCTGGCAGCTGGAGACTCAGTACCGACACCTGTTAGGAGAGCGCTGGCGGCTGACCGCGGCTGCCAACGGCTTCTACTCCGACGACGAGCTGCCCGAACCCGAGCGCGGCAACTACGGTGGCCAGCGTTTCGGGCGCGGCTACGATGCGGGTCAAGCCGAAGGGGACTATGGCTACGCGGGCTCACTCGAGCTGCGCTACCTGCATACGCTCGATAGTGACTGGCTCAGTAACGTGGAGCCCTTCCTGGTCGTCGACGGTGCACGCACCGAGTTCCAGAACCGTGATGTGGATAGCCATCTGGCATCTGCCGCAGCGGGCGTTCGGCTAGCCAAAGGACGATGGTACGGACTGACGCTGGAGTACGCAGAGCCCATCGGCGACCGCGACCCGGACACCGACAGCCGTGACGGGCGTATCAATGCTCGGCTGGTGTGGAACTTCGAAGGCTAAGCGACTCGAGGTATCCACCGCCGACGGCATTCTTCGCTGAAGGCAGCACGGCCAGGACCCCAGACCCTGGCCGTTTTCATGTCCGCCCCGCCGCTTCACGCCACAGACGGCCATCAACCCTGCATCGATCTTCCCCCCTGTTCTGCGACGAGGTCGTCGCGCGACGGCTACTGCAGAATGCCCTCGCCCCATTCCTTGAGCCAGGCCAGCATAATTCCCGCTCCATCACCGCAGATCGTCCCGCTCCTTGCAGCGGGTCAAGACTTGCACCGAGGACCGCCCAACTGACGGCTTGACCCTCGTAGACTCAAACGGTGGGCGCCACTCTCTCGGCGCCTGCTGGAGCACACCAAACACAACAGAGCCCACTCCATGACCTGATGATCCGGCCCATGAACCGACTACTGAACCGAGGAACACGAGATGGAAACGCAATCGATCTCTTCCCGTAAACGCAGCCGCCTACGTATGCCGACGGTGTACACCCTGCTGTTCCTGATCACCATCATGGTCGCCCTGCTGACGTGGGTGATGCCCGCCGGCAAGTACGACTATCGCGTCGAAGGCACCGATACCGTCATCCCCGCCACCGAAGTCCTCGACTACGAAGGCGATGAGCGCCTGCTGCCGATTCCTGGCACCTATCAAGTACTGGAAAGCTCGCCCCAGGGGCCCATGGACGTCTTGATTGCCCCCATCAAGGGGTTTCACAAGGCCGTTGATGTTGCCTTGTTTGTCCTGGTGATTGGAGGTTTTCTGGCGGTCACCATGCACTCGGGCGCCCTCGATGCAGGGATCGGCGCGGTGGTGGCCCGCTTCCAGGGAAGGGAACACTTTTTGATCCCGGTCTTGATGATCCTGTTTGCACTGGGGGGCTCCACCTACGGCATGGCGGAAGAGACCGTCGCCTTCTGGGCCATTATCCTGCCGGTCATCACCGCCGCGGGTTACGACCGTATGGTGGCGGCAGGTATCGTCCTGCTCGGCTCGGGCACTGGGGTACTCGCCTCCACCGTCAATCCCTTCGCCACCGGTATCGCCTCGGGATTTGCGGGACTGCCGATCGGCGCCGGTATTACCCTCCGACTGGTCCAGTTCGTGATTCTGGTATCACTGGCCATCTGGTTCGTGATGCGCTACGCCGCCCGCGTCAAGCGCGACCCGCAGCGCTCCGTCCTGGCTGACCTGAGTGCAACACCAGCAAGCGCCAGCGCCCCCGTCACCAGCGGTGCCTACACCCTGCGCCATAAGCTGACCATGACGGTCTTCTTCCTGACATTTGGCATCATGGTGTACGGCGTAGTGCCCTGGGAAGACATGGGGATCACCCTGTTCCCGACCCTGTGGTGGTGGTTCGACGAGCTGTCTACCCTGTTCTTGACCTCTGCGATCCTGATCGCGGTCATCAATCGGCAGCCAGAATCCAGCTTCATTGCCAGCTTCCTGGATGGCGCTCGGGACCTGATCGGGGTTGCCCTGGTCGTGGCGGTGGCGAGGGGGATCTATGTCGTGATGGACAATGGCGTGATCATCGACACCATCCTCAACTGGGCGGAAGGTGCGGTGCAGGGACTATCGACCGGCATGTTCGTCGTCGTCTCCTACGTGGTCCATATCGTGCTCAGCTTCTTCATTCCTTCCACGTCGGGCCTTGCCACCGTGTCGATGCCACTGATGGCACCTTTGGCAGACTTCTCTGGCGTCGAGCGCGAGCTGGTCGTCACCGCTTTCCAATCCGCCAGCGGTTGGATCAACATGTTTGCTCCGACGGCGGCCCACCTGGTGGCGGGCCTGGCGCTGGCGAAGATTCCCTACGAGCGCTTCGTCAAGTGGGCCATGCCCTTCATCCTGCTGACCTTCGGCGTCAGCGCGGTGACCCTGTTCGTCGGCGCCAGTCTGGTCTGAACACGGCGACGCGCGCACACGACTCAGGCACCGATAACCGTCACCGTCCACCCATCTGCCTCATCCAGCCCCAGCGCTCCTTGCGAGCGCTGGCGGCGTTGCCGAGACCCTGCCAGCTTCCGCCAACTCACGCCTTCTTGACGTACATCGACTTGAGCTTCATGGCACCGAACCCATCGATCTTGCAGTCAATATCGTGATCTCCGTCGACCAGGCGAATGTTCTTCACCTTGGTACCGACCTTGACCACCGACGACGATCCCTTGACTTTGAGATCCTTGATCACGGTGACGGTATCGCCATCGTTGAGCGGGTTTCCGTGGGCATCGCGAATACCAGGTTCTGCGTCGCTCTCTGCTGTCTCCAGGGACCACTCATGACCGCACTCGGGGCAGATCAGCGAAGGGCCGTCCTGATAGGTATAAGGTGACTGACAGGCGGGACAGGCGGGCAAATCGCTCATGACGCTCTCTCTCATTGAAGGAAGGCGCTGACGGTACTCCCCCACCGCGCGAAAAGCCAGTCACCCGCCTGGCCAGGTCATCAGTCGCCTTGCTCCCTTTCCGGCTCTTCACCCTCGCCCTGGGCCTGACGCTCGTGAATCCGCTTGATATCGCGCTTGAGCTCCCTGCGCTGCCTGCGGGTGCTGAACTGCAGGGTGTCCCAGGTCTCTGGCACCAGCGTGCAGCTATCGTCGGTTTGGTGAAAGACAAAGCGGCGCTCGGCGCCAATCGGCAGGTTTTCCGAGCAATAGGTGCCAATCACCCGAACACACATCGCCTTGAGCACCAGGTCATCCTTCGTTCCCTCTTTGTCGTCCAGACCAGCGATATCGATGATCCGCTGCTTCAAGGCGTTGAAGGAGCCGATATGGACGAAACCACCACTGTCCAGCGGTCCCTGATGGGTGCAGCGACCGTCTGGCGTTCGCTCTTGGTCACTGTGGTCGTCTTCCAGGTCCGCCTCATGGTCGCTGACGTCCAGTGTCCAGTCGCCCTTGGAGGTCTCCAGGGTCATCATGATGTGCTGAAGATAGATAGGTTCGGCACTCATGTTGCTGATGACACAGAGAGCATCGAGGTTCTTGCGCTTGCCGCGGTTGATGATCAAGCGCGGACGGCGCTGACGGCGAAAGCCGAAGTACAGCAGCTGAGCATAGATCAGCCAGATGAGAAAGGAGCCCACGCTTGCCAGCGTCTGCAGAATGTCCTTGTGAGCTGAAATCCAATCGAACATGAGCGTCATCCTTGATCACTCGCCATGCGGCCGAAACGGCACACATGCGTTGAGGAAGTAAAAAAGCCCGCCCTGGAGGCGGGCTGTCAGCCTGTTCTCAGGCCTCGCGCTGATAGGTGCCCACCAGGCGATTGATACCCAACAGGTGCGGTTCGACCTGTTCGAGCAACTCGCTCATGCTGAGACCTTCGGGCAACTGGGTCGCGGTATCCAGCGCCAGCACCCAGAAGTAGTACCGATGCAGCCCATGGCCCTCGGGCGGCAGGGGTCCGTTGTAGCCGAGATTACCCGCATCATTGCTCCCCTGAGTCCCCTGCTGGGTGCCTTCCTCAAGGGACGTCAGCGACGCAGGCAGGTTATACAGTACCCAATGCACAAAACCGTAGCTGCCATGTTGCACCAGCGGCGCATCCGGGTCGTGACAGATGACCGCAATCCCTTTAGTGCCTTCTGGCAGGTATTGCCAGGCCAGCGCCGGTGAAATGTCCTCGCCTTCCTGGGTATGACGTGCGGGAATACCAGCGTCATTGTCGAAAGCCGGGCTAGTGACGCTTAATGAAGATAGCGCGAAAGGCATGGGGGTTTCCTCCCTGGAACGGTGGTCTTTGGTGCATCAAGTGAGCTCTTGGGCACAAGCCAATAGCCAGCCCAAGGCGCCACATGCACCTTAATCACCCTTCCTAGGGTCGACAAGCCGCCACCCGCTGTCAAACGCGCAAGTTATTGACACGAAGAACCCTTCACTGTCGCCATTGCCCACATGCCCATTGCGGAGCCACGCATGAAACGTCTATTGGTCGTCGCCCACGCGCCCTCCCCCAATACCCTGAGACTGCGGGAGGCCACTTGCCGCGCCAGCTGCCACCCGGATATCGAGAACGTGGACATCGTGGTGCTGGCCCCCCTGGAGGCAGGCCCCGAGGACGTGCGTCAGGCAGATGCCATCCTGCTTGGCACTACCGAAAACCTCGGATACATGAGTGGCGCCCTGAAGGATTTCTTTGATCGCAGCTATTACCCACTGCTGGATCACACTCAAGGCCTTCCCTGCGCCCTGTATATCCGCGCCGGCCATGACGGCACCGGCACCATGCGAGCGGTCGAGTCGATTGTCAGCGGACTGCGCTGGCGCTGGGTTCAGCCCCCGCTGATATTGAAAGGCACATGGCAGGACGACTTCGTCGACCAGGTGGAAGCGCTGTCCCAGGCCATGGCCGCTGGACTGGACGCGGGTATTCTCTGACACCTTCGTCTGCTGGGCACGACGTATGAGACAGACGCGTCCTTGGAGAAAGACGCGCCCTAGGGGAAAGACGCGCCCTGGAGGAAAAGCGCGCCTATGCCTGTGAGGGTTGTCCTGCTGCCTACTTGCCGAACATCGCCGCTTGCCTACGGCGGGAGGCGAGCCACTGACGGATCCACCCTTCACCGCTGACCAGGGTGATCCCCGCCACCACCATGACCGCACCGATCATGAAGCCAGGCTCTATGGGTTCGTCCAGCAGCCAGGCGCCAAACCCGACCCCAAATAGCGGGGTCAGAAATGACAGCACCCCAATCCTCGACGCCTGGTAGTGTCGGATCAGCCAAAACCAGACCAGAAACCCGGCAAAGGAGACGATCACAGACTGGAAGGCAAGGCTGGTCAACGCCAGAGGCGTAGGGTCAATGGTCAACTGTCCCAGCACCGCGGCGCTGGCCAACAGCACCACGAACGCAGCCACCAGCTGGTATATCAAGGTCTGCTCTGGCGCCAGCGAGGAGAGTCGCGTGGTTCGCACCAGCACCGTCGTGGCGCCCCACGCCACGCCGGCCAGCAATGCCAGCAGATCGCCCCACAGCGATGCTTGCCCAGCGGCCTCCACATCGCCCCCCGCAGGCAGCAGAAAGGCCACTCCTATGCCCACAAACGCCAGGCTGATCCCCAGCCACTGCATCGCTGCCATGCGCTCGTCGCGGACTAGAAAATGCAGCAATAGCGCAGTGAAGATGGGAGCGGTGTAGAGAAACACCACCGCATGGGAGGCGGTGGTAAAACGCAGCGCTTCTCCCAGCAGCACGTACTCCAGTGAGAACAAGCCGCCCACGATCAGACCTGGCTTCCAGCTCCCATCCCCCAGAGACATCCGCTGTCCCCGCGCCAGCATGTAGCAGGCAATCAGCGCGGCCCCCAGGCCAGAGCGCAGGGCGATCTGTAAAACCGGTGAAATATCGTCGCCGGTCGCCTTCAGGGCAACCTGCTGCATACCCAGCGTCAGGCAAAAGACCAGCATCAGGCCCACGGCGTGTGCGTCTAGCGTCCTACGATCCCCCATGACCTTCTCCCATCGCTACTGTCGGCCATGAAGTATGCGATTGTCGCATTCACCGTATATAGCTAAGATCAGACAAGCCATGCCTTCCCTCGGACAGGGTGCCGATCATGCCCCACACACCCAAGCATTTGCTGTTTCCGCCCTTTCACGATGCGCTGCCCGCGCCGGTCGTCTTTCGTACCGGCTATATGCCAGCAGATGCCGCCTATCCCCGTCATCGCCACAGCTGGGGAGAGTTCGTCTATTCCTACAGCGGGGTGGTCCAAGTCGATGTGGGGCAAAGGCGCTATCTGACACCGTCGCACTACGGGTTGTGGCTACCCCCCGGGGTAGAGCACCAGGGCCTTAATCGTCAGGCCGCCTGTCATTGTTCGCTGTACATCGCCACGCCTCAGGCCAGTGCACTACCTGATATCACCTGTGCATTGACCGTTGGGCCCTTGACCCGGGCCTTGCTCGAACACCTACGCCACCACCCCGCAGAAGCGCCCTACCCCGACGACCTGACGCGCCTGCTCGACGTGCTGGTGGACCAGTTGGCGGTCGCCGAATGCGCGGGAAGCTACCTCCCTACCTCCGCAGACCCTCAACTGCGCCGAGCCCTGCAACGGCTTGAGGACGACCCGACCGCCACTGCCAGCGTGGGAGAGCTGGCCAAGGCGGTGCACGTCACCGAGCGTACCCTGCTGCGCCGCGCTCAGCGCGACCTGGGGATGACGCTTACCGAATGGCGCCAGCGCCTCAAGGTCGTCAAGGCCATGCCGATGCTCGAATCCGGTGCCAAGGTCGAAGCCATCGCCATGGACCTTGGCTATGCCAGCGCGTCTGCCTTTATTGCCATGTTCCGGCGGCTGACAGGACAGACACCGGACGAATACCGGCGTGGGCAGGAGCGATAGCACCTCAGCACGGACAGCACAGCCTTCGCCCAGGAGCACTCGGCGACAGCGCGACAGCTCCCGGCAGCAACATCGTTCGGCCTGGTGTTGGGTGCACAAAAAACGCCGGCGCTGCTAGGCAGCGCCGGCGAGATCAGAACAACGGCTCAAGGCCGACTTGGCGAATTACTTCAAGGGATCAATTCAGGCGTTCGAACACGGTAGCAACGCCCTGGCCCATGCCGATGCACATGGTCGCAAGGCCAAGGCGCGTGTCCTGGCGCCGCATGACCGTGAGCAGGCTGTTGCTGATTCGGGTCCCGGAGCAGCCCAGCGGGTGCCCCAGGGCGATGGCCCCTCCGTGCAGGTTGACCTTCTCGTCCATCACGTCGAGCAGCCCCAGATCCTTGAGCACCGGCAGCGCCTGGGCAGCGAAAGCCTCGTTGAGCTCCACGGTCTCAATGTCATCGATCGTAAGACCCGCCGCCTTCAAGGCTTTCTGAGAGGCAGGAACCGGTCCATAGCCCATGATGGAGGCATCACAGCCGGACACCCCGGTAGACAGCACGCGAGCGATCGGCGTGAGGCCGAGGGCCTGGGCGCGCTCGTAGCTCATCACGACCATCCCACTCGCCCCAACGGAAAGCGCCGAGGATGTGCCCGCCGTGACGGTACCGCCACGAGGATCAAACACCGGCCTGAGTCCTGCCATGCTCTCCAGGTTGGCTTCCGGGCGAATGACCTCGTCGCGCTGGACCAGGATCCGACGCCCGTCGGCGTCATGCCCCTCGACACCGATGATCTCGCTATCAAAGGCGCCGCTCTGCTGCGCCTCATAGGCGCGCTGGTGAGAGCGCACGCCGAAGTTGTCCTGCTGTTCGCGGGAAATGCTATGCAGCTTGCCAAGCAGTTCGGCGGTCATGCCCATCATCATCGCCGCCTTGGCGGCATGCTTGCTGGCACTGGGGTTGACGTCGACACCGTAGGTCAGCGGGATATGCTCCATGTGCTCTACCCCACCCACCAGGTAGACGTCGCCCATTCCGGCCTTGATATTGGCGGTCGCGATATGCAGGGCGCTCATGGAGGAACCGCACAGCCGGTTGACCGTCTGGGCCGGCACACTGCGCGGCATAGCGGTCATGATCTGGGCGTTACGGGCGACGTTGAAGCCTTGCTCCAGGGTCTGGTTGACGCAGCCCCAGATGACATCATCCACCTCGGCAGGGTCAAGCTGCGGCACTCGCTGCAGCAGAGCGTTCATCACTGCCGCAGACAGGTCCTCGGCACGCACGTGGCGAAAGCCACCGTTCTTGGCCTTGGCCATGGCGGTACGGGCACCATCGACCACCACGACGTCTCTCGGGTTCAAGCTCATCTGTCTTCTCCTGTCTCGTGGGGTCACTTGGTGTAAAAGGTCTTGCCCGCGTTGGCCATCTCGCGCAGGCCATCCGTGGGGGCATACAGCGGGCCGAGCTCAGCCGCCAGGCTATCCGCCAGGGCGACAAACTCTGCCACTCCCATGGCGTCGATGTAGCGCAGCGCACCGCCACGGAAGGGAGGGAAGCCAATGCCATAGATCAACGCCATATCGGCCTCTGCGGGCGTGCCAACGATGTTGTCCTCAAGGCAGCGCACGGTTTCCATGCACAGCGGCACCATCATTCGCGCGACAATCTCCTCATCAGAGAATTCGCGGTTTTCCGTCACGACCTGACTCACCAGCTCGACCGCGCTCTCGTCGCGCACCTTCTTCGGCTTGCCCTTGCGATCCTCTTCATAGGCGTAAAAGCCCTTGGCGTTCTTCTGGCCGAGACGATCGTTGTCGAACATGACCTGAATCGCCGTCTTGCCTTCGCGGGCCATCCGATCAGGGAAGCCTTCCGCCATCACCTCATTGGCATGGACGGCCGTATCCATTCCCACCACATCCAGCAGGTAGGCAGGTCCCATGGGCCAACCGAACTTCTCCATGACCTTGTCGACTCGCTGGAAGTCGGCGCCTTTCTCCACCAGCAGGCTGAAGCCACCGAAGTAGGGGAAGAGCACCCGGTTGACCAGGAAGCCAGGGCAGTCGTTGACCACGATCGGGGTCTTGCCCATTGCCTTGGCGTAGGCCACCGTCGCCGCCACGGCGGCATCGCCGGTCTTCTCGCCGCGAATGACCTCGACCAAGGGCATGCGGTGCACCGGGTTGAAGAAGTGCATGCCGCAGAAGTTTTCCGGGCGCTTGAGGTTCTGCGCCAACCGGGTGATGGAGATCGTCGAGGTGTTCGATGCCAGGACGGTGTTCTCGCTGACCTGTGCTTCGACCTCGGTCAGCACCGCATCCTTGACCTTCGGGTTCTCGACCACGGCTTCGACGACCAGATCGACCGTGCCAAAGTCACCATAGGACAAGGTAGGACGAATATTGGTGAGCTTCTCCGCTGCTGCCTCAGGTGACAGCTTGCCCCGAGCCGCCTGCTTGCCAAACAGCTTGCGTGCCTCCTTCAGCCCCAGCTCGATGGCATCCTCCTTGATGTCCTTCATCAAGATCGGAGTGCCCTTCGAGGCGCTCTGATAGGCGATTCCACCGCCCATGATCCCGGCCCCCAAGACGGCAGCCTGACGCACGGGCTGAGCCTGCTTGGCGTACTGCCCGCCCTTTTTCTTGACGACCTGATCGTTCATGAACAGGCCGACCAGGTTGTAGCAGACATCGGTCTTGGCCATCTTGCAGAATGCCTTGGCCTCGATGGCCTGCGCGCGTGCCCGCGTCTCGCCGGCGCCCTTCTGGATCACCTTGATGGCTTCCACTGGCGCCGGATAATGTGGACCCGCCTTGCCTGCCACATAGCCCTTTGACGTTTCAAACACCATCATCTGCTCGATGGGGTTCAGGTTGAGCGGGCTGTTCTTCTCTTCTCGACGTGCCTTGACGTCAAGCTCTCCGGCGTTGGCCCGGGCCAGGATATCCAGCGCCGCCGCCTCGAGGTCTTCTCGGGGCACCACGGCGTCAACCGCTCCCACCTTGAGGCATGCATCGGCGCGGTTCTCGGTGCCTCCGGCAATCCATTCGATGGCGTTATCGGCGCCGATGACCCGCGGCAGGCGAACACAGCCGCCCCAGCCCGGCACGATGCCCAGCTTGGTCTCCGGCAGGCCAATCTTGGCTTGCGGGCTCATCACACGGAAATCCGTTGAGAGCACCACCTCACAGCCGCCCCCCAGGGCCAGGCCGTTGATCGCGCTGACCGTCGGGAACGGCATGTCTTCCAGGCCATTGAAGATGCCGTGAACCTGCTCGAGCATGGCCTGAATCTCCGCCTCGTCCTTGTCGAACATGGCGTGAAACTCAGTAATGTCGGCGCCCACAATGAAGGCTTCCTTGGCGCTCTTCAGCAGCAGCCCCTTGAGCCCCTGATCACCGCGCACCGCCTCGAGGGCTTCACCGAGCTCCTTGATCACGGCGCCGGAGAGCTTGTTGACCGATTCATCCTTCAAGTCGAAGGTCAGGATGGCGATATCGTCGCCATTGCGAGCCACCGAAATAGCGTTGCCTTGATAGATCATCCACGCATCTCCACTGAAGTCATCCCGTGTTACCCGGACAGTGGCCTGTGTCCCTGTCCAGGTGAGCGGTATTCATACGGCCGTTTGATTTTGCCAGCTTGGTGCAAAGATTCACTTCCGTCAACCCCTACCATTACCTTAGAGGGATTACACGACGTTGAAGCAGGTAAAGGCACCCTGGCAGCGTTTAAGCATACTGTTAACAGAGCGCTGGAGAGGTGTCGTGGGAGCTGGCAGGGCCACCGCCGCTATCCCCTTGCGAAGGCCAGGTCGGGAGCGCAGCTTGCCTATGGTTAAATGGCGGCCCTGCGCTACACCCGCTGTCGCTTGAGCGGCTGCGCATGACCTTGACCACGACCCTGCGTTCAGCGCTTTGTCGCAGTGCCGACTGTCTTTCATCGTTACGGATTCTCCTATGTCTACGCCGCCCGCCCAGCGCACCACGCTGAATGCCCTCCAGCGCACCATCGAAACCTGGGTTGCCCGCCTGCGTCCCTGGCACTGGGTCTGGCCACCGCTGGCCTTTGCCGCGGGCGTTGCCAGTTTCTTTCTGGTGGAGCGACAGCAATGGTTGGGTGTCCTGCTCGCCACTGGCATGCTGCTGGCCTGGATTCTGCTGCTGTCAGAGAGCCTGATCGGGAGAATCATGGTGCGGCGGGGCTACCCGTCCCTGCCCCGCGGCGTGACCACCTTTATTGCCCAGATGATTCACCAGGAAACCTTGTTCTTCACGCTTCCCTTCCTGGTCGCCACCACCGTCTGGACCAGCGGTCAGGCCCTGTTCACCTTGTTCATGCTGGCCATGGCTATCCTGTCGATTGTCGATCCCCTGTACTACCGTCTGGCCGCCCGCAAGCGCTGGCTGTATTTCGTCTTCCATGCCCAGTGCGTGTTTCTCGTCGTGCTGGTCACGCTGCCGCTGGTGCTGCACCTGAGTACCGGACAAAGCATGCTGGCGGCAGTGGTCGCCATGCTGCTGTTCAGCCTGCCAAGTCTGTTGCATCTCCTGCGGCCACTCAGCCCAAGCCGGTGGCTGGCCATGTTCGCCTTGCTGCCGGTGTTGGCGGGGGCGGCCTGGCTCGGGCGTGTGTGGGTCCCGCCCGCCACGCTTTGGCTGTCTGGAAGCGCGCTTTCCCCCGCCTTCGACGAGGCCAGCCGCACACCTCAGGGCAACATGGCGCTGACCCCGGAGGCACTGACGTCTCGCGGTCTGTATGCCTATACCGCGATTCACGCGCCGCGAGGACTCAAGGAAGAGGTCGTGCACGAGTGGCGTCATGAGGGGCAGCTGGTCGACCGCATCGCGCTGGAAATATACGGAGGCCGTGCAGAGGGGTATCGCGCCTGGACCCGCAAGCAGAACTTCCCTGACAACGTGACCGGCAGCTGGCGGATCGACGTCATGACCGCCGGGGGACAGCGCATCGGCGTCCTCAGGTTCGAGGTCGCGGATGATCCTGACCAGGCCACCAGGGCAGACGCTACTATCGACACTCAGGTCGGCATGCCAGGGCTGCGCTTGCGGTGGCTGACGGCCGGCCCTGAGGGCCAAGAGGCAGACCGGGAAGAGGAAAAAGAAGACGCTGGTACAGCTCCCGGATTGACGGAAGACCACTCAGGCCGCAGCGAAAGCAGCGAAAGCAGCGAAAGCAGCGAAAGCAGCGAAAGCAGCGAAAGCAGCGAAAGCAGCGAAAGCAGCGAAAGCAGCGAAAGCAGCGAAAGCAGCGAAAGCAGCGAAAGCAGCGAAAGCAGCGAAAGCAGCGAAAGCAGCGAAAGCAGCGAGGATAGTGAAAACACCGCAACCAGTGCGCAAGCCCCCAGCGAGGCCGTGCCACAGTCGACAGCGCAGTAACAGGATCGGTGGATACCTCAATCGGACGATCGAGAAGGTGCATCAGAGGGCAAACCAGGGTGGTGGCTTGCATTCCCGCGCCAGCGTTCGGACAATCGAATCATTTGCAGCCTTGCGATTCTAGGTCGATATGAACGAGAACATTGGATTCCAACTCTCCCGTGCACCGCGCATATGGCGGGCGGTGCTTGATCAACGTCTGGCTCCGCTGGGGCTCACCCAGACCCGTTGGGTGACGCTCTATCATCTCTGGCGCATGCCAGAAGGCCAGCCACAATGCGACCTGGCTCGCGCTATCGGTGTCGAGGCGCCTTCACTGGTACGAACCCTTGACCAACTCTGCGAGCAGGGCCTGGTGGAGCGCTGCCCCTGCGATCAGGACCGCCGCACCAAGCGCGTCCATCTCACGGAGCAGGCAACCCCACTGCTGGAGAAGATCGACGCCATCGTGCGTGAAGCCAGGGAAGAAATGCTGAAGGGCCTGGATGATGATGAGCAGGAACGCTTGAGTGACATGCTCAATCGTATCGAAGCCAATGGCCAGGCACTGTTAAGCCCGGAAGACTGCCAAGGCTAAGTGGCGCTGGCTTGGCTTGATCTGGTCTGGTCTGGTCTGGCCTAGTCTGACTCAGCATCGGCGGCGCGTATCCGCAGCATCGCAAAAGCGCGCCCTCCACAGCAGAGCGTTATACCTGTAGCAGAGCGTATTACTTTCTCCCGTCCCGCGGAGCCTAAGGCGGCGAGGCCGGGACGCTGCCGGCGGGACGATCAGGACGCCCCTGCAGCGCATCTCGGAGTGCCGCTGCTGGCGCCGAGATAGCGCCAAACTCTGGCGCCTCGAGAGACTCCTCCCACCAAAGTGTCAAGGCTTTGTCACTGGATTCCACCACCCAGGCGTCGTCCGGCAGCTGTGACAGCAGCCTCGACAGGCGTGCGCTGATGACAGAGGGCAATGGCTCCAGCGGCTGTACCCTCCAGCGCCAGCCTTCATCGTATTTAAAGTGCTTCAACGACTCGCTGGCCCGAGCCTTGCGCACCAGCACAAAATGCGGTCCCGGGCGCTGAGTAGGATAGGCCCAACGATAGGCCGCCATCTTGTCGACCTCACCATGCAACGGGGGTGTATCCAGCTTGACGCTGGCACCTGCTTCAATGGCAACCTGACGCAGCTGGCCCTGCCGACGCTCCCTGGCGGTGGGCCTGAGCCACATCGCTGGTGCGAAGACCATCCCTACGACACCCAGTATCAGTAGCCACAACATACGGTTTCCTTTGCAAAAACGTTGATCGTCGGCATTGTTTTGACTGCCACGGCGTCCTAGAGTGACATTACGATACCTCTTTTACTTGACCGCCGAGGAGGCGTAGTCCCGTGAGCAATGAATATCGTCATGTGCTGGTGGCAGTGGACCTCACCAAGGACTCTCACAAGATCCTCGAACGAGCCTTGCAGGTCGCTGACCGCAACCACGCCAAGCTATCGATCATGCACACCCTGGAGCCACTGGGCTTTGCCTATGGCGGTGACATTCCCATGGATCTCACCAGCATTCAGGATCAGCTGGATGACCATGCCAAGCAACGTCTGGCGGAGATCGCCGATGCCACGGTCGCCCGGGAAGACCAGCATGTGGTGGTGGGCATGCCGGATACCGAAATTCACCGTTTTGCCGATGAAAACGGCGTAGACCTTATCGTGGTTGGCTCACACGGTCGCCATGGTTTCGCTCTGTTGCTCGGCTCCACCTCTACCGGGGTACTCCATGGAGCCCAGTGCGATGTGCTGGCCGTGCGAGTCGGCAAGGAAAGCGAAGAGTAAGCACACCACCCACCACCCTATCGGGTGCCATGCATCTCCAACGTTGGCGCCGGCTTCATGCCGGCGCCAACGCCTGCCTTGGCCACAGCTGGGTTACTCCCCGGACGCCATGGCCTCGAGTTCCATCCAGCGTTCCATGGTCGCGTCCAAAGCATCCTGGGTCTGCTGCAGCAACGCCAGTCGCTCGGCCACCACGCCGGAGGGCTGCTGGTAGAAGTCTGGGCGCCCTGCCTCGCTTTCCAACTCGGCCACCTGGTCTTCCAGCCGCTCAATCTCGGCGGGCAGGCCATCCAGCTCACGCTGCAGCTTGTAGGACAACTTGACCGGCTTGGCCTTGCCTTGCCCGGTCGGGCTGGAGCTACCCGCTGACAGCGTTCCCCCCGCTGAAGGCTCTTTATCAGCTGAAGGCTCTTTATCAGCTGAAGGCTCTTTATCCGCTGAAGGCTCTTTACCGGCTGAAGGCTCCGTATCCGCTGACGGCTCCACCCGCTGACGCGCGGCCCCCTCCCAAGGTGCAGGCGGCAGTTTACCGCCCTGACGCACCCAGTCGGTGTAGCCACCCACATATTCACGCACCTGACCACGCCCCTCGAAGGCCAGTACGCTGGTCACCACATTGTCCATGAAGGCGCGGTCGTGGGACACCAGCAACAAGGTTCCATCGAAGCCCAGCAGCAGTTCTTCCAGCAGCTCCAGGGTCTCGACATCCAGGTCGTTGGTCGGCTCGTCCAGTACCAGCACATTGGCTGGCTGAGTGAACAGCTTGGCCAACAGCAGTCGATTCGACTCGCCACCCGACAAGGCCTTGACCGGCTGGCGGGCGCGCTCAGGCGAAAACAGGAAATCCTGAAGGTAACTCATCACGTGGCGATCGCGGCCGCCCACCGTGACACGATCACTTCCCTGGGCCACGTTGTCGTAGACGGTACGCTCCGGCTCGAGCCCGGCTCGCAGTTGGTCGAAATAGGCAACTTGAAGCTTGGTGCCAACCCGCACATTGCCCTCGCTGGGGGTCAGCTCGCCCAGCAGGATCTTCAGTAGCGTGGTCTTTCCCGCGCCATTACGGCCGATCAAGCCGATGCGGTCACCCCGTTGAATCTCGATGCTGAGATCACGGATGACCGTCGCTTCCTCGAAGTGCTGGGTGACGTTCTCCAGTTCGACCACGCGCTTTCCGCTGCGCTCACCGGAGTCGACGGTCAGGTTGGCATTGCCTTGACGCTCCCGTCGCTGACTACGTTCACGGCGCAGCTGCTCAAGGGCCCGCACGCGCCCTTCGTTGCGGGTACGACGAGCCTTGATACCCTGACGAATCCAGGCCTCTTCCTGGGCCAGCTTCTTGTCGAACTCGGCATTCTCGCGCGCCTCGATCTCGAGCTCGTGCTGCTTCTGTGCCTGGTAGGTAGCGTAGTCGCCGGGGTAGCGGCCCAGCTTGCCACGGTCCAGCTCAAGAATGCCGGTGGCAAGCCGCGACAGGAAAGCCCGGTCGTGGGTGATAAACAGCACCGCCCCGGCAAACGCCGCCAGCTGCTCTTCCAGCCAGGCAATCGTATCCAGATCCAGGTGGTTGGTCGGCTCATCCAGCAGCAGCAGGTCGGGCTCCGCCACCAGGGCTCGCGCCAGCGCTACCCGCCGCCGCCAACCGCCAGACAGCGACGACATGGCAGCATCTTCGGGCAGGCCAAGACGTGTCAGCACGACGTCGATGCGCTGGTGAAACGACCAGCCATCGATGGCTTCCAGACGGGTCTGCAGCTGCGCCATGCGGCGCATGTCCGGGTCTTCCGACTGCACCAGGTGGTGGTATTCCGACAACAGCCCGCCTGCCTCCGGCAGACCTTGTGCCACAACGTCAAAAATCGTCTCTCCGCTGGCCTCGGGAAGGTCCTGCTCGAGGACACCAATCTTCAAGCCCGGCGCACGCCACACCACACCGCCGTCGGCCTGGTTTTCCCCCGACACCAGGCGCAGCAAGGTCGACTTGCCAGTACCATTGCGGCCTACCAGCGCCAGCCGTTCACCCCGCTCCAGGGTCAGGTCCGCACCATCAAGCAACACATGGTGGCCATAGGCCAGTTGCAATTGCTCCAGTCGTAGCAGGGTCACGCTTCACCTCATCGCTTGATCATCGTCATAGTGTACCTCAAGCCCCTGGCTCTCTGGCATGGGCAGCGTCTGCCAAGCACTCTCGACCAGGCCGAGGTCCGAGCCACTGGGCGCCAATGGTGGTCACGCCTCGTGGCAGGTACAATGCGCCCCCTGCTTCATTCCCCGCCAAGGAGCCCGCCTTGTCAGCCTGCGATGACACTCAGGATGATCTGCTACCTGAAGCCCTGCGCTTTCGTTCTCCAACGCCACTGGTCGACATTGGCGCCAACCTCACTCATGAGAGCTTCGCCAAGGACCTCGACGCGACCCTGACAAGAGCCCGCCGTGCCGGCGTCGAGACGATGGTGCTGACAGGTACCGACCTGGCTCACGCACACCAGGCTGCGGAGCTGGCAAAGCACCATCCGGGCCTATATGCGACGGCAGGGGTGCACCCCCACCACGCGAGCGAGTGGTCTACTGAGTTGGAAGCCGCCATGCGCGCTCTTCACCGCCTACCCGAGGTCGTCGCCGTAGGTGAGTGCGGGCTCGACTTCCATCGCAACTTCTCCACGCCTGCACAGCAGGAGGCTGCCTTCGAGGCGCAGCTAGCATTGTCGGTGGAATCAGGCCTCCCACTCTTTATCCATGAGCGAGACGCGGGTGAGCGGATGCGTGACATCCTGCGGGCATGGCGAGATGATATTCCACGGGCCGTGGTGCACTGCTTTACGGCCGATCGGGACACGCTGCACGGCTACCTCGATCTTGATCTGCATATCGGCCTGACCGGATGGCTGTGCGATGAGCGCCGTGGCCACCACTTGCGCGACATGGTAGGCGACATTCCCGCCAATCGGCTGATGGTAGAGACAGACTGCCCCTACCTGCTGCCCCGTAACCTGCCAGCCAAGCTCAAGGGACGCCGCCATGAGCCGGCGCTGCTGCCATGGATCGTCCGTGAAATCGCTCATTGGCGTGGCGAAGATGAGGCCACCCTGGCAGCCAGCAGCACCGCTACGGCGAGAACGTTCTTTGACCTCAAGGAGTCCTGACATGGGCGACATGCCTGCCTTTATCGCCGTAGAAACCGGCGGCGACGGTGACCTGCCCCTGGCGATCGCCTGGAGCCTGGATGACGGACGCATCAAGCACACCCTGATTCAGCCCGACGAGGACTGGCTGGATGCGGAGACCGTCTCGCTGGGCGACTACAGTCGTGAGGAGCTGGCCAGCATCGGCGTCAGCCCCCTCGACGTCATCCGGGAACTCGAGACCGATCACTTCAACGCGACCTTGCTTACGGCGGGCGTATTTGATGACGAGGCGGCCATTTCTCGCCTGTTCGACACCTACGGGCTGGACCCCTTCGTGGAGCTGGCTCCGGCGGAGACCCTGTATCCTGACCTGGACCCCGGTGAGTGGGCGAGAGCGCGCAATGAGCTGTTCGGTGAACTTGGCCTGGAGCCCATGCGCCCGGAGCAAGAGGTCGAAGTCATGCTGCACCTGCATCGCCGTCTCAGCGGCAGCGTCGAAGACGAATAAGGCGACTCAGCTGATCACTGGCTCAGGTACAAGCCGCTTGCGGCCACAGCGAATCGCCTCTGCCAGCCCCCTGCCCTCGAGATAGAACGCCTTCAGAGCCGCTTCAAATGCCGCGGCTCTGAGCGGCAACCCGTCACGGCAATAGCCCTCGGCGCGGGCAGCCACCCGCCGAGAAAAGGCTTCCCGATCAACCTCGACCTCTCCCAGGTTGTCGACGCTGACATGGAAGCTCAGTCCTGCCGCACGGCAGAACAAGCTTTCAAGGGCCTGAGGCGCCACCTCGACCTGTTCAAAGGCCTGTTGCTGGTGCTGGTCGCGCCCATCTGGCTCATACCAGTAGCCATAATCCTCGAGCTGTCGCCGCCGGGCCCCGGCGATGCACCAGTGGCTGACTTCATGCAGTACGCTGGCAAAAAAGCCGCGGGCAAAGATCACTCTGTGCCAAGGGGTCTGCTCATCGGCAGGCAGATACAGGGGCTCATCTCCACCGCGTTCAAGGCGGGTCTGGAAAGACTCTGAAAACAGGCCATCGAACAGAGCGATGACATCTTCAAGGCGGTGCTCCACTGGGGCTCCTTGCAAAGGCGGTGATAGAAGGCTCGTCATGAACGTCCGGCGCTGCACCGGGTGACGGCAATGCCGCCAGGCGTGCAAGAATAACAAGACCCGGGAGAACGCCAAACCCGCAGGCTACGGCGATGCTGTGCCACTCCAGCAGCTCGCTTCCACCCAGCTCAACCGTGGAGCGCGGTGCAGACCTTTCACGCCATGCTGACGTCCTCTCGGCCAGCACTATGATCGAGTTCACTAAGGCGACGAAAACCTTCACGTTGTACCAGCTGTTGTATGCCTATTTAGGTTGTACAAATTGCAACTAAGAGGCGCGCATTCACTTTGACAGCAACGTCAAATTGCCATGCCACCGACACCCTCCCCCCGCCATCGCCGTTTCTGTCACCATGGCCGGGAGCCGCCCGGATCTGAGTACGGACTTCTGGCTACGCTGCCCCTTATTACCATGTCTGAAACCAGCAACAAGACCACTGAACACACCGGCGTAACACTCATCAGACGCTCAACTCAGCCACTATCTGCTCAACCGAACATTCGAGACGCAGTAAGCAGGAAGAATCTTACAACTCCATGTCGTTATTAACTACAGTTCTTGATGATACTGTCTCTTCTCCTACAACTCTCTCCGGATTGACTTAGCGCACATCTAAACACTCTGTTAGCATGATCTAAGAGATAGTCCATGTATCATCTATCTCAAAGCGCCCAGTCACTAAACTCGCAATCACTGAGATCGATCTCTGATATACCTCGCCACCTGGGGTTCTTGATAAAGGCAACGATAGTGATTTCACCGTCGCTTTCATTTTCATGAATGGATGTTTTTAATAGCTTATCTAACACGGATATTGACAGAAACACCCAAATGAGTTCGTGACATGGCGGAGGTCCTCACGCTAGACACGTATTGACACCTCTGAATGATAGCGTGGGAGACTCATATTTGAGTCATAGCTTTAATAGTTACAGGACAACAATAAAAACCATCCTAACAACGTATTGAGAAGGGATATGAAATTTAAATTCACCTTAACATCCATCCTGTCCCATAACAAATCCTCTATCGCTACTGGAGTAGTGTGATGAATCCATACGAAAATTTACCAGACAAAGCCTTCTGGAAGAAAATGGTAGCCGAGAGGTCAATGTTTGACTTATCTGATTTATGGTCACCAAAATTCAAAGTTTCTCGACAACACAGGGTAGTGACCTTTGGCTCCTGCTTTGCACAACATATCGGGAGAGCTCTGAAGAGCCGAGGTTACCATTGGGTTTCGGCTGAGACCCCACCGAAAAGTCTTTCGGATGAAAGTGCAAGAAAGTACAACTACAACATCTTTTCAGCGAGAACCGGAAATATTTACACCACCTCACTACTCAAGCAATGGGTCGAGTGGGCGTTAGAAAAAAAAGGCGTGCCAGAAGAAATCTGGGAGAAAGACGGCCGCTTCTATGATCCCTTTCGACCAGCCATCGAGCCGCAGGGATTCTGTAGTGAAGAAGAGTTAAGGCAATCCCGGAATCAGACCATAAGTTCATTCAGGGAATGCATTAAGACGTCGGATTTTTTTGTTTTTACACTGGGATTGACCGAAAGATGGCTCAATTCAAAGCATGGCTACGAGTATCCGATGTGTCCAGGTACCTCTGCAGGAATGTATCAAGAAGATGTCCACGCCTTTAGCAATCAAATATTCCATGAAGGAATCAAAAGCATGACCAAGTCGATGGAAATGATGCGTCAGGTCAATCCATCACTAAAATTCATATTAACCGTTTCTCCTGTTCCACTGGTAGCAACAAACTCGAGTAACAATGTGCTGGTTGCAACGATGGAGTCCAAATCGATACTTCGTGCCGTGGCAGGACAGCTGGCCCGACAACGTCCCTATGTCGATTACTTCCCTTCTTATGAAATCATCAATAGCCCTGTGTTCAGAGGCGTCTTTTTCGAACCCAACCAGCGAAGTGTAAACCCGGCAGGGGTGCAATTCGTCATGAATCAATTCTTTCAATGCCAGCAGAAAAAATTTGGTAGTGAACTGTCCGTGACAGACAGAAGCCAGCAAAGCGATGACATGGAACGCAGTGAACTGGTTTGTGAGGAAGAAATACTCGAAGCCTTTGGAGGCGAAGGATGAAAAGGAAGGTCTGCATTATAGGTAACAGCCACGCCGGCGCCTTGAAAAGAGCTTGGGACCTGATGCCTGAATGGCATAGCGCTAACGAACTCACCTTTTTTGCTGCGCGAGCCAACGGGATGAGGCACCTTCACCTTAAGGGGCATACCCTTACTCCTCGTTCAAGGATGCTTAAGGAGTCCATCAGATTTACATCGGGTGGGCTAGACTCTATTAACGTTTCCGACTATGACACCTTCTTAATCTACGGACTTCAAATGGAGGCTTTTTTCATTGAGCCGGATTCTTTTTTCTCGGCGGCCGTGATCAGACAGTCTTTGCTTGACAGTGTCGACAGCACTCTTTCCTTTAACATCTTGAAAATGATAAGAAGCGTAACGGACAAGAGTATATATATAGGGCATAGTCCTTTACTCACGATGAATAGCGATGAAGATTGTACTTATTCTTCAGAGGACTATCTTTCCGGGGTACGATTAATGAATGATGGAGTACTTTCCTCGTACTGCGCGACATTGATCGCTCAGCCCTCTGCGACCATCGTCAACGGCATCTTTACCAAGTCAGAATTTTTGAAGGGAAGTAAAAGGCTGTCTGTGGGGGACAATCGTGATGATCAGGTACATCCAGATCACGATGATCGGCACATGAACGACACATTTGGCAGAGAATGGCTGTCACATTTTTTCGAGCAGGTCTCAGCAGGAACATCCTATCGATCACAGGGACGGAGTGCGAAAAGCTCCTCGCACCGGCCAGCTGGGTAGATCCTGCTCTATCTGTCTGCGGATGGCACACTACACCGAGCCCGCGGAAAAGCGTCATCAGGGCGTGGCCCCCAGCCGGAGCGCTGGCAATTGAAGGCTGCGTTGCCACCTCAGCCTTCAATCGCCGCGATAGCTGGCCGTTCAGAGAGGCTCCGCTAGAGGCGGATACCCGTGCGGCTATCTGTCATCTAGTCGACACTGTCGAGGACCTGGACGGCTGGCGTGCGGCTGCCTGTACGCCGCCTTCGGCTCGCACCGAGGTTTGGCCAGCTGATAATGGCCGATATTTGATACCTGCTAAATGAACGAGCACCTGCCACGTAAGGCTGCGCTGAGAAATGGTGCAGAGGCATACCGTCTTTTCCATTGATGTTCACAGCCAACGCCGCTGACAGGCGCCAGACTGGTGCATCGCTGATACACTCACACCATCTCCCATCGGCCGACAGCGCAGGATGCGGATAGCCAGGGCATGACGCCCGTTACCCTTTGCATGGAGCCTTAGATCGTGCGCCCTTTCCCCACTGGCCTTGGCGCCACGAGCCGGCGAGAAAGCTGGCCGCTTATTCGTCTTGCCCTTCCCATCTGCGGTGCTCAGCTGGCCCAGGCCGGAATGAGCGTGGTCGATATCATGATGACCGGCCGCCAGAGTGCTACCGACCTGGCGGCGGTGTCGGTGGGCGCCAGCCTGTGGATGCCACTGATGCTGTTCATGACAGGCACCCTGATGGGGCTGACGCCGATCGTCGCGCAGCTGATGGGAGGAGGACGTCAGGGCGGTATCCGGGCCAACGTTCATCAGGCCATGTGGGTAGGGCTGGGCCTTGGACTGATCTCGGCGTTGCTGCTGAACCTGGCAGTGGCGCCCGTGTTCCATTGGATGGCAGTGCCTCCTGCGGTTGCCGAACGCGCCGCTGACTACGTCGGAGCCGTGGCATACGGTATGCCCGCCGTGGCCATCTTTCTGGCCCTCCGGGCCTTTTCAGACGGAATGAACCATACCCGACCCGCACTGTGGATCAGCCTGATTGGATTGGCCGTCAATATTCCCAGCAACTATGTGTTGATCTACGGCGGAGAAGGCCTGGTGCAGCTGTTGGGTCCGGCAACGCCAGACTGGCTAGCGACCTTGCCTGCTCTCGGTGCTCATGGTTGCGGCATTGCCACTGCCATTGCCATGTGGGTCATGACGCTGGCCATGGTTCGCTATACCCAGAAAAGTCGGGCCTATGGCAATGTTGAGCTGTGGCGCCAGCCAAGCCGGCCAGACCTGAAGTCGATGGCTGAGCTGCTTTATGTTGGGGTGCCCATTGGGGTCGCGATCTTTGTCGAGGTAACGCTTTTCACGCTGATTGCCTTGTTCGTCGCAAGCCTTGGAGAAATCGTGGTGGCGGCCCACCAGGTGGCGCTCAACTTCACTTCACTGCTGTTCATGCTGCCGCTTTCGCTGGGAATGGCGCTGACCGTTCGTGTCGGCAATGCCCTGGGAAGCGGCGATGCCCGCCTGGCCCGACTGGTCGCCTGGAATGGCATCCTGATCGCCTTGCTGGTGGCGCTGTTCAACAGTGCCGTCCTGTGGCTGTCCGCCGATCTGGTGGTCGGCCTGTATACCCACAACACCCAAGTACAGGCCCTGACGCTGTCACTGGTGGGCCTGGCCATGCTGTACCAGGTATCCGACTCGCTGCAGGTTGCCCTGGCCGGTGCCTTGCGAGGCTACAAGGACACCAGAGTCATCATGTTCATCACCTTGCTGGCATACTGGCTGGTCGGGCTGGGCGGTGGCCACCTGCTCGGCCGCTACGGTCTAGGAACCTGGCTGCCCCCCCTGGGCGTCCATGGATACTGGATCGGATTGATTGCCGGATTGACCGTGGCGGCGTTGCTGCTAGGGGAACGTTTTCGCGTTAAGGCCAGACAGGTGGCCCGCGCCAATATCGACATCGCCCCATGAAGGCATGCCGCCTGTTCGCCCTGCTGGCGGGGCTCGCTGTGTTGCTCTGTGGTTGCGGGCCGTCCCCCCTGGAGCGTGAGCTCATCGCCTATCAGCACGAGCTTGCCGACGCCACAGGGCTATCACCGCCAGAAACCAGCGATGTGCCGAATATCGGTGATTTCCCCGAGCGCCGGTCACTGACGCTGGAGATTCCAGAGGTCCGCGAAGGCCTGCTGGACGTTTTCGCCTTGCGTGGCTGTCATATCGCCAACCTGGTGGCCCAGCGCAACAACCAGCTTGGCAAGACCGCAGCACCAAGCCAGCACTGGCTCTACGAATTGCAGCTGTGGCGACGGCTTGACCATTGCATGAATAACCCTGCCGTCGACTCGCTCAGCCCGGAAGATCGCGAGCGCCTGGCCAGGCTGACCGAGACCAAGACCCGCCAGCTTCCCTTGGCCAGCTACAACGCCTTGGTCGCCTCTTCAGAGTGGGCAGGCAGTTTTTCACGCGCCAGTGCTGTACTGGACATTGACGAACTGACCGCCGTGGATGCTCAGCTACCCGCCTTGACCTACCTGACCCAGGCCGTAGATCGACAGTTCGACCATCAGTGGCAGCCTGACTCAGGCAAACTCGAGCAGGCGCTGAAAGTGCTCCGCGATCGTCCACTCAGCGCCGAACTCTTGCGCACACTCCAGCTCGCCACGCTGCGGCTGAAAGAGGCCAACGGCCTGCTGGTAAGCGCGCTGGCCAACACCAGTCTGCCGCCCCAGGCGAGCTGTCCGCTGGCTGAGAAGTCGCCCTCGGCGGATCTCCTGCTTCGTCAGATGGAGCGTCTGCTACGTCAATCGCGACGCTGGTTTAGCGCCATGGACCAGCTCCTGGATGCCCACCTAGAGGGCGCAGCCGAACTCCAGCGCTACCGCAGCCAGTGGCTCTCGCCCAGCGGCGCTGACACTCCGCTGGTGCGTTTCCGCGAGGTCTTGGACCACCACAGGCTACTGCGCCAGCAATGGGATCAACGCTGTGTGGGCGACAGGGACTTACGCTAGTCGATCAGTCTGTGCTATTGATGAGAACAGGGACGTAGAGCGCAGCGTCCGGCCTTCGCCGAGATGCACAGCCGTTAGCAAGCAGCCGCTGGAGGGAGATCATGGGCATTCCACTATCACCCCGCCCCGCTCGGGTCATCGACCTGGAAAGCATGCGCCAACGCCAACAGGCGCGTCGACGCCTGGTCAGGCTGGCGCCGGAGCTAGACGGTCTGGAAATGGTGTATCGGCTCGATGCACATCCTGACACCCTCTATGGCATGCCTATCCTCGCTTGGGGAATGCGAGAGAACGGCGACATTGTGGGCCTGGTACCCTGGATGGAGTCACTGACTCCCTGCGAACAGCTTGATGATCCAGACCATGGACACTTCGTCGGTTACCGGGATCCCGAAACGGAAGAGCTGTTCGATCAGCCACCGGAACACAAGGAGATGGAGCTTGCTCACGCGGCTGCCTACTTCGAATACGAAGACACCAGCGACACCACGCTCATCCAAACGCTACCTGACCACCAGGGAACCCATGCGCTGTGCATGGACGATGAGGGCGAGCCTTGGCAGCTCAAGCAGGTCTTTGGCTGGCGCCTGTACAGTGACGGCACCATTGAAGCCTTGCTGGCTGACGAAGAACTGATTGAATCCGTACCCGTTCTGCCGGGCGACGCCTGCCTGTATCCCGGCCATAGCCGCCACAAGGTGGTCTACTTCTTCCAGCGCCAGATTGCCAACCGCATCCGTCAGGAAGACCCGGCAACGCTCGAGGCTCTGGCCATGATGGTCATGCCGGACGACGAGGATGACGTCGAATAAAGGCCCCATGCCCAGCACGGGGCGTCACCGTCGACGCCCCCTTCAAACAAGCGCGATGTCACAGGCCGGCGGAGCTGTCACCCAAGGCGAATAAAGTACCAGTGAGTGCCATCTTCCAGCGTGTGATGCTGCTGCAGATCGTGACCGAGAAACTGGCAAAACTTGGGCACATCACGCGTGGTGGCAGGATCCGTCGCAATCACCTTGAGCACCTCGCCGGTCGTCATGTCACGCACCGCATTGTGCATCATCATGATGGGTTCGGGGCAAAACAGACCACTAGTATCCAGCTCCTTGTCGCTGGCGGGCAGGGCATCTACAGAATCCACCATCACTACCTCTGGGTTGGAGTAAAAGCATGATCAAGATCATCATCGAGCGACGTGTCATGCCGGGGTTGGAAGAAGAGTACGAACAAGCCGCCCGAGAAGCCATGCGCCAGTCACTTGGCGCCGATGGTTTCTTTGGGGGCGAAAGCCTCGTCGAACAAGGACGCTCGGACCGCCGACTGATGATTACCAAGTGGCGCGACCTGCGCGCCTGGAAAGCATGGTACACCAGCGAAGCCAGAGAACGCGTCATGCAACAGGTACACCCCCTGCTCACCGAGGCCGAGACCGTCAGAATCTTCGAGCCTGCCTACTAATCTTTATCGAGTTGACCTTCACAGACCAGGCCGGAAAAGACCAGGCCTTCCTGTTCCAAGCCTTCACAGCACTGGCCTGCATGGACGACCGGCGTCGCCGCGGTATCGACGAGGCATTCAAGCGGCGCGCCACCAAGAGCTACGTCTACGCAGGTATCTCAGCCGTACTGTTCTAAGCGATACGAACGTAGACCGTGACTTCTTCCCTGTCATGGTAGAGGTGGCGGCAACGTATCTCGGCCTTCACACCGGTCTCGTCAAGCTGATCGGCCAGGGTCGCCAGGCACAGCGATACCTCCTCCCAACGTTTTTTCATTGGCAGCTTGAGGTTGAAGACAGCTTCTCGACACCAGCGGTTTACAAGCCAGCGTTGCACCATGGCAATGACGCGGGTCGGCTTGTCGACGATGTCGCATACCAGCCAATCCAGGCGCATCGGCGGCTGCCACACGAAGCCGTCCTCTCGTAGATGCTCGACCATCCCAGACGCCATCAGTGTGTTATCCATCGGGCCATTGTCGATGGCATACACCTGCATCCCACGCTGTACGAGTTGCCAGGTCCAGCCACCGGGCGCCGCACCGAGATCAGCAGCCTGCATCCCCTCCCCCAGACGCTCATCCCACTCATCTCTTGGGACAAATTCGTGCCACGCTTCCTCGAGCTTCAAGGTCGAGCGGCTCGGAGCAGCATGAGGAAAACGTAGCCTTCGAATGCCTCCAGGGAACTCGCTTCGATTACCCGGAAAACTCATGGCCAGCTGCACGCGGTCACCGTCTCTCCAGACCAGGTGGAGGCGCCGCCCCCCCGCCTTGCGCCTCAGAGCACCACGCTTCTTCAAGCGCATCGTCAGGGGCCGCTCAAGCGCCTTGAGCAGGCTACTCAGTGCCTTGGCTTCATTGGTATCAGGCGTCTCCTGCCAGATGGACTCGAAACTCCAACCACAGGCTTTCAACTGCTCGAGGATGGCCGTCAGCCGGTCATCCCTGGACAATCTCAGCTCCGGCAACGCCAACAGCGACTGCCTGGCAAACACCAGCTCATCAAACCGCAGCGACCGATGCAGGTCATTGGCCGGGTATCCGTCCGCCATGACGACCCTGACAAGCCCCTCCTCCATCAATGGCTCGACGCTTGCCACCGTGGCATCGCGCCCGAGTCGGTCAGTCAGTTCGGCACACAGGTCAGGTTCAAAGCCTGGACGGCAGAAAAGCAGTATTTGGTCAGGCGTCATGAGTAAAGGTTCTCTTTCTCCAGGCAAGATCCGCCCGCCCCTTGGCGGACAGCTCGATATCCTTGAGCTGCACATTCAGCGCATTGGTGGAAATCACGACTTCCCACAGGGAAAACACCAGCGAAATCGATAGCGACACAAGGCTAATGCCGAACAGCAGCATTCCCAGCGGTGTCCAGCTGAGAAACAAGGCAAACATGGACAGGGTGCACAGCAGAAAGCTGAACACACCAGCTATCTGCATGCGCTTGGTCAACGAGATGCGCCGGCGCAACAGGCGAATCTGCGTGATGTGATCATCTTCACCGTCCTTCACCTGTTCCGCCAGCTTGCGTATCAATCCCGCCAGGGTCAAAAAGCGGTTGGTATACGCCAGCAGCAAGAGAGATATCGCAGGAAACAACAAGGCCGGCGTGGTCAGGTTCACGGTGAGCTCCAGAGCGTCGACGAAAGTCGATTATGGTAGCAGTCGGCACGCCCAACGACGAGCCATCTTGCACGTTCCACGCCCCCTGATACATGGCCAAACGAAACGGCCCCCGACTCACGTCGAGGGCCGTTTCCGGATACCACAAGTAGCGTCAGGCGACTTACCGAATACCTTGCTCTCGGGCCATTTCCAGCGCAGCACGCGGCGCCGTCCACAGGGTCGGCAGGAGTACCAGCGAGACGGGAATGGCAGTGATCACGATAAACTGCTGCAGGGCACTGATCTGACCGGCTCCCATGCGCAGAAGAATCGCTGCCATCAGCGCCATGGCGATACCCCAGAAGGCACGGACCATGGGGTTTGGCTCGTCATGACCGGCTCCCACGACCGAGATGGCGTAACTCATAGAGTCACCAGTGGTCGCAACGAAGATAGTGGTCAACAGCAGGATCGCCAGCGCCATTAGCGTGCCACCCGGCAGTGCCTGAGCCACGGTCAGCGTCGCGACATCGAACTGAAAGTTGTTCAGCGCCTCGGTCAGGTCAATCGCTCCAGACAGCTGGTAGTAGATCCCGGAGCCGCCCAGCAGGGTGAACCACACCATGGTAGCCACCGGAGCCATGACCGCCACGGCCAGAATCATCTGCCGAATCGTCCTACCGCGGGAGATCCGTGCGACGAAGATCGCCATCAAGGGCCCGTAGCCGATAAACCAGGCAAAGAAGAACACCGTCCACCACTGCATCCACCAGTCAGGGGCGGTTTGGGTGGTCATCGTGGCCATCTCGAAGAAGGATCCCAGATAGCGACCCAACCCCTGAGTGAAAGCATCGGTCAGGAACAGCGTCGGCCCGAACAGGAAGATCGCCACTGCTATCGCCAGCGCCAGGAAGACGTTGAACCGGCTCAGCACCTGGATACCCTTGTGAATCCCGGTAACCGCCGATGTCACATAGACTGCCCCCAGGCCTGCCAGCACCATCAGCTGGGTGCCATAACCTTCACTGAAGCCGAACAGCTCGTGCAGGCCGAAGCTGACCTGAGTCGCGAGGAAGCCGATGGGGCCTACCGTGCCGGCAACCACCGCAATCACACAGAGTGCGTCAACCAGACCACCCAGGGGCCCCTGCATGGCTCGTTCGCCCAGGACTGGCGTCAACAGCGTTCGTGGCTGAAGGGGTAGTCCCTTGACGTAGTGGGCATGGGCCAGCACGACGGATGCCAGCGTGCCCAGCACTGCCCACGCCAGCAGCCCCCAGTGCATGAAAGACTGGGCGAGCGCACCTGCAATAGCGTCGACAGTTCCTGCTTCAGTATCGAAGGCCGGCGGTGTCACAACAAAGTGATAGACCGGCTCGCCGGCAGCAAAAAACACACCGCCCCCAGCCAGCAACGTGCACATGATCATCGACAGCCACTTGAAGGTGCTGATCTCAGGTGCATCCAGGTTGCCGATCCGCGCCTTTGCGCTCGGACTGACCGCAATGCCGATGGCAATGAAGAATGTCGCCAGCAGGAGCAGCTGGAAGTAACTGCCCAGGGTCTTGGCTGTCCAAGCAAAGCCCGTCGAGATGCCATTGGCGACCATCTCAATGTCGTACAGCGACAAGGCAACGAAGCCCAAGATAAATCCCACACTTAGGATGAGAACGATGGGGTCGCCCGGCCGGGCGCTTAAAGACTTCCGCGTATCTGTGCTAGCGGTGGAATGACTCATGTCGTAGGTAGCGACAGACGACGAGGCGTCGGGCTGTCGGACTCTCCTTTCGGGAAAGATGAATGGCGCCCTGATGGGCATGAAGGAAGCACGGAGGATTCCGCGATTTCATGGCAGCTCTGTGGCTGAAGGGAAAGGATTCACCGCGCCTCATGCGCGGATCACATCCGGCGACACACCTGTAACGAGGTTCCAAGCGTGTCGTAAAAAGCATGACAATGTCGACGTCGCATGACCACCCTCTGAAAAGCGCGATGGTTCAACGCTTGAGTCTTTCTCCGGTCATGCCAGCATGCCACTGGCGGGGGATACGAACTCCGGGCGTCACATAAACAACAGCGCCCTTGCACGGAGATGAGTCACCCTGGAGCTTTTTGCAAGGGGTGGCGAACGCCACGAGCCCGCCCTTCAGGAGAGCCAGGCCGGACCGCACGCAATGCGGCCCCACACATAAAAAGTGGGGTCGACCCATGCGTACGAAAAAGCCCAACTCCTTTCGGAATTGGGCTTCTTCTGAATAAATGCCTGACGATGACCTACTCTCGCATGGGGAAACCCCACACTACCATCGGCGCTGAGCGGTTTCACTTCTGAGTTCGGCAAGGGATCAGGTGGTTCCCACTCGCTATGGTCGTCAGGCGAAAAAAGGCAATGTATATCAATGCTGGCAAAG
>NZ_JAHVIN010000013.1:0-202313 GCF_019801685.1 Halomonas sp. DP8Y7-1 | reverse complement strand
AGATTCGTACTGCTCTCTGACGTCCTTCGGACGAGCCCTGAACCCGTTTTCCATACTGCGCTGGGCCTCATCGACCCAGCCCTCGATCTCGGAGACGGTGAGATCGTATTGGCGGGCCAGCTCAGCTGCTGTGGTCTTGCCCTTGAAGATGTCCATGACCACGGAGGCCTTGCGCTTCGCGGTCCATCGCTTGATGGGGTTGTCGTCAGTCATTCTGTCCTCCTGATAGCTGCACTATAGCCTGTGCAGCTCGGGAGGGGATCACTTCACGGAAGCTCGGATGCTTTACCATAGGAGGCCTTATTTTAAATGGGAGTGCCCGTACGATTGCCAAATGTAGCAACACCACCATCTTCTTCAGTAAATTTCTCATATAACATACCGAGAGATTCATCAAAGAATTTCTTTCTTACATTTCTCAATGCCCCCACCTCTCAAGTTCAAAGCTCTAGTTAGTATCAGTATATGGAGTATATTGCTTTTCTTGAAAATACTCCACAACTGCCTGTCGATTCAAAAAGTGTCCAAAAATGAAATTTTCATAGAATGGAATCAGCTTCCGTATATCAAACATTGCCTTATGGGCTTTAAAGGAGGACTGCCGAATAGACATAGCAAGCTTATACTCTGCTGGATAACCATTGTTTCTAGAAATCTGAAGCCTGAACACCTCATTTAATAGAGAAATAGCACACTTAACAACCTCAGCCGACCTTCTCTCTTGAAGTTTAAAGGCGATATACACAGGCATCCCATCAAGAGATGAGTTTAGCCCCCTGTTTTCAAGTATAGAAGACTTATGTTTTTCAAAAATTTTCCTTAAGACTGTAAGACTTGTAGCCTTGAAATCAAAAAACAGGTCAAGAATATCTTCGTTGTGCACGGGAAAAGGAAGGTCAGCAAAGACATGGCACTTTAAACCATTCAGCTTATTTTCAAACTCCACTTCTCTTGATAGCTTAGAAGCAAGAATATGCATTGGATATGCATCCACTCCATAGTTTGAAACGAAGCCACCAATTGCATTGTCAATAGTTAACCATGATACACGACAAGAATGACAGGCCATTATCGTATGAACTACCGTGTCATCAATAGCCCCTTTCAAGATATTAAGATCTTGAGGTAGATCAGATTCAAGAATTTTAGTGTCGTCAACGACTGTAATTTTAGACAAGACCTCATCAATACCTTCAATAAAGTCTTTAAAATCTCTCTCCATGTCCTCTCCTAGAGTTCTGACTAAATGCCCACTCTCACTGAGGCCAAGGGTCATATATTCTGAAGAAGTTATAGTGTCACGAAATTCTTTCAAAAGCTTTTTTGTTTCTTCGGTATATTTTATATTTTGCCTACAAAAACTTTTCGCCAATCCCGTCAGGCAAGCATAAATAATCGTATAAACATCCGTAATATATTCGAGAGATTCTTGCCCTGGGCTTTCCACAGGTAGTATCATCTTAGATATTGACGGGTCTACAAACAACTCAAGTGCTGATTTACATACTTCTTGAGAGTTAATCGCCTTACCTTTCATTAGCAATGGGATTTTCTCATCAGCAAAAACCTCTTCACTCCTACGGGATGACAGCCGTCTGAGGTTATCTTCCATAAAGGCAACAAGCTCCTCACCACCTTCAGGAACTTGGAGCATGAAAAAAGCATCGCTCCCATCATTCATTTCTTGTCTAATCTCACAAGAAATTTGAAATGCCGCTACGTAAGGTGGGATTTTCGTGTGAAGAGTTAAGTCTTCTACCCACCCCCTATCTATATCTCCTTCACTAAGAGCCATAAGTCTTTTCGCTAATTCAGAGCTTGAGTGAAGCACATACTGATTCGACGAATATTTTTCATTCTCCACTACAATGGCTTTACTTGACTTATTTCCTTTATTGAATGCAAGTCCAACAATAGCATCGCCAACATTTTGTGAGGCAGGTAAAATTTCCTCTGCGGTTTTATTTGATATGCTGAACCCAAGGTGCAAACCACTTACAGTTTTAGAAGCCTTTACTGGATCTCTAAGAAATAAATCGACAACCACTTGCTCAACTTTTGAAAAGCTTACGAAATGATACATCATTGCGAGCAACTGGATGGAGTCATCATCGTCAAGACTGACTACAGAAACATCAATATCATCTAAGAACTCACCGACGCCATTGCCAAGGCCTAGCAATATTCTAGCTTTCTGCAATAAAAACTGAGTTGATTTTGGCTCCAAAAAAATAGCTTTATCAATAGAACCCAAAGCTTTATCAAGTTCCCCCTTGTTAGCTTGATAATGGGAGTTGAGCGACCAGTAGAAGCTAGATTCCTGCGCATCATTGTGTAATTTTGATAGTAGTTTATTGAAGCTATTATACTGACTACTGTTAAATAAGGCGACAAGATACTCTCTCATTATAGGAGAGAGCCACGGATCTTCCAAGGCAAGCAGATCCTCTAAAATTTTACAGACTTCACTGTAAATATCGTGTCTATGTAGGTTTCTAGCAAGCATAATGATAAGGAATGGATTTATTTTTTTAAAATCACCTCCCGAACCATAAAAATCTTGAATAAGACTAGGGATATCTTTTTTATTTCTTAACCGATACTCGCTTGACGAAGCGGAATAAAGCAACAGGTTAACAAACTTATCAATAGACTCATCACCATTTTCTATCGAGATTTCCTTCCCGATGAGTTTGTCAACCACACTACTATCTAAATGGTCAAGTGCTAACAAAACATCAACCACCTCCAAGACATCAACTGAAAGAACTTTTCTCTTCAATTCATTTTTTTTGCTTTCGCTTTCACCAAGCAAAAAGTTTTGTTTTACATCATCTTCCAAATAACTATAGTCTCTATGCTCAGTTGCATACAACAAGGCGGAAAATTCTGGGAAGTCCTCTTGCCACTTATCAACATACCTCCAACAGATATCACTGAGCTGTTGAGTTGCTGAGCCAGAGTAAGAAAGAATCGGCACTGCAAGTTTAAATAGCCTTTTGTCTCGCCCTTCAGATTTAACTATTAGCCTATGTATATTGTTGCAGAGCACCAGTATTTGGTCTTTGAGCCTCTTCTCTATAAACCAATAGGCTCGGTCCTTGGCATCGACGTTTATTTGCTTGCATAATGCCTGCAAATACACTACTTCAAAATCATGATCTTTATAAATATTTTTAGCTTTTCCTGAAAGCTTTAATGCAGCACTAAACTCATCAACTCTAAGCAGCCCTCTAATTTTAGAAATAATCTCTACATCACTACCGGTGGGTTCTATTCCAGTAGCTTTTAGCTCATCTTTAGTAGCCAAGAATTCTAAATACTGGCATCTGGATAAAAAGCCTGCATCCTTTTCACTTTTATATGCCTGAATAGCTCCTGCTTCATCATCCAGTATAAGCCTTAGCCTAATTAAGGATGCCAAAAACATATCTTTGACTTTTGGCGAATTAGAATCAGCAAGAGCCCGAGATATCCTTGGGTGGATTGAATCAGCTTCCGACCTGTCTGTTAACCCAGAAACAAGCTTTAAAGCTTGTAAATAAGGCTGAGATTCTTTGCCAAGCCTCCCTGTGCTCTCTACAGTTTTTATTCTTGTCTTCGCACTATGGATATCGCCTCTGCCAATGTCAGAGAAAACCTCAATTGATATTTCCTTGAGGTCATCAGGCATTAAATCCTGTAACTGATATTTATTACCAGCAACATTATCACCTCTACCAGTATGCTGTTGACTGGGGTGATTGCTGTCTAGGGAATGCTTATTCCCCGCAACATTATCTACTTCGCCACCCCTACCTCCGAATAGCGAGTGAGTCATTTTTACAATGCTTTTAAGCATAAGCAATTCCTTTTGCTAGCAATACTTGTCGCCACCAACATTATCGCCATTTCCATAGTGATACTGATTGGTTATATTTTTAACATTTTCTTGTTTGATATTATTCAGTGTTTTTACAAGCTCAGGGTATTTCTCCATCCTTTTCCTTATGCCCTTCTCACTGAGATCCTCTAGCTCCTCACTTTGGTCTAGCTTGATAAGCTCTTCAGCTATCTTTTCAAGTTTCTGTTGATCATCATCGACTGCTTTAGCAAGCTCCCTCACTAAAAAATCCTTAGTAAGGGATACCCCCTTTTTCGTACATTCGTAAACAAGATTCGCGACGACGCCTGCTGCAACACTCTCGATAAGCATGTTTTAGTCCCTTTGATACTTATTGGTTAGCCATACACTCATATTAGGGTTAATTAGGAATGACTGCAATGAGGGGCTCACCCCCTAATTCGAATAAGCACCTGACTTTATAGGCTTTAAAAAGATAAGAAGTGAGGGTATAAAGTTGCACCCTAGGTAGCGGACATCACGTCGTCGACCAACACCACATGGCGAGGCATGGGACCCGCCACGTCGAACATGCCCTTCACCTGACGTCGTCTGGCACTCGCCGTCAGGGTGTGTTGAGGCGGGTCATTGCGTCGCCGCTGACAACGGGTCACCGGCAAGCCCAAGCGCCTACCAAGCTCGAAAGCCAACCATTCGCTCTGGTCGAAGCCCTGCTCACGCGCCCGCTGCCGATGTCTCGGCACTCCCATCAAGACATCCGGAACCGTCGTTTCGCGTGCCTCCAGGGCCCACAGAAACAGGGCGATCAACTGATGTGCGCTGGGCCGATGGGCCCCAGCCTTAAAGCGCTGGACCAACCGGCGAATCTCGTCACGGTAGATCAGTGGCGCTACTACCGTGTCCAGCGCGAGGGGGGCGGTCAAGCAGCGCCCACACAGGCGGGTCCCGGCTGGCCTTGCCTCCAGGGCTGGCGCCAAGGGTTCTGCACAACGCTCGCAGGGCGCCACGTTCCACGCCAGGCAGGCCTGACAGAATCGGCACAACGGCATCCGGGGTCCGGCTCCTTGCACAACGGCCAGATGCGGCGACAAGCACCAGGGGCAGCGCTGTGGCAACCACCTGGCCAGCACGTGGTCAACTTCAGCGAGCCTGCAGGTTGACAGGCGGGTCAAACGCCCTATCCTGTCCGTCAACTTACCTATTTTAAAAAAGTTGACCAAAGCGAGACACTCCATGTCGGCCACCGTGACCTCTTCTTCCCCCCTAGCCCTGGACAGTACCCCGCGCCACGACTGGTCCTTTGATGAAATCGAGGCCCTCTTCGCACTGCCCTTCAACGACTTGATGTTCAAGGCACAAACGATCCATCGCCAGCACTTCGATGCCAATGCGGTACAGGTGTCCACCCTGCTGTCGATCAAGACCGGCGCTTGCCCGGAAGACTGCAAGTATTGCCCCCAGTCCGGCCACTACAACACCGGTCTGGACAAGGAGAAGCTGCTCGAGATCGAGAAAGTTGTCGCCCAGGCCCGTTCCGCCAAGGACGCTGGCGCCAGCCGCTTCTGCATGGGAGCCGCCTGGCGCAGCCCGCGCCAGCGTGACCTGGACGTCGTGCTCGAAATGGTCAAGCAAGTGAAGGCGCTGGGTCTTGAAACCTGCATGACGCTCGGCATGGTCGATGGGGATCAGGCGCGCCAGCTGGCGGATGCTGGTCTCGACTACTACAACCACAACCTGGATACCTCCCCCGAGTACTACGGCGAGATCATCACTACGCGCAGCTACGCCGACCGCCTCGACACCCTCGGCAATGTGCGCGATGCCGGCATGAAGATCTGTTCCGGCGGGATCCTTGGCATGGGCGAGTCCGCTCGGGACCGCGCAGGCCTGCTGAGGCAGCTGGCCAACCTGTCACCGCACCCCGAATCGGTGCCCATCAACATGCTGGTCAAGGTGCCCGGCACCCCGCTCGAGAATGTCGAGGACCTCGACCCCATCGAATACCTGCGGGCCATCGCTGTCGCCCGCATCATGATGCCGGCCAGCCATGTCCGCCTGTCCGCCGGGCGCGAGCAGATGGATGAGTCGACCCAGGCCCTGGCATTCATGGCAGGCGCCAACTCGATCTTCTACGGCGACACCCTGCTGACCACCGGCAACCCCCAGGTGGAACGCGACAAGGCGCTGTTTGCCAAGCTCGGCCTGCACCCGGAACAGCGCGAGAGCTGCGCCACCGACGAGCAGCAGGCGGAGGCCCTCAGCCGTGAGGTGAAACGTCAGGCCAGCGTCGCCCAAAGCGAGCAGTACTACGACGCCGCCGTCTAACGACGCTGCCCCAGATGCCTTTCGCCTGCCTGCCCCTGCGGCTGATTGCCGATGCCAAGCGGGGGCAATGCAAGGCACAGAGAACACCATGAGCCAGACCTGGAACGATTACCTGAGGCTACGCGCCGACCAACGCCGGCAGGCCCAGCGCTGGCGCCAACGCCAGACACAGCGGCGGGATCTCGCGCTGCTCGATATGGCGGGCAACGACTATCTGGGCCTGCGCACCGACCCACGCCTGGCCGAAGCGGCCAGCGACGGCGCTCGTCGCTACGGCAGCGGCGCGGGAGCCTCTCATCTGGTGACCGGCCATGGTGAGCTGCATGAGGCCCTCGAGGAGGCCCTGGCACGACTCACCGGCCGGCCGCGAGCATTGCTCTTCTCCACCGGCTACATGGCCAACCTTGGGGTCATTCAAGCCCTGTGCGATCCCCATGTTCAGGTGTATCAGGACCGTCTCAACCATGCTTCGCTGATCGACGGGGCACGACTGGCGGGCGCCCGCTCACGCCGTTACCACCACCTCGACCTGGCCGACCTCGACCGGCTGATGACCCGTGCGCCGGAGAAGTCCCTGGCACTGGCCATCAGCGACGGGGTGTTCAGCATGGACGGCGACTGCGCCGACGTCGGGGCGCTGGCCCGACTGTGCCAGCGCCATGGGGCCTGGCTGATGATCGATGATGCCCATGGCGTTGGCGTGCTGGGCGAGCGTGGTGACGGCTGTGTGGGTCAGCGCCACGACAGCCAGCAGGTGCCGATCCTTGTCGGCACTCTGGGCAAGGCGCTCGGCACTGGCGGCGCCTTTGTCGCCGGAGACGATGCCTTGATCGAGCACCTGATTCAGTTCGCCCGGCCCTATGTGTACACCACCGCCATGCCGCCCCCGGTGGCCGCAGCCTCGCTCAAGGCCCTGGAGCTGCTTGACGCGGAACCCGAGCGCAGGCAGCACCTGCATTCGCTGGTGCAGCTGTTCCGGGATGAGGCGTCGCGTTTGGGCCTGCCACTGATGCCATCGCGCACACCGATCCAACCGATATTGCTGGGCGATGAGTCACGCACCCTGGAGTGGGCGCGGCTGCTGGAAGCCAGTGGCATCAAGGTCGGAGCGATTCGCCCGCCCACCGTGCCCAATGGCCAGTCCAGACTGCGCATCACGTTAACCGCCGGCCACAGCCACGACGACATCCAGCGCCTGCTTGACGCCCTGGCCAGCTGTCAGCGGCTGGTCCCGGCCGACAGCATGGAAGAGGTTGGCGCATGACCCGCCTGGTACTGCTCTCGGGCTGGGCCATCGATGCCCGTGTCTTTGCCCCCCTCGCCCCGCATTGGTCCCAGGGCTGGGATGTGCAGGCCATTGACTGGCCGGGCATGGGCACCAAGTCGTCGTCCCCATTGGCTGACCCGGGCTCCATCAGTCAGCTTGCCGAGGCCATGTCTCCTGAGCTGCTGCCCGACCAGGATACCTCGGTGGTGTGGGTGGGCTGGTCGCTGGGAGCTCTTCAGGCTGCCGCCTTGGCACGTGTCATGGGGCCCCCTGATGCGCTCGTGCTGATCGGCATGGGCCCGACCTTCTGCCACCCCGCAGGGGTCAGTCAACAGGCACTCGCCGACTTCAACAGCGCCTTTCACCGTGACCCAGACCGGGCAGTCGAGCACTTCCTACGCTGGCAGCTATCGGCAGAGCCTGAGCCTCGCCCGTCACTGGCGTCGCTCAAGGCACTGCTGAGACCGCAGGCACCGGCCGATCACGCCACTCTCGCACAAGGACTCTCGACGCTGGCCCAGGAGGATATTCACGACGTTTTCCTCAAGCCGCCCTGCCCGACGGCCACCCTGTGCGGACACGACGACCCGCTGATGGCGCCTGCGGTGCGCCATGCCGCGGATGAGCGCATCGCCGCCAGCGGACACTGCCCCATGCTTAGCCAACCACAGCGGCTGGTCGAGGCGGTGGAGCGACAGGCACAGCGCCTGCTGGCGCACCGCCAGTCAACAGGACACGGCTACCCCCGTCAGACACCCAGGCCCGAGCGCGATAGACCTACCCCGAGGGAGGCAGCATGGCAACGCTGACACAGGACGCGCCACTCGACGATGAGACCTCCGCCAGCCACTGGCGGCAACGGGTGGATCGGGCCTTTTCACGGGCAGCCCCACGCTATCGGCAGCTTGCCCGCGCGCAGCTCGCCATGGCCCAGTCGTTGCTCGACGATTTGCCGCCACGGCAAGCCCAGGCTCGCCAGAATACGGAAAATGATCACGGGCCCGTCCGAACCATCCTGGATCTGGGCTGCGGCCCTGGGGATCTCACCTGGCAGATGTGCGACCGCTATCCCAACGCCCAGGTAATAGGACTGGACCTGTCACTGGCAATGCTCGCTGAAGCTCGCCGTCATGCTGCCCGTCCGGACGATTCACGCCCCTGCAGCGCCAGGGCATCGTCTCCTGTGTGGTTGAAGGCAGATGCCCAGTCCCTGCCTCTGGCGACGGCCAGCATCGATCTGCTGGTATCCAATCTGGCCATCCAATGGTGTCCTGACCTGGAGCAGGTACTGGCAAACGTGCATCGCGTCCTGCGCCCGGGCGGCCGGGCGGTGATCAACACCTTGCTGCCCGGCACCCTGCATGAGGTGGCCAGCGCATGGCAGCGTCCCGGCCATTCCAGCGGAGTGCTGGTGTTTCCCAGCCTGGCTCAGCATCAGCAGCGGGTCGATCAGAGCCCTTGGCAGGATGCCGTCCTGCGGCCCCGCGAGGTCACCTTTCACTACCCGGACATTCACGCCGTGATGGCTTCCATCAAGGGCGTCGGCGCCCAGGTGGCGCGGCCTGGCGCTGGCCTGACCCGCCGGGAACTGGCCCAGGCAAAGCAGCGTTACGAGCGCTTGCGCACGCCACAGGGACTTCCCGTGACCTACCACCAGCTGACGTTGGTACTCACCCGCTGAGCGCTCTCCGGCTCCCCCATGACCCTCAGATTTCTGCAAGATGGACCCGTGCCATGACCTGCTATTTCGTGACCGGCACCGACACCGATGCCGGCAAGACCCTCGCCAGCTCAGCGCTTTTGGCGCTCGCCAGACGCCAGGGCCTCAGCACCCTGGGCCTGAAACCGGTGGCGTCTGGCTGCCAAGCGACGGCTGCAGGGTTGAGAAACATCGACGCCTTGACGCTCCAGGCCCAGAGTCGGCCTGAGGTCGACTACGCCACGATCAATCCCTATGCCTTCGAGCCCCCCATTGCCCCTCACCTGGCAGCGCGCTACGCCGACGCCGAGCTGACCTTGGCCAGACTGGAGCGGACCATCGCGCCGTCCCTGGCGCTGGGCCGCGACCTGACGCTGATAGAGGGCGCTGGCGGCTACCGCGTCCCGCTGAATGAGCAGGAAGACCTGGCAGGCCTGGCCCAACGCCTTAGGCTGCCGGTCATTGTTGTCATTGGCCTCAAGCTGGGCTGTCTCAATCACGCCTTGCTGACCGCAGAAGCGCTGGCCCGTGACGGCGTGGTCTGCGCTGGCTGGATTGGCAACCTCATCGACGCTGACTTTGCGGCAGATGAAACCCTTTACCAGGACAACCTTGCCCATCTGACCGCGCGGCTACCGGGGCCTTGCCTGGGCATCATTCCCCGCCTGGAAGGCAGGGACCACAAGCAGCTGGCGCAGCAGGCCGCCGAGTACCTGACGCTTCCCTCCGGTTAGGCCTTGGCTTTATCGCGTCGCTTGATTCGTTGCCTTTTGTCTCGCTGCCTTTGTTCTTATTGAATAAGTTTTTATTGAATTAGCTCTTATTGCATTAACTCTCATTGCATTAGTGCTCACTGCCTCGGGCATGCTCCCTTCGCCTCAGACATGAGCGGCCTGACACCAAGGGCCCATCGCCATCCGCCTGGGCCCTGATGGCTGCGGCGTCGCCCAACAGCTGAAAAAGTTGACTTGCCGGTCAGGCAACGTACAATGTGCACCGCTCACCTGCATGCGGATGTGGTGGAATTGGTAGACACGCTAGATTTAGGTTCTAGTGCCTTAGCGCGTGGGAGTTCGAGTCTCCCCATCCGCACCATCTTGATGTCCCTCAGCTTTTCCCGAATTCCAGCAGATTGCCACGGCCCACTAGATGTTCTGGTGTGACCCAATGGTGACGTCACTTTTTCAGAACATGTTCGGAAGGTGCTAAAAACGTGCCTCGCCTGGCGCTCAGTGATGGCGCCCACTTGCCCCCTTTTATCGCTTTATCCCAGCGATAGCCGTCGCGCTCACATGCCTGTGGATACCGCTCGCCTCACTCCTCTCGTCGCATATCACCCTCTGGCATAGCGGCGCTGTGCTGTGGCCACCGGCGCGTTGACAACTGCCACGAAGCCGCGACGAATCGGACCACCGCTCGTGCTATCTTTAGCGGCGAACGGTACGGGATGTGCGTTCTTCCAAAAGCATTCAAGAAAAAAGGCCCCTGCATGCTGAACTACTTTGCCCTTGGCATTCTCTTTTTTGTCGCCTTGACGCTGTTCTACGGGGTTATCGTCATTCACGACATTCCCTATGGCATCGCCAAGAAGCGCAATCATCCTCATCAGGATGCTATCCACGTAGCGGGCTGGGTCAGCCTCTTCACCCTCCATGTGCTGTGGCCCTTCCTGTGGATCTGGGCCACCCTGTATCGCGATGATCGCGGCTGGGGCTTTCAGCAGATCGAGCAGGAACAGGCCAGGGAACGCAACGAGATCGATCAACTGAGGGCGGAGCTGGAGCAGCTCAGGCAGCGGCTTGATCGGCAGGAATCAGGGCAGGCTACCCCGACGGCCGAGACCGTCAGCTCTACCCAGCAGGGAGGCCAGTCCTGATGGATCTGCTTATCGTCCTGACCTACGCCGCCATCTGCATCGTCATCTTCAAGGTGTTTCGCATCCCACTGAACAAGTGGACAGTGCCCACCGCCTTTCTGGGCGGCGTGATTGTCGTCTCGACGCTGGTGCTGTTGATGAACTACAACCACCCCTTCACTCGCCAGGTGCGTCAGGCCTACGCCGTCACGCCGCTGGTGTCGGAAGTACGAGCCCGCGTCACGTCGGTCAACGTATCCCCCAACACCCTGGTCAAGGCCGGCACCCCGCTGTTCACCCTCGATGCACGGCAGTTCGAAGCCAAGGTGGAGCGTCTGACCGCCGAGCTGGAAGACACCTTGCGCAACTCTGACAGCCGCACCGCAGGCGTGGCTGAGGCGGAAGCCAACTTGCTGGCCGCCCAGGCGGATCGCAACCAGGCCCAGCGCACCCTGGCACGCTACCAGGCGGCCTCATCGGCCTTCAGTCGACAGCAGATCGATGAAGCGGCCCAGGTCGCCGAGACCACCGCCGCCCGGGTATCCCAGGCCCAGGCAGCGCTGGAAAGAGCTCAAGCGGAACAGCGTCCCGATGCCAATGATCAGGACCCACTGGTGATCGCCAAGCGGGCCGAACTGGCCCAGGCCCAGTACGACCTGGAGAACACCATTATCCGAGCCCCGACAGACGGGTATCTTACCCAGCTGGCGGTACGCCCCGGCATGATGGCGGTGCCGCTGCCGCTCAAGCCGATGGGAGTCTTCGTGCACGATGAGCCAGGTCGTTTTACTGGCGCCTTCCGTCAGCAGGCGCTGAACCGCATCCAGCAGGGTGACGAAGCAGAGCTGACCTTCACGGCCTTGCCTGGCCAGGTGTTCAGCGCAGAGGTCATCGAGGTGCTTCCCGCCATCGCCGAGTCTCAGGTCGCGGCAGGAGATCGCCTGCTGGGCGCAGACGCCTTCAAGACAGTGGATGCTCCGGCGCTGGTGACATTGCGGCTGCTGCCGGACCAGGACGTGCCCGACCTGCCGTTGGGCATCAGCGCCCAGGCGGCGGTCTACACCGAGCACTTCCATCACGTGGCCATCATGCGCAAGGTGCTCCTTCGCATGCTCGGTTGGCAGCACTACCTCTATCTGGATCACTGACGCCAAACGACTCAGCCAAGCCCCGGGCGTCCCTACCGACGCCCGGGGCTTTTTGCTGGGCGCTGCGCCGCTGCAGGCCAGACGGCTGAAGCACCAACAATAGCCCTGGGCGCCCGTAAACGCTGACCATCATGATCCAAATCAAGAACTTGGCGGACGCTCTGATCCTACAATTCCTGCATGATCAGTCACCACATGGACCGCGGCGATGTTCACCAAGATTCTGGTACCGGTAGACGGCTCTTGCTACTCCCGTGAAGCGCTGAAGGTTGCCTGCACGCTACTCAATGCCCATCGCAGCGACGATACTTCGCCCGCCGGAAACGCAAGCGCCGGCCAGCTAGTCTTGCTGCACGTGCCAGAAGAGCTCGGTTCGGAACCCGCCTTCGTCTGGGGCGTCTCCGCCATCGCCGCTGGTGCTGCCCTGGATGAGCGAGAGGCCATCGGCAGAGAGATTCTTGACAACGCCGGGCGTGACGCGCTGAGCCTGGGGGTTTCCAAACCGATGATCCTGCTGCGCCACGGCAGCCCAGGCCAGGTCATCCTCGACGTGGCCCGTGAGCACGGCGTCGACGCCATCGTCATGGGGCATCGCGGTATGGGCAAGTTCAAGGCCCTGATCGAAGGCAGCGTGTCACGCAAGGTCAGTCATCACGCCCGCTGCCGAGTGGTGACCGTGCACTGACGCCCGTATGAAACGAACAGACGAGCGGACGAGCAAACGAATAGACGAGCAGAGTGCACGCCATAGCGAAGCGCGTCCCGGCCTCGGCGGCGCCAGTCATGCTAGGCTTTCTCCTACGTGGAACCATGACCCCGCGTGCCATGGTCCGAGGTTGACGAGGGAGCCATTGATGAGACATCTCCGCCTTTATGGCGCTCGGCGCAGTGCGGCCGGTACCACTCCATCTGCGGGCATGCTGCTGGGGGTGCTCGTACTCGCCACTTGCCTGGTCAGCGGCTGCTCCAGCGCGTCCCCCGCGGACGGCCTGACGGAGCGCCGAGGCGACAGACAGTATGACGCTCTCGACAGCCTGCAGTTACCGGAAGACGCGCTCCCCCCGCCAGGTGCCTGCCGCATCTGGTACCTGGATCTGACGCCAGACCGCCAGCCTCCTCCCGGTGACTGCAACGACCTGTATGACCAAGTGCCTCGAGGCGCCCGCCTGATTCGCGGCTAGGCTGATGCCTGCTGATGCCTGTACCGGACCGTTCTATCGCCTGCCCAGACGGGCCTCGGCCTGCTCCAACGATGCCCAGGCTAGCCGCTTGAGCGAGTCCTGCCCCTGGTCCATGGCCTCCAGTAGCGCTCGCTTTTCCTTGAGGTAGATCCGCGCGAAGCCAGGGTCGTGCTCGACAATAGAGCCGGTGTTGTGAATCAGATCTGCATACTTGACGGTCTGTACATCCCCACCAGCGCGTGCCAACCGTTCCAGAGAGATCCGCTTGCGCGCGGCGCGATTGCCGACCTCAGGCCCCTCAAGGTCACTCAAGGCCACCACAAGTTCCACCACGTCAGCAGGAAACAACTCACGCAGAGTCATCTCGCTGACCTCGGTATCCTCCAGCACGTCGTGCAGCCACGCCGCGGCCTCTAGCTCCGGCCGGCTCGGACAGTGTTCGCGCACCAAGGCGGCAACCGCGGCAGGATGCTCGATGTAGGGAGTCTCCAGATACTTGCGGCGTTGGCCAATGGCACAGTGGGCAGCCGTCGCGAAAACACGTGCGTGTTCGACCATGACCTGGCCATCGGTGGGTTCTATGGACATCTTGAGCGCCTCCATAAATTAGAACATTTCAATATATTGAGGACAGCGAACGGTCGGCCCACTATTCTGAGTCCACCCCAACCACAATAAGGAGCCCCCATGAAGCCGGACACGATCGCACTGCATCACGGCTACACGCCCGACAACCAGAATGCCGTGGCGGTGCCCATTCATCAGACCACGTCCTTTTCATTTGATAACGCGCAACACGCCGCGGACCTGTTCGACCTGAAGGTCGAAGGCAATATCTACTCGCGCATCATGAATCCCACCTGCAGCGTGCTGGAGGGGCGGGTAGCGGCACTGGAAGGCGGTATTGCCGGACTCGCGGTGGCCTCAGGGATGGCGGCAATCACCTACGCCATCCAGACCATCGCCGAAACCGGCGACAACATCGTCTCGATCAGCGAGCTGTACGGGGGCACCTACAACCTGTTTGCCCACACGCTGCCTCGTCAGGGCATCGAGGTCCGCTTTGCCGACAAGGACGACCTGGACACCATCGCCGGCCACATCGATGCCCGAACCAAAGCCATTTTCTGCGAAAGCATCGGCAACCCCTCGGGCAGCGTCGTCGACCTTGGCGCGCTGGCGACTCTGGCCCATGACCATGGCCTACCGCTGATTGTCGATAACACCGTGGCCACCCCCTTCCTGTGTCGCCCGATCGACCACGGCGCCGATATCGTGGTGCATTCGGCGACGAAATACATTGGCGGCCATGGCACCACCGTAGGTGGCGTCATCGTCGACTCCGGACGCTTCCCCTGGGCCTCCCATGCCGAGCGCTTTGCCCTGCTCAACGAAGCGGACCCGTCCTATCACGGTATCAGCTACACCCGTGACGTTGGTGAGGCCGCCTTCATCGCCAGGGCCCGCGTCGTGCCACTGCGCAACATGGGCGCGGCACTCAGCGCCCAGGCTGCCTGGAACCTGCTGCAGGGCCTGGAAACGCTATCGCTTCGAATCGAGCGTATCTGTGATAACACCCAGAAGGTCGCGGAATATCTGGAGCAGCATCCCGCCGTCTCATGGGTGAAGTACGCAGGACTCGAACACCACAAGGATCACGGGCTCGCGATCCGCTACCTGCAAGGCAAAGCGTCAGGCATTCTTAGCTTCGGTATCAACGGCGGGCGCGATGCGGGGGCACGCTTCTATGACGCTCTCGGCCTGATCCTTCGACTGGTCAACATAGGCGATGCCAAGACCTGCTCTGCCATCCCGGCCGCCACCACCCACCGCCAGTTGAACGACGAGGAATTGGCCGCCGCTGGTGTCAGCGCCGACATGGTCCGACTGTCCATCGGCATCGAGCACATCGATGACCTGCTGAGCGATCTCGACCAGGCGCTGTCTGCCTCACAAGCATGAGCGATGCTCCCACGCCCGACGTGGGAGCATGGTTCTAGTTGGAAGCAGGCACGGGCAAACCGACCGGCGTCGGCGAAGGGGGCAGCCATTCCCCCTTCGTCAGCGCCTCGGTAGGTCGATAGAAGCGCAGGGTGTAGTTCCATCCAGGCTCAATCGCCAGATAGTTCGGCACGTCGGGATCCCCGCCAAAATGCAGCGTTACCGACCCATCCTCGTTGGCGTCCGCCGTGCTGCTGGTCACCGACTGGGCGCCGTCGGCGCCGTCGATCAAGCGGCCCTGGTCGTCATACACCGTCACCGACCAGAACCCGGTGACCGGCACATCGACCGGCAGCATCAGCACCTGAGGGGTGTCGCCGTCGTTGTGCAACGGATTGATCGTGACGTAGTACGCCTCTTCAATGGGCTGGCCCAGCCAACCGGCAGCGGTCCCCCACAGATGGCGCACAGGGTCGACGTCACCCTCGGCGCCAAACATGCGGTGACTGCCCGACAGGAAGGGTGACAAGCCCAATACCGCTTCACGCACGTCAGCCAGACCCTGCACATCCCAGTCGGGCAGTGTCATCTCACCCTGTTCGGCCTGGGACCACTCGATCGCGTCCTGCTGGGCGTTGGCCTTGGCGATATCCTCAGGCGAGTCTGCATCGACCTGGGTGCGGACCATCACCAGGGCATAGCGTGACCCCACCGTGTCCTGGTCCAGGGTGATCTCACGCCCCCCATAGACCATCAGTGGAGTGAAATGGTCCTGACTCACGACCTGCAGTGACTGCAGTCGGGTGGGATCCGCCTGGGTCGAGATCGTTACCGGAGAACTCAGGTCGAATAGACCCACACTGTGCAACACATCTCGATTGGGGCGCAGCACGTCCGCGTCTGCAGGCAGTGGCGCGCGATCATGGCGTAGCGTGCCGAAGTAACCGTCATCAGCGTAGCGCTGAAAATGGTGGTCGGTCTGGGCCCTGATATAGGTATCGAGGGTAACGGCATCGCCAGCGCCGGTACCGCCCCCCTCGTCTGCCTGAACGGAAGCTAGCGTCAACATCACCGCCCCCAGGCAGCCACCCCACTGTCTCCACACCATGACGCTCCCCATGCCTGACTCGATCATTACTGTCAGCATAGCGCCGCAATCCACATCCTACGTCAACCCTGGGCCAGGGTATCGGCTGTGATGGGCACAGCTCTCGGGCCTCAACTGCCAGCGATCGTCATCTCGTCGATCAACCAGCTGCCGCTGTGAATACTGCCGCGGGTATCGACATCGTCCCCCAGCGCCACCAGCCCCTGGAACATGCGTGACAAGTTTCCGGCGATGGTAAACTCTTCGACCGGATACTGGATCCGTCCATTTTCGACCCAGAAACCGGCAGCGCCACGGGAGTAGTCGCCGGTGACGCCGTTGACCCCCTGCCCCATCAGCTCGGTCACCAGCACCCCACGGTCCATCTGCGCCAGCATGTCACCATGGGGCGTGGTGGCACCGACCAGGCGCAGATTGCGCGCACCACCGGCATTGGCCGTTGTCTGCATGCCGAGGCGCCGCGCGCTGTAGGCGGACAGCATGTAGCTGGCGATGCGGCCATCTTCGATAAAGCGATTGTCACGGGTCTGCACGCCATCACCGTCGAACGGGCTGCTCGCCATGCCGCCCACCAGCATCGGATGCTCACCAAGACCGAACCAGGACGGGAACAGCGCCTCACCCAGGCGCCCGCACAGGAACGATGCATCCCGGTAGATCGCGCCTCCAGCGAGGGCCGACATCAAGTGCCCTACCAGGCCACTGGCCAGACTCGGGTCGAACATGACCGGAAAGCGGCCGGTCTGCGGCGTCTGGCCACCAAGACGACGCAGGGTGCGCTCGGCAGCACTGTCGCCGACCTCGGCAGGATCGCGCAGGGCCTTGGGGTCCCTGGCACTGGTGTAATCGTAGTCGCGCTGCATGCCGGAGGCGTCTTCCGCGATCAGCATGCACGACAATGAGTGACGACTGCCGCGCTGACTGCCCATGAAGCCATGGCTATTGGCGTAGACACGCACCCCCTCACCGCTGGACAGGCTGGCACCGTCAGAGCTGCGAATGCCCTCACGAGCAAGTCCGGCGGCTTCGCAGGCCAGGGCTCGCTGAATGGCCTCATCCGTTTCCAGCGCCCAGGGATGGTGGACATCGAGATCCGGCAGTTCGGTCGCCATAAGCTGCGCATCGGCCAGGCCCGCAGCGGGATCTTCCCCGGTGTAGCGGGCGATGGCGATAGCCTTCTCGACCACGCTCTTGATCGACGCATCGCTGGCGTCGGTGGAGGAGGCACTGCCCTTGCGTTGACCGAGATAGACGGTCACCGCAATGCCCTGATCACGGGACAGCTCAACCGACTCGACATCGCCTTCACGCACGCTGACACCGATCCCCTGATCGACACTGGCACCTACCTCGCAGGCATCAGCTCCTAGCCGCCGGGCCAGTGCTACAGCGCTCTCGGCGCGCCCTTCCAGCAATCTCTGCTGGGCTGTGGCATCAAACGCCTGTGTCATCTTCTACTCCTTCTGCGGCCCGATCGACCGCTTGAGACTGTCATCCCTTGCCGCTCATGTCGGCTCGGGCTGGTATACTCCTGAGCTTTGGCGGGCGCCGCCTGTTGGCGTTCGCCTCTTCGCTGCCCCAGCTGCCTTCATCAGGGACCCGGTATGACCCAGCAAGACCTCTCCCCCGACGACCGCCCCAGCAAGTCACAACTCAAGCGCGAAATGCACGAGTTGCAGGCTTTGGGCGAACGCTTCATCGCCATGAAACCGGACGAACGTGCACGCTTCCCGCTCTCGGACGACCTGCTGCGCGCCATCGAGGAAACCGATCGCATCCGTGCCCGCGAGGCGAGAAGGCGCCACATGCAGTACGTCGGCAAACTGATGCGCAAGGAAGACCTCGACGCCATTCAGGCCGTCTTCGATGAAATCGAACAGGCCCAGGTGCAGCGCGACCATGCCTTTCTGCGCCTGGAAAAGTGGCGCGACCGGATGATCGAGGAAGGCGACGACGCAGTCGAACCCTTCCTGGCAGACTACCCCAACGCCGACCGTCAGGCACTGCGCCAGCTCATCCGCAATGCCCGCAAGGAGCGCGAGCAGAACAAGCCGCCGACCAACGCCAAACGGCTCTATAAACTGCTGCGCGACACGGCGGGACTCTAGCCCCGCCGGGAGCCATCTTGCCTTGCGGCGGCCATTCGGGTCGGCTTACACAGCACGACCTGAAAACTCAGTCCTGAACACTCAGAACTGAAAAAACCGCGACCTGAGACATCCATACCTGCACCACCCAAGGCGCTGAACCTCGCGCCCATGGGTAGGTGTCAGGCGGCGCTCACGACTGGGTGCCGCCAACCGTCAGCTCATCCAGCTTCAAGGTGGGCTGACCCACGCCGACAGGAACGCCTTGCCCCTCCTTGCCGCAGACGCCAATACCGGTGTCCAGCGCCATGTCGTGTCCAATCATCGACACTCGGCCCATGGCTTCGGGCCCGTTACCGATCAGGGTAGCCCCCTTCACCGGCGCGGTAATGCGCCCGTCCTCGATCAGATACGCCTCGCTGGCAGAGAACACAAACTTGCCGGACGTGATATCGACCTGACCGCCACCAAAACTCACGGCGTAAAGACCGCGAGAGACGCTCTTGATGATGTCTTCCGGGTCGTCCTGACCGGCCCGCATGTAGGTATTGGTCATGCGAGGCATCGGCATGTGCGCGAACGACTCGCGGCGAGCATTGCCAGTCGGTGCCATGCCCATCAGGCGGGCATTCAACTTGTCCTGCATGTAGCCTTTGAGGATGCCGTCCTCGATCAGGGTGGTGCACTGACTCGGCGTTCCTTCATCGTCCACCGACAGCGAACCACGCCGATCGGTCAGCGTACCGTCATCGACCACGGTGACCCCTGGCGCCGCCACCCGTTCACCGATACGGCCGGCGAACGCGGAACTGCCCTTGCGATTGAAGTCACCTTCAAGCCCGTGTCCCACCGCTTCATGCAGCAGAATTCCAGGCCACCCGGCCCCCAGCACGACGGGCATCTGCCCGGCCGGCGCATCCGCAGCTTCCAGGTTGACCAGCGCCTGGCGCACGGCCTCCTTGGCATAGGTTTCGGCGACACCCTCGTCACGCAGGCGCGCCATCGGGTAACGACCACCGCCTCCCGCGCTGCCCCGCTCCCGACGCCCATTACGAGACGCAATCACGCTCACGTTGAAGCGCACCAGCGGACGCACATCGGTCGCCAGAGTGCCGTCACTGGCGGTGACCAGGACCACTTCATAGACGCCGGACAGCGAGGCACTGACCTGGGTAACGCTGGGGTCGGCTGCTCTGGCCACCCGGTCGGCCAGCTTCAGCATCGCGACCTTGTCCTCGGCCGACAGCCCCGACAAGGGGTCGATGCCCGCATAGCGGGGCTCTGCACTGACCACGATGCGGGGCGCCTGGTTGAGACTGGCGCCGCTTCGCACGATGCCCGAGGCAGTTCGTCCGGTCTCCGCCAGCGCATCCGCGGTAATCTGGTTGGAATAGGCAAAGCCGGTCTTTTCACCGGCCATCGCACGCACCCCGACACCACCGTCGATGTTGTAGCTGGCTTCCTTGACCTCGCCATCCTCCAGCACCCAGCCTTCGTGCCAGGCGCGCTGGAAATACAGGTCGGCATAGTCGATGCCCGGCCCGAGGGCATGCCGCAGACCGGCATCAAGTCCGCCAAGGTCAAGCCCGCCGGGGGTCAACAGAGTGGCAACCGCCTCTTCGAGGCTCGCAGGATGTGATGTCATTGGGCACTTTCCAGAGTGATCTGGGGCGACGTCCATGGACCTTGCACCAGATAGTGAATTCGCGTCACCCGATCGATGACGTCACCGAACAGCTTGTCGGCCACGAACAGCGCCCCACCGACGATGGGAGCGCCCGCGACCACAGCGGCCAGTGGCAGGTTGTTGCTGACGGGCACCGTGACGCCGAGCATCAGGTCCAGCTGACGCCTGGCAAGGTCGGCGGAGCCGTCCAGCGTGAAGTCGGTCGCCGGTCCGTCGATGCGGATCGGCCCATCGGTTTCCAGCACTCCACCATACAGGGTTGCGTTACCGCTGACACGGTCAAAGGCGGTTCCTGAACCGGTGACGTCGGTGAAGTCCAGGCGCAGTCGACGCAGCAGGTTATCGACATTAAGAAGCCCCACCACCTTGGCCGATGGCGAACTGATGTTGGCGAAGGCACCGTCCAGCATGCTCACCTCCAGGCTACCCCTCGAACGGGCCAGGGCGAACTGCCAGGGCGCGCCGGGCCAGGCCAGTTGACTGTCCACATCCAGACGCTCGGCACGCACCGCGACCTCCTGGCCCAGCGCAGCCAGGGCGGTACCAGGATCCCCCCCGGTCAACGCCAGCCGGGACCTGGTGAGGCTGTGGCTGCTGCCAGAGGCTTCCCAGATCAGTGATCCATTGGCACTGACTTCGCCGAGGGTCAAGGCGACAGGGTCTACCGACAGACGATCATCCTGGGTCCGCCACTCACCGCTGAAGGGGCCCATCCGATTGCCCTTGTACTGGATGGTACGGATGTCGAGTCGCCCGTCAGGCAGATCTCGCACGCGGGCAGGAAATTCGGCGGGTTCCTCGGCCACCTCAAGCTCACCAAACAGTGAACCGGCCTCGGCCCCGGCGACCGCTTGCCCTGAAGACGCCGGAATCAGGTCATCCAAGGTCAGCCGGTCGAGATCCAGCACCAGTGGCTGAAGGGTGCCGGGCCGATAGCGCATCTGGCCACTGAGCAGGCTACCGTCCAGCGAGGCGTTCCAGCGCTGGCCGCCACCCTGCTCGGGACTGGCATTGATGACCAGGGAACCCAGGCAGCGGTCGCCGTCGCTGAGGCAGTCGCTGCGGGCCTCGACCCTGGCCAGACCCACGCTGCCACTGCCACTGCCGGAACCACCACCCGGCATGCTGCCGGCCAGGGGCTTGAGGGCATCCGCCCAGGCCGTGAGATCCAGCCTTGGAAGATGCGCCAACACCGCCACGCCTCGCTCCCTGGGCCAGGCGGCAGGCGCCGACCGACCGATCCACAGCTGGCCTTGGCCACCACCGGCATCGCGCCACCTGGCGCCGACACTGTTGCCGTACTCGGCACTCAGGCTCATGGCATCACCCAGGCGTAGATCCAGCGCAAGCGGTACACGCTCCGCGGCACGCTTGCCCAGGGGGGCCGGCAGCTCGATCGTCAGGCCCTCCAGTGTACTGTCGAGCTGCAAGCGCTGAGCCTCCAGGTTCAAGCGCCCGCGCCATGGAAAGGCACCGGACATCAACGCCCCCGAAGGCAGTCCCGCCCAGTCCAGCAGCGCAGGCGCCTCGGCACGCCCCGACAGGGCAACGCTGTCGTTGCTGCCTTCCAGCTCTGCGGTCACGTCACCGCCCAGCACGCGACCATCAAGTCGCCCCGACAGGCCGCCATCGTCGCCGTGCTGCTGCCACGTCAGCGGCCCGCGAACATTCTCGAAGGAAAGCCCGGTGCTCTGGTGGGTGACCGATGACGCTTCGGCATTGGCCTCGACGCTAAGAGACAGTCCGTCAGGGTCGTCCATCGGCATACGCAAGGCCAGCTCACCCTGGACTTGCCCCTCGCCTTGCCAGTCACTGGCGGCGTCGACGCCATCCACCGGCATCTCGCCCAGGAACCGCAGTAGATCGGTCAACGAAGCAGTCAGCGGTCCGTCTACGCTCAGCACCTGGTCCTGCAAGCTGACGCGAGCATCATTTGTGACCACTCCCAGGCTTTCAGCATGATCGACGCGGGCTTCCAGGCTATCGTCTTCGACGGACAGATGTCCGCGCACCTGCTGAAGCGCTGGCCAGCCATCGGCGTAGGGAACACGCCCATCGACAATGTCGAGCTCAAGCCCAAGTGTGGTGTCCAACCTGTCACCACCCTCGGCATCGCTGTCGAGGCTGTCCTGCTCACGCAGGGGCACGTGCAACCTCAGCTGCCCCTGGGGCACCCGCCCCGCCAGGCCGCTGGCGAGCCATTCGGCCAGCTCAGGGTCGACATCGTTTCGCAGCAGCGGCATCGGCAGCCACTCACTGAGCGCGGTATCGCGGGCGTTGACGTCACGCATATCGAGGGACAGGCCGAAGCCCCCGCGCCGGTCTCCGGCAATCGCCAGGCCAAATTCCCCGTCGACCTTGGCACCGCGCCAGCCTACCCTGAGATCTCGCCCACTGACGTAGCTGCGCGGACCATCGTAGGACCACTGCACCTGGCCGGTGGCGTAGTCCAGTGCCATCGGTGCCGAGAACAGGTTAGGGAAGTACATGGACGCTGCACCGGTATCGACAAAGTCGACTTTCCCTCGAGTGCCATCGGCCTCGACCCACACATCGAGGGGGCCCCCACCTGGCGCATCCTCCCAGGGATCCACCTCGACGCCCTCGGCGCTGACGCGGGCCCGCCACTCGCATTCGCGCTTGCCAAAACCTAGCCCGGTGACGCGCCCTCTTGGCTGCAACGCCGATACCGCACGCGACAGCCCTTCGGGCAGGCGCACCCGTTCCCGCCACTGGGCCAGCGCCCCAAGCTCGAAGTCACTGGCGTTGGCCCACCAGCCATCCTCTCGACTGGCCACGTGCCAGAAACGCGGCAGCGCGCTGCCCTCAGGGGCCTGTTCACCATCGTTGCCCGTCCACAGCACGTCTTCAGTGTCGCCTTCGAACCAGGCTTCCCAGTCATCGACCCCACGCCGCAGCCACTGCCCTCTCAGCTCGGCCCCCGTCATCACGATGCCGCCATGCTCTGCCGCGGGTGCCTCAGGGGCTACCGACGATGGGCCATGATCATCCTGGTTCAGCGCGATACGCGGCGCCCGCACATCCAGACGCACATCCGCCAGCCGTCCGTTATCCCAACGGGCCCATACCGTGGCATCACCGCTGGCCTCATCCAGCCTGAGCACGTCTTCGATACCGATCAGGCGCGACAGTCCGGTCAGGCTGTCGAGCTGCATGGTGCCCTGCAGCGCCGCACTGAAGTTGCCGGCATCCCGAGTGCCGGGGGTCAGCGCCATGACCACTTCCATGGCTTCCATGGAGCGGTCTTCAATGAAAATCTCGCCTTCGATGTGGGTGCGTGTTTCGTTCCCGGTCATCAACAGCCGGGGCGCATGCAGGGTGGTCACTTCCCGCCGCCCGTGGAGCACCACGCGTAGATCATCGACCCAGGCCCGCTGACGCAGCATCACGCCGACCCAGAAGTCCAGACGCTGCAGGTTGAATTCGCCATCAGGCATGAGTTCGGGGGGAATGCGGGCCGGCTTGGGCCACAACCAGCGACGCTCACGGTCCTGGTAAAGATGCAGGGTCACGCCCTGAAAATGCGCCTTGTCGGCGACGGGAATACCCTGCTGAAGACTGGCCAGGGTGTCCAGGCGCACCTCCCCCTGCTCGACTTCCAGCAGCGGATAGCTGCCCAGGGCGTCGCGCGCTTCCAGGCGCAGGCCATCCAGCGACAGCTCGGGGTCAAGCCCCCGCAGCGCCCCGTTCATTTCGACCAGGTGGGCCTCAGCCTCGAAGCGAGACTCGACCATGTCGATCAGCGTGCTTTCCAGCCGATCCACCTGGCCCAGAGAGAGACGCAGGAGCACCGACAGCAGTGCGGCGAGGGCCAGCACCACCGCCACCAGCGTCAGTAACCAGCGAGTCAGCAGGCGAATCGGCCTCATCACATCACATCAGCACGATGTCGTACTGCTCCTGGGAATAGTGAGTCTCGACCTGGAAGCGGATCGTCTTGCCGATGAACTCTTCCAGATCAGCCACTGCCGCCGACTCTTCATCGAGCAGACGATCGACCACGGCCTGGGAGGCCAGCACTGCGTAGGTCTCCGCGTTGTAGGCACGCTCCTCGCGCAGGATCTCCCGGAAGATTTCGTAGCATACAGATTCCGGCGTCTTCAGCGTGCCGCGTCCCTGGCAGGATGGGCAGGGCTCGCACAATGTCTGCTCAAGGCTCTCACGGGTCCGCTTGCGGGTCAGTTGCACCAGCCCAAGCTCGGTGACGCCGGTACACTTGGTCTTGGCGTGGTCACGCTCGAGAGACTTCTCGAGCATTCTCAGCACCTGCCGCTGATGTTCGGGGTCCACCATGTCGATGAAATCGATAATGATGATGCCACCCAGATTACGCAGACGCAGCTGCCGGGCGATGGCGGTAGCGGCCTCGAGATTGGTCTTGAAGATCGTCTCTTCCAGATTGCGATGACCCACGTAGCCGCCGGTATTGACGTCGATGGTGGTCATCGCCTCGGTGGGGTCGATCACCAGATAGCCACCGGATTTCAGCTGCACCTTGCGTGCCAGCGCTTTCTGGATTTCGTCTTCCACGCTGTACAGATCGAAGATGGGGCGCTCGCCGGCATAGTGCTCGATCCGCCCGACCGCCGTCGGCATGAACTCTTCAGCGAATTCGACCAGCTTGACGAAGTTCTCGCGGGAATCGATGCGCACCTTCTCGATGTCATCACGCATGACATCGCGCAGGGTTCGCATGAACAGGGGCAGGTCGTCATAGATGACGCTGGGGGCCGGGGCCGTGATCTTGCGCTCGCTGACCTTGCGCCATAGCCGCAGCAGAAAGTGCATGTCCGCCGCCATTTCCTCGAGGGTCACACCCTCTGCAGCGGTGCGCACGATAAAGCCGCCGGTGATGTCAATCTGCTGCTCGGCTTGGGCCGCCTCGACCAGCTCTCGCAGACGTTCTCGCTCGTTCTCGTCCTCGATACGCTGGGACACCCCGTTATGGGGCGAATCTGGCATGTACACCAGGTAGCGGGAGGGTACCGACAGGTGGGTGGTCAGGCGAGCCCCCTTGGAACCGATGGGGTCCTTGGTCACCTGGACGACCAGTGACTGGCCTTCGTGCAGGAGATGCGAAATGGACGGCTGCTCTTCGCCACTGGCGGCGTGATCACCGACGTCGTGGGCGTGAATGAAGGCCGCACGTGACAGACCAATATCGACGAAGGCGGCCTGCATGCCGGGCAACACTCGAACGACCTTGCCCTGATAGATATTGCCGACAATACCGCGCCGCCTGGCCCGCTCGATGAAGGCTTCCTGGAGCACGCCATTTTCCACCACGGCTACGCGGGTTTCCATCGGCGTCAGGTTGATGAGTACTTCACCACTCATGCGGCTGTCCTTGTCCTTTGATGTCTGGCGCCATTATGACATAGCCACCCACCGTTGCGACGATGCCTGTCTCGGCCATCCTGGCCATACGGATTGATGCAGCATACGCGCTTTCGACCCGCTTGCCATCGCGCAGCGATAGATGACGCCAGATAAGTGGGCCTCAACGCTGCGCCACCGGTGTCGACGACGCCTGTCATCCGCCCGTGCACAGCGATTCACCGCAACGCAGTGCTCTAGGGAAGGGCCCCACATCCTTTAGGGAAGGGCCCCACACCATAGCGCCATGCCCTGCTGTCGAAGCAAGGCGGCCGTCTCGAACAACGGCAGTCCCACCACCGCCGAATGGCTGCCGGCAATGCGCTCGACGAACACCGCGGCAAGCCCCTGGATGGCATATCCCCCGGCCTTGTCCTGGGGTTCACCGCTGCGCCAATACGCATGAATCTCGGCGTCTTCGATCATCCGCATGGTGACGTCAGTGACGACCGTGACCTCCAGCAGACCCGCTGGCCCGGTCACTGCCACAGCCGTCATCACCTGATGATCACGCCCGGAGAGCGAGCGCAGCATGGCAAACCCCTCTGCGGCATCCACTGGCTTGCCAAGAATCTGCCCATCGCGGACCACCGCGGTATCAGATCCCAGCGTGACCCGGTCCTCACTCGCCGCCCCCGGCTGGGCCAGTCCTGCACGCTGACCGACGGTCGCCTTGGTCCGGGCAAGGCGCGCGACATAGTCCACGGCCTGCTCACCCGGATGCGGCGTTTCATCGATGTCCACGGGGCAGACCTCGACCTCGACACCGATACTCGCCAGCAAGTCCCGTCGACGCGGCGAGGCCGACGCCAGAAGCAGCGTGTTCGACAAGGGAAGGTCGCTAGCGGAAGGCATGCACAGACTCCTGACCAGGTTACTCGCGAACCGCACGCCGGCCCAGCGCCTTGAACAGAGTGACCAGCCACGGCCACAGGGCGGCCCCGATCAGCGAGGGCATGAGAAACGACAGATGCATCGAAAAAGGCCCGAACAGCGTGCGCAGCCATTGTTCTACCAGCTGCACCAGTCCCAGCAGCACGAAGATCAGTACCGCCTGCTGAACCAGGGAGTACGTGCGAAATCTGGGATAGACCAGCGCGCCAAGAAAGGCCAGCAGCGACAAGGTCAAGGCACTCTGCCCCAGCGGCGCCCCTTCGATCAGGTCGAGCAACAGCCCCAGCGCAAAGCCGTGGAACACGCCCACGCGATCAGGCTGCGTCATGCACCAGTACAGCAGCATCAGTCCCAGCCAGTCAGGTCGCCAAACCTGCCAACCATCGGCCATGGGCATGACCTGGAGACACAGCGACAAGGCCAGTGTCAGCCACACCAGCAACAGACTGGCCCGTGGAGTGGCAGCCATCAGTTGTCCTCCTCGGTGTCGTCCTCGGGTGGCAGCAGTAGCTCGCCAAGACGGCGAGCCGACTCGATGGCAACCGGATCCAGGTCAGGGTGCCAGCGGCCGCGAGACACCTCTAGCGCCGGCTCCGGTGGGAACAGCAGCAGGAAATGCCGCGAGCGCTGAAGCTGTGCCACCGGCGCCGCGCTGACCGTCGCGAACGGCTCGCCGGGATCATGACCCACGTCGCTGACCCTGGCCACCGGGTAGCCTGCGGGAAAACGTCCCGCCAGGCCGGAGCTGACCAGCAGGTCGCCGACCCGAATATCTGCGGTATCCGGTACATGCAGGACCTTCAGGGCATCGTAGTTGCCCGTTCCCTGAATGATGAAGCGCAGACCGTTGCGATTGACCTGGATGGGTAGCGCGTGACTGGCGTCGGTCAGCATCAGGACGCGACTGGAATAGGCGGACAATTCACTGACCTGCCCGGCGATACCCGACGAGTCCATCACCGGCTGGCCCACATAGACGCCATCGCGACGGCCACGGTCAATCACCATCTGATGGGTGAAGGGGTCTGGATCGAGGGACAGCAGCTCGGCAGTCAGGTAGGGAACTTCATGGTCTCGGGCGGCATCGAGCAGCTCGCGCAGGCGGACGTTTTCCGCGGTCAGGCTGGCCATCCGCTGGACCCGATGGGAGAGCGTCAGCAGCTGTTCACGTAGACGCGCGTTCTCCTCGACCAGAGAACGCTGCTCGGACAATGCCAGAGCCCCCCAATTCAGCACATCACTGGGCAGGCTCACGACCCACTGGATAGGGGCAACCAGCGTCGACAGCTGGGCACGCACCGACTCCATGCGGGTGAAATGCGTATCGACAAACATCAGCCCACCCGCGAGCACCGCACACAACAACATGCGATACCCGGGGACGGAGCCATGCGAGAACAGCGGTTTGATAGGCCGACTCCCTGGAGATCCTGGGCCACACCTTGTCAGTCGCTGGAGAGCAGCTCGAAGGTATGCTGATCAATCATTTCCAGGGCCTTGCCGCCGCCACGGGCGACGCAAGTCAGCGGATCGTCCGCGACCACCACAGGCAGGCCGGTCTCTTCGGCGATCAACTTGTCGAGATCGCGCAGCAGTGCACCACCACCGGTCAACACCAGGCCACGCTCGGCGATGTCAGAGGCCAGTTCGGGGGGAGACTGCTCAAGGGCGCTCTTGACCGCTGAGACGATCGAGCCGAGCGGCTCCTGCAGCGCATCCAGAATCTCGTGAGAATTCAGCGTGAAGCTGCGCGGAATGCCTTCCGCCAGGTTACGGCCACGCACGTCGATTTCGCGCAGCTCGCCACCCGGATAGGCACAGCCAATCTCTTCCTTGATGCGCTCGGCGGTCGCCTCACCGATCAGGCTGCCATAGTGGCGACGCACGTAGGAGCTGATCGCCTCGTCGAAGCGATCGCCGCCGATACGAATCGACTCGGAGTAGACCACGCCATTGAGCGAGATGATGGCGATCTCTGTGGTACCACCACCGATATCGACGACCATCGAACCCTGGGCTTCCTCCACCGGCAGCCCGGCGCCGATAGCAGCCGCCATCGGCTCCTCGATCAGGAAGACTTCACGGGCACCAGCCCCCTCGGCGGATTCCTTGATGGCACGGCGCTCGACCTGGGTAGACATGCAGGGAACGCACACCAGGACCCGGGGGCTAGGCGTCAGGAAGGTGCTCTGATGCACCTTGCGGATGAAATACTGGAGCATCTGCTCGGTCACGGTGAAGTCGGCGATGACGCCGTCCTTCATCGGACGAATGGCAGTGATGTTTCCCGGGGTGCGGCCCAGCATGCGCTTGGCATCGGCACCCACCGCCGCCACGCTGCGCATGTTGCCAGACTGTCGGATCGCAACCACGGAGGGTTCATCCAGGACGATCCCGCGATGACGCACGTAGATGAGCGTATTGGCCGTCCCCAGATCGATCGACAGATCGCTGGAAAACACACCTCGTAAACGTTTGAACATGGAAAAGATACCTAGTGCAGACCGGAAACCCTGTGCGGACGCAAACGGTATCACTGACCCCCCCTAGCGGCAAGCGTGTTGCGCGTCTCACTTGACCGGGCAGACCTGCCCGAGCGCCCCGGAATGTGGTACCTTCTGCGGTCATTTCATGGACCCTTCCGTCGAGGAATTGATCATGGCGCTTGAACACGCCGAGGTACTCCGTGCCGCTCACCTGGCCCGGATCGACCTTTCAGAGAATGACGCTGCCCACTACCACGATGATCTCGGCCGGATCCTGGAGATGGTTGACCAGCTCCAGGCAGTCGATACCGAGGGCGTCGCCCCCTTGGCCCATCCCCTCGATGCCACCCAGCGCCTGCGCGCCGACGAGGTCACCGAAACTGACCAACGCGACGACTTTCAACGCTGCGCACCTCAGGTCGAAAACGGCCTCTATCTGGTGCCGCGCGTCGTCGAATGACGCCTCGCCCCTTTTTTCTCGACACTGGATTCACGCACACAGGGAGCCAGGCCCATGCATGACAAGACGCTGACAGAGATCAGCCAGGCACTTGCTGCCGGCACCATCTCCAGCCGCGAGCTGACCCAGGATCTGCTCGGACGTATTGATCGCCACGACAAGACGATCAACAGCTTTATCACCGTGACCGCCGACCAGGCGCTGAGCGCCGCCGACGCCGCGGATCAGGCGCGGGCCAACGGCCAGGCAGGACCGCTGACCGGCGTACCGCTGGCGCTGAAGGATATTTTCTGTACCAAGGACGTGCGCACCAGCTGCGGCTCCAGAATGCTCGACAACTTCGTCGCGCCCTATGACGCCAGCGTGGTCGAGAAGCTCAAGGCCGCGGGCAGCGTGAGCCTTGGCAAGACCAATATGGACGAGTTCGCCATGGGCTCCTCCAACGAGTCGAGCTTCTACGGGGCGGTCAAGAACCCCTGGGATCTGAACGCTGTCCCCGGCGGCTCATCCGGCGGCAGCGCCGCTGCCATCGCCGCCGGCTTCGTGCCTGCAGCGCTGGGCACCGACACCGGCGGATCGATTCGCCAGCCGGCGGCCTTTTGCGGCATCACCGGCCTGAAGCCCACCTACGGCCGTGTGTCGCGCTACGGCATGATCGCCTACGCCTCCAGCCTGGATCAGGGCGGCCCCATGGCCCGCAGCGCCGAGGACTGCGCGCATCTGTTGAATGCCATCGCCGGCCATGACGTGCGCGACTCCACCAGTGTGGCTCGCGGCGTCCCCGACTACACCGAGGAACTGACAGCACCGCTGTCCGGCCTCAAGATCGGCCTGCCCCGCGAGTACTTTGGAGACGGCCTGGACAGTGGTGTTCGTCAGGCCATCGACGAGGCCATCAAGGTCTATGAGTCGCTGGGAGCCAGCGTGCGCGAGGTCAGCCTTCCGCACACTCAGTACGCCATTCCGGCCTACTACGTGATCGCGCCGGCAGAGGCCTCGTCCAACCTGTCACGCTACGACGGCGTGCGCTTTGGCCACCGTTGCGACAATCCGCTGGACCTGGTCGATCTGTACAAGCGCTCTCGAGCAGAAGGCTTTGGCGAAGAGGTCAAGCGTCGCATCCTTATCGGCACCCACACCCTGTCGGAAGGCTTCTTCGACGCCTATTACAAGAAGGCGCAGCAAGTGCGCCGACTGATCCGTCAGGACTTCCTCGACGCCTTCGAAGAGGTCGACGTGCTGATGGGGCCGGCCGCGCCGACACCCGCCTTTGATTTGGGTGCCCAGAAAGACCCGGTTTCCATGTACCTGCAGGATATCTACACCATCGCGGTGAACCTGGCCGGCATTCCCGGCATCAGCGTTCCGGCAGGCTTCTCCGGCCAGCGTCCGGTTGGACTGCAGATTCTCGGCACACACTTTGCCGAGACCCGCCTGCTCAATGTGGCACACCAGTTCCAGCAGGCCACCGACTGGCATACCAAGCGTCCCGCGATGACCGAGGAGAACCGCTGATGGAATGGGAAACCGTGATCGGTCTCGAGGTGCACGTACAGCTCGCGACCCGCTCCAAGATCTTCTCCGGCTCGTCCACCGCCTTCGGTGCCGAGCCCAACACCCAGGCCAACGCTGTCGACCTGGGGCTGCCCGGCGTGCTTCCCGTATTGAACGAGCAAGCCGTGGCCATGGCGCTCAAGTTCGGCCTGGGCATTCATGCCGACATTCCCGAAGTGTCGGTGTTTGACCGCAAGAACTACTTCTACGCCGACCTGCCCAAGGGCTACCAGACCAGCCAGATGTACCACCCCATCGTCGGCGCTGGTGAAGTGGAGATCCTGCTGGACGACGGCACCAGCAAGATCATTCGGGTTCACCATGCTCATCTGGAAGAGGATGCCGGCAAGTCGCTGCACGAAGACTTTCACGGCATGACCGGGATCGACCTGAACCGCGCGGGCACGCCCCTTCTGGAAATCGTCTCCGAGCCGGACATGCGCTCGGCCAAGGAGGCCGCGGCCTATCTCAAGGCCATCCATTCCATCGTGACGTACCTGGGAATCTCTGACGGCAACATGGCCGAAGGCTCCATGCGCTGCGACGTCAACGTCTCTGTACGTCCGAAGGGTCAGGAAGCGTTCGGCACCCGTGCCGAGATCAAGAACGTCAACTCGTTCCGCTTCGTCGAGCGCGCCATTGCCTATGAAGTCGAGCGCCAGGTCGAGCTGATCGAGGACGGCGGCAAGGTGGTGCAGGAAACCCGCCTGTACGACCCGGAGGCAGACGAGACACGCAGCATGCGGACCAAGGAAGAAGCCAACGACTACCGCTACTTCCCCTGCCCCGACCTGCTGCCCGTGGTGCTCGACTGCGCCTACGTCGACCACCTGCGCGAGAGCCTGCCCGAGCTGCCTGCGGAGAAGCGCGCGCGCTTCCAGGACGAACTGGGCCTGTCCGCCTACGACGCCGGAGTGCTGTCGGCCAGCCGTGAAATGGCGGAATACTTCGAGCAGGTCAAGGACCTCTGCGGCGACGCCAAGCAGGCGGCCAACTGGGTGCAAGGAGAACTGTCCGGGGCGCTCAACCGCGACGGGCTCGACATTTCCGACAGCCCCGTCAGCGCCGAACAGCTTGGCGGCCTGATCAAGCGCGTCATCGACTCGACCATCAACGGCAAGGCGGCCAAGCAGGTCTTCCAGGCCCTGTGGAATGGGGAAGGTGACAGCGCCGACCAGATCATCGAGACCAAGGGACTCAAGCAGGTCACCGACACCGGGGCGATTGAGGCCATGGTGGATCAGGTCATCAGCGAAAGCCCCGCCCAGGTCGCCCAGTACCGGGATGCAGAGCCTGATAAGCGCGGCAAGATGATCGGCTACTTTGTCGGCCAGGTGATGAAAGCGTCTCGCGGCACCGCCAACCCTCAGCAGGTTAACGGCTTGCTCAAGGAAAAACTCGACGCTCTGTGCTGAAACTGACGCACGCCTTCCCGGGACAGCGAGGGCTGTCCCGGGGCCTCTCGTCCACTAGCGGCCTAGGAAGTCACCATGTCTGACGATGTCGGAGCCCGACTACGGGCCTTGAGAACCCTGCGCGGCATCTCTCAACGGGAATTGGCCAAGCGCTGCGGCGTCACCCACTCCAGCCTGTCGTTGATCGAACAAGGCAAGGTCAGCCCCTCCGTCAGCTCCTTGAAGAAGATCCTGGACGCCATTCCGATGAGCGTCGGCGACTTCTTCACCATGGACCTCGAGAGCAAGAATCAGGTCTTCTACAGTGCCGATGAGCTGACGGACGTGGGTAGTGGCGACGTCATCTTCAAGCTGGTTGGCGCCAATCGTGATAGCCGGGCCCTGTCGTTCATGATCGAGACCTATCCCCCAGGCAGTGATACAGGGCGCGAGATGATTACCCATCAGGGAGAGGAAGCGGGCGTCATCCTCGAGGGCGCCATCGAAATCACCATTGGCGCTGAAACCCGTATGCTCGCTGCCGGCGAAGCGTACTACTTCGACACCAATGTGCCTCATCGCTTCCGCAATCCCGGCAAAGAGGCCTGCCGACTGGTCAGCTGCGCCACCCCTGCCCGCACGTTCTAGCAGCCGTCTTCTCCTCTCGCCCACCCCTCCCTTGATACAACAAGAGGCCACGCCAGGCGTGACCTCTTCCCCTGCCCCTTATCCAGGGCAAGGCGCTTTCACTGGGCGTTACACGCTCATCACAGGCTGGAGACGCGTCATGACTCCACCTGCTCGCAGGACGCAATACTGACACCCTGCGCTTCGAGCCGCCGCAAGGTCTCGTCCAGCGCACGCTCGGCGAGACGCACCAGCTCATCGATCTCGTCACGGCTGATCACCAAGGGGGGTGAGATGACCATGGTGTCACCCACCGAGCGCATCACCAGCCCCGTTTCAAAGCAGATGTCACGACACAGATTGCCCACGGCCAGGGCCTTGTCAAAGCGCTGCCCGCTGGCCTTGTCAGCGACAATTTCCAGGGCACCGATCAACCCCAGCGAGCGTGCCTCGCCGATCAATGGATGGGCCTCCAGGGCCTTCCAGCGTGACGCCAGGTACGGGCCCAGCTCGTTGCGGACCTTGTCGACGATCCCCTCGGCCTGCATCAGCTCCAGGTTTTTCAGCGCCACAGCGGCGCAGGCGGGATGCCCTGAGTAGGTGAAGCCGTGATAGAACTCGCCCCCCTCCTCGATCAGGGTCTCGGCGACACGGTCACCGACCAGCACGCCGCCAATAGGCAGATAACCTGACGACAGCCCCTTGGCGATCGGCATCAGGTCGGGGGCCAGGTCGTAGTGAACACTGCCGAACCACTCTCCCAGGCGACCAAACCCACAGATCACCTCATCCACCACCAGCAGGATATCGTACCGATCCAGCACCTCCTTGATGGCCGGCCAGTAGCTGTCTGGCGGGATGATGGCGCCACCGGCACCCTGTACCGGCTCGGCGATAAATGCCGCCACCTGATCGGCGCCCAGCTCCTGAATGCGCGCCTCAAGCGCCTCGGCGCAGCGACGACCGAAGCTGTCGGGGTCCTCACAGCTGGCATCGGGCAAGCCCTCGCCATACCAGTAGGGCTGACGAACATGGGTAATCCCCGGTACGCAGGGCCCACCCTGCTCATGCATGGGTGCCATACCCCCAAGGCTCATCCCCGCCACCGTGGAACCGTGATAGCCGTTCTCGCGACCAATGATCCAGTGCTTTTGCGGACGCCCCTTCAATGCCCAGTAGCGCCGCACCATACGCACGACGGTGTCATTGGCTTCGGAGCCTGAACCGGTGAAGAACACCCGGTTCATGTGCGGCGGAGCGAGACGGCAGAGGGTCGCGGCCAGCTCCACCGCCGGTGGGTGCGAGGTCTTGAAGAAGTTGTTGTAGTACGGCAGCTGAGTCAGCTGCTGGGTGGCGGCGTCGACCAGCTCCTTGCGACCGTACCCCAGGTTGACGCACCACAGCCCCGCCATGGCATCCAGTATTCGGTTGCCGTCGGCATCACGTATGTACACGCCTTGGGCATCGACGATGATGCGACTGCCCTCCTCCCCAAGCGCCTTGAAATCGGTAAAGGGATGCAGGTGGTGAGCACTGTCCAGCTGCTTGAGGGTGGTGCTGTCCTTCAGGGTCATGGCCGATTCTCCCAAAACGGCAGAGGATAAACGTTATGTTTTATTCAACATAACCACCATACGCTTTCTTGCCAAGAGATCGATCATCCTTTCGCCCAACACGAAGCTAACCCTTTGTTATATGGTTCATGACCGTAAGAAAATGTCGACATTAGATGTAAATCTTAATTTTTTTGTTTGACGACCCAATCAACATAGACCAATTTTCATTGACACAACTCTCCCCAGACCAACAACCATTCCAATCACTTTCCGGGAGTCCCTATGCATCACCTTACCCCGTTGTTGCGCCAGTGCTTTGGGCGCGCCTGCTGCTGGGCCATGTGCCTGGCCTTTGCCGCCATCCTGTCGTCACCCGCACACGCACAGCCTGACCTTTCCACTGCCGAACTCATCCTTGCAGAGGTCCCGACTCACATCGAGGCCAGTGGTCTGGAACCGGGCGCCTCCTATCGTATCGAGACACGCCACACTCTCCCTTCCGGCAGCGAGAGACTGCTCCCTGAGCGTCAGTTGATTGCCGACGACGCCGGCCAGGCCAGCCTGGAGCTGGTGCTCGGCCAGGAGACATACACCGTCTCGCTCGTGGACGCAGCCAACGCCAGCCTGGCCACTGCTGTGCTTGACCCGATTCCTGCATGGCTATCGCTGCTGCCAGCACTCAGCGCCATTACGCTGGCGCTGGCCTTTCGCCAGGTCATCGTGGCGCTGTTCACTGGCCTGCTGCTGGGCGGCTGGGTGTTGCATGGCATGCATCCAACCGCGCTGCTCAACGCCTTCGGTGACTCGGTGAATGTGCACGTGTTGAACGCCGCCAGCGACAGCGATCACATGTCCATCGTACTGTTCTGCCTGTTGATTGGCGGCATGGTGGGGATCATCTCCCGCAACGGCGGGACCCGCGGCATTGCCGAGCGCATTTCCCGGGTGGTGCGCGGACGTCGCCAAGCCCAAAGCTCCTCCGCACTGCTGGGGCTAGCCATCTTTTTCGACGACTACGCCAATGCTCTGATCGTCGGCAACACCATGCGACATATCACCGATCGGCTATGCGTCTCTCGCGCCAAGCTGGCCTACCTTGTCGACAGCACTGCGGCGCCGGTGTCCGCCATCATGCTGGTCACGACCTGGATCGGGTTTCAGGTGGGCCTGATCAGCGAGGCGATGGCGGGGATCGATGACTGGGATGCCTCGGCCTACTCGGTATTCGTCAACGCCATTCCTTACAACGCCTACCCCATTCTCGCGCTGGTCTTCGTTTTTCTGGTGGCCTGGACCGGCCGCGACTTTGGCCCGATGCTGAAAGCCGAGAGACGCGCCCTGGCATCCCCAGGGGAGCGGCAAGGCCTCAGCAGCCGAGAGGCGATCGTCGAGGAGGCCGACATCGCCACCAAGGAAGGTATCCCCCATCGCGCACTGAACGCCGTTGTGCCCATGCTGGTCCTGGTCGGGGTCACCCTCGGCGGGATTTACACCACCGGACTGGCGTCGCTCGGCGAGGGACCACATCTGCTGCGCGACGTCTTCGGGGAAGGCGACTCGTTCAGCGCCATGATGTGGGGTTCCCTTGCGGCCTGCCTATGCGCCGTCGTGCTGACCCTGGCCCAGGGGCTGATGCGCATGACGGAGACGCTTCATTACTGGTTCGAGGGCGTGAAGTCGATGCTGCTGCCGATCACCATCCTGATGATGGCCTGGGCCTTGGCAGGGGTGAATGACGCGCTGCATACCAGTGACTACCTGGTGTCCGTCCTGGGCGAGAGCCTGTCACCACAGTGGCTACCGGCGGTGATCTTCTGTCTTGCCGGTTTCACCGCCTTTGCTACCGGCTCGTCATGGGGTGTCATGGGCATCATGATGCCTCTGGTGGTGCCGCTGGCCTGGGCGGTTCTTGACCACCACGACATGGCCGGTAGTGCGGAAGGCATGCCACTGCTCTACGCGTCCGTGGCGGGCGTGCTGGCCGGAGCAGTGTGGGGCGACCACTGCTCTCCACTGGCCGAAACCACCCTGCTGGCGGCGATGGCCAGCGGCTGTGAGTTGATCGAACACGTCACCACACAGCTGCCCTACGCGCTGCTGGTAGGGCTGGTGGCACTGATTTTCGGTGCCGGCATGACCGGGCTGGGACTCCCCTGGTGGCTGGGGCTCGGAGCAGGCGCGCTTACGCTGACCGCCTGCCTCTACCTGCTGGGCCAACGCGCGACGGTTCCCTCAAGCACACCGACGCTCTCCCACGGCTGACCGTGCATGCCAGGCGGCTGCCTGGCTGCACTCGACTCGCTACGAACGCTATCCACCAACGACAGCGGCACCGTCCTGAGACGGTGCCGCTGATGGTCTACCTGCGAAAAGACATGGCGATAAAAAACCGGCGAAACCGCCGAGCCGATATGGCTTAGCCTTCTTCGTTCATCATCGCCTGACGTTTTTCGTTGGCTGCCTCACTACCCTCGAGCATGTCACTGTTGTAGCCGTCCATGGCGCCTTCAGTGCTACCAGGATCAGCGTGCTCGAGCATCTCCTGCCGCTTTTCGGTGGCAGCAGCGCTGCCTTCCAGCATGGTGGCATTATCTTGCTCCATCATGCCTTCGCCCGGCTGAGATTCCGCGTGGCTTTCCTCCAACGCCTGGCGCAACTCCTCTTCTGCCGTAGACTGCTCCCCGGACATTGACGACGATTCAGCCACGGCCAGACCTGCCCCGAACAGCAGCATTGAGCCCGCCAGCATACCCATCGCAGACACACGCTTAAGCACCATCGCTCTCTCCTTGCGAATTCTCAAAAGAATTCTCCCGGGCAGCCCTGGAACTGCAATGGGGAAGGGCCACTTCCCCGGGAGCATGACCACGATGTCAGCTTAATGTAGTTTCTATGCCTGTCGAGGCATCAACATCGACGCCGCCGACCCCAGCACTCACCGTTGTCCTGGCGAAAACCCGCGTCAGCTCAGCGTCACCGCCTCTGATGTAATCCATGTCTTACACCAAAACGAGTCAATAACCTCCATCTAACGACGATATTACCGACGACTTGCGCAAGCCTTGGCAAACCCTCGGAAGATGGCGTCGTAAAGCGGATGGGAAGCAGACTCCCACTCAGGGTGCCACTGGACAGCCAGGGTAAAGCCCGGTGCCTGCGCTACAGAAACTGCCTCCACCAGGCCATCAGGGGCCAGGGCTTCCACACGCAAGCCTTCACCCAGGCGGTCGACGCCCTGTTGATGCAGTGAATTGACCTTGGCTACCGGTTCGTCGAACAGCGCCGCCAACTGGCCTCCCGGTTCGATCGTCACGTCGTGCACGGGAGCATACTGCTGCTGCTTGTGTCCCTCGGGCTCCCGGTGATCCAGCATCCCCGGGACACGCTGTACGGCCTGATGCAGGCTGCCACCGAAGGCCACATTGATTTCCTGAAAGCCCCGGCAGATCCCCAGCAGCGGCAGTGAGCGCTCCAGCGCCAGGGGAATCCAGCTCATGGCAGCAGCATCCCGTGCCACGTCATCGCGAGTGTTTTCCGGGGCCCGTTGCGCCCCGTAACGCTCGGGCAACACATTGGTGTAGCTGCCGGTGAGCACAAGACCATCAAGGCGTGCCAGCAAGGCACTCACGTCCTCGTCGCGTTGCTCTTCCCAGACGGGAAGCACGACCGGCTCGAGACCGTAGTCACGCAGCGTTCTCACGTACTTGTCCGTGACCATGTGCGCCGGATGACCTTCGACGTCACGGCGACACGCGATGACTCCTACCAGGGGACGGATATTCATGCTCTCCCTCTTGAACGTTCACTTGTTATGGTTTGCTCAACATACATTGGTCGCATTTTCTTGCCAACCCTGGCTGAAGAAAACCACAGACAACAATCTATAAATTCATGTTTATGATACAAAAATACGCAAACAGACGGGATTCCTTCTGTGCTATGCAGTGATGGCCGCGCGTAAATAATTTGACACCACCGCTTGCCCAGCGAAACACTATGCCGATCACAACGAACCAACAAAGGTGACCGCATGAGCACCCCCGGCGTCGATGAAGCCCGCGACTTTCTCCAGCGCCATCCCGAGATCGACAGCGTGGACCTGCTGATCAGTGACCTCAATGGCGTCCTGCGCGGCAAGCGAATTCCGACGGACAACCTGGAAAAGGCCTTTGTCAGCGGCATTGCGCTACCGGGCTCTGTGTTCGCCCTCGATATCACCGGAAACACCGTGGAAGAGACAGGGCTAGGGCTCGACATCGGGGATCGTGACCAGATCTGTCGTCCCGTTCCTGGCAGCCTGATGGTGGCCCCCTGGCAGCGAGACGGCCGTCATGCCCAGCTGCTCATGAGCATGCGCGACGACGACGATGGTCCTTTCTTTGCCGACCCACGCAATGTCCTGGCGGCCCAAGTTCAGCGCCTGTCGGATCGCGGTTTCAAGGCGGTCGTGGCACTGGAGCTGGAATTCTATCTGGTCGATCGTGCCCGCGATGAACTCGGCATGGCGCAGCCCTGCAAGTCCCCCGCCAGCGGCGAACGAGCCAAGGAAAGCCAGCTCTACTCCATCAGTGAACTCGATGAGTACGCCGACTTTCTCGAGGAAGTTCACGCCGCGGCCAAGACACAGCAGCTGCCCCTCGATACGGCACTGAAAGAGTGCGCCCCGGGGCAGTTCGAGATCAACCTGATTCACGGCGATGATGTGCTCAAGGCATGTGACAGCGCCGTGCTGCTCAAGCGCCTGATCAAAGGGGTCGCGCTGCGCCACGGTTTTGAAGCCACCTTCATGGCCAAGCCTTACGGCGGGGAAGCGGGCAATGGCATGCACGTGCACATGAGCCTGGTCGACCAGAATGGCGACAATGTGTTCGCAGACCCCGACGAAAATCCCCATGGCAGCCGCCTGCTGGGCAACGCCATCGCTGGCCTGATGGAGCTGATGCCCGCGTCGATGGCGCTGTTCGCGCCGAACCTCAACTCGTTCCGCCGCTTTCAACCAGGGCTCTACGTGCCCATGACCCCCTGCTGGGGATACGATAACCGCTCGGTGGCCCTGCGCATCCCTTCCGGTGCCAACGCTGCGCGCCGAGTCGAGCATCGTGTCGCGGGGGCCGACGCCAACCCTTACCTGCTGCTGGCCACGCTGCTGGCGTCTGTGCTGCATGGGCTGGCGTCAGACCTCACGCCCCCTGAGGCCACCACCGGCAACGCCTACCGCCAGCTCACGCCCACGCTGACCAATAGCTGGAGCCAGGCGCTGGATCTGCTGGAAGACTCAGCGGTCCTTGCCGAGGCCCTGGGCCGCGACTTTCTCAAGGTCTTCGTGGCCAACCGTCGAGCGGAGCGCGAGCTCGCCATGCAAAGCGTCAGTCGCCTTGAGTATGACTGGTATCTGCGCCACGTCTAAGGGCGCCTGACCCTCTCAGCATCACAGATATTCCTGCTACGCAGCGGCCCCATGGGGCCGTCGCGTAGCCCTGTCCCGACGTCAACCCGAACACAACACACCAACACGGGTCCCCTTATGACACGCACAACTCCTAAAAGCCCCAAGCGCCCGTCGTGCCTGCAGGACGTTTTCGTCAACCTGGCCACTCACCAGCCTCATCTGCAGGAGGTGATCGCATGACCACGCCCTCTTCCACCTCCTCGCATCCCTTTGCTCCTGGCAAACCTGCACAGAAAGGCAAGGGCCGAGTCTTCCTTCTGGTCGCAGGATTAGTCGCCCTGGTGGCTGGTCTCACCCTCTACCATGAAGCGGGAACGCCATTTGGCTGGATCAGTCTGGTCCCTTCGCTGATCGTACTGGTCGTGGCCATCGCCACCCACCGCACCCTTGAAGCATTGGCCATCGGCTCCCTGTCAGGCCTCATCCTGATCGAGCCGGCCGATTACATCGGGACCCTGGCCGATATCTCACTCGATGTCATGATGAACGAGACCATCGCCTGGCTGATTCTGGTCTGCGGTCTGATGGGCGGCTTTATCGCCATGCTGGAAAAGTCCGGCTGCACCCTGAGCTTCAGCCACTTCATGAGCCGCCTGGTCAAGACTCGTCGGCAATCGTTGATCAGTACCGCCGTTCTCGGCCTGCTGATCTTTATCGATGACTACCTCAACGCTCTCGCCACATCTGCTGCCATGAAGCGACTTACCGACCGCTTCGGGGTATCACGCGAAAAGCTGGCGTACATCGTCGACTCCACGGCCGCTCCGATCTGTGTGCTCGTGCCGATTTCCACCTGGGCGGTGTATTTTGCCGAATTGCTGGAGACCAATGGCGCGACCGACGGGCCTGGCATGTGGCTCTATATCCAATCGATCCCGTACATGCTGTATGGCTGGGTGGCCATGGGCCTGGTCTTTCTGGTCGCGATCGGGTTGATGCCCGACCTCGGACCGATGAAGGCCGCTGAGCGTCGCGCCAAGGCCGGACAACCCATCCCCGATGGCGCCCCCGACGAACCGCTCAGTGACGACACCCCTCGCGGCAATCCCTGGCTTGGCCTGTTCAATTTCATTGCCCCCATGGCGGTATTGATCGGCGCCAGTGCCTACTTCGAGATCGACCTGCTCAAGGGCGTCATCGCCGCCACCCTGTTCACTATCGTGCTGTTCCTGGTGCAGCGCTTGTCGACCTTCTCGAGCTTGATGGATTCGATCATGGACGGCTTCCGTACCATGATGCTGCCCCTGGCCATTGTTGCCGTCGGCTTCATGCTCAAGGAAGTCAACGATCAACTGGGCATGACCCAGTTCATGATCGATACGCTGGCTCCTTACATCACCCCCGCACTGCTGCCTGCCATAGTGTTTGCTTCCATGGCCGTCGTGGTCTTTGCTACCGGCTCCTCCTGGGGCGTCTTTGTCATCTCGATCCCGATTGTGGTGCCCATGGCCGCCCATATGGGAGTGTCGATGCCATTGGTGGTCGGCGCCCTGCTGTCCGCCTCGAGCTTCGGCAGCCATGCCTGCTTCTTCTCCGACTCGTCGGTACTGTCCTCCCAGGGCAGCGGAGTACTGCCCATGCAGCACGCCCTGACGCAGCTGCCCTACACCCTGATCGGCGCCAGCATCACCACCCTCGGCTTTATCGTGCTGGGATATTGCCTGGCGTAGCACGGAAGCTTGGCGTGGCGCTTAAGCCTCGTGCATTGCCGGCAATGCCTATTGGCGAGGTCTGGCAGTCAACAGCACCGCCGCCCCCTGTGGGCGGCGGTGTCAGGTTCTATCTCGCGATATTGGCCGCCCTACAACCACCCCAGGCTCTGCATGGCCTGACTGGCGGGCTCAAGTCCGTAGCGGACGCACAGGAATCCGCCGAGACTAAGCGCCAGGGTATAGGGGGCGGCCATCCACACCATCCGTCGGTACGATAGGCGCACCAGCGGCGCCACCGTGGACGTGAGCAGGAAGAGGAATGCGGCCTGCCCGTTGGGCATGGCCACCGAGGGCAGGTTGGTGCCTGTGGCGACGGCGACCGACAGCAGATCAAACTGTTCAGCGCTGATCAGTGCCTGCTGGAACGCGGCCCGAATCTCGCTGATGTAGACCGTGCCAACGAACACGTTATCCGACACCATCGACAGCAGTCCGTTGCTGAGATAGACCCATCCCAACTGCTCTCCCCCGGTATGCGCGAGTACCATGTCGATCACCGGCACAAACAGGTGCTGCTCGACGATCACCGCGACAATGGTAAAGAACACCACCAGCAGGGCAGTGAACGGCAGCGCCTCTTCAAAGGCATGCCCCAGGGCATGCTCCTCGGTAATACCCAACAGCGAGCTTGCCAGTACGATCACGGCCAACCCGATCAAGCCCACCGACGCCTGATGCTGTGCCAGCGCCACCATCAACCAGGTGAGCACCCCCAGCTGGACCCAGAGTCGAGCGCGTTCGCTTACGCTACATCCGGCGCGGTCTTGCCGATCATGTTCGATCAGGATCTGGCGAATCGTGCCTGGGAGCCGCTGACCATAGCCACACAGATGGCGACTCTCCACCAACAGGCAGGTACCCAGCCCAGCCGCCAACACCGGGATGGTCACCGGCGCCAGTCTCAAGAAGAACTCGCCGAAGCCCCAGCCCGCCTGGTCCGCAATGATCAGGTTCTGGGGCTCCCCCACCATGGTCATGACTCCACCCAGGGCGGTACCCATGGAGGTGTGCAGCAACAGCGAGCGCAAGAACCGACGGTACTCCTGCAGCTCAGTGCGGCTGATATCGGACAGCCGCGTATCGTCAGCGTGATCGTGACTGTCGTGCTGGCCGCGGGCCGATGCGACGCGATGATAGATGGCATAGAAGCCAACGGATACGCTGATGACCACCGCCATGACGGTCAGCGCATCGAGAAACGCCGACAACGCCGCCGTCGTCAGGCAAAAGCACAGCGACAGTACACGTTTGGAGGAAATACCGACCAGAAGCCGGGTGAATAGCTTCAGCAGCAGCGGCTTCATGAAGGTGATACCCGCGACCATGAAGACCAGCAGCAGCAATACATCGAGATTGGCCGAGACCTCATCCATCACGTGGTGTGCATCGGTCATGCCCATGCCGACGGCTTCCAGGGCCAGCAGTCCACCAGGCTGCAGCGGATAACACTTGAGCGCCATAGTCAGGGTAAAGATGAATTCCGCCAGCAATAGCCAGCCAGCCACGAAGCCACCCAGCCAGAAGAACACGAGCGGGTTGATCACCAGGCAGGCAAGAAGCGAGAGCTTGTACCAGTCGGGGGAAGTCCCCAGGAAATGTCGAAATAGTGCCTGCGGTAACGTCGTCACCATCTGCAGTCTCCTCGTCACACTCACCAGACAGGAGTATGCAAGTAGGCAGCGGCGAGAACTGCGCGTCTGGATCAAGACTTCAGCCTGAACCAAAGGGGTAGCGACTTGTCAGCGCTTAGCCATCGGGATAGCGTGAGATCAGACCCCGCCAATGAGGAATGGAATGTGAAATGGGCCCGTAGCAGCCGCGACAAGATGCACCACCACGCCGATGACGTTGGCAACCTGCTTGTGGAAGGTTTCCACTACCTGGGGCTGTTCGTGATTGGTGGAATGATCGCCTGGGCCTCGGTGGGGACGTTCATCACCATGATCAGCTCTGGGCATGCAAGCGTAGACGACATTCTGCTGCTGTTCATCTACCTGGAGCTAGGCGCCATGGTCGGCATCTACTTCAAGACCAACCACCTGCCGATTCGCTTTCTACTCTACGTCGCCATTACTGCCCTGACCCGCTACCTGATAGGGGACATTTCCCACCATCCCAAGCCAGATATCAGCCTGCTCTATCTGTGCGGGGGCATCTTCCTGCTGGCATTGGCGGTGCTGGCCGTGCGTTATGCCTCGTATACCTTCCCCTCGAGTCGCCCCATTGATGCGTTGGGCAAGGAAGTGGACAGCGGCAAGTCGGAGTGAGCACTCCCCCGTCACGCCGTTGACTGCGAACCTACCCTTTGCACATGAACATCGGCCCGATGAATATCGGCCCATAAACATCAGCCCATGAAAAGAAAAAAGACGCCGGAAGCCACTGACGGGCTCCGGCGTCTTTTGGAGCTGCAGGGATCTCATCATCCCTTGGCGGCCATCCTCACGAGCGGTCGGTGGATTGCGTCACCACCTCCCACTGGGGCTGCCCCTGCTCCAGCAATACCCGGTCACCATCCGGCGCGCTCTCCAGGCGAGCAACCTGGCGTACACCGTCATATTCCCAGGCCACGTCATAGCCCAGCGTCTTCTCGCTGGTATCGTTGACCGTGTGGCAGCGCTGCTCGGTGGTGGTCACCGTCTGCCCGGACTCGATATGCCGCTGAACCTCTCGGCCGGCAAAGCCTCCGCCGATGGCGCCGGCCACCGTGGCGATCTTGCGCCCGCTACCGCCACCAATCTGGTTACCGACCAGGCCGCCTACGACGGCACCCGCGGCACTGCCCAGGATACTGTGAGGGTCACGGGTGGGTGCCTGACGCGACACCTGCACATTTTCGCAGACCTGGCGCGGTGTGCTGACGGTCTCGGTGACCGGCGTCACCGCGGTAATGTTGGCGAATTGAGGCCCCTGGGGCGCCTGCTGGACCTGCCAGGCACCAAAGGCCAAGCCACCGAGACCGAAGACCGCTAGGGTGGAACCGACAATGATCGACTTGCTCATGCTGTTCTCCTTGCTCCTTCACGGGCACTTATCACCCGTGATGGGCGTCTTGGCGTAGGTTGATGACACCATCCTAGCCATTATCGAACAGCGTTCGAAGCCTTCTCGGTCAACTTGCAAGGTTTTTGTCGTACTGTCGTCCCGACGCGACAAGGGTGGCCCCCATTGGCGACGCCGAGACGACAGCACTAGAGGACGCCGACCTAGGCTTTGTCCGAAAAGTCGACGAGCGAAGGTTAGACAAGGCAAAAATCGGTGAGAAAGCGCAGTTTACGAGGTGTAAATGAGCATTTTAAGGCGATTTTTAACGCCGTATCACCAAGCGCAGGCACTTTTCGTACAAGCCCTATAGTCCCAGCTTGTCCCGGGTCTCATAGTACCAGGCGCCGATAGCGGACAGTGGCACGCGCAGCATGCGTCCACCGGGAAACGGCAAATGAGGGAGGCCAGCGAAGGCATCAAAGCGCTCGTCGCGGCCGGTCATCACCTCACTGATCAGCCGCCCCGCCAGATGGGTGCAGGTAACCCCGTGTCCTGAATAGCCCTGGGCGTAGTAGACATTGTCATTGATGACACCGAACTGCGGCAGTCGGTTCAACGTCATCAGGAAGGTCCCGCTCCAGGCAAAGTCCACCTTGGTGGACTTGAGCTGCGGAAAGGTTTTTTCCATCTTCGGACGAATGACAGCCTCGATGTCAGCGGGGTCCTCGCCGCCATAGTTGACGCCGCCACCGTAGATCAACCGGTTGTCGCGGGTCAGCCGGAAATAGTCCAGCAGGTAGTTGCAGTCTTCCACCGCCATGTTGTTCGGCAGCAGCGAGCGGGCCAGGTCATCGCTCAACGGCTCGGTGGTGATGATCTGAGTACCGCAGGGCATGGACTTGGCCTCGAGCTCGGGCATGACGCCGCTCATGTAGGCGTTGCCCGCCATCACTACCCTGTCAGCGTGGACTCGCCCATGGCGGGTCTTGAGCTGTACCGGCTGACCATGCACCAGAGCTTCCACCGGACTCTGCTCGTAGATCACGCCACCCAGAGACTCAAGCGCCGCCGCTTGCCCCAGCACCAGATTCAAGGGATGCAGGTGACCGCCGGAATGATCGACCAGCGCCCCGCTGTAGCGGTCGCTGCCGACTTCACGGCGATAGCTATCGCCTTCCAGCAACTCCAGCTGATGGTGGCCGTAACGCTCCCACAAGGCCTTGTGTTCACGCAGCCCCTTGAGCTGCTTGTCGTTGCAGGCCGCAAACAGGTTGCCCTCACGCAGGTCGCAATCGATGCCGTACTGGGCAATACGCTCACGAATGATGCGGTTGCCTTCAAAGGCCATGTCTCCCAATGCCCGAGCCGTATCAGCCCCGTACTTGTCCTCGATGACATCCATGTCACGGCTATAGCTGTTGACGATCTGACCACCATTGCGACCAGAGGCACCATAACCGACACGTGCGGCTTCGAGTACGATGACCTTCAGCCCCTTCTCGGCCAGATGCAGGGCGGCGGAGATACCGGTGAATCCGGCACCTACCACACAGACATCACAACTCACGTCATCTGCCAACGCCGGACGCTGGGGACTCTCATTGGCCGAAGCGGCATACCAGGAGGCCGCGTGATGAACGCTGTTGGCTGATGCCGCCGCAGAGGACGTAGAAGCTGACCTGGCCATAAAAACCTCTCACATGGTTATTTTATTCAACATATGATCGCATTCTACGCGGTTGAAAGCGCCAAAACCAACCCCAGCGACATCAAATAATCACCACTCTAAGCTTCCATATGCATCGAGCCAGGCAATCGCCTGGCTCGATGTCAACGCCGACACGCCACCATCTACCTACACCCGAAGCAGTAGATGCTCACGCTCCCAGGAGGAGATCACCTGGAAGTACTCTCGGTGCTCGGCACGCTTGACCGCCAGATAGCTGTTGGTGAATCGCTCCCCCAGAATACCCGCCAGGGCCTCACAGCCATGCAGCAGGTCCAGCGCGGGGCCGATGTCGTCGGGCAGCTTGTTACCGCCCGACCAGGCAGACCCGACCATGGGCGGACGCGGTTCTACCTGGCCCAGCATTCCCAGGTAGCCGCAGGCCAGAGAGGCCGCCATCACCAGATAGGGGTTGGCGTCGGCTCCGGCCAACCGGTTCTCGACCCGGGTCGCCTCCGGCCCTGACACAGGGACACGCAGGCCTACCGTGCGGTTATCCATGCCCCACTCGACGTTGATGGGCGCCGAACCAGAGGTCTCGGTGCGCAGCAGACGCCGGTAGGAATTGACGTTGGGCGCCAGCAGCGGCATGGCAGCGGGCAGATAACGCTGCAGCCCGCCGATGAAATGGTGAAACAGGCGACTGGGCTGACCATCGTCACCGGCAAACAGGTTTCGACCCGTTGCCGGATCTACCAGGCTCTGGTGAATATGCATGGAGCTGCCCGGCTCGTTGGCCATCGGCTTGGCCATGAAGGTGCCATACATGCCATGACGCAGCGCCGTCTCACGCAGTACGCGCTTGAACATCACGACCTGATCCGCCAGCACCAGCGGGTCACCGTGCTGGAAGTTGACCTCCATCTGCCCGGCGCCTTCCTCATGGATCAGGGTATCCAGATCCAGATCCATCGCCTCGCAGTAGTCGTACATTTCCTCGAACAGAGGATCGAACTCGTTGACCGCATCGATGGAGAAGCTCTGTCGACTGCTCTCCTGTCGACCGGTGCGCCCTACCGGGGGCTCGAGGGGGTAGTCAGAGTCGGTATTGGTCTTGACCAGGAAGAACTCGACCTCCGGGGCCACGACGGGCGTCCAGCCTCGCGCTTGATAGAGCTCCAGCACGCGCTTGAGAACGTAGCGAGGCGCCAGCTCCACCGGCTCACCAGTGAGGTAGTGACAGTCGTGAATGATCTGGGCGGTGGGATCGTCAGCCCAGGGGACCAGAAACACCGCATTGGGGTCGGGGACCAGCTCCATGTCCCGCTCGGCGGGATTCCAGAAGCGGATATCCTCGTCGTCCGGGTAGCCGCCGGTCACGGTCTGAATGAAGATCGAGTCCGGCAGGCGCGGCCGACCACCGTTCAGGTACTTGCCCGCGGGCATGATCTTGCCCTTGAGGATGCCGGTGAGATCGGTGACCAGGCACTCGACCTCGGTAATACCATATTGTTTGAACCAGTCGCTAAGCGCTGGGCTTTCCTGGCGGTTACTCATGAGAGTGTTCCGTTGCGTAAGTGTCTCACTCGGTGGCCGAGCCCCGTCCCGGGGCCCGTGGCCGGGCCGACGCCGCGAGGCGCTGAACGCCTCGCGGCAGTGGCATCACCGAGCCTTTACCTCGGACCACAGCTGCTGGAAGGTCTGCAGCTGTTGGCCTGACAGGCTGGGGGTGAAGCGAAGGCGTTCCATATCGTCTTCGGTCGGCTGGGTCGGCGGCTGCGTCAGCACCTCATCGAGGTAAGGCCGCGCGGCCTCGTTGGGGCTTGCGTAATAGTTGTAATTGGACAGCTGAGCGCCAATTTCGGCGTCCAGAATGAAGTCGATGAACTTGTGCGCGAGTTCCGGGTTGGGGGCATCCACGGGAATGACCATGGAGTCCACCCACATCTCGGCACCCTCGTCGGGAATGATGAAGGCGAGATGCTCGAAGGTTTCCGGGTCTTCATCCTTGAAGTACAGATAGTCGCCATTGAAGGACATGCCGACGTGGGTAACGCCCCGCGCCAGCTGCTGCAGCGTCGGCGTGCCATCGGTAAAACCGGAGAAGTTATCGCGGTTCTTGGTTTCGATCAGCAGTCTCGCGGCCTGCTTCAAATCATCCAGACTGCTGCACTGGAAGTTGCCTACCAGATAGGCGCAGGCGCTGCCGGTGGCCACCTGGCCGTCCTGGATCATCGAGAACGGATAGTCGCCATTGACCTCCGGATCAAACAGCAATGACCAGCTCTTCGGCGCCTCAGGGAAGGTCTCGGTGTTATACACGATACCGGTGGTGCCCCACTGATACGCCGCCGAGTACTCAGCACCCGGGTCGAAGCTGGGGTCCTTGAACTGGTCCATCAGGTTATCGAAATTCGGGATCAGTGCACGGTCAAGCTTCTGCACCAGACCCGTCTCGATCATCCGCGGAATGTAATAGTTCGACGGCACCACAATGTCGTACTGGGACGTGCCGCCAGCATTGAGCTTGGCGATCATTTCAGGGTTCGAGTTGAAATAGTTGGTCACGACCTCAACGTCGTACCTCTCCTCAAACGCCTCGATGATCTCGGGGTCCATGTACTCGGTCCAATTGAACAGGTACAGCTTGCCCTCTTCGGCCTGAGCGGCCCCCGTGAACAGGACGCTGGCCAAGGTGATGCCGGCGGCGATGCGGTTGCGATAGAGCATGGTGTGGGTCTCCCTGGTGCCCTGGGTCATGGAACAGGTATCGGTTATCGGTCCTTCACGCCTTGCGCCGATTGATGGCAAGGCTGGCGACAGCAGCCAGCGCCACGGCAGCGATCATCAAGGTGGCAATGGCGTTGATCTCTGGTGAAACCCCCTTCTTGATGGCCCCCCAGATATAGATCGGCAAGGTGGCGCTTTCCGGTCCCGAGGTGAAGAAGCTGATGACGAAATCATCCACCGACAGGGTAAAGGAAAGGAAGAAGGCAGATATCAACGCCGGTTTGATGGTCGGCAGCATGAAGTGCACCACCCGCTTGATCGGGGTCGCGTACAAGTCCTTGGCCGCCTCGAACAGGGTGGGGTCGAGCCCCACGAAACGGGAGTAGACAATCAGCGCCACAAACGGAATCTGAAAGGTCACGTGAGCGATGATCATCGTCCCGAGTCCAGGCTTGAACCAGCCGGTCAACTCGTGGAGCTTGACGAAAAAGGCCATCTCGGAGATGCCAAAGACGATATCCGGCAACACGATCGGCAGATAGATCAGCACGATCAACCAGCCCAGCTTGCGATGCCGGTGGCGATACATGCCGTACCCGATCAGACAGCCGATCGCCAGGGCGATCAGTGACGATGCCAGCGCCAGCACCAGGGTATTGCCGAAGGCACTCATGATCTGGTCATTGGCAAACAGCTGGTGATACCAGCGCAGGGAGAAGCCGGTCATGCTGGCGGCGCTATTGGCGGCGTTGAAGGAAAACATCACCACCACAGCCAGCGGCAGGTACAGGAAGACCAGGGTCAACCACCAGAAGCCCGTCAGTCCACGCTTGAGGGTGCGCTTTCTCATATCACCACCTCCTCTCCACCGCCCAGGCGTTTGCCAATACGCCGCATGGCATAAAGCCCAGCAAAGGTTGCCAGCAGCATCAAGATGGCGCCGGCGGCGCCGAGCGGCCAGTTGGAGCCACCCGAGAACTGGTTGGCGACCAGGTTGCCCAGCATCAACGCCTTGCCACCGCCCAGCAGCTCAGGGATCACATACATGCCAAAGGCCGGGATGGCCACCAGTACCACGCCCGCCAGCAGTCCCGGCAAGGTCTGCGGAAACACCGCGTGCCAGAAGGCCTTGATGGGCGTGGCGTAGAGATCCTGGGCCGCCTCGACCTGCGCCGTATCCAGTTTTTCAAAGGCGGCGTACAGCGGCAGCACCATAAACGGCAGGAAGTTGTAGACCAGGCCCAGGGTGACGGCGAAGTTCGACGGATACAGGCCCATGTTCGGGGCAATCAGTCCCAACGTTTCGGCGGCAGCCGACAGCGGCGTCCCCGGTGCCAGCAGATTCATCCAGCCAAAGGTGCGGATGACCTGATTGGTCCAGGACGGCACGACCACCAGCAGCAGCATGATCGGCCGCCAGCGAGCTCGACAGGTGGTGATGTAGTAGGCGATCGGATAGGCCACGACGACCACCAACCCTGTCGCCACCACGGTCTGCCACAGCGACCTCAACAGCGTATAGAGGTTGCCCGGGCTCCAGCCCAGAAAGCCGAATCCCGCCAGCTGGCGAAAGGACTCCAGCGACAATGGCATCTCGGGCAGTCCATAGGGCCCGTTGGTCATGAAGGCCACGCCCATCAGATAGGCACTGGGCAGCACCAGAAAAAGGATGATCCATGCAGCACCGGGACTGACGGTAAACAGCAGATGCCTGGTCTCGGTCACCATGGCTCGGCTACGGCCGAGCACAGCAGTATCGTTCATGCTCGGTCCCCCTATGCAGCAACGGTCACAAGATCTTCAGCGGCCACCACCAGGGTCACCTCGTCATCCACCTCGGGCAGCCGGTGTCCACGGTTGTTGATCGTGGCCTGGATCGTGGCCGCGCCGACCGCCAGGCGAAACTCGGCGTGACTGCCCCGATACAGGCGTTCCACCACCCTGCCATGCAGGTGATTGGCGCCCTGCTGCGTTCCCGGCAGCACGTCCAGGGTTTCAGGGCGAATCAACAGCAGCTCATCGCTGCCCGCCGTGCCCGGCTCGAGCACCAGTTCGCCCAGCTCGGTGGTCACCCGATCCCCCTCCCGGCGGCTGATGGGATAGAGGTTGTCATGTCCCATGAAGCGCGCCACAAACGCATTGACGGGCCGTTCGTAGACATCACGTGGCGGCCCCACCTGCTGGATCGTGCCTCCATTGAGCACGGCGATACGATCGGACATGACCATGGCCTCGTCCTGATCGTGGGTCACGAACACGAAGGTCATGCCCAGCCGCTTCTGTACCCTCAGCAATTCCACCTGCAGCTGGCTGCGCAAGCCCGCATCAAGCGCCGACAGAGGCTCATCCAACAGCAGTACGTCCGGCTCGCACACCAGCGCTCGAGCCAGGGCAATGCGCTGACGCTGGCCGCCCGACAGCTGATCGATACGCCGGTCGATGAGATCCCCCAGCTGGATAAACTGCGCAATACGCGCCACCCGCTCTTCCCGCTGCTGACGATCGACACCGCGCATCTTGAGGCCAAAGGCCAGGTTCTCGCGCACGGAAAGGTGCGGAAACAGGGCATAGGACTGGAATACCGTATTGACGCTGCGCTGGTGGGGCGGCACGTCGGTGACATCACGCTGGCCGATGGTCAGACGTCCATCGTCGGCTTCTTCCAGGCCCGCGAGGATTCGCAGCAGGGTTGTCTTGCCGCAGCCAGACGGCCCCAACAGAGTAAAGAATTCTCCCGCCTGGATAGTGAGATCAACGCCATCAAGAGCCACGGTGCTGTTGCCGAAGCGCTTGTGCAGTCCCTGCATATGGATCGACGAGGCGCTGCGCTCTGGTCCGCCGTCTGCGGGCCGGTCGTGCTCTGAAGGACCATGCTCTGACAGCTCGTGCTGTGACGAACCGTGCGGTTGTGCAACATGCTCAGCCTCGCCGGAGTCCGCGGGCGTAGCGCTGGAATCACCCGCATGCTGGGTCGCACGCTGAGCGGAAGGTATCTCGGTCATAGGGGGGATCCTCGTCATGGTCGGCACATCAGTGAAACGCTGCGGTCGTTAAAGCGTGACCGTGCATTGCTACAGCCGATCGCGAAGCTTGTAGAAATGTGTGGCGAGCAACAACAGCGGCGTCCTCAAAAGACGACCGCCAGGGAAGCGGCGATGGGGCATGGCAGCAAAGACATCGAAGCGCTCGCTCTGGCCGGCAATCGTTTCCGCCATCAGCTTGCCGGCGAGGCCGGCCATGGCCATGCCATGTCCAGAGTATCCTTGCGCGTAGTAGACGTTGGCCGCTACACGCCCGAAGTCCGGCGCCCGATTGAAGGTGATGGCGACGTCGCCACCCCAACGGTAGTCGATCTGAACATCGTTGAGCACGGGAAACAGACGCCGAATCTTGCCATCAATGCGCGCCTCTAGCCCACGTGGAGGGCGTCCATCGTAGCTGACCTCGCCGCCATAGATCAGGCGACGGTCCGCCGACAGCCGATAGTAATCCAGCACGAAGTTGGCATCGGACAGCGCATCGTTACGGGGCAGCACCAACGCGGCCTGCTCTTCACTCATGGGCGCGGTGGCAATCATGTAGTTGGCGCAGCGCATGACCCGCCCGCTCAGGCGGGGCAGCAATGCGTCGCCGTAGGCATTGGTCGCGACCACCACGCTGTCGGCGGTGACCTGCCCCTGTGGCGTGAGCACCCGCGCTGGGGTGCCCTGCTCGATCGACGAGACCGGACTGAAACCGTGGAAGACGGCCCCGGCCTGCTGCGCTGCACGGGCGAGACCCAAGGTGTAGTTGAGGGGATGGAGGTGGCCCGCTTCCGACTCCCACAGGGCGGCCGGATAGGCGTCGGTCACCACATGCTCCTTGAGTGCGGCACCCTCGCGCCATTCAAGCGCACGGTAATCGTACTTCCGTGCCATGGTGTCCTGGTGCTCGCGCAGCTCGCGAACGTGGCGCGGTTTCACCGCTGCATGCAGGTAACCCCAGGCAAGCTCGCAAGGAATGTCATGCTGCTTAATGAGGTCAGCGGTCAGACGAACCGCCTCGCGACTCATCTCCCAGATATCCCGTGCAGCCGATAGCCCAAGGGCTTGCTCCACGGTACTCATGTCGGTGCCAAGCCCCGGCAGGATTTGCCCACCACTGCGACCAGAGGCGCCGTAGCCGACCTCCTGAGCTTCCAGGACCACCACCTTGTAGCCACGCTCGGCCAGATGAAGTGCTGTCGAGCAGCCGGTAATACCCCCACCGACCACACAGACGTCCGCATGCACCTGGCCTTCTAGTGCCGGTGTCGGCGCCAGCTCCACCTTGATGGAGTCGCGGTACCAGGAGGCCGCCGCGGACGAGGAAGAATCTGTCATGGGAGAATCCGTGTTGGTTGCGTAAACGCTTGTTGTTATCGAATCTCACACCTTTTTAGCAAGGTGATGACGACAGTGTGCCATTTTTTCGCCACCAGGCGTCAAGTATCCAATAACACAAACCTACTAACCCTAAGGTCAGTAATTCCTAACGCATGGCCATCCTGATGGCCTTGACGAAAATGTCTCCAGCTACGACACCTAGACTTTGCGCTTCTGGCTTCATATCGTCCCGGACGACCAAAAGACATCGTTAACGCGTCGGTCATACTGTTATGCAGCTGGCAGAACGTAGCACCATCAAGGTAAAAAAACTCGACACCTGGTCCAGGCCCAATACGCTCACATCGCCATCATCAACGATGAGCGACGAAGCAGACTAGCAGAAATACGCGAGCACACAACGCACGCCATCATCAGGGCTCTCGCGCTGACTGGGCTTCGTGTCCCAACGCCTCCAGAAAGACTTCCAGCACGCGATGCGGACGCCGATCACGGCGAGTGATGGCGACGAACGGCGTCTCGTAGGCGGCCTGCTCCGGGCAAAGCTCACGCAGCCGCCCCTGGGCCACCCAGATCTGGGCATGGTGATCTGGCAGGTATCCCAGGTAGGCCCCGGTGAGGATAAGAAAGGCGGCACCCTCGCGGTCGGATGCAGTGGCGCTGGCCTTGAGCCCCTGATGGCGCTCACGACCGTCATCCGGGAGTGGATAGGAAGGCACCACCGCGTCCCAGTCGGTGAGTGCGTCCAGTGCCACGTCCTTTGCGTCGAACAAGGGGTGCCCTCGACCGCAGTAGAGCCCGGAACGCTCGCTGTAGAGCGCATGACTGTCGAGGCTGGTGGGAAGATTGACCGCCGGAACCACCCCCACATGCAGGCGGCCATCCAGCACTCCCCTGGCAATCTCTCCCGGGGGATCCATATGCATATTGATGCGCACATCGGGGCCCTGGGTCTTGAGGCTGGCCAGGGCATGGGTAATGCGCATCTCAGGCGAGCTGACCAGCGTGTCCGTGATGCCGATATTCAGCTCACCACGAAGGCTGTGATGCAGCGCATTCACCTCGGTGCGAAAGGCTTCGAGCCCGGACAGCAGACGTCGAGCCCCTTCCAGAACCTCGCGGCCCTCCTCGGTCAGCGCAAAGCCGCCTCGACCGCGGCGGCAGAGTTTGAGCCCAAGACGCTTTTCCAGATCCCCCATGTGCAGACTGATGGCCGACCGACTGATGCCAAGCTCACTCTCGGCAGCGGAAAAGCCGCCGCACTCGGCCACTGCCTTGAACACCCGAAGCAGGCGGATATCAAAATCCGTGACGGGCCGCTGTCGGCTCACGGCGTCTGCTCTTGCGGCTGAGACTCGGTGGGACGCTGGCGGCACTCAGGACAGTGAGGGTCGCGGCTCAGCCGGTAGTGACGCCACTCACCGGACAGGCCATCAAAGGTAGCGAGTCCCTGGTGCGCCTGCCCCGCTCCCGCCAGCAGCTTGACCGCCTCAAGGGCCTGAAAACAGCCGATCACCCCCACCAGGGGGGAAATCACGCCACTCTCGGCGCAGGACAGTGCCTCATCCTGCTGGTCGTCCTGGGGGTAGAGGCAGGCGTAGCAGGGACTCTGCTCCTGGCGCGGATCGAATACCGCCAGCTGGCCAGAGAACCGAATCGCCGCCCCGGACACCAGCGGGACGCCGGCCGCCACGCTGGCGGCGTTGACCGCATAACGACTGCTGAAACGATCGGTGCAGTCCACGATGACGTCGACCTTGCTGGCCAGGGCAGCGAGGGCGGCGGTATCGAGATGCTGCTCGACGATATGCACCTGACAGCCCTCGTTGAGCGCCGTGGCAGCCTCTGCGGCAGAGCTCGCCTTGTTGCGTCCCAGGTCTGCCTGGCGATGGGCGATCTGGCGCTGCAGATTGGACAGCTCGACACTATCGGCATCGGCGATGGTCAGCTCGCCGACCCCGGCCGCGGCCAGGTACAGCGCCACCGGAGACCCCAGCCCTCCGGCCCCGACGACCAAGGCATGACTGCCTAGCAGGCGCTCCTGCCCTTCGATGTCGACCTGAGGCAGCATGATCTGGCGGCTGTAACGCAGCAGTTGCTGATCATTCATGGCGCGGTCACTTGTCCTCGAATTCTGCGATGTCCGGCACATGCAGGGCGAAGTCTTCCTTCACCTCCTCCATGACCACGTAGCTCTTGGATTCCTTTACTCCGGGCAGCGTCAGGACCACATCGCCCAGCAGCTGGCGATACGCCGACATTTCCGGAATCCGGCACTTGAGAATGTAGTCGAACTGACCGGAGACCAGGTGGCACTCCTGGATCTGGGGCAACTTTGAGACCGCCCGGCGAAACTCATCGAAGACGGCGGGAGACTGTGTCTCCAGACTGATCTCCACAAAGACCAGCAGGTTGGCCTTGAGCATGCGCGGATTGAGAATGGCCTTGTAGCCGCGGATAACGCCGGAGCGCTCCAGGCGCTTGACCCGCTCCAGGCAGGGCGTGGTGGACAGCCCTACCTGAGCGGCGAGGTCCACATACGACACACGGGCATTGTCCTGAAGGCAGCGAAGGATCTTGAGATCAATACGATCAAGGGAACGGTTCTTGGTTTTCATTGTGGTCCTGATGATCTAGCGGCAGGGACAGTGAGCTGGAAAGATCGACCAAAAAAGACCTGACAAAGAGGCATTTCACAACAATCTCTCGCGCCCCGCCGCGCGGTGGCAACGTATTTTTCTGATTATCAGTATCACAGCCCTCTGACGGACTCCACCCCGAGGTTCAACGCAGCGGCCGCTTCAGCGCACCACTATCCCCGAGGAGACCGCCGTCATTCGCGCCTGTCCTGCCGCTGGGTCCAAGCACGGCGGAGAGCTATGGCAACCACTGCCCAAGCGTCACTCGCGAGTGTCCCGCCAGATCCCGAAGACTGCTGGCATTGGCATAGCCCAGTGCGATCAACTGGTCGCGCACCGCCGTCGCCTGGTCGAAGCCGTGCTCCATCATCAACCAGCCTCCAACCGTAAGGTGCTCTCGCGCCTGGTCGGCAATCGTAAAGAGATCCGCTAATCCTCGGTCGGCGGCCACCAGCGCCGAAGCCGGTTCATAGCGCACGTCTCCCAGGTCCAGATGAGGGTCATCCGGATCAATATAGGGAGGATTGGAGGCAATCAGATCAAAGCGCTCACCGGCGACAGCCGTAAACCAGTCGCTCTGCTGAACGCGGACCTGCAGTCCATGACGACGCGCATTGCGCCGCGCCAGCGCCACGGCATCCACAGACAGGTCTACCGCGGTGACATGCCAGGCCGGGCGCTCGCTGGCAACCGCCAGGGCGATGGCCCCGGTACCGGTGCCCAGGTCGAGAAAACGGCCGATGTCGGCCTGCGCCTTTTCCAGCGCCGCCGTGACCAGGGTTTCGGTATCGGGACGGGGGATCAGCGTGCTTGGCGCCGTCTCCAGCGTCAGTCCCCAGAACTCTCGCTCGCCGGTCAGGTAGGCCACCGGGGTGCCCTGGGCGCGGGCAGCGACCAGAGCCTCGAAACGCGCCCTTGCCAGCGGTTCCATGGGGCGGTCGCCCCAGGTGTAGAGCCAGGTGCGATCGACCCCGAGCACCTTCATCGCCAGCACTTCCGCATCCAGCCGCGCAGTGGGGCTGCCAGCGGAGGCGAGCCTCGCCCCCGCGCGGCCCAGCAACAGGTCGATGCGCATCAATGCTCCTGCTGCAGCGCTGCCAGCTGTTCCGCCTGATACTCATGGATCAGCGGCTGGATCACCTCATCCAGCCCTTCTCCTGATACCACCTCACCGAGCTTGTAGAGCGTCAGGTTGATGCGGTGGTCGGTCACCCGCCCCTGGGGGAAGTTATAGGTGCGGATGCGCTCACTGCGATCCCCCGACCCGACCAGCGAACGGCGGGCATCGGCCTGCTCCTGCCGCTGACTGTCCTGGGCGGATTGCTTGAGCCTGGCGGCCAGCAGTGACATCGCCTTGGCGCGATTCTTGTGCTGACTGCGCTCTTCCTGACATTCCACGACCACGCCGGTGGGCAGGTGGGTGATACGGATGGCAGAGTCGGTGGTGTTGACGTGCTGACCACCCGCACCGCTGGAACGAAAGGTATCGACGCGAAGATCGGCAGGGTTGATATCGATATCGGAGACCTCGTCCGCCTCCGGCATCACCGCGACGGTGCACGCCGAGGTATGGATACGCCCCTGGGACTCGGTGGCGGGAACTCGCTGAACGCGGTGGGCCCCGGACTCAAACTTGAGCCGTGCATAGACCCCCTCGCCCTTGACCCGCGAAATGATTTCCTTGTAACCGCCCTGCTCACCGTGGCTGGCGCTGACCACTTCGACCTTCCACCCCTGGTTTTCGGCGTAGCGGGAGTACATGCGAAACAGGTCACCGGCAAACAGCGCCGCTTCGTCACCGCCGGTGCCGGCACGCACCTCGAGAAAGACGTTACGTCCATCATCAGGGTCCTTGGGCACCAGCAGCTGCTTCAGCTCGACCTCGAGCGCCTCGAGTCGCTCAAGCCCTTCTTCGCGCTCCAGCTGAGCCAGCTCACGCATATCGGCGTCGGCGTCCTCGGCCATCTGCTCGGCAGTGGCCACATCCTCTTCGATGCTGCGATAGCGCTGCCAGGCCTCTACCAGAGGCTCAAGCTCAGCGTATTCACGAGAGTAGTCACGAAAGCGAGCCTGGTCGCTGATCACATCGGGCTCTGCCAGCAGGGCAGAGAGTTCCTCGAAGCGGTCGACGAAGGCATCGAGGCGCTCACGCAGGGAAGCTTTCATCGGTTATTCCTTGAAATCATGTAAGAGGGAGCAGCACACCCGACAGCCGCAGCCCGAGCTGAGCGCATCAGCCCGGCGAATGGGACTCGCCCAGCAGCAGCTCCACAGCAGCATCCATCAGCTCCTGGCGCTCGTCGGCCGCGGCGCCTCGCAGCGCCAGGGTCGGCTGGTGCAACAGGCGATTCGTCAACTGGTGGGCCAGCCGCCGAACCACGGCCTCAGGGTCTTCCCCCTTGGCCAGCCGCTCCAGGGCCTGAGCCTGGGCCTCGTCGCGCAGCGCCTCGCCCTTGGCACGCACGTCACGAATCACTTCACCGGCGCCACGAACGCGGCGCTCCTTGTGCCAGTGGGTAACGCCATGCTCGATCAGCGATTCTGCCTGATCCGCGGCCACCTGGCGGTGGCGGCGATTTTCCTCGATGACCTCCTGCAGGTCATCGACGGTATAAAGGAAGATATCGGACAGGTCCCCCACCTCGGGCTCAATGTCCCTCGGCACCGCGATGTCCACCATAAACACGGGGCGATGACGGCGACGCTTCAGCGCCCGCTCCACCATCCCCTTGCCCAGTATCGGCAGCGGCGCCGCCGTGGAAGAGATCACGATGTCGGCATGTTCCAGCGCCTCGGGAATTTCATCGAGGCTGATAGCGGTGCCACCCAGGGCACCGGCCAGCACGCTGGCGCGCTCGCGGGTGCGATTGGCCACGGTCAACTGCTGCACCCCCGCCTCATGCAGATGGCGGGCCACCAGCTCGATGGTCTCGCCCGCCCCGATCAGCAGCGCTCGGGCGCGACCAAAATCATCGAAAATGCGACTGGCCAGACTGACGGCGGCATACGCCACCGACACCGGGTTCTCACCGATGGCCGTCTCGGTACGCACCTGCTTGGCGACGGCAAAGGTATGTTGAAACAGTCGCTCGAGCTCTCCCCCCAGCCCCTGCGCCTCGCGCGCCGCCTGATAGGCGTCCTTGATCTGCCCCAGAATCTGAGGCTCACCCAGCACCATGGAATCGAGACCTACCGCCACACGCATCAGGTGTCGGGCGGCATCCCCATCCAGATAATGGTAGGCGCAGTGCAACAGCTCTTCTCGGGGTAGGGCGTGAAACCGGCTGAGCCAATCAAGTACGTCGGACTCGCCGCGAGCATCGGTGACGCAGTACAGCTCGGTACGGTTACAGGTCGACAGCACCGCCGCTTCGTGCACACCAGGCAGCGCGCGCAGCTCGTTGAGCGCCAGCGTCAGCTGCGAGGGGCCAAAAGCCACCTTTTCGCGCACCTCGATGGCGGCGGTTCGATGATTGATGCCAAGGGCGAGCAGGGTCATGCGTTCGACGTCTTCATCAGCGGGTGTCTGGGGTGGTCCAGTGAACCACTCCTGCAAGGCGCCCTATCCTACCATAGGGTGTGGCGAGCTCGCTCCCTTGTCGCCGCCTTAAGGTATTGACCTTTGCCAAGAGACGCCAAGCCGTTATGCTGGGATTCCTGATGGAAAAGATGATGCCTCAATGCCTTCGAACGCGCGCCAAGGAATGCCAGCCCGCACCCTGCTTGCCCTGTCGCTGACAGCGTGGCTTGCCGGCTGCCAAAGCGTCTCCTATAGCCCCAGCGGCAGCGCCTATGACATGGCATCCGACGACCCGATGGCGGGCGCTCCCCCGATCACCCGGGGGCTCGACGCCGAAGGCCTGTCGACCCTATTGATCGCGGAGATGGCTGGCCAGCGCGGCGACTATCGTCGAGCCACCGAAGGCTATCTGGCCGCCGCCGAACGCTATCGCTCGCCGGCCCTGGTCGAGCGCGCCACCCTGGCGGCACGCTTTACCGACGATACCGCCTTGATCGAACGCGCAGCGCGCCAGTGGCAGTCGGTCTCTCCAGAAGCCCCGGTGGCGGCTCAGATTCTCGGCAACCTGGCGGGCAGCCGCGGCAACTGGACAGAAGCGCTGCAGCAGCGACTGATCGCCCCCGGGGAAGACGACATTACCCGCTTCGTCGACACCGCTCTGTCCAGCGGCGCCGATCCTCAGGCGCTGGCGGCACAATTGAACGAGGCGTTGACCACCGGTCAGCGCGACGCGCGCCAACGGGACGACCTGCAGCTGGCCTTGGCCCTGACCGATTCCGCCTCGGGCAACCACGACGCGGCACAGCGGCGAATTGCCGCACTCGATGCCAGCAGCCGTAACAGCACCCAGGGACTGCTGGCGGAATCACGCATCGCTCTGGATGCAGGCCGCTACCAGCAGGCTCGCAGCACCGCACGCCGCGGCCTTGACCAATCACCGGAAGATCCTCGCTTCCTTCTTCTTATGGCGCGAGCCGACATCCGTCTGGGCAACCTGACCTCCGCCGAGGGGAACACCGACACGCTGCTGGATACCCGCGGCGATAACCCGCTGCTGCGGGTCGGCCTGGCCCAGCTCTACCTGGAAGAAGGCCATCGCGCGCCGGCCCGACGTCTGCTGCTGCCGCTGGTCGATGACCCTCAGGCGCCCAGCGCCCTCTATTTATTACTCGGCAGCATCGCCGAGCAGGAAGGCGACGTCGATAACGCCCTGCTGTACTACCGGCGAGTCCCCCCTGGGCCCGACTTCCTGCTGTCCCGTCAGCGGGCGGCCAGCATGCTGATCGAGGCCGATCGACTGCTGGATGCGCGCGCGTTCCTGCGGGTCGAACGCCTGCGCCACGATGAGGCCTATACCGGCCTGGTGGTCACCGAAGTCCAACTGCTCGACCAGCAGGGCATGAATGCCCAGGCCGAGACATTGCTCAATCGCGAACTGACCCGCACACCGGAAGACGGCGACCTGCGCTACTTCCGCGCCATGCGCGCCTGGACCGAGGGAGACATGGACACCTCGGAACAGGATCTACGCACTCTGGTCGAACAGCAGCCGGACAATGCGGTCGCCCTCAATGCCCTTGGCTACACCCTGGCAGATGCAGGCGACCCTGATGACTTCGCCGAGGCAAGGCGACTGATTCAGCGCGCCTACGACCTGTCGCCGGACAATCCGGCGATTCTCGACAGCCTGGGCTGGATCGCCTATCGCGAAGGCAAACCTGAGGTCGCGCTACCCTGGATTGAACAGGCCTGGCGCCAGATTCCGGACCAGGAAGTGGCGGCCCACCTGATTGAGGTGCTGTGGGATCTTGGCGAGCGCGAACGCGCCCGCGACCTGCTCAAGCAGGCGCAGGAACGCTTCGAGGAGCGCCCGCTGATTGTCGACCTGCTGGATCGACGGCCAGAAATTGCCCCCTGACAGTACCAGGCGTCTGCCGGGTAGGTGACCGCCCTCCCCCGCAACGCTCTACCTTTATTCTCATAGTGTGTCTCCCGATGACCCGCAAGGACCCCGCGATGATGCCTTCTCTACGACTTCCCGCTATCGCCCTTGGCCTTTCTTTATTGGCTGGCTGCGCCACCTCCCAGAGCGTGACCGAGCCGCGCACCGAGCGCGAAGCCGGCGACTGGGAAGCGCAGCTGTCCCAGGTGGAAGCCTTTACCGCCTGGAACCTGACCGGCAAGGTGGGACTGCGCACCCCTGAAGACTCCACCAGCGCCAACCTGGACTGGCGCCAGACGCCCTACCACTACCGCCTGCTGGTGACGGGGCCGATGGGCGCCGGCCGCAGCACCCTGGAAGGCCGTGACGGCCGCGTCTCGTTGACGACCAGCGAAGGGCGCTTCGAGGCCGACAGCCCGGAAGCCCTGATGGAACAGCGCCTGGGCTGGTCACTGCCGGTGTCCAGTCTGACCGACTGGGTAAGAGGACTGCCCGCCGACAACAGCGACCACCGCATGACAGAAGATGAGCTCGGCTTTCCGGCTACCCTGGAACAGGACGGCTGGGAGATTGACTATCGTGGTTGGGAAGATGTGTCTGGTACCTGGCTGCCGCGCCGGTTGGTCATGACCTACGACGACCTGCGCGCCACCCTGGTGGTCAATCAGTGGCAACCGCTCGAAGAATGACGCGCACCTTTGCTTAAGCCATGACGCAAACCATCACCCACGCCATCACCCACGCCATCGCTCGGCCTGTCACCAGGGCAGTCATGTGGGCAGTCATTCCAGCAGTCATTCGAGCAGCCGCGGCTGCTCGACGGCACGACCAGTAAAGGCAACATGGCCATGCCCCAGCCACCCACCACCGCCACGCGGCTGACCTTGCCCGCCCCGGCGAAGCTAAACCGCATGCTGCATATCGTCGGCCGTCGAGCCGACGGCTATCACGAGCTGCAGACGCTGTTCCAGTTCCTCGACCATGGCGACGACATTACCATCGAGCTGCGCGAGGATGGCCAGCTGGTGCTGGACGCTGCCCTCGACGGCGTTGCTCCCCAGGACAACCTGGTGTGGCGCGCCGCCAGGCACCTGCAACAGACCAGCGGCTGCCACCTCGGCGCTACGCTCTCGGTAACCAAGCGGCTGCCCATGGGGGGTGGCCTGGGCGGCGGGAGCAGCGATGCTGCCAGCGTGCTGGCAGGACTCAACCATCTATGGGGTCTGGGCATCCCGCGCCCGCAGCTGGCTGAGCTTGGGCTCAGCCTCGGCGCCGACGTTCCGGTCTTCGTCAACGCCCACGCCGCCTGGGCCGAGGGCATCGGTGAGCGCCTGACCCCGGTGGACCTCGATACCCCCTGGTTTGTGGTCGTGCACCCCGGTATCAGCGTATCGACCCCCGCGGTCTTCACTGCGCCAGAATTGACACGGAACACCCCCGCCATTACCATGGCGCGCGCACTCAAGGGGGGAGCGTCGAGCTGGCGCAACGATTGCGAAGACACTGTCAGGCAGCGCTATCCTGACGTGGCTCGTGCCTTGGACTGGCTGAACACCCGGGCGCCGTCGATGTTGACGGGTACCGGAGCATGTGTTTTTGCCCGTCTGACGTCGGAAGCCGACGCGGTGGCGCTGCTTGAAGCAATAGAGCAGCAGCAACCGGACTGGCACGCCTTCAAGGCCAAGGGCCTGAATCGATCGCCTCTCCTCGACGCCCTGCCCGATGATTGAGGCAGGACGTTATTGCTGGGGTATCGCCAAGCGGTAAGGCACCGGTTTTTGGTATCGGCATGCGGAGGTTCGAATCCTCCTACCCCAGCCAACTTCCTTCTGAGTCCTGGACTCACTCCCCCAGACTCACACTGAAGACCCAACACAGCAAAGGTGGCTGCGCGTGTCAAAATTGATGGTTTTCGCCGGGAATGCCAACCCCGAACTCGCCCGTAAGGTCGCCGAGAGCCTGGACAGCCGGCTTGGCAATGCCACGGTCGGTCAGTTCAGCGACGGAGAGGTCGCGGTCGAGATCAACGAGAACGTGCGCGGCAAGGATGTCTTTGTCCTGCAGTCCACCTGTGCACCGACCAACGACAACCTGATGGAACTGATCCTGATGGTTGACGCCCTGCGCCGGGCCTCCGCTACCCGTATCACGGCAGTGGTGCCCTACTTCGGCTATGCCCGCCAGGATCGCCGCGTGCGCTCTGCCCGTGTACCGATCTCGGCCAAGATCGTCGCCGACATGATGGTCAAGGCGGGCGTTGACCGGGTGATGACCATGGACCTGCACGCCGATCAGATCCAGGGCTTCTTCGATGTTCCGGTCGACAACGTCTACGGTTCACCGATCCTGCTCGACGACATCGAGCGCCAGAACTACGACGATCTGGTAGTGGTCTCCCCCGACGTTGGCGGCGTTGTCCGCGCACGTGCCATCGCCAAGCAGCTGAACGCTGATCTGGCGATCATCGACAAGCGTCGTCCCCAGGCCAACCAGGCTCAGGTGATGCATATCATCGGTGATATTCAGGACCGCACCTGTGTGGTCGTGGACGACATGATCGACACCGCTGGCACCCTGTGCAAGGCCGGTGAGGCCCTCAAGGATCACGGCGCGCGCCGTGTGGTGGCCTATGCCACCCACCCGATCCTGTCTGGCCCTGCGGTGGACAACATTTCCGAGTCGGTTCTGGATGAGGTCGTGGTGGCAGACACCATCCCGCTGTCCGAAACCGCTCGTCGCAGCGGGCGTATTCGCCAGCTGAGCGTGGCCGGCCTGATCGCGGAAGCGATTCGCCGTGTCAGCAATGAAGAATCCGTCAGCGCGATGTTCCACTGAGCCTGCGAAAGGCCAGCACATTGCGCGGGTAACGCGCCCCGGTCTCCGGGGCACCTGGAACCATCGAGGTCTGGTCGCGGGCTCGGTGGCTTCCTTACTTTTAGCCAAGAGGCAAATCCATGTCTGACTACAAACTTACCGCCAACGTTCGTAACGACCTGGGGAAAGGTGCGAGCCGCCGCCTGCGTCGTGCGAACCAGCAAGTGCCTGCCATCATCTACGGTGGCGAGAAGACGCCGCAGCCCATCGCTGTGGACAAGACCGCCTTCTACAAGGCCCTGGAAGAAGAAGCCTTCTTCTCCTCCGTCATCACCCTTGAGGTAGATGGCAAGGCCCAGCAGGTTGTCGTGCGTGACCTCCAGCGTCACCCGTACAAGCCGCTGGTGACCCACGCTGACTTCCTGCGTGTCGATGCGACTCACGAGATCACCATGCGCGTACCGCTGCACGTGGTCGGTCAGGACGAGTCCAAGGCGCTCAAGGAGCAGGACGGTGAACTGCACCAGCTGGCCAACGACGTTGAAATCAGCTGCCTGCCGAAAGATCTGCCCGACTACCTCGAAGTCGACATCGCCGGCCTGGAGCTGGGCAGCACTCTGCACCTGTCCGACCTCAAGGCGCCGGCTGGCGTCACCATCGTCGAGCTGACCTACGGCGAAGACCATGACCAGGCCATCGTCAACGTGACCAAGGCCAAGGCCATGCAGTCCGACGAAGAAGCTGCCGAGGACGAAGCTGCCGCCGCTGATGCCAGCGCCGACGCTGCCGAGGAAGCGAAGAACGAAGGCGAAGAAGGCGACAAGGAGTAATCCCTGTCCGCTTGATTCAAGGGCCACTGCGGTGGCCCTTTTCGTTTTCATCGATCGCTTTGCCCAGCGTCGCGCCGCCGAGGCCCTGAGCAAAGCGCTTGCCCGCACCGCGGCCGGAGACATGAGCATGACACGGATCAAGGCACTGATTGGCCTGGCCAATCCCGGCGCCCAGTATGAGGCGACCCGCCACAACGCTGGCGCATGGCTGGTAGAGGAAGTGGCCCGCCAGGCGTCTGCCGAGCTACGCCCGGAAAAGAAGTTTCTTGGGCTTTATGCCAAGGCCTTTGTGGAAGGACAAGACCTGCACCTGCTGGTACCGACGACCTACATGAATCGCTCCGGCGCCGCCGTGGCCGCCCTCGCCAATTTCTTCAAGCTGGCCCCTGACGAGATGCTCGTCGCCCATGATGAACTCGACCTGCCCCCTGGCAGCGCCCGCTACAAGCAGGGCGGCGGCCACGGTGGACACAACGGCCTGCGCGACATCATCAGCGCACTGGGCAATGACAAGTCGTTCCATCGTGCGCGCATCGGCATCGGCCATCCGGGCAGCGCCAATCTGGTCACCAACTACGTGCTTGGCCGTCCCGGCAAGAGCGAGCGAGAGGCGATCGACGGCGCGCTGATCGAGTGCCTGGCGACACTGCCCCAGGCCCTGGCGGGCGACTGGGCCAAGGCGATGAATCGCCTGCACAGCCATTCGGCCTGACGACAGACTCCCGCGGCAGCGCTCAGCGGGTCGAGACAGGCTGTCACTCTGCCACTCGACGTCATACACTGATGCGCTTTCTGCGATGACTCGACTTCCTTCACCTTATTTCAGGAATCACCCATGGGATTCAACTGCGGCATCGTTGGCCTGCCCAATGTCGGCAAGTCCACCCTCTTCAACGCCCTGACCAAGTCCGGCATCGACGCCGAGAACTTCCCGTTCTGCACCATCGAGCCCAATGTCGGCATCGTGCCGATGCCGGATCCGCGTCTCGATAAGCTGGCGGAGATCGTCAAGCCGGAGAAGGTCGTACCGACCACCATGGAATTCGTGGATATCGCCGGCCTGGTCGCCGGCGCGTCCAAGGGTGAAGGCCTCGGCAACCAGTTCCTCGCCAATATCCGGGAGACCCAGGCCATCGCCCACGTGGTGCGCTGCTTCGATAACGACAACGTCATCCACGTGGCCAACCAGGTCGATCCGGCGGCGGATATCGAGACCATCAACCTGGAACTGGCCCTGGCCGACCTGGATACCGTGGAAAAGGCCATCCAGCGCCTGGTTCGCGTGGTAAAGGGCGGCGACAAGGACGCCATCGCCACCAAGGCGGTGCTCGACCGCATCCAGCCTCACCTGGCAGAAGGCCAGCCGCTGCGCAGCTTCGATCTCTCTGACGACGAGAAGAAGCAGATCAAGAGCTTTGGTTTCCTGACGCTCAAGCCCACCATGTACATCGCCAACGTCAACGAGGATGGATTCGACAACAATCCTTACCTCGACGTGGTGAAGGGTATTGCCGAGGCGGAAGGCGCGGTAGTGGTGCCTGTGTGCAACCAGCTCGAGGCGGAGATCGCCGAGCTGGACGACGAGGAACGCGAGATGTTCCTGGCCGAGATGGGCATGGAAGAGCCCGGCCTCGATCGCGTGATTCGCGCTGGCTACGCGCTGCTGGGTCTGCAGACCTACTTCACGGCAGGTGTGAAGGAAGTGCGTGCCTGGACCGTCAAGGTCGGCGCGACGGCCCCGGAAGGCGCTGGCGTCATTCATACCGATTTTCAGAAAGGCTTCATCCGCGCCGAAGTCGTGGCCTACGAAGACTTTGTCAGCCTCAACGGTGAGCAGGGTGCGAAGGACGCCGGCAAGTGGCGCCTGGAAGGCAAGGACTACGTGCTGAAAGACGGTGACGTGGTGCACTTCCGCTTCAACGTCTGATCCAGGCGCTACACGCTTGGGCCTGAGCTGAGCTGAGCCTGGGGCCTGCCACCACTCGTTGGTGTCGAGAACCAGGCCCGGCCAGCACAATGACCAGAACGGCACCGAGGTACGCCTCGGTGCCGTTTTTGGTAGCACCAGAGCGAAACAGCGACTAACGAAAATCCCGCGACGACACGCTCAGCGCCTTCCACCAGGCGCCGATATCCTCCAGGCGGCCAGCGATCACATGCACCACACTCCCCTCTCGCTCCAGGTGGCCGGTCACTCTCAGTATCTGCGCATTGAGTAACGCCTGACGTTGAGCCTTGGCGGTGTCTCGCCACACCACCACATTGATATTGCCGCTATCATCCTCAAGGGTCACAAAAGTGACACCAGAGGCCGTACCGGGCCGCTGCCGCGTGGTCACGAGCCCTGCCACCTGAACCAGGCAGCCGTGATCCACGGTCAACAGCTGCTGGGCGGTCAGACAGCCATCGAGCCCATGGCGTTGCCCCGCCGTGGACTCACGCAGCAGCGCCATGGGATGGCGCCCAAGACTGAGCCCGAGGTGGCGATAGTCCGCCTCAAGGTCATCTTGCTCAAGGGGCGGCATCAACGCCGTGCTGTCGTCATCGAGCAGCTCGGTGTCCCCCAGGGCCAGGCCTGGCTGAGGCGCCAGCAGATCCCAACGGGCCTGATAGCGGTGTCCCGACAGACCGGCCAGGGCACCCGCAGAGGCCAGCGCCTCCCAGTCCTGTGAGCGGATCGATACACGCCGGCGCACATCGGCAAGACGGGTAAAGGGGGATCGGTCACGCTCCTCCAGAAGCGCCAGCACTGCCTCCCTGCTGAGCCCCTTCACCAGATGCAACCCCAACCGCACCGCTGGCCCTGCGGGATGCACTGGCGCGTCCGCTGCCTCAGGGGGAGCCTCATCATCGACCTCCAGCGTCGACTCCCAGCGGCTTCGCAGCAGGTCTACCGGCCTCACCTGAACCCCATGGCGCTGAGCGTCCTGCAACAGTTGAGACGGAGAATAGAAGCCCATGGGCTGACTATTGAGCAGTCCACAGCAGAAGGCCGCGGGGTGATGGCACTTGAGCCAGGCGGACACATAGACCAGGTGAGCGAAGCTGGCCGCGTGGGACTCGGGGAAACCGTACTGACCGAAGCCTTCTATCTGGCGACAGATGGCCGCCGCGAATTCGTCGGTGTAACCACGCTCGCGCAGGCCGGCGGTCAGCTTGTGCTGGTGCTCTGCGATGGTACCCGCCCGCCGCCAGGCCGCCATGGCGCGCCTGAGCTGGTCAGCCTCGCCACCGCTATAGCCCGCCGCCACCATGGCGAGCTTGATGACCTGCTCCTGGAAGATGGGGACTCCCAGGGTTCGCTCGAGCACCTTTCTGACATCCGCGCTGGGGTACTCGACCTGTTCCAACCCGTCCCGGCGGCGCAGATACGGGTGGACCATGTCGCCCTGGATGGGCCCCGGCCTGACGATGGCAATCTCGATCACCAGATCGTAGTAATTCTGGGGCTTTAGCCTGGGCAACATGTTCATCTGGGCACGACTCTCGACCTGGAAGACACCGATGCTGTCTCCACGGGACAGCATGCGATAGACCTCCGGATCTTCCCGAGGAATCGCCGCGAGCGCCTCGATGGGGGTAATAACCCGGTCACCGCCGTGGTCAGATGGCGAGTCGCAGTTTTCCCGCCGGGCCTGTTGCTGGCTGTGTTTTGGTTCCTGGCTCTGTTTAGGTTCGTGGCTGTGTTTCGGTGGCTGGCCCAGTAGGCCAAGGGTCTTGCGTATCGCGGTCAACATGCCCAGCGCCAGCACGTCGACCTTCAGCAAGCCCAGGCTTTCCAGATCGTCCTTGTTCCACTGAATCAGCGTGCGCTCCTGCATGGCGGCATTTTCCACCGGGACCAATTCATGCAGCGGACCCCGAGAAATGACAAACCCACCCACGTGCTGTGACAGATGGCGTGGAAAGCCCAGCAGTTGCTCGACCAGCTCTACCAGGTGCTGACGAAGGCTGCGCGCGCCACCCTCGCTGCCCGGCTCGATCGATCCGGCCCCTGGGGAAGACGACGCCGTCACCGCGACGGACTGAGCAAGCTCCATGCGCAACCCGGTCAACCACGCCTGTTCGCCGTCACGTCGATCCAGTCGGCTGGCAAGCCAGCTCAGGTAGCTGGGCTGAAGGCCCAGCGCCCTACCCACGTCCTTCAGCGCGCTGCGAGGACGATAGCTGATCACCGTGGCGGCCAGCCCGGCTCGCTCCCGCCCATAGCGACGATAGATGTACTGGATCACTTCCTCACGCCGCTCATGCTCGAAATCGACATCAATATCCGGCGGCTCGTCACGCTCTTCGGAAATGAAGCGCTCGAACAGCAACTGCACCTGGCGTGGATCCACCTCGGTAATGAACAGGCAATAGCACACCACCGAGTTGGCGGCGGATCCCCTGCCCTGACACAGGATGCCCTGTCCGCGGGCAAAGGCCACGATATCCTCGATGGTCAGGAAGAAGGGGGCATACTGCATCCGCTCGATCAGCGACAGCTCGTGCTGAATCTGCGCGGCAATCTCGACAGGCGTTCCATCCGGAAAGCGCTTGGCCTGTCCCTGCTCCACCTTGTGGACCAACCAACTCATGGGGGTATGGCCCTCGGGCACCAGCTCCTCGGGGTATTCATAGCGCAGCTGGCCAAGATCGAACTGGCAGCGCTCGGCAATGCGCACGCTCTCATCGAGCATGTCACGGCTAAAGCACTCGGCCAGGCGTGGCAGCGAACGCAGACAGCGCTCTGCATTAGGCTCGAGCAGGTAGCCCGCCTGCTGCACGCTGGTGCCATGACGCAGCGCCGTCAGCACGTCCTGCAGACGCTTGCGCGCAGCCTGATGCATCAGCACCCCACCGGCAGCGACCAAGGGCAGCCCAAGACGTTTCGCCATGGTGACGGTGTGGTGATGACGCACCTCTTCACCGGCATCAAAGTGGCGCAGCAGCATGACCCAGCTACGCCCTGGATAATGCTGCTTCAGCCAGGCCATGCGATAGGCGCAGCGATCGTCACTGCCCGCTGGGTCATACAGCAGCAGGCAATCCTCAAGCCCTGCTAGCTCCTCCCAGTCCAGCCGATAATGGCCCTTGGGGGCCCGCCGTCGGGCCAGGGTGATCATCCGGCAAAGTTGCGCATAGCCCTGGCGATTCTCGGCCAGCACCACCACCGCCTGATCCTCAAAACGAAATTCCGTGCCGACTATCAGAGTCATATCCAGATCGCGGGCGGCCTCCCAGGCGCGCACCACGCCGGACACGGAACATTCATCGGTGATGGCCAGCGCGCGATAGCCCAGGCAGGCCGCCTTCTCCACCAGCTCGTGGGGGTGAGAGGCCCCCTTGAGAAAGGTGAAGTTCGTCAGACAATAGAGCTCCGCATAGGCCAGCGGCGGCGCCCCAGAGGCTATATCGGCTGCAGGCGCTATCCGTGAGGCAGCGTGCTCCGATGAGGGCTCACAGTGTTCAACCGAACCAGCCATGCAGCCACCATTGCCCGGTGTGGTCACGGAAGATCCAGCCACAGCGGGCATCGCCAAATCTCACGACGTAGTAATCCCGCCGGGCCGGGGCGGCGTCCCACCAGCCACTGGCCAGGCGTTCTGGCCCGGCAAGCCACTCCAGCTGCGACAGCGCTGCCGACGACATGGCCAGCGGGGTGGGCAACAGCCAGGCAGGACGCGGGCCCTGGGGCAACACCTGCGCCGCTGCGCGGGTGCATCGCTCAAGCGTCGAGGCTCGCTCAGGGCGATGATCCTCGCGCCAGCGAGGCTGCATGACACTGTTCTGCCCAAGCCGGGTTCGCAGGCGGCTGAACAGGGCGTCGGCCGTTTCTCTGGGGGGCGCCGTATCGAACAGGTCCTGAGCGGGCTGCTCCTGCTGCGTCAGTTCGCTGACCTCTAGTCGCAGACGGCGCACTGGCGCATTGAGCTCACAGCGCTCCAGCCGCAACCGACATAGCTCGAGCCAGGCATCGGCAGACTGCTCTCCTCCGGCATGTCCCACCGAGATGTGCTGCTCTGCATCCCGCTGATAGAGCGTCAGCTGCAGCGACAGCGCCTTGGCACAGCGCACATGCAGAAAGCCCTCCATTTCCATCAGCAGTCGCTTCAAGGGGAACAGCAGCGCAGGCGCCAATTCGATGTCATGGTTCAACTCGAGCTCACGCTCCAGCCGCGGTGGCGGCTCAAAGACGGGCAGCAGGTCAGGCACAGCACCGGTCAGCCGCTTGAGCCATTGGGTCAGATCGGGACCCAGTCGCGACGCCAGTGATGCCGTCGGCAGAGCCAGCAGATCGCGAACACGCTGGAAGCCTAGCCCTTGCAAACGCGCCAACTGGGCACGCGGCAGCGCCAGCTGGGACAACGACAGCTGCCCCAGCCGCCGATGATGGCCATCAACATCGGCTCCAGGGCTCTGAGTACCATTGCCACGAATACCAGTGCTCCGAACATCAGTGCCCCGAACATCAGTGCCCCGAACACCAGTGCCCCGAACACCAGTGCCCCGAACAGCGAGGTCCTCAACGTGTGGGCGGACGCCCCCCGCACGAGCCAGCAGCACCGCCGCCAAGGGCGTATGCCCCGTGGCGCAGACGAGATCGAGCTCCAGACCGGCCAGCTCGCTCTCCAGCCTGGACCACAGCGCGGCAAGACCACCGAAGTAATGGAGCATCGAGCCAATTTCCAGCACCACGCCCCGGGCAGGCTCGCCAGCGAGGCTAGGCTCGAAACTGACACGCGCGCTAAAACGCCCCACCCACAGGGCGAGCCCTTCCAGCCGCTGTCGACATGCGGCCGTGTCCGCCGTGAACAATTGCAGCTCAGGCTCCAGGCTGAGCGCCGTGCTCACGGTCATGCCGGGCCGCACTCCTTGACGCTGGGCCTTGCTGCATACCTGCTGGACACGCTCTCCATTGGCCGATACCAGCGCCTTGGGCTGCGTGTCGCCAAGAGCCACCACGTCAAGCTCAAAGCGAGGACCATGCAGGCACAGCCATAACCCCTTCATGGCGCCCCCCTGTTCACCGGTGACAGGGACGAGGTCGGCAGATCCAACGTGATCGTTTTTGCCGGTATGGCACCCTTGCGCTTGAAGGCCTCCACCTCAAGCCGACCATTAGCGCTGCCCCCCAGGCGCAAACGCCAGGGTGCAGCAGACCCTTGCTGGCCAAGCGATACAGGGCGCAGCAATACGCCGACCCCGGTGCCCCCCGCCATCGCCAGTTGCAGGCGACGCAACCAGCTGCCCTGGAGGGCGCCAAACCAGCCAAGCACCAAGTCACAACAGCCACTTTTCACCACCTGTTCCATGGCCCACAGACGTTCTTTGGTGGTGCCTGTCTGAATGACATGGATCTTGGTGATACCGATGCCCGCCGCCTGCAGTGCCAGGGCATGAGGTATCCAAGGGGGATCCAGCAAGACAATCCGCTGGCTGCGGGTCATCAGTGGCGCCAGCAGGCGGATTTCACCGATACCGGGATGGTCAAGCAGCCACTCCATCAGGTCTCCACGGGGCCAGCCACCACCCATCACCTCATCCAGTGTCGCGAATCCGCTTGGCACAACCAGAGCATCCGCCTGAGAGGTCTCCCAGTCCCGCGCAGGATCACGGCCCGCGCGCCATAACGTTCCCCGTTGCATTAGTTGAGTGATGTCGACGGGGTGTGCTGCTGTCATGGCGCCCCCTCCTTGAAAGTGATGCGAGTCATGCTGAACAGAATACTGTTATTTTATACAGTATTTAAGGAATGCCAAGCGATGACGGCTTGAGACGTCGCCAAGGCGTCAACGCAGTCAGCGTGACATGGGGTCTGTCGTCAGGGCTCAGCACTGCATAGGTTCCGCCGAGAAAGGCGGGACAAGAGGAGTAAGGTGAACACAGACCGTGACGCAGCTCACCGCAGCCTGGAAAAGACTGTGGAATAGTCGTGCGGAACATTTGCCTGCTGCCCGAAGGCGTACGCCAGTGACCACCACTCCCCTTCCCGCTTCCCCCGACCTTATGATGTCAGCGCTTGAGATCAGGGTGCAGGGCTGCGTTCAGGGCGTCGGGTTTCGTCCTTGGGTATGGCAGCTCGCCACCGCTATTGGCGTGACGGGGAATGTCCGCAATGATGGCCAGGGGGTCGTGATTCGCGCTCAGGGGTCCCCGGCACAATTGGTGACGCTGCTGACACAGCTCGACAGTGAGCCGCCACCGCTGGCGACCATCACAGGCATCGCATCGTCCGAGTTGACCCCAGTGGAATCGATCACCGATTTCACCATCATCGACAGTCGGCCCGGACTAACTCGCACCGATATTGCGGCAGATGCCGCTGTCTGCGCCGCGTGCAAAGCCGAGATTCTTGATCCGATGCAGCGCCGCTCGGGCTATGCATTGACCAATTGCACCCACTGCGGCCCGCGACTGTCGATTATTCGGGCCATGCCCTACGACCGTGCCGCCACGACCATGGCGGCCTTTCCGCTTTGCGCCAGCTGCCGCCAGGAATACTGTTCCCCTGCCGATCGGCGCTTCCACGCGCAGCCCATCGCCTGCCCCGACTGCGGTCCACGGGTCTCGCTGGTGCGCCTTGATCGCGACCATGGTGTGCCCGCCAGCGGCTCGGAGAACCACGCTGATATCTCTTATGGCAGCCCTGAAAGCAGCCCTGATGCCGATCCGATCATGGCCGCGGCTGAGCTGATCTGCGCGGGTCATATCGTGGCCATCAAGGGACTCGGCGGCTATCAGCTCGCCTGTGATGCCTCTCGAGAGGATGTGGTCGCACGACTGCGCCAATTGAAGCGTCGACCGACGCGGCCCCTGGCATTGATAATGGCGGATCTCGCGATGGTCTCCCGCTACTGCCACGTCAGCCCGCGGGAGGCCGAGGCGCTAGAGAGCCCGGCGGCGCCGATCGTCCTGCTGGAGCGACGCACGCCCATGTCTCCCAAAAGGCCTAGCCAGGCCCCCAACCTGGCTTTAGATATCGCCCCGAACCTAGTTCTAGATATCGCCCCGAATCCGGCTCCCGACATCGCCCCGAATCCGGCTCCCGACATCGCCCCGAATCCGGCTCCCGACATCGCCCCGAACCTGGCTCCAGGCCTCGACCGGCTGGGGGTGATGCTGCCGTCCACGCCCCTGCACCTGTTGCTGTTTCGACATATCGACGTACCGCTGGTACTGACCAGTGGCAATGCCTCGGGCGAGCCGCAGCTGATCGATGATGCTCGTCTCAGCGATGCACTGGGGGCTATGGCCAGCCACGCCCTGAGCCATGATCGCGGTATCGCCAGGCGCGTTGATGACAGCCTGGTTCAGGACGCCGCGGGGGCCTTGCGCGTCCTGCGGCGGGCTCGGGGCTTCGCGCCAACGTCGCTGCCATTGCCGCCGGGGTTCGAGGATATTGGCCCTGGCCTCGCCCTTGGCCCGCAACAGAAAGCCACGTTCTGCCTGATCGATCGAGAACGCGCCATTCTGTCGCCTCATCAGGGCGACCTGGACGATCCCGCCACCCTGGATGACTTTGAGCATCATCTGCAGGATTTTCTGAAGCTCTACGACCATCGTCCTGATTGGCTGGCCTGCGATCGTCATCCGGATTATCACACGAGCCACCTGGCCACAGCGATGGCCGCTCGCGAGGGGCTGACGATAACGCAAGTCGGCCACCACCATGCCCATATTGCCGCCTGCCTGGGGGAACATGGCCGACCACTGTCTGCACCGCCGGTACTGGGTATCGCCCTGGATGGCCTAGGTCTTGGCCTGAATGGTGAGCTATGGGGTGGAGAGTGCCTGCTGGCGGACTACCAACAGTGTCAGCGCGTTGCAGCATTGAAGGCGGTGCCGATGCCCGGAGGCGCAGCCGCCGCCCGAGAACCCTGGCGCAATCTTGTCGCCCAGTGGTTCGCCGGCCCTGGCATTGACGCCTTGCTAGGAGGCTATCCCCAACTGGAGGTGGTCAAGCGGCTTGGCGGCATGCCCTTGCAAGCCCTGGTTGCCATGCTCAAGGCAGGCCTCAACAGCCCCAAGGCGTCATCCTGCGGCAGGCTGTTCGACGCCGTCGCGGCGGCACTCGAGCTGAGCTTCGAGCACCAGCATCACGAAGGCGAAGCCGCCATGGCGCTGGAAACACTGGCTGCCAGGACACTGGCCCGCATGTCCGTGCACGACCTCAGCACCGCCCCAGGCTATCCCCTCGACATTACCGTTTCAGACACTGGCGTCATGCTGCTGGACCCGGCCCCCCTGTGGCCGGCGCTCTTTGATGATCTGGCCAGGGGCTGCGACCCGGCCCTCTGCGCAGCGCGCTTTCATCTGGGCCTGGCCACCGCCTTGGCTCGTGTCACCTCGACACTCTCGCAAGACCACCCTTTTGACACCGTGGCCCTGAGTGGTGGCTGCTTCCACAACCGTAGCTTGCTTGCGCTGGTCGAGCAGCGCCTTGGTGCGCAGGGCTTCAAGGTGCTGAGTCACCGCCAGGTACCGGCCAATGATGGGGGCATCGCCCTTGGCCAGGCGCTGATCGCCGCAGCACCTGCTCGCCGTCTGCCCCCACCACACTCGCCATTACACCCTTGTCTAGTGCCCGACGGCCATGACGACGACGCACAGGAGAGTACCCATGTGCCTGGGAATCCCGGGGCAGATCATCGCGATCGATGATATCAACAACCGTCTGGCCACCGTGGACGTCAGTGGCGTCCGCCGCCAGATCAACATCGCCTGCATCATCGATGATGCCCATCCGCCCGAATCCTGCGTGGGAGACTGGGTGCTGGTACACGTCGGGTTTGCCCTGAACCGGATCGACGCTGCCGCCGCTGAACGTACCCTGGCGATGCTGGACATGCTCGGTGATACCCACGAACTCGATGCCTTGATCGACAGCCAGGAGAAGCGGCAATGAAGTTTATCGATGAATTCCGCGACCACACACGAGCCCGCCAGACCCTGGAGCACATCACCACGCTGGTCGAGAAGATCTGTCGTGATCGCCCTGCCCCCCTTCGCATCATGGAGGTCTGCGGAGGTCACACCCACGCGATCTTCCACTATGGACTGGAGGCGATGCTGCCCGATCAGCTGGAGCTGATCCACGGCCCGGGCTGCCCGGTCTGCGTGCTGCCCATGGGACGCGTCGATGACTGCCTGGCGATCGCTGAACGCCCCGAGGTCATCCTGGCGACCTTTGGTGATGCCATCAGGGTCCCGGGCTCTCGCAAGAGCCTGCTTCAGGCCAAGGCCGAGGGCGCCGACGTGCGCATCGTCTACTCGCCCATGGATGCACTGGATCTCGCTATCCGCCATCCAGAACGGGAAGTGGTGTTCTTCGGCCTGGGCTTCGAGACCACGATCCCCTCCACGGCTCTGACCATCACCCAGGCGCAGCGCCAGCGCATCACCAACTTCTCGGTGTTCTGCAACCACATCACCATCATTCCCACGCTGAAGGCCATTCTCGAGAATCCCGATCATCGCTTGGACGGTTTTCTCGGGCCGGGCCATGTGTCAATGATCATCGGCACCGAGCCCTACCGCTTCATCGCTGAACATTACCGTTGCCCGGTGGTCATCTCCGGCTTTGAGCCCCTGGACATGCTGCAATCTCTGCTGATGGTGGTGCGCCAGCTGCACGACGGCCGCGCCGAGGTCGAAAACCAGTACCAGCGGCTGGTTTCCCGAGACGGTAATCCCGCTGCACTGCAGGCTGTCCACGAGGTGTATGAATCCCGCCAGTCATGCGAGTGGCGGGGCCTGGGGCCCATCGAGGACTCCGGCATGCAGATCAGGCAGGCATACGCCGCCTACGATGCCGAGCGCAAGTTCTCGCTCCCGAACCAGCAGGTGGCCGACCCCGAGGCGCTGCGCTGTGGCGAGGTACTGACCGGCAATCTCAAGCCCTGGCAGTGTGAATTGTTCGGTAGCCAGTGCTCCCCGGAGTCCCCCTGCGGCGCCCTTATGGTCTCGAGTGAAGGCGCCTGCGCCGCTTACTTCCAATATGGCGGCCCCCGCGCGGAACAGCATGAAGAGGTCTCGCCATGAGCCACAAGCGCACTCTGGCCACGGTCAATGCAGCCTTCATCACCCAGGCCCATGGGGGGGGCGGCAAGGCCATGAAGGACCTGATAGATGATGTCTTCATTCGTGCCTTCGGCGCCCCTGAGGATACCCTCGAGGATCAGGCTCGACTGGCGCTGGAGCCCCTCTGCCGTACCGGGGATCGGCTGGCCATGACCAGTGATGGCTTCGTGGTTAAACCGCTGTTCTTTCCGGGTGGGGACATCGGCAGCCTGGCGGTCTGCGGCACCGTCAATGACCTGGCGGTAGGTGGCGCCCTTCCGCGCTATCTGTCCTGCTCGGTGATTCTGGAAGAAGGACTGCCGGTCGAAGACCTGAGACGTATTGCCCGATCCATGAAGGAAGCGGCAGACCGTGCCGGGGTCGCCATCGTGACCGGCGATACCAAGGTGGTGGAGCGTGGCGCCTGTGACGGTATCTTCATCACCACCACCGGTGTGGGGGTGATCCCTGCCGAGCGCCACCTGAGCATCGAGCAGATTCAGGCGACTGACGTGGTCATCGTCAACGGCTGGCTGGGCGACCACGGTGCAGCGATCCTGGCCGCCCGTGGAGATCTCTCGCTGGAGACGGCTCTAGAGAGCGACTGCGCCGCCCTCAATGGCCTGGTGGAAGCACTGCTCGAGGCGGTGCCGAACACACGCTGCCTGCGCGATGCCACCCGCGGTGGGGTCGCAACGGTGCTCAACGAGATGGCCGAGGCCTCGCAACTGTCCATCGAACTTCAGGATGCGTCCTTGCCGCTGCGCCGAGAGGTCAGGGGCATGTGCGAGATCCTGGGCCTGGACCCTCTCTATCTGGCCAACGAAGGCAAGCTGGTGGCCGTGGTACCGGCGGATCGTGCCGATGCCGCCCTGGCCGCGCTCAAGCGCCATCCCCTGGGCCGGGACGCCAGCGTGATCGGCCACGCCTACTCCGGCAAACCTGGGCGGGTTACCCTGCGCACCCTGTTCGGCGGCCAGCGAATCGTCGACATGCTGGTGGGTGAGCAGCTTCCCAGGATTTGTTGAATCGCAAGCGCTTGATGATCTATGCAGCGCGGGCCTTAGGTGGCGTCACTGGGCCCCGCCGCGTCGCCACCCTCAATCCCATAGTCGATTCCATAGCGCTTGAGCTTGGCACGCAGCCCAATGCGCGAAAGCCCAAGCTCCTCGGCGGCACGTGTCTTGTTGCCGGCATGCCGGGTCAACGCATCGAGCAGGCAGCGCGTTTCCAACAGTTCGATCTGCTCCCGCAGGGTCGCCGCGGGAGCGGTCGTCGAGGCGGGGTGACTTTGCCGGAGGCTATCACGAACGCAGTGTTCTCCTGGGACTGCGCCTAGGCCCCCGTCTGTTTGCTCTGCCCTGATGTCACTTCTGGCGGCACCTCCGGCTTCCCTCCTGACCGGCCACTTGCTCCTTTCTTCACAACCCCATCCGTCACAGCCCCATCCTTCACGACCCCGCTCTTTACGGCACGGCTCTTCACGATACTCTTCACGGTACGGCTCTTCACGGAACATGCCGGCATGGGGTGGTGTTCGCAGGGCTTCGGGCAGCAGCTCCAGACCGATGGTCGCGCCGGTCGTCATCATCAGCATGCGCGTAATCTGATTTTCCAGCTCGCGCACGTTACCGCTCCAGGGTTGGGCCGATAGACAGTCAAGCACGCCAGGACCAAACCCCGAGACACGCACGCCGTGACGGCTGGCCAGCTGCATCAACAGCGCTTCTGCCAGCGAAGGAATATCCTCAGGCCGTTCACGCAGTGCCGGCAAGGCCACCGTGGCAACGTTCAAACGATGATACAGGTCTTCCCGAAAGCGGCCCGCTGCCACCTCTGCCGCCAGATCACGGTGGGTGGCGGCAATCACCCGCACATCCAGCTGACGCACAGTGTTGGTACCCACCGGACGTATCTCGCCCTCCTGCAGGAAGCGCAGCAATCTCAGCTGGAAGGCGGGCGAGGCGTCCCCAATCTCGTCGAGCAGCAGCGTGCCCTGCTGCGCCCGTTCCAACATACCGATACGGTGGGCACTGGCGCCGGTAAAGGCCCCCTTGCAATGTCCAAACAGCTCGCTTTCCAGCAACTCGTCTGACACCGCGCCGCAATCCAGCGCGAGAAAGGGCATCTCGGAGCGCAGGCTGGCTGAATGTATGGCCCTCGCCATCAGCTCCTTGCCGGTGCCACTTTCTCCTGTCACCAATACCGGGACGTCGAAGCCGGCTATCCGAGCAGCCAGATGACAGAGGCCATCAAGGGGCGACCCCGGCAAACGGATGATTCGCTCAAACCCGCGGGACTGCTGTAGCTGCTGTCGATGCGCGGCCAGACGCGCCTGAACAACCGGCTGTGACAGCGCCTGTTCGGCGCGTAGCCGGCGTGTTTCTCGCTCGAGCCAGTAGTGCTGCTGAGCATGCTCAACGGCGCGTACCAGCGTCCACGGCAGATGCTGACGAAAGAGACGCTGAAACGCCTCGGGCAGCGCCACGTCGCTGTCGCCTCCCCTGACCATCGCTGCCGCATGCTCGGACTCCCCCTCAGGCGCCTCATTCAGCACCAGAAGACCACGCACGTCGGGCCAGCGCTGGGTCAGCTCCTGGACCCAGCCCGGCGACAACGGCACCCGGGTATCGACGACCAGCACCCCAACCCATTGCCGCGTCAGCTGCTCCCGGGCCCCTGGCCAATCCTGTGCGACCAGACACTCCGGCGCAGGCGATGACAGCCCGCTGAGCAGAGACTCGTACAGCGACTGGCCCACCACCAGCACACCGGGAAGCGCATCCGCTGCGACCAGGCCCGCCCCCAGCGCCGAGCGTTCCGTCAGGGAAGACACGTCACAGGACCTTGAGGCCTGGCGCCTCGCCTTGCTCCAGCTTCTCTAGGCGTTGGCGTGCCGCCTCCAGCGCGCGCTGCCGCAGCATTTCTCGCCGCTGGGCGATCCACTGAAGCCAGCGATCCATGCCCTCGCCACTGCGGGCCGACAGCCGGATGATCTCGATATCCGGGTTGATCTGGCGGGCGTAAGCTTCACAGGCCTCTATATCGACATCCACATGGGGCGCCAGATCCATCTTGCTCAACAGCATGAGGGAGGCTGCGGCGAACATGTGGGGATACTTCAGCGGCTTGTCCTCTCCCTCTGTCAGCGACAGGATGACTACCTTGGCATCTTCACCAAGGTCGAACCCTGAGGGGCACACCAGGTTGCCGACGTTCTCGATGAACAGCAGCCCAAGCTCCGCCGGCATTACCCTGGGAAGCGCTCGCTCGATCATCGATGCATCCAGGTGGCAGCCCTTTCCGGTATTGACCTGAAGCGCCGGGACTCCCGTCTCACGAATACGCTGAGCGTCGTTGGCCGTCTGCTGGTCGCCTTCAATGACCGCCAGCCCATCAGGGCCCAGCCGCCGAATCGTCTCGACCAGCAGCGTGGTCTTGCCGGAGCCCGGACTGGACACCAGGTTCAACGACAGCACGCCTTTCGCTTCCAGCTGCTGGCGTACGCTGTCGGCGATCCGGTTGTTGCGCGATAGCACGTCTGTCTCGATCTCGATCAGCCGGCGCTGCGACAACCCCGCCACCTCGACGCCAGCGGGTCCCGAACCACAGTCCAGATGCGCCTCGGCACCAGCGGTGACGCTGCCTATGGCATGCCGAGAGCCTTGTTCATCCGCGGGGCCTGCCTGGGCATGGTCATGGCTATGATCGTGGTGATGGTCATGCCCATGATCGTGGTGATGGTCATGGCTAGGATCGTGGCTATGATAGTGACCCTGGTCGTGGCTATGTCCGTGATGATGAGCGTGGTGATCGTGCTTATGGTCATGAGCGTGGTCATGATGGGTGTGGTCGTCCTCACCGGGACGGTTCTGCACGCCTGTCCCGGCGCATCCGCATACGGTACACATCAGATTACCTCCAATTCCTTGATGCGAAGTTCTTCTCCGCCGGTGACTCTCAGGCGCGAGCTGGCGCAGCACGGACAATGATCGCCCCGCTGCTTGAGCGTCACGGTCTGGTTGCAGCCAAAGCACCAGGCGACAGCAGCCACCTCGACGATCTCAAGCCTGGCGCCCTCGACGAGGGTTCCTCGAGCGCTCAGGTCGAACCCAAACCGCAGCGCGTCGGGCTCGACACACGCCAGGGCGCCGACCTCCAGGCAGACTCGGGTGACCTGGGTGAATGGATCGCTGCGGGCGTGCTCTTCAATCAGCTCCACGATCCCCTGGCACAGGCTCAACTCATGCATGCTGGCCACCCCGCTCTCCGGCTGCGTTGATGTCTCCTCCCGCTTGCTTCGATGCAGGCCAGGTCATATCCGTCGTCTGCCACACCACCGGCAGACAAGGGTCCGCGCAGCTGAGGGCAATGGCCACACGCTGCCGGGCACCGCTGTCGCCTGAGCCGTAGGCAGAGCTCAGCAGTCGTGCCAGAAATCCCGGCTGACACCCGCCGTCATCATTGCCGTGGTCATCTGCGAGGGGTGTATCGAGCATGGCATCGGTAGGGGTATGGATGCGGTACGCCATGACTCGGCCATCGAGGCAGTCGACCTGATGCAACAGCCGGCCACGAGCGGCCTCTGCCCAGCCGTCGCCGGGACGGGATCGACCAAACCAGGCACGCGCTGACGACGCTGAGCATGTGCTTCTGCGGGACGTACCGTCGCCGCCAGCTGCGTCCCCTCTGACACCACGTAAACCCTCGATCAGGCGCGCCACCTCGACGACGCGCGCCAGCATCCGAACATGCAGGCTCCAGCCATGCCGGGCGATGAGCCGCGCCAAGGCCGGGTCAGAGGCAACGCGTCGCACGAAGCTGGGGTCATTGACCGCCTCCATGCGTCCAGCCTCGGGCGGCCAGTCAGCCGTCTGCCGTAGTACCTGCGCAGGCAGGCTGGGTGAGGCGTTCCACCACGCCGAGAGATCGGCGAGCACCCGGTTCGCCCGCTGGGCCAATAGCCGGTGCTCAAACTCCTCAAGGTCAGCCAGCCCCATGCTGGCAAGCCCCTGCAGCTCGTTGCCCGCCGCCGGATGCCCCATGGCCCCAGGCCAGTCGCGCAACATCACCAGCGCGTGCTCTCGCAGCACTTCACACTGAATGTCGGTGTGCTGTGCGGCTGGCACCGCCAGCCCCATGGCAGACGCGGCGGCGGCGGTCTGGGCGGCGGCGCAGAGGTTGTACAGACATCCCACCATGGCCAGAGCCTCGGCAGGACGACGGTCCTTTAGCCAGTGAGTGGGCAGACGGCCGCGCTGCCGAACGCGAAAGACAGGCGAGTTGGCGCCTTCAGGCCGGTGAGGGTCATGGTCGATGACCAGAGCAGGCATCATCAGGATGCTGCCTTTCCAGACAGGCCGATGGTCACCACGTCACGACGTGAGCGCGGACGCTGCGAAGCGCTCAGATGCGGTTGGTGAATATCGGGATCTTGCTGGACCGCTGGTGAGGAGTCGTCCGTGGATGGAGCCTCGTCGTCCTGGGCGCTGTGCTGTCTGGCGGCGATATCCGCGTGACGATCCGTTTCAGCGCGATGGGTCGCATCGAACAGGGCATCCATGACCGCATGGGCAACGTCTAGCGCATATTCCTGGCTCGTGAACTCGCTCATGTCCGAGAACAGGGCGCAGGCAAAAAAACCGCCTACGGGCGCGCTCAGGTTGTAGATGAATTCATACTCCCCCGAGGGAAAGGCCACTATCCGCTTGTCTCCTGAACGCAGGTCGGTCACTTCATCGGTCGCAGGGATAAGCACCAGATTCATCAGCCAGGGGGCGATCAACACGCCCAATTGCCCCTGGCATTCCGATGTCGTGGACTGCCACTCCCGAAAGCCCACCGACGCGACGCTAAGCCCTGGATGACAGAAGGGCATATCTTTCATGCGCGATGCCTGGGTTTCACGGAAGGCCTCGACCAGCGAACGGACCTGGCTGCTGGCCTGACTGATGACCTGACTATTGGCCCCGTTACTGGCTGGACTATTGGCCCTGTTAGCGGCCCCGTGACGGGTACTGCTGGAGCCCTGAGGAAAGGACGCCTCGATTGACGTTGCAGACGCAGGTTCTGCCGGACCCAAGGGTGCCACGCCCGACACGCTAGTCCCCCCTTGAGCGTCCTCAGGTTGAGCGCGAGCGTCCGCAGACGGCGGCTCACCCTGGCTAGGCTCGATGATGGCTGTTGTGGCGGGGGCGTTATCGTCACTCAGCACCATAAACTGTTGGCTATCGCCATCGCAGCCGGGGCAGCGCCAATCCGCCGGAAGACGAGAAAATGGCGTGCCTGGCGCTATTTGCCTGCTGCTGTCACCCAAAGCCGGGTCATAGCAGTACCAGCAAATCTTGCATTCAAGACGGGCGTTATCATCCAGACGCGCCGCGTCGCCAAGGAAGGACCCTTCAAACTGGGAATGGATCACGCCATGGCCTCCAGCGTCTGTTCAAGCCGGACCACAGAGTCGGCGATGTCCTCAGGCGCCGCGCAGGCCACCTCAGGGATGTCGGACACTTCGATGACGTCGAGAATCAGCGCATCCTGGGAATTGAAATAACGCACCCGCCAGACATGCTCTAGCGCCGTGCTATCGATACGGCAATTGCCGTAGCCCCGGGACAGAATCGATACCTCGCCCTGGCCCAGCGCCAGCTCAAGATAATGAAGGTCCTCCGGGGTATGGGGCAGGAGCGACAGGTTGATGGCGTAGGGCTCATCGCCGGGACGGTGAGCGTGACAGCGCTCGACCAGCTCCGTGACGATAAAGGGGCCATTGACGACCCCTGCCGCCGTTTCCGGTGGGCAGAAAATTCGCTTGGGTGGCGTCTTCAGTGCGGCGCTGGGCACCCTGCCGATCTCGATTCGCTCGTCAGCCCCGCCATTGCCTACCGTGGTCACTCGCCATAGCCCGGCGAAGATGGACTCCTGTACATCGCAGGATGGCTCCCCCCTCGCACGCACCGAGACCTCTCCTTCCCCGAGTGTATCGGCCACCACCCGACGGTTTTCGTCGTCCAGCGGTGGAAGCTCAACCACCAGGTTGCCGCCTTCCGGCGTCCACCGGGACGCGGCGGTGGCCAAGGCCTTCAACGCCGTAAGAGCCGGGCGAATACGTTCGGGGTCTTCCACTTCAGGCAACGAGGCATGAAAGGTGCGCATGTCCGACGGCATGGGAAGATAGTCGAGTTCGGCACCTTCTTGACTGCCGGGCCCGACCCCACCCAAGGAGGGAGAAAAGTGGTTCAGCGTCATGATCCATTCCTTGTATAGGCCCGCCAATCACCCCGACGACTTATGACTGCCTGGCGATCAACTGGGCGTGCGGCGATGTTCCCTCGACGATAGCGCCGACCTCTTCGAGATAGTCCTGCCAGTCACGAACCCGCGACACCACGCCCTTTAGCTGACCTCGCTCGACGAAAACCAGAGAAGGCACCGGCCAGACCTGGAAGCGCTCTCTTATCAAGTCCTCGTCCTGTCGCTGGACAACCGCGGGGATAAACTTGCCAGCAAAGGCACTCACCAGCTCCGGGAGAATGGCAGCCACGTCCTGGGTTTCGAGATTGGTCTCTGGATCGCCACTCAACAGCAGTACGTGCAACCCCTCCTGTGAGATGAACGCCTGCAATTCAGCTCCCGCCAGGCAGGGATAGCCCAGTTCATTGATCAAGCGCCCCAAGGGTCCCGTCATCGCTCTCTCCCAACGACTCTCGCATCTTTTCTCACATCCCTTCTCTCACCAATGTCCTCCCGCATCCCGACTTTTTCGCCGAGCTTTTCCCCGAGTTTTTCCCCGAGCGGCCGCAACGCTCCAGCTTGCCTCAGCCGCTGGTCCTTCCGGCCCTACGGGCGGCCTCGAGGTGCGGCGGTAGTCTGGGGGCTTCTGCCTCCAGGTCCGCGAAGTAGCCTGCTTCCATGGCGCCTCCCTTGGCGACTAGCGCCACGGCGTCCAAGGCGCTGCGTATCAGCTGAGCTTCCTCCGGGTCGAGCACACGCCGAGCCGCACCCAGAAACACCAGCAGCCAATCGCCTATCTCCACGTCACCGATCAGCGCGATATCCACCTGTTCAGCCGCGCTTCCCGCTTCTCGGCAGCACAGGGCGAGCGAACCGGATACGTCCACCACCAGCATCGGTATGCCTACACACATGGCTGCCACCTATCGTGCGGTGAGAGCCTATCGACGATTGTGGCCAGCCCCATCCTCATGGCGGACCTCCCTCACGGGAGCAGCCAGTAGTGTCCAGACATGTGGGCCCTTGAATCGAAGAGCGGGACGCAGAGGGCTGATGATGTTGCCGCTCCGCCACGCGACTCGGGTCGGTCTCGGTATCGGTCTGGGTCTCGGTCTGGCTTGCCTGGACAAGAAATCGCGCGTCGCCAAGGCGACAAGCGTCTCGCGACGACGGGCGCTGTCCTTCGTAGTGATCCAGTGCCAGGGCTGGTGCGGCCAGGCCGACCTGATCCGCGATCGCCTCACGAGGACGCAGCGTCACCTTCCAGGCACCAAGCTCTTCCACGGCCAGCTGGATCACCTCATCGATACGGGCGGCTACCTCAGGGCGCAGCGACCCGCCGTAGTCATCAATGACCTGCGGCTGCACGCCGATCAGCGTGAGGTGTCGAGGCTGCCAACCCAGCAACTGCGCCGCCGCCAGCACCTCCTGAAAGCCCGTCTGATGCAGTGACATCTTCTTGGCTCCCATAAAGCTCGGAACCTCATCGTCACGCACGACATGGATCGTCGCAGGAGGAAGCCCGTAGTCGATGGCATCAATGACCAGCAGCTCGCTGCATGCCTGGATGTAGGGCAGCAGATAAAGACCCTGGGTGCCTCCATCCAGCACCGTTACCTGAGGGGGCACATCAAAACGTCGATGGAGAGCTTCAACCGCCCGAACGCCAAATCCCTCATCGGCCCAGAGCACATTGCCGATTCCCAACACCAATATCGACGATGCTTGGCTGTCATTGTTATCCATGGCTAAAGGCATTCGGCTCCCACCTTCAAAGGCGCTAAGTTCCCGTCATATCAGCCGCTGACACCGGTAAACAGAAGACAACATAAAGGTGCTCGGTATCGACATATAGGCATGTAAAAACAGTGAATTACTGAGCGAACACTAGCGCTTCACCAAACAAAAACTCAGTGTCGCAGAATAGCTCGGGCTGTAATCAAGAAAAAATGTCTCTATTGATCCAGCACAATTTAAAGGAAAAGTGGTAAGCACCCTGTCCATTTTCTTCCACTAACAGGCGACTTCATCGCTGGCACGGCACACATAGGTGAGATGCGTCTCGATAAGGTGTATCAAGAAAAGCCAGTAGTTACCCAGTCGCTCGTTAACGAGAGAGAAGCTTTCGCGACAGGGGCTATCGAGCAAGAGCTTTCGAGACAGAGGCTTTCGAGACAGGGCTTTCTAAACAGGCTAATGCGAGATATATCAACGGCCACTTATTTCTGCATGTTACGGAAAAGCTGGCACCTTTTCCTGACATCTAAAGGAGTTATCAACTGACAAGGATCGCTAGCGGGTTGGTAAATAGCCCGCTAGCGTGTGCACAATAAGGCCTTCTGCTTCTGGATCTTCCGAATCGTTTGAACCCTCTAAATCTTCGGGACCTCCTCAATCAGTGCATCAGAAGGGTTCATCGTCCTTGAAGGTACGTTCCCCCGAGATCATCGTCGAGACAATGCTCTGTCTCGACATGATGTCTTCGCGTATCGCGACGTACACGTGGATGATGATAAACACTACCATGACCCACATGCCAAGCCGGTGCAGGGTGTGAACATCCAGGCTCTGCCCTACCAGCGGAATGACCCAGCCAAACAGGCTGTCCTGCCAGCTCCCCCTGAGAGCCCCCTCAGCGTAAAGCGCCATACCCGTGACGATCATGAACAGCGTTCCCAGGGTGATAAAAAGGAACATTGCCAGCTGCGCCAGGGGATTGTGCCCCACGTACTTGCGCGGACGCTTTTCAAGGAAAAGGTACCAGCGCAGCTCGAACCAGACTTCACGCCACCATTCGCTGCGATGCAGCGGCAGTCTGAACAGCTGCTTGGCATGATGGTTACCCACCAATGACCAGTAGAAACGGAACAAGAAGCCAATGGTCAGTACGTATCCCGCGGTGAAATGCGCGAAACGGATGTAGCCAATCACGAAGTGATCGCTGGCCTCCCCGGAGACCGTCGGCAGCGGCTTGCCGATGAAATAGCCGGTGACGATCAGCACGAGAATCGCCAGGGCATTGGTCCAGTGCCATAGCCGTAACGGAGCTTCGTACACGTAGACCGAGGTCTGCCTGACGGAGTCAGGTAGCGCGCCGGCCTCAGTACCGGCGCCCCCTTCGCGTGATGCGCCCGGCTGGCCCGACACTTCTGGGTCAACAGAAGCCGCAGACGTCTGCGCAACATCCGGCGTCTTGGATTGCTGAGACATGATTCCTCCCCCGCTATCGCACGGTTACGCGGGACAGCTCTTCTCCGTCCTCGCTCATCACATGGGTGGAGCACGCCAGGCAAGGATCAAAGGAGTGCAGGGTGCGCAGGATTTCCACCGGTTCGTCCGGCCTTTCCATCGGGGTCCCCAGCAACGAGGCCTCGAAGGCTCCGATATTGCCTTCGGCATCCCTCGGGCTGCCGTTCCAGGTGGTGGGCACGATGCACTGATAGTTCTCGATCTTGCCGTCCTTGATGCGAATCCAGTGGCCGTTCATGCCCCTGGGAGCCGCCACGATACCCACCCCACGGGCTTCGCTGGGCCAGGAGGCGGGGTCCCACTTCTCGATGTTGGCCGTGGCGAGGTCACCTGCTCGAATATTGGCCACCAGTTCGTGCCAGTCATCGAGCATCATGGAGGCGCAGTAATGCGCCTCAAGCGCCCGCGCCAGGGTGCGCCCTATCGTCGAAGGCAGTGCCTGGCGTGGCGTAAGGCGGGTGCCGGCGAGCTGATTGAAGGCCGCCAGGGAGCTGTCGACCTGGTCGATGACAAACTCGTTGCCCTGGGAGTAATTGAGGATATAGCGGGCCAGTGGCCCCACCTCCATGGCGTGCCCGCGCCAGCGCGGCGACTTTATCCAGGAATACTTGGCCGACTCATCCAATTCCCGGATGTGGGTACGGGTGCCTACGGTTGCCTGGCCCAGCTCGTAGTGGTGTTCCGTCTCGCCGTCCCACGGGTGAAGCCCCTTTGACTCGTCGGCATAGCGATACCATGAATGGGCCACGAACTCCTGGATCTGCTCTGGATCGGTGGGGTCGACCTCGTGCACCTCGTCCCAGTTACCACCGACGATGGCACCGCCCTTCAATTGATCGGTGGACTTGTCGTAGTTGACCTTGGAGTAGTCGCCGTAATCCATCACATTGCTGCCAGCGAGACCGCCGCCATGGAGCCAGTCCTTGTAGAAGCTGGCAATGGCGATCACATCCGGCAGGTAGACGTTCTGGGAGAACGCAAAGGCCTCTTCCATACGAGCCCGAACGAAATTGAGTCGCTCCATATTGAGCGGAGCCCCGGCAGCCAGGTCACCGTCGATATTGATGGCGCAAGGCACCCCACCCACCATGTAGTTGGGATGCGGGTTCTTGCCGCCGAACACCGTATGGACCTTGACGATCTCCTTCTGCAGATCGAGTGCCTCCAGATAGTGGGCGGTGGCCATGAGATCCGCCTCCGGTGACAGCTTGTACGCCGGGTTGTCCCAGTAGCCGTTCTTGAACAGGCCCAGCTGGCCAGACTCGATAAAGGTCTTCAGACGATTCTGCACATCCCGAAAGTAGCCAGGGGATGACAGCGGATGGTTGGGGCCGGTCAGTTGCTGCAGACGAGATGTGGCCCTGGGATCGGCGCGCAGCGCATTGACGGGATTGACCCAGTCGAGCGCATGCAGGTGATAAAAGTGGACCACGTGATCGTGCCACTGCAGCACCTTTGCCATCATTTCCCGAATCAGGTGAGCATTTCGCGGGATGCGTATATCCAGGGCATTTTCCACCGCTCTCACCGATGCCAGCGCGTGACAGCCTGTACAGACGCCGCAGATGCGCTCGACAAAGGCCCAGGCATCCCGAGGATCACGGCCCTTCAAAATGACCTCAAGCCCACGCCACATGGTGCCCGTGGAGACCGCATTGCGAATGATATTGTTGTCATCCACATTGACCTCACAGCGCATGTGTCCCTCGATGCGCGTGACGGGATCCACCACGATGCGACGGCCGCTTCTATCCAGGTCGAACCCGTTGGGTGTGCGCGTCTGTGTCATCAGACCTCCTCCTTGCTGACAGATGACTGGCGCTTGACCTGCGCCCGTTTCAATGCGGTGACCGCGGCATGAATGGCGACCGCGCTGCCCACACCGGTCGCCACGGCACCACCGATCTGGTCGGCATTGGCCTCGATACCGAATTGGTGAACGTCCTGCAGGCGGGCGTACCAGGACCCTTTATCCCAAAAACCATCCTCCGAGCAGCCGATACAGCCGTGACCCGCCTGGATGGGGAAACTCACGCCTTCATTCCAGCGCACGGTGGAACAGGCGTTGTAGGTGGTCGGCCCCTTACAGCCGACCTTGTAAAGGCAATAGCCGCGCCTCGCCCCCTCATCATCGAAGGCCTCGACAAATTGGCCAGCATCGAAGTGCGGACGCCGATAGCATTTGTCATGGATTCGCTGGGAATAGAACATCTTCGGACGCCCGGTACGATCCAGCTCGGGCAGGCGATCGAAGGTCAGCATGTAGGTGATGACGCCGGTCATGACCTCAGCGATGGGGGGACAGCCCGGCACCTTGATGATCGGCTTGTCGGTGATGACCTTGTGCACTGGGGTGGCCCGGGTGGGGTTGGGCCTGGCGGCCTGAACACACCCGTGACTGGCACAGGAGCCCCATGAGATGACTGCCTTGGCATGGGCCGCCGCCTGCCGCAACTGGTCCACGAACGGCCGGCCTCCCACGATGCAGAACATGCCGTCTTCGTTGAGCGGTGGATTCCCCTCCACCGCCAGGATGTAGTTGCCCTTGTAGCGTTCGATGGTGTCGGCAAGCGCCGCCTCAGCCTGATGCCCCGCTGCGGCCATCAAGGTGTCGTCGTAGTCCAGCGAGATCATGGACAGCACCACATCCTTCACCAATGGGTGAGCCGACCGGATAAAGGACTCTGAGCAACATGTGCATTCCAGGCCATGGACCCACACCACCGGTGTGCGGGGCTTGGTTTCCATGGCGTGGGCAATCTTGGCCGTATAGGCGGGCCCCAGGCCCAGCGCTGCTGCAGTCAGAGAGCAAAACTTGAGGAACGAGCGACGCGTGACTCCCTGTCGGCGCATCACGTCGTAAAAGGTCTCGATGGGTTCCATCATCAACGACTCCCCTGTCGTGGTCGTCAATCGATCTTCAATCGGCGTTTGGCATCCTGCTGGCGATGACGTATCCATCGCGCGGGATCAGGACGGCTTTATGGCTAGCGCCGACGCTCACGGTCCACAAGAGAAAAGCAATACATGTGCCAACGACGTTTTCGTTATATCTTTCAGACAGGTAGCAGTATTTTCACGTTGCAGGGGGTAACCCAGCGACCGGTCGCTGTGCGCCAGATTCTCGGCCCAGCCGGCACATCAGCACAGGGCGGCAAGCAACTTGCCAGCGCCGCTAATCGGCCACACCGCCGCCTTCCAGCTTGACATTCCAGGTCAGCCAAGTAGAATGCAGCGCCATTGAAAGGCTACGTAGCTCAGTTGGTTAGAGCACATCACTCATAATGATGGGGTCCCCTGTTCGAGTCAGGGCGTAGCCACCAGATACAGAAAAAGCCCGTCGATCACTGATCGACGGGCTTTTTCGTTGTGACGAGATAGGCCGAGGGACCCTGACCTTTCCCCCAAGCTTCAGGGGCCGGTAGGCCTGGAAACAAAGATGACGGGGCGACTGTCTAGGGCGTGCCGTCTCTCTGCATCCTGCAGGGCGCTGATGCGGGATGGCTGATGCCAGCTGTCACATGCCCGCCCAGCGCCCCTATCTCGTTGGGTTCCTCGAGGGTCAGACCAGTGTCGGCTGGTTGAAAAACGCCGTCAGCACGCGAGTCAGATGCTCGACATCCTGGCTGCCCGCGGTCTCGCGAATCGAGTGCATGGCCCACTGCGGAACGCCAACATCCAGCGTAGGCACCCCAAGCTCAGTCGCGGTAATCGGCCCGATGGTGCTGCCGCAGCCCATGTCGGCCCGGGTGATAAAGGTCTGCACCGGCACGTCCGCCTGCTCGCACAGATCACGGAACATGGCGGCCGTGGCACTGTTGGTGGCATAGCGCTGATTGGCATTGGTCTTGATCACTGGCCCGCCATTGAGACTTGGGCCGTGCTGCGCGTCATGCTTGTCCTTGAAGTTCGGATGCAGGGCGTGGGCATTATCACAGGAGATCATGCGCGACGATTGAATCAGGCGAATGTAGCCTTCTTCCGTCCCCTCACCGACCTGCCCATTCACGCGCTTCAGCACGTCCGCCAGGAACGGGCCCTGGGCACCGCAGGCACTGGCACTGCCGACTTCCTCGTGGTCATTGGCCACCAGCACCATGCCCTGGTCGCCATCGGCATCCAGCATGGCCTCAAGCCCCATGAAGCAGGACAGCAGGTTGTCCAGCCGGGCACTGGCGATCAGCTCCTGGCGCAGCCCTACCAGTGACGGCGGCTGCAGGTCGTAGAAGCCCAGTTCGAAGTCCAGCACCTTGGCATCGCCGAGTCCGTGCTGCTGCTCCAGCCATGCCTGCAGCAGGCTCTCCAGAGTCGCGTCCTCATCGGCCTGCATGACGACCGGGGCCATCTGGGTCTGGGCATTCATCGCACGCCCGTCGTTGGCTTCACGATCCAGATGAATCGCCAGGCTGGGAATGATCGCAATCGCCTGCTCGACGTTGATCAGCACGCCCTTCACCTGGCCATTCGGCAATCTAACGTGAATGCGGCCTGCCAGGCCCAGATCCCGGTCAAACCAGGGCGACAGCAGCGCGCCGCCATAGACCTGAACGCCCAGCTGCAACCACCCCGCCGAACGCTGGGCAGCATGGGTCTTGAGTCGTAGATTGGGGCTGTCGGTGTGTGCACCGACCATACGCAGCGATGACAGAGGTTGCGTGCTGGGCAGGTTCACCGCAATGATGGAGGAGTCATTGCGAGTCACATAGAAGCGGTCGCCGGGAACCAATTCCCAGCTGTCGGTCTCCAACAGATGGCGGTAGCCCGCATCTTCGAGCCGCTGAGCCATGTTCGCAGTGGCATGCCAAGGGCTGGGTGAACGGCGAAGAAAGTCGAGCAACCGACTGAGCCTTTTGGCGCATTCGGTATCATCCTTTGGCAAGCACTCCTGTGACATGGGCGTCCTCTGATGCATGATAGTAATGGTTCAAGGTTTGCCCTTTACTCTGTTAACACGGTAAAGGACAAGGATTGACAGCAAGCTGCTACAATGCGAATCCGGTCCAAGGGACCCGCCGACCGAGTCGGTGTCAGACCGACGAGTGTACACGAATCCTGGAGTGCTTCATTGATGAGCCTGATTGAGTCTGCGGGTCGCGCCCTGGCGCTTTCCCTGCTGATCGCGGCCCCAACGGCGCTGGCCACTCCCACGCCCGGCGACGACCAGCGTCAGGCGGCCATGGAGGTGGCCGAATCGCTGCGTTACGGCCACTACGCGGATGTGAAGCTGGACGACCAATGGTCCAACCGCGCCTTCCAGCGCTACCTCGACGTGTTGGATGGACAACGCGCCTACTTCCTTCAAGACGACGTGGATGACTTCGGTGATCTACGCACCGGCATGGATGAAGCCTTGCTGGATGGCTCCCTGGCCAGGGCCTACGACCTCTACCAGCGCTATCACGAGCGCGCCGAAGCACGCCTTGACTGGATGCTGGACGAGATCGATGACCTCGACATGTCCTTCGATGGGCAGGGGCGACTGGAGCTGGATCGCGAAGACGCCTCCTGGGCCGCCTCTCAGGAGAGCCTGGACGAGCTGTGGCGCAAGCGCCTGGCCAACGCCGCCCTGACGCTGTCGATCAGTGGACAGGACGACGACAAGGTCATCGATACCCTGCGCGAGCGCTACGAGACCCAGAAGCACCGTCTTGAGCAGACCAACTCAGAGGATGTGTTCGGACTGATCATGGCCGCCGCTACCGGCACCGTGGACCCCCACACGGAATACCTGTCGCCGCGCCAGGGTGAATCCTTCGACATTCAGATGCGACTGTCACTGGAAGGCATCGGCGCACTGCTTCAGGCCGACGGCGAATACGTCAAGGTGGCCAGCCTGGTGCCGGGCGGCCCCGCCGAGAAGGATGGCGCACTCAAGCCTGCCGACCGCATCATTGGCGTTGGCCAGGAAGGCGAGGACATCGTCAACGTGGTCGGCATGCGCCTGGATGACGTGGTCGAGCTGATTCGCGGTCCCAAGGGCTCCGAGGTGCGTCTCGAGGTGGTGCCCGGTGAAGCCGTCGACATGACCCGCTCCACCGTGGTCGATATCACCCGCGACACCGTCAAGCTCGAGGATCAGGCGGCTTCCAGCGAAGTCATCGAGGTTCAGCGCGAAGACGGCGTGCACAAGGTCGGCGTCATCGAGGTGCCCGCCTTCTACGTGGACTTCGACGCCTGGCAGGCGGGAGAAGAGAACTACCGCTCTACCACCCGTGACGTCGCCGCCGAGGTCGAGAAGCTCAAGGCCGAAGGCGTCGAGGGCATCGTCCTCGATCTGCGCAACAACGGTGGTGGTGCCCTGCAGGAAGCCAACTCGATGATCGGCCTGTTCATCGATCGCGGCCCTACCGTGCAGGTTCGTGATGCCCGTGGGCGTATCAGCCTGTACGGCGACACCGACAGCGGCACCCTCTACGACGGTCCGCTGGTGGTTCTGGTCAACCGCCTGTCTGCCTCTGCCTCGGAAATCTTCGCAGGAGCCATCCAGGATTACGGCCGTGGCCTGATCGTGGGTTCCAACACCTTCGGCAAGGGCACCGTGCAGACCCTCAATGACCTGAGCTACGGCCAGATCAAGCTGACCCGCGCCAAGTTCTACCGGATCTCTGGGGAGAGTACCCAGAACCGCGGCGTCAAGCCGGACATCATGTACCCCAGCCTGCTCGACCCCGAGATTATCGGTGAGAGCGCGCTGGACAACGCCCTGCCCTGGGACACGGTACGTGACGTTCAGTACCGCAGCTATGGCACACCGCGCCAGTACCTGAAGGAACTGCGCACACGCCACCAGCAGCGGGCCGACGACCACCCCAACTTCCATTACCTGGAGCAGCGGGCCGAACTGGCGAGCCGCCTGCGCGAGCAGCACACCAGCGTCAGCCTCAACCGCGAGCAGCGTCAGCGTGAAGCCGACGCCCAGGACGCCGAGATGCTGTCACTCGAGAACGAGCGCCGTGAAGCCCTCGGCCTCGACATCCTCGAGGAATGGGGCGATGCCCGCGAAAGCGGTGACGATGCCGACCTGGCCGCCGAGGAAGACGCCGAAGAGGAACAGCCCGTCGACCGCGCCGAAGTCGAAGAGTCAGCGGAAATCCTGCTCGACTTCGCCGAACTCGGCCCGAGCTGGCAGTACGCGGTAAAAGGCTAAGTCGCGATACAGCCACTTAGCTGCACGCAGAACGAAAAAGCCGGGGCATCAAGCCCCGGCTTTTTTGGTTTCTGGCCCCCACAACACTGCCCCTTCCCCATCAATGAACTTCCGAAAGATCTATGGCACTCGCTGTCGAGCCCTTAACCCTTGTCGTGATTCATCGACTCTCTTCTTGGATAGACCACCTCGAAACACTCCAATACAAGGGCCATTTCCTCCGATGGTTGCACGCCTAGGGAGTAGCACTCTCTGGTAAAGAAGTCCCAATGAGCCTCCCTCCACCATGCTAGAGAGCCGTCCCCCTCCCCCTCCTGTTCCGCAAACGCTTCCGTGACATCGATGAAGCGACATCGGTTAACGGAGGTAACCTCTACCACGCACACAGGACAGCCTTGCCAATCGGTAACCACATGCAGGTCGCCCTTTTTTGGCAGACTCAGGCCAGCACGCACATACCCCTCGTACAAGCTACTGGTGGCACGTTTCTTACCGGCGAGGATCAGGCTAGCACACAGGTTCGCCTCCTGATGGTTATCACAGTAATAACCAGCACTGAAGGCACGGCCAGCAGTTGAAGATGTGACCGGCAGTGTTGCCAGATATCGCTCTAGAAAGGCTTTCTGGTATTGGTTCATCCTTCCGTCCTGTTCACGTGAGCTCTGACCTCATACCACCTACCTCACCCCACTACGGCCTGGTTGACGCGACCCTGCGCGGGTCGTCGCAGTGCGCTGCGCCCACCATGAAGCGATATCACACGCCATCTGGCGATTGGGAGTATGCGATTTAGAGCAATAGTCGCCTATCGGAGGAATACACGACGCGTAGCCTTGCCGAAGGCTCGCCATAACACATCCAAAGGGAGCCACGGCGAAAAGGACCCACAGACACCTGGCACGGGGAAGGAAGGCACTTCGCCAGATGGAGGACAGGCCAGCCCGAGGCAACTGATGACGTGTTCCATCACCCGCATAGGAGCATCACCATGAAGCATTCCTCTCCCTTTGACCTGTTCGTCAACGAGTACAACGAAGACATACCCGAGCATCACTTTCCCAGAAGCAGCATCTCGGCCTCAGCGGCAGAGGCCATTGTCAACTCGGAGGCCTGGACCGACGCCCAGCCTGTCATGAACCTTTCCTCCTTCGTCACCACCTTTACCGAACCCGAAGCTCTCAAGGTGCTTGAACAGCACTTTCTGAAGAACTTTATTGACCATGACATGTACCCACAGCTGTTCGCTATAGAGCAGCGAATGGTCCGTTGGCTGCATGACCTGTGGAACGGGCCGAAGGAGGCCACCCCATATGGAGCAGCGACGGTGGGCTCCTCCGAAGCCTGCATGCTGGCAGGACTGGCCCACAAGTGGAACTGGCGCCAGGCCCGCGAGGCCGCTGGCAAGGAGACGTCGCGGCCCAACCTGGTGACCGGTGGCAACGTCCAGATCGTGTGGAAGAAATTCCTGCGCTACTTCGATGTCGAGCCAACGATTGCGCCACTCAAGCCCGGCAATTATCGACTCACAACAGAACACCTTGAGGCACTGGTGGACGAGAATACCATTGCCGTCGTCGCCATCGCTGGCCAGACCTTCACGGGTGAAGATGACGATATCGAAGCGATTCATGACTGGCTGGACGACTACGAGCGACGCACTGGCCACAACGTGCCCATGCATATCGATGGGGCGTCTGGTGGTTTCGTCAATCCCTTCCTCTACCCCGACTACCCATGGGACTTTCGACTGGCCCGGGTCAAGTCCATCAATGCATCAGGCCATAAGTTTGGGCTGGTGCCTCCGGGATTGGGTTGGGTGATCTTCCGTGACCGTGAGACCTTCAACGAGGATCTGGTGTTCTACGTCAATTACCTTGGCGGCGAGATGCCCACGGCCACCCTCAACTTTTCCCGCAGCGCTGCCCAAGTCGCCTACCAGTACTACACCTTCCTTCGCCTCGGGTACGACGGTTACCGCGAGATCATGCTGCATACCGTCGAGAACGCCAAATACCTGCGCAACTTACTGGTGGACAGCGGCTACTTTGACATCATGAATCAGACACAGCGAATTCCGGTGGTCGCGCTCACGCTGAAAGACGGCTTCGATACCTTCAATGAGTTTGATATCTCCGCCAAGGTGCGTGAACGTGGATGGGTACTCTCGGCCTACTCCATGCCACCGAACGCAGAAACCGTGACCAGTCTGCGCATCGTGGTACGCCCCCATCTCAACCGCAACGTCATCAAGGGCTTGGCTAGAGACATCGTCACTGCCTGCGACTGGCTAAAAGCACATGGCGGCACATCAGTTGCCCCGACGTTGCACGATCATACGAAAACAGCCATCAGCAAGTGTTGAGCCCCCACCTAAGGCCGCTGGCCACCGCCAGCGGCACCCCATCCGGCAACAAGGGGGTAAAGAGCTGCAGCAGATCGTTGCTCGTCGCTCGTCACGCCTGCTCGACTTCGCCAAGCCAGGCCTGTGCTGGTGGCGGTACGCGGTAGAAGGCTAGGCAGCCACGGAACGATATAGCTGCACGCAGAACGAAAAAGCCGGGGCATCAAGCCCCGGCTTTTTTTGGTTCTAGCGGTCTGAAACCAGCCATCGACAACCTAACGGCGAACAGCCCTTCGCTCTCTTCTCTCTCGTCTCTCCCTCCAAAGCAACATCACGACCCAGAGTTCGAGCACGGCAAAACCAATAAACGCCACCCCGTAGCCCAATCGAACCTGACGCTGCTGCGCCTCGGTCGGAAACAGCTCCAGCGAGCCCTGCAAGAATCCAGCACTGCTCAACAGCATCAGCAATAGCAGCACCACCGCAACACACCAGAGTAGGACTCTCACGTTAATCCCGCCTTGTTTGCCTGCAGCACCTGGCAACGTAGTTGCCAATGGATAAACGACTGTGCATGCTAGTGATGACGTTGAAAGCCAGGTCGACACAAATGCAAATGCTATACGATCAGGCGACTCCCAAAAAATCCACAAACCACAATATAAATCGCGACTTGCAAGAAAGGGCCCGGAATATAAATGTCGACCTATCGGCCAGGCTAGAGAAAGCACTGGAAGCAAAGCTCGCCGAGAGCGAAGCCGAGCAATGGCAGAGCGAGAACAGCGACGCTATCAAAGCTTACAACAACGCCATTGATGAGCATGGGTGCTTCGCCGAAGGGTACAGGACATTCTAATACCCCTGTTCGACGTGTACGCTACCCCCAGCGCGTCGACGAAAAGGATGTACCCCTACCTTCTTGACATACAGAGCGATACCCTATAGACGTTGGCCACCCGAATTGTAATGCCCCTTGGACGAGCATCTTTCCTCGAAGGAGAAAAACTGACCCGCCTTACTCCAACAGTGACCCTCGACAGCCAAGAACTGTTGATCCCTATCCCACAAATCGCATCAGTGCCTGCCAGCGTTCTAAAGACGCCCATCGGCACTCTAGAGCAAATGCGAGATGGAATGGTCGCCACACTCGACCTCACGATAGTTGGGTTCTAGTGTTTGATATAGATATATAAGGCCACTCAACACGCACAGCTACGGAATGGAGGCGAAGCCGCAATGCAGTAGACGACGCAGTGCCTGGCTTTACTGACGACCTTTCTCACTCTTGGGCGGTTTGACTTGGGGCATAGCAGGCGGATTTTTAGCAGGCTGCAACCCCCTTTTTTCGATAAGCGGCGGGGGATTGTGATTTTGAGACGTTGGTGTGTTTTTCTTGGTAGACATATATTTCCCTAAGCTGGATAAAAGTTTTCAAGGTACGCGGTAGCAGACGCTTCAGCCTTTTTTTGCAGTTTATCATCCGTCAGTATGGTAGTGTTTATATACTTTTTCAGAGACTTTTGCTTGGTTGCTCGGATATCAAATCGCGCTTTATTGATTTCTGTTGGCGTTAGCCTTCCCTCGACGATGGAGTGCCATTTAGATTCAGCTTCAACCATTGGATCCTCAAGCTCATGGAGCAAAGAAGAATATGCTTTAATTAGACTTTTATAGGGTAAATAAAGATTTATCGACGACACAACTTTAGATAATGCAATAATTCCCGCCCATATCAATGAAAGATGGTTCCAGATGACCCATGCTCCAATGCTTGAACTGGAAGCGATCGCGAGAATGATTTTTAGAAAACGATCAATTTTCTCCGCTCGTTCAAGCTGAAGCTCTATGAATCCAATGTGAGTCTTGAGCTGTTAGAGTTCCTTCCAATATTGCTCTTGCACCATACCTAGAGCCTTGTGTAGTGAACGCCCTGCTTACGCGCAGGTTTGTAGGCGCGTAGCGGCGGAGAACCGGTCGCTATACAGTCGCTTGTTAGCCTTCGACCCTCTTCGGAATGCCCATTCCGAGAAGAATCCACCTCGTTGTAGCTTTGGTCAGTGGCTCTGCAGGTCCCTTGTAACCGCGAAGGTCCCCAAAGGGTTTAAAGCCAGCCTCTCGACTAACGAACGCATTGAACTCATCGGCGAAATCAACAACGTTCGTCAAGGCCACCCTTGCATCAGCCGCGGACCAAGACATACCAAGAGTAATCTTGTCACGAACGTCCTCAGCAGATTCCAATTTCGCTCTAATGGCATCCGGAACTTTCTTTCCAAAAATACGCTCAAATAGTTCATAGAACCTCGCTCGCGACAAGTAATCCTCGCTTACAAGCCTCCAGGTCAACGACGACTCTGACCGATGTAGCTTCGTAATCCCGCAGTAAATTGTCATACGTTTCGCCTTCTCTACGCGAGAAAAGACATAACTGACAGAAACTTCCCAGTCGTAGCTTTCGACGAGCGGAACGAAATCAGGAAAGTACACTTAAACTTTATCAGAGGCTACCTGCTAATGTTTAACAACCCCTTTGTACGTCTTCGCCACGATTGTCCCCCTGAAAGCTAACGCCGCGTTAAGGGGTGAAAAACGCGATGCGCCAAGCTAATTATTTAGACTTAAACACACTTGCTAGCTTTTGAATTAATAGCCCCGAGCTTTTTGATTCCCTCTTAAACGCTTTGTTATAGTGCTTTCTGGACGCATATTGTGAAATATAACAAGGATAACTCAAACCTTCATTTCCATGCAGCTGGTAACTGGTTCCACTCTCTGGTAACTCGACTAAATTTATTCTTTTACAATCAGATTGATTCACTGGGTGAAATGCTCCGCCTGGCTCACTATGCATGAAAAAATCTCCTAGCTTAGCGCCACAATGTTCACAATGATTCATGTAATATACGCCGCCTGCGGTTTTCGAATACGACGGTTTATATAAAGAGTAACTTTCCTCAACTACAGCTAAGAGCTCTTTATTGATATAACTAACGTTTGAAAAAGTGACAAAATCATTTAGATTCATTTCTTCGTCTCGAAACCCATTAGAAGCAATACATACAACCCTACTGCTTTGGCTGCACTTCCAACAAGAACTCTTTGACTCGACAATATAAACTGGTGGGTACAGTTTCTGATAGTTTTCGTCGGCTTCCGAAGATTCAGAAAGCATCCATCGGAAAAATTTTTGTTTTGATACACCTTGCGGAATATACCAAGATTTTTCTTTAGGATCCCATTTAGCACCAAGGCTCTTTGCATGATCTTTTTCTGAAAATGGAACACTTATGTATGTTACGTTATTCACGATATACTCCTTGAACTATAACACCTCAATCAGACGCCGCTTCAGCGGTCGTCTGATTTGAAATGTTAGAGTTTTCCATCTGTGTGATTGAAACGGTTAAAGATACAGATGAAACGATCAAAGCAAGAGTGGCAATGACAGTTCCGATCCAAAATCTACCTCGCTCCTGACGCAGTCCAGCCAATACTGAACTCATAAGTGGAAAGTTAACACAGTTCCTATCTTTCCCAACCTTAATAGCGAAAAGATGAACACTGCTCCCATCTTCATGCTTATAACCGTATTTCTTATCAAGATGATAGTACAACCGACCAAAAACGATATCGGCATCTACTTTAAGTTCGTTGGCAATTTTCCTACAATCCACCGGAACATAGATTTTCGAATCACGAGCCTCGTTATTACATTCGAAGGAAATATAGCTTGAATAATATAAGCGATAAGCTGTATTCAGAATCTCTAAATCAGTGGGAATACTCATAACTCTCCTGAAACTCTAACTCCGCCAACAAGCGTGGGACTGTAGCGAAGGCGAAGCCGCAACTAAAGCGACATCGCCGTAATTCGCCTTGTTATTTTTTCAATGTTCAGCTATAACTTCCCCAGTCACGAGCAACAAACCAGTTTGACTCCCACGTCACAAACTCAGAAGGATCAAAAGACTCCGAAGTAAATTCCATGTTAACTATTTGATTCGGCAGCAGCGATAACACATGGTTTTTTTGATCACTTTCGTAATCCCACAAATGAAAACGATCATCTTGATTATGTGCTCGGCGACTCGGCCCGTAGTCCATAGGAGCGCAAAGACGCACTAAGTTGTGCCCGTCCTCTTTTGACCTAAAAGTCAGGCGAATCTTCGTCTTATTTTGTATAGCAGTAACGAAATCATCTTTATACATCATTTAAATCTCCATGACCGGTTGAGAACTTTAACGCTCGCCAACAGGTGTACGTTTTTTTGCTGACTGTCTGGCCTTGTTAGGTGTGAATGCTCAGCAATTATAAATTAATGACAATGAACCGTTCCGACACTATTATCCATATGGCAACACTGTCCAGGTGGAGAATTTTTCCGGCACCCGCCCCCATGGGCTAAAGCACTGCCGCTCACAAAAGTAAAAACGATAGCAATTATAATGACCTTCATACTTCCTCCTGCGTCCAATTGGAACCACTTACAAGCGCTGATAACATCATATCTAGAACATACCACTCCTAGGGATAATCTTTCTCAAATAAAAATATTACGAAACCTCCATATACATGCAATTAAGGCAAAGCCGATAATTAATACATTCATAGAAAAAATCTAGGCATCCGTGTACAAAACCCTGCTTTTTCCATTCCAATTCCATGATTTTTTTGAAGACTGTATTTTTTCTAGACACAACAAAATTTACCAGACGGATTCGTTTTGAGTATTCTTGGGGCGACGCTCTCTACTTCGTGCACACGCATAAAAACCGCATATAGATAAAACTCCATAATATTTCGTGAGGAGAAATACACATCTCGCCTTAACCTACGAACTATCGAACAGCCACGCTACCGCCACGACGGCCACGGGAAATGACCACCCAGGCGACGAAGGCCGCTGTGCGATCAGGAGAAGGGGGAAGTCAGTGCGGGTAACCGGGTACGCAGCATGCCGCCAACTAGATGGCGTCGTGCTGCATGTAACGTCAGATTAGCGTTGGCTGGTCATCCCTTGGCCATAGTCGGCTTTCCTATCCCTGCGCATGATCGTTTTATCGTGCTCTAAACGGCACTTTTACGGCTTGTTATATGCCAATAAGAGCAGAATAGACAAAATATGCGTGGAATGGGAAAGAATTTTCGCGTTTTTTGGCCTATGTCTTATAAGCTGTTGAAATTCGAAAACTCCTTTCTGAATGCACCTTCTTACATAAGTATCGGGGAGAGAGATTTATGCTGGTAGGATTGCGCCAACCCGCATGAGCAAGCGATCACTCACCTATGGCTGACGGAATTATGTCCTATTCGTCTTATCGCCGGATAATCACGATGTGTTGCAGATCAAGCCTAAGATACTTAGTCACCGTTGACGGGAGCCGCTTCGCGGGTTTCTGAGACTCCGCTTCCGAGGTAGCCCTGCCGTGAGATGTCTTCGCGCCCACCGCTGCAAGAGGATCCTGGACCGCCCACTTGGACACCAAGACGAGCTGACATCTGTGTGCACGTCGGAATGAGCTACGAGGCCTTCAGATGGATACCCATATACAGTTTCGCATCGATGAAGAGACAAGGCGCCTAGCCCAGCAGATGGCAGAGAGTCAGGGGCGTACGCTCAGTGGAGCCTGCAGGGAATTGGTGGAACAGCTCGCCGAGCAACAGCGCCAAGCAACGTCATACCACAACGGGTTATCACTACAGGTCCAGCGTGCGTTTGACAAGCTCGAAGCCGGTGCAGCGACCTTTGTCGATCACGACACCGCTAAATCCCGGATGGAAGAACGAAAGTCGCGGCTCCGCGCCCGTCACCTTTCCCGCAGTCATCGGTAATGTGACTCCCAGGCTTAGCCGATGGACTTATTCCTACAACACCACTCGTCCGGCTAGTCAGCCGGCCCGCCCTCTTCGCTTGATACCGATTTAGCGTCACTACCTCATATGCGCTGAATCTTGCCTACAAGTGCCTTGCTATCTCGACCATGGCTTAGCGGCGCCGCCTGCCTCTCCTACCGCACCTTCCTCCCTACTGGTCCCTCACCTACTGGCCGCTCTCGGTATCGACATCGGCGTAGGGCTGATCCTCAGCGGCGGGGTTGGCGTACTTCATCCAGGTCTTGCCCAAGTGATTGCGCAGTTCATTACCCACCTGCTTGGGGTCACGGGCTTCCAGGGCGGCCATGATCGCTTCGTGTTCTTCCATGGCCACCGACCACTTTTCGTTCTTCAGGTTGGAGAGGTAACGCACGCGATAGAGCTGTCGGCTCAGGGTGGCGTGGATCTCGATCAGGGAGTTGTTGCCGGAAAGCGCGACGATGCGGTTATGAATCGCCTGATTGAGACGAAAATAGTTCTGCCGGTCGCGACGCAAGAAGGCGGCCTTCATCTCGAAGTGCAGGGCCTGCAGTTCAGCGATGTCATCGTCGGTGGCATTGGCGCAGCAGAGCTCGGCGGCTGACTGTTCCAGCACGCTCAGCACGTAGGCTTTTTCCTGCACGTCCTGGGGGCTGACGTCGGCGACCACGGCGCCTCGCCGCGGAGAAATGACGACCAGGCCCTCGGCCGCGAGGATCTTGAAGGCCTCGCGCATGGGAGTACGTGAGACGTCCAGCTCTTCGGCCAGCTTGCGCTCTGGCAGCCGTTGCCCGGGCTGAAAATGGTCCATCACGATGTGCTCGCGCAGGTAGTTCGCCACCTTCTCTACCAGCCCTTCCCGTGGGTCCATTGCCGCTTCATCCATCGTCGTCGCCATCATGATCCTGAGGTGCGATAAGAATGGCATACCAAAAATTCTCAATCAAACTTGGCCGCGTTTTGACGCAAACTTTTAATCGTATATTTTTCATGCGGTTATATCTAAAGACACAGGAATTACTACCAAGGTCTAGGTGCCCAATGTTTGACCTTAAAAATGGTATACCACTAAATTTCACAGCATCCATGAACCACTCGCCCCACCCAGCCCGCCGCCTGAAGCGAGCATGGCTGCCCCTCAACAGCGGGGCGAAATGGGCCAGCCAGCACGGAGATGCCTCACTACATGAACTACTTACACCACTTTGATACCGCCGCTACCGTCGAAGCCTGCGTGGCAGGTGCCGGCGACTTTGGCCGAGGCATCCTCCGTCAGGCCCAGCAGATGCCGGGCATGAATGCGCGTATCGCGGTCGACATCAACGCCGCAGTAGCAGCAGAAGCCCTTGAAAAGGCAGGAATTCCGCTTTCGCGCATCGCGGTATGCCATTCTGCCGAGGAGGCTTCGGCTGCGTGGCAGGCTGGCCACTATCTGGCGACCGGTGACCTGGAGATCGTCAAGCACCTGGATTTCGATATCCTGGTGGAAAGCACTGGTATACCAAATGCAGGTGCGGCTCACGCTGCCAGCGCACTCAAGGCAGGTAAGCATGTCGGTATTGCTACCAAGGAAACAGAATCCGTGGTCGGCCCCTACCTGACCCGCCTGGGCAACCGTCACAATCGCCTGTTCACACCCTTGGACGGTGACCAGCCGAGCCTGTTGATTGGCCTGGTCAGCTGGGCGCAGACACTCGGATTCGACATCATCGCTGCCGGCAAGAGCAGTGAATACGACTTTGTCTGGGATGAGGACGACCAGGCGATCTGGTGCAACGGCACTCGCTATGACGCGCCGGACATGGCCAACCTGTGGACGCTGCCAGAAGGCGATGAACGCAGCGTGGTGCGTGCACGGGGCGAACACCTCAACGCCATTCCGCAGATCTCCGCTCCGGATCTGTGCGAGATGACCAACGTGGCCAACGCCACTGGCCTGCTGCCCGATGACCCTGCCTTTCATGCCCTGGTGCTGCGTACTCACGAAGTGCCGACGCTGCTGGACCTGGAGGCCAATGGTGGTGTGCTCTCCGGCAGTGGCCGCCTGGAGGTGTTCAACTGCCTGCGCCGCCCGGACGAGCTAAGCTTTGCCGGTGGCGTGTTTGTCGTCGTTCGCTGTGAAGATGAGCACGCCTGGCAGGTGCTGGAAGGCAAGGGGCATATCCTGAGTCGCAGCAAGAAGAGCGCCATGGTCTATCTGCCGCGCCACCTGCTTGGGCTCGAAGCCCCCATCTCCCTGCTTGACGCGGTGCTGAAGGGCCTGCCCTCCGGCGGCGGTCAGGCGACCCGCCCGGCAGTGGACCTGGTCGCAAGAGCAACGGCTCCGCTGGAAGGCGGCCAGGCGCTGGAAATGAAGGGCCACCACCGACACATCGCAGGTCTTCAGCCAGAGGTACACCCGGCCTCAGCCCTGGTCGCCAAGACGCCCGTGCCGTTCTACCTGCTTCCAGGCGCCACGCTGAAGCGCGATATCGCTGCAGGACAGCTGATTACCCTGGCCGATGTGACGCTTCCCGAGTCGACTCTGCTGACGCTGCGCCGTGAGCAGGATGCGATGTTCTTCTCGACTGCCGAACACATTTCGTCGCCGGCCTGACGTCGGGCCGAATCCACTGGCACTCAACGGGCTAAAGCCCACGCCTAACCACAACAATCCTTCCGGAGAACGCCATGCTTAGCCGACATCTCGTCCTTACTGCCAGCGCCCTTGGCCTGACCCTTGCTGCTGCCAGTCCCGCTGTCTTCGCCGCCGATGACGCTGCGGACTTTCCGTCCAAGCCCCTGCAATTCCTGGTTGCCGCTGGCGCCGGTGGCGGTACCGACAACTTCGCGCGCACCATCAAGCCGCTGCTCGAAGAGGCCATGGATACCCGCGTGACGGTGATCAACCTGCCGTCCGCATCCGGGGCACTGGCTCACCAGCGCACCGCCAATGGTGACGCCGATGGCCACACCCTGGACTTCGCCTCGTCTACCCTGGTGACCTCGCTGGCGGCCGGTCAGAACCCCACTGGCCTCGACCAGCTGACGCCGGTGGCGCGCATGCAGTCCGACGTGATGACCCTGATCGTCGATCCGGACAAGTACGCCGATTTCGACGCCTTCATGGAGCACGCCAAGGCCAATCCCGGCGAAGTGATCATCGGCGGCACCCACGCAGCAAGCCCGGACCGCATGGCCTTCCTGTCATTCCGTGACGCCACGGGCCTGGACATCAATTTCATCCCTTATGACGAAGAAGGCAGCGTGGCGGCCAACGTCATGGGCGGCAACATCGATGGCCTGTTCGGTGAAATCAGCTCGGTCCTGAGCTACATGGAATCCGGCGAGATGATGCCGATCCTGGTCTTCGCGGAAGAGCGCCTGGGCAACTTCCCGGACATTCCCACCACGGTGGAAAACGGCTGGGACCTGACCGATGGCAACGAGCGCGGCATCTTCGTCCACGCCGACACGCCTGACGCCATCGTCGAAAAACTCGAGACCACCCTGAAGGGCGTCTACGACTCCGAGACGTACCAGGAGTACGAAGAGCGCGTCAACCTGCACTACCGTGAAGGCTGGCTGGGTAGCGACGCCTACCGCGAGAAGCTCGAGCAGAACCTGGAGCTGTACACGCGCCTGCTGGAAAACAACTGATCTGTACACCGGGTGTGTGCCGCAACGGCTCGTCAGGGCCGTGACGGCCACCCCCATGAGGGCCGGGCCATGCCCGGCTCCCACCCCGGGGCCAGACACAGCGGTCTGCTCTGCCCCATCGTGAACCGAGCCTCACCATGCATACCAAGTTCACCGTCTTTGCAGTCCTGCTGCTGGTCCTTGCCGGCATCACGCTGGTACCGACCCTGAATTTCCCCAGCTCCGAGGACGTCTCGACCTTCATCGGCCCGCGCTTGTGGCCCTTGTCCTTGCTGCTGCTGTTGATCGTCCTGTCAGCCACTCTGCTGGTGAGCACGCGACTGGCCCAGAAGAAAGAAGCGCAGCAAGGCCTCAGTCGTGAACGCGACCCAGAGTCAGCGACTGACGTGCCCAACGCCACGGCAGACGATCCACTGGTCGCGCCAACTGAGCTGAACACGCCGGCAGCCTCTTCAACGTCAGGCGTTATCGCGGCCCACCGCCACTGGTGGGTAATGGGGGCTACCGTGGCCTACACGCTGCTGATGCCCGTCACCGGATTCCTGCTGGCCACCGTCATGTTCACCCTGGCCTGCACGCTACTGCTCGGCGCGCGCCACTGGGCCGCCCTGCTGGCCACCGTGGTCATTGCAGCGGTGCTCATACAGGGCGTGTTCTCTACCCTGCTGGGCATACCGTTGCCATGACCCTCAGTCGATACGATCTTTTACCCGTGCTTCCCAGGAGCTGACGATGCTGGAGAGTTTTCTGAGTGGGCTAGGCGTGGTCTTCCAGCCCATGAACCTTCTGATACTGACCTCGGCCGTCTTCATCGGCTTTATCGGTGGCGCCCTGCCAGGCATCAGCGGTGTGATTCTGGTGGTCATCCTGCTGCCGGTCACCTACGGCATGGATCCGACCCAGGCGTTCATGCTGCTGACGGCCATCTACGGCTCTACCGTGTTCTCGGGGCTGATCACCGCCATTCTCTACCGCGCACCCGGCACCCCGGAAGCCGTGATGACGGCCTTCGACGGCTACCCCATGACCCAACAGGGGGAAGCGGGCAAGGCCCTGGGTATCGGCGTGCTCAGTTCTGCCATCGGCGGTCTGGTCGGCACCATCGCGCTGATCATCTTCACCCCCTTGCTGGCCTCGGTGGCGCTGAAGTTCTCATCGCCAGAGTACTTTGCCCTGGCCATTCTTGGCCTGACCGTGGTCGCCTCACTGGGCGGCAGACTGATCCTTGGACTGATCGGGGCTACCCTCGGTCTGTTGATCGCCACCATCGGCATTGACCCTCTTACCGGCACCAGTCGTTACACCTTCAACAACCTCAACCTGGCGGAAGGGGTTGGCCTGATTCCCGTCATCGTCGGGCTTTTTGCGGTGTCCGAGGTGATGAAGCGTTCACTTTCCCGGGATGCCGAACAGCCCCTGACCAAGGTCAAGATCAAGATCTTCGACGCCCCTATCCTTAAGAAGATCGGGGTAACCCTGTCGCGCTCGTCGATTCTCGGGGTGATCATCGGCATTCTGCCCGGCATCGGCGCCAGCACCGCGGCCATGGTCAGCTACAGCGAGACGGTGCGCTGGTCCAAGCATCCGGAAAAGTTCGGCAAGGGCGCCCCGGAGGGCATTGCCGCACCGGAAGCCGCCAACAACGCCGCCGCCATGGGCGCCCTGGTGCCCCTGTTTGCGCTGGGCATTCCGGGCAGTGGCACTACCGCGATCATCCTTGGCGCCTTTATCATGCATGGCCTGCAGCCGGGGCCGATGTTCATGCTGACCTCAAGCGATCTGATCTATGCGGTATTCGCCGGACTGTTCGTGGTGAACTTCATGATCCTGGCGTTCTCCAAGCCGTTCATCAAGCTGTTCACCCGCCTGCTCAACGTCCCCTACTCGGCACTCGGCCCGATCATCCTGATGTGCTGCATCGTCGGCACCTACTCGGTGCGCAATTCGATGTTCGACGTGTGGCTGATGCTGGGTTTCGGCGTCCTCGGCTTTCTTCTCGAGAAGATCAAGTTCCCGCTGGTGTCGATCATTCTCGGCCTGGTCCTCGGCCCCATCGCTGAAAGCGAATTGCGGCGCTCGCTGGCCATGTCCCAGGGGGATCTCAGCATCTTCTTCTCTCGGCCGATCAGCGCCAGCTTGATCGTGATTGCCGTACTGCTGCTAAGCACCACCATCATCATCGCCCTGCGCAAGCGGGCCAGAACCCGTGCAGCGGCGATGGGCTGAGGGGATAAAGCCGCACACTGGCGAATCTTCCGCATCCCCCACGCAGAAACGACATCGCCCTCGCTGCCACAGGCAGCGAGGGCGATATTGTTTCTACTGATGGGCACCGGCGCCTAAAGCCACCCCACAGGGCCAAGGCGCCTCCCGCCCTACCAATCAGGCCCGCCGTCAACCAGCTCCGCTATCAACGAGCAAACAAGGCAGCGATACAAGGGCGGATCAATAGTCATGCCCTGCATCCACCGCGGCAGGCGCTTCAGGGTGCAGGCGCTGGATATGCACCCGCCGGGCAAGGCGAATGAGCGGGCGTATCATCATCTCGATACTGCCGATCAGAAACAGCCAGGTCCCTATATAGGCAAGCGACTCGTAGAAAAACAGAATACTGCCGATGATAAACCAGGTGCCGATCAAGAGGTCGTTGACGATACTGAGCACCTCATAGCGCTGGCGAATGATCAGCTCTTCATGACCGATGTGCAGGGTCAGAGTGGGCGTTTTCGACGACTGTTGCGAGGTTGTCATGGGGTCTTCCCTTTCGCAGTGGTTGTCCGGCGCCCTGTCGCGTTTCAGCGCAAGAGGGAGCAACCTGGTATCCAGAATAACCGTATGCAAAACAGGATAGAGGCAGTCAGTTTGGCGGAGCAAGACAAGGTAGCACCACAGGCCTGCAACGCGAGCAGGACACAACGAATAGACGGAAAATGGACGAAACGAGCGCAGCGATCGTTAACGCCAGAGACGGAAAACCGACAAGGAAAGCCCAGAATTCCAAGGACAATAACGAAAAGCAAGGAAGGAAATAAAGGCAGCAAACTCAGGAGTGTCGCTAGATAGCGCAGAATGCACTGGCTCCCCGAACAGGACTCGAACCTGTGACCCAATGATTAACAGTCATTTGCTCTACCAACTGAGCTATCGGGGAACGACAATGTGCAGTGCTAAATGGCATCAGGTAACGACCTTGAGCCGGGCGACAATTCTTGCAAGGTACAGAGCATCGTGACATTGCGCCAAGATGGCTCCCCGAACAGGACTCGAACCTGTGACCCAATGATTAACAGTCATTTGCTCTACCAACTGAGCTATCGGGGAATGACCTTGAATTGTCGGTGCAAGAGGCGGGATCAACCTTGGAGGTTGGCTCCCCGAACAGGACTCGAACCTGTGACCCAATGATTAACAGTCATTTGCTCTACCAACTGAGCTATCGGGGAATCGCCTTGAGCACGGGGCGTAGTATACGGATCACGCCGAGATCGTCAAGCCCACCTGAAGGTTTATTGCCGGACAGGTCGACTTAACTCGCTGATCCGCCTCACAACCTTGGATAGCGCCCCAGCCTGACGCCGACAGCATCACGGCGACATCGCTCTGACGACACCGGCTGACGACATCGCTCTGACGACATCGGCTGACACCGGGCACCCTGGAACCGGACATGCTGAAACGACAGCGCCCGCTGACCGAAGTCAGCGGGCGCTGTCTAAATCCTGGTGGCTACGCCCTGACTCGAACAGGGGACCCCATCATTATGAGTGATGTGCTCTAACCAACTGAGCTACGTAGCCTTTTGGCCGTCAGGCAATAACATCGCCGTGTCGACGGGGGTGAATTATGCACACCCCCCAAGGACTTGGCAAGCCTGACCGCCAAATTTTCGGCGACGAAGACCCACAAGGGCTGTCGCCACCTCTAAAAGGTGTCAGTCGATACCCAGCGACGCCTTGACGGCTGGCAGCGCAGGCTCGCCATCGGCGGTATTGACGCCTTCAAGCCATGCCTCCAGCAGTGCCGGATTCGCCTTCAGGTAATCCTGGGCAGCCTCCTCCGGCGCCACGCCATCGTCCATGATGGATCCCATCAACTGGTTCTCCATCTCCAGGGTAAAGCTCAGATTGTTGAGCAGTGCGCCAACGTTCGGGCAGCTCTCGCTGTAGCCGGCACGTGTGTTGGTATAGACTGTGGCGCCCCCCAGGTCAGGACCAAAGTAATCGTCTGCGCCCTCCAGATAGGCCATATCGAAATTGGTATTCATCGGGTGAGGCTCCCACCCCAGGAAGACCATCCAGGACTCATCCGGGACCCTAGCCCGCAACTCGGCCAGCATGCCTGCTTCACTGGAGTCGACCAGCGACCAGTCGCCGAGACCGAAGGCGTCGTCGTCGATCATCTGCTGGATCAACTCATTGCCGTCGTTCCCGGCCTCGATGCCATGCAGCTCGCTGTCGAACTTGTCAGCGTGCTGGGCGAGATCTGCCACCGAGGTGACGCCCGCGTCGTGCACATACTGAGGCACCGCCAGGGTGTACTTGGCGCCTTCCAGGTTGGCACCCAGGCGGTCGACGTCACCCTGCTCCACGTAAGGGTCGCTGATGGACGCCATGGAAGGCATCCAGTTACCCAGGAACACGTCGAAGTCACCGTTCTTCATGCCTGAATAAGCAATCGGCACCGATACCGTATCGATGCGCGTCTCGTAGCCCATGGCCTGCAGCACCTGGGTGGTAAGCGCGGTGGTCGCGGTGATGTCGGTCCAGCCGACTTCAGCGAAACGCACCGGCTGGCAGCTGTCATCGGCGGCCATCGCCTGGGGGGCGGCAAGGCCGGCGATGGCAGCCGCCAGCACGGACAGAGCGGGAATCGTCGGGGTCGTCATGATGCACTCCTTATTCGGATTATCGGTTGCAGTATGGTGGCCTGTTCACAACGGTGCCGTTGAATCGACCAGATTTTGATTGAACGTCCAATCAATAAAAGGCATACTCTCTACATCCTAACCTCGGGGACACCTCGAGGAGCAAGTCACCGTTTCAACTCTCGAGCACCTGAAGGCTCGTGAGGCAGTGGTAGAGAGGTCTGTCATGCCCAAGGTAGGAATGGAGCCAATCCGCAGGCAACAGCTGATACAAGCCACCATGGCCGCTATCCATGAGGTCGGCCTGGCGGATGCCACCGTGATGCGTATCGCACGTCACGCGGGCGTGTCTGCTGGCATCATCAGCCACTATTTTGGCGGCAAGGACGGCCTGCTCGAAGCTACCATGCGGCAGATTCAGCACGACCTGGGCGACGCGGTCGCTGCACGTCGCAAAGCCCTCTCCGACAACAGCCCAAGAGCGCATCTGGAAGCCATCATCGATGGCAACTTTGACTCATCCCAGACCAACGCTCGCGCGGCCGGCACCTGGCTCGCCTTCTGGGCCAACTCGATGCACAAGGCCGACCTGCAGCGCCTGCAGAAGATCAACGATCGCCGGCTTTACGCCAACCTCTGCTACCAGTTCAAACGTCTGATGCCCCGTGACGAGGCACAGCGCGCCGCCAACGGCATGGCCGCCATGATCGACGGCCTGTGGCTTCGCGGTACCCTCTCGCCCGAGGGGCTGGACACCCGCCAGGCGCGTGAATTGGCGCGGGAGTACCTGCATCGTCTACTGGACCAGGCGGCCAGAACGTAGCGCATCCACTTGATCAGGCCGCCTGCCACCATCTGCAGAAAGCCTAGCCTGGATCAAGGGATGCCCCATCACCGTGCGAGGCATGCGCCTCAACGTCAGGGCACACTCGACGGCGCCGTCCGCGATCACCCCTTCACCTTATTAGCTCGCTCTCACCATAGGAGGATGTCATGGCAACGCTCGACACCCAGAAGCTCTATATCAATGGCCGTCTGACAGACGCCACCTCCAACGAGACGTTCAGCGTCACAAACCCCTACGACGGTAGCCACCTGGCAGACGTCCAGGTGGCCAGCGACGCCGACGTGGATGCCGCCGTGGCTGCCGCCCAGCAAGGCCAGAAGGTCTGGGGCGCCATGTCCGGCATGGAGCGAGGCCGCATTCTCAACCGCGCCGTGGCCCTGCTGCGTGAGCGCAACGATGAGATCGCGGAACTCGAGACCCGTAACACGGGCAAGCCCTTCAGCGAGACGTCCACGGTCGACATCGTCACCGGTGCCGACGTGCTGGAGTACTACGCAGGCCTGGCCGCCGCCATCGAAGGCAGCCAGATTCCGCTGCGCGAAGACAGCTTCGTCTACACCCGTCGCGAGCCGCTTGGCGTGATCGGTTCCATCGGCGCATGGAACTACCCGATCCAGATTGCCTGCTGGAAGTCAGCCCCTGCCCTCGCCGCCGGCAACGCGGTGGTCTTCAAGCCCAGCGAAGTCACCCCGCTGACCACCATGATCCTGGCCGAGGTGTTCACCGAAGCCGGCCTGCCGGATGGCGTCTTCAACGTCGTCCATGGCGAGGCTGAGGTGGGCCAGGCGATTACCGGCCATCCTGACATCGCCAAGGTGTCCTTCACTGGCGAGGTCGGCACCGGCAAGAAGGTCATGTCTGCCTCGGCGGCTTCCAGCCTCAAGGACGTGACCATGGAGCTGGGTGGCAAGTCACCGTTGATCGTATGTCGTGATGCGGACCTGGACCGGGCGGCCGACGCCGCCATGATGGCCAACTTCTACTCCAGCGGCCAGATCTGCACCAACGGCACGCGGGTCTTTGTCGATAACGCCATCAAGGCGGACTTCGAGGCGCGCCTGGCGACTCGGGTAGCGCGCATCAAGGCGGGCGATCCGATGGATCCGGCCGTGAACTTCGGCCCGCTGGTCAGCTTCGAGCATCAGCAGAAGGTCCTGTCGTACATCGCCCTGGGCCAGCAGGAAGGCGCTCGTGTGTTGGCCGGTGGCGAGACCTGGGACCAGGGTGACTGGGCCAAGGGTGCCTGGGCGGCGCCAACAGTGTTCACCGACTGCACCGACGATATGCGCATCGTCCGCGAAGAGATTTTCGGCCCGGTCATGTCCGTGCTCGGCTTTGATAGCGAAGAAGAAGTGCTCCAGCGTGCCAACGCCACCACCTATGGCCTGGCGGCGGGTGTCTTTACCGAAAGCCTCAACCGCGCACACCGCATGATCCACTGCCTTGAAGCCGGCATCTGCTGGATCAACACCTGGGGCGAGTCGCCGGCCGAAATGCCGGTCGGCGGCTACAAGCAATCGGGTGTCGGTCGTGAAAACGGTATCGAGACACTGGCCCACTACACCCAGACCAAGTCGGTCCAGGTCGAGATGGGACCCTTCGAGTCGGTTTTCTAACCTCACCACATCCAGGGTCGGGGCCCCCACCCCGACCCCATGTGACAGGCTTGCGCGGAACCCCCTGCCCTTTCTCTTGATGGCTCGCCCTCCGGACCATCCGACACCGCGTCGCGCCTGCCCCCGACATCTCACTTATTCTCCCGGGAGGCGTTTCATGCCACAGCATCGTGAATACGACTACGTCATCATTGGCGCCGGCTCAGCCGGCAACGTTCTTGCGACTCGCCTGACAGAAGATCCTGACGTCCAGGTGCTGCTGCTTGAAGCAGGCGGCAAGGATCACCGCTTCGACTTTCGCACCCAGATGCCCGCCGCGCTGGCCTATCCGCTGCAGGGCAAGCGCTACAACTGGGCGTTTGAAACGGACCCTGAGCCGCACATGGACAATCGCCGCATGGAGTGCGGTCGCGGCAAGGGCCTGGGCGGCTCCTCGCTGATCAACGGCATGTGCTACATCCGTGGCAATGCCCTGGACTATGACGGCTGGGCCCAGCGTGCCGGGCTGGAAGACTGGCACTATGCCAACTGCCTTCCCTACTTCCGCAAGGCCGAGACCCGTGACATCGGCCCCAACGACTATCATGGTGGCGATGGCCCGGTCAGCGTGACCACGCCGAAGGAAGGCAACAATCCGCTTTATCACGCCTTTATAAAGGCAGGCCAACAGGCGGGCTACCCGGCCACTGAAGACGTCAACGGCTACCAGCAGGAAGGCTTCGGTCCCATGGACCGTTTCGTCACCCCCAATGGCCGTCGCGCCTCCACCGCCAGGGGCTATCTCGATGAAGCCAAGCAGCGTCCCAACCTGACCATCGAAACCCGCGCGACCACCGATGTGATCCTGTTCGAGGGCAAGCGCGCGGTCGGGGTACGCTATCAGCGCAAGGGCCAGGACCAGCAGGTGCGCATCCGTCGCGAAGTGCTGCTGTGTGCCGGCGCCATCGCCTCGCCGCAGATCCTGCAGCGCTCCGGCATCGGACCGGCCGACCTGCTCGAGGAGCTGGGTATCGAGGCCGTTCAGGTCAATGACAACGTCGGTGCCCATCTGCAGGACCACCTGGAGATGTACATCCAGTATGAGTGCAAGAAGCCGATCTCCCTCTACCCGGCGTTGAAGTGGTACAACCAGCCAGCCATCGGCGCAGAATGGATGTTCAAGGGCACCGGCATCGGCGCCAGCAATCAGTTCGAGGCAGCCGGGTTCATTCGTACCAGCCAGGAGGAAGCCTGGCCCAACCTGCAGTACCACTTCCTGCCCATCGCGATCAGCTATAACGGCAAGAGTGCGGTACAGGCCCACGGCTTCCAGGCCCACGTCGGTTCCATGCGCTCGGAAAGCGAGGGCCGCGTGCGCTTGACCTCTCTTGATCCCAAGGCGGCGCCGTCCATCCTGTTCAACTACATGTCCACCGAGAAGGACTGGGAAGAGTTCCGCGACGCCATTCGCCTGACCCGTGAGATCATCGCCCAGCCGGCCATGGACGAATATCGCGGTCGTGAGATCTCTCCGGGACCGGACGTCAACACCGACGAGGAACTCGACGCCTTCGTGCGCCAGCACGCCGAGACCGCCTACCACCCCTGCGGCACCTGCCGGATGGGAGATGGCGACGACTGCGTGGTAGATGGCGCAGGTCGCGTGCACGGGGTGGAACGCCTGCGCGTGGTAGACGCCTCGCTGTTCCCGGTGATTCCCACTGGCAACCTCAATGCGCCGACGATCATGCTGGCAGAGCGAATGGCCGACAAGATTCGTGGCCAGCAGACACTGCCGCCGAGCGACGCGCCCTATTACGTGGCCAACGGTGCCCCTGCCCAGGCCACCCCGCAGCGCCGGCTCGAGGACGCCCACCCGACCCAGGGTGAGCGCCGCCTTGCAGCAGGCACCGACGGCTCGACACCTACTGGCTAGCGAAGCCCGCTGCCACACGCAGCATGTCGACGTCATCCCCCTGGCCCTGTGTTCATCACAGGGCTTTTTTGTGCAGCTCAGAGACGTTTGATTCGACCATGGTGCAAGACCAGGCGTTTTCAGTGGCTGGTTGCCAGTCGATGGGCTAATCTGCAAGAATTCAAACAGGCGTTTTATTCCAATCACCGGCAACACTCTGCCTCTATCGCCAGCCAAGGAGACTCTCCATGCTCAGCCTGCTCCTGCTCGTCTTCACGGTCGTTGGCCTGATCGCCATCGCCCACCGTGAAGCAGGGTCTGCCCCCGCGACCGCTCTGCCTGCGGTACTGGGTATCGTCGGTCTACTGCTCGATGCCGAAGTCGTCGGCGTGCTGCTGTTGATCAGCGCTGCCGTGATCGCCGCGTGTGGCCTGCCCGCACTGCGCCGCCACTGGCTCTCGCCGCGCCTGTTCGCCATGTTCAAGAAGGTCGCGCCCAAGGTCTCTGACACCGAGCGCACCGCGCTGGAGGCAGGCAGTGTGGCCTGGGATGGGGAGCTGTTCTCCGGCCGCCCCGACTGGCAGCGCCTGCTCGACTTCAAGGACGATGGCCTTAGCGACGAGGAACGTGCCTTCATCGACCATCAGTGCACCGTCGCCGCCGGCATGTGCAACGCCTGGGACATTGCCCGCGAGCGCGCCGACCTGCCCCCGGAGCTGTGGGACTACCTGAAGAAGGAACGCTTCTTCGGCATGATCATTCCCAAGCAGTATGGCGGCCTCGGCTTCTCTGCCAAGGCACAGTCTGCGGTACTGCAGAAGCTGGCCGTCAATGAGACGCTGATGTCCACCGTGGGCGTGCCCAACTCCCTAGGTCCCGGCGAACTGCTGCTCAAGTACGGCACCCAGGAACAGAAAGATCATTACCTGCCGCGCCTGGCCGATGGACGCGAGATCCCCTGTTTCGGCCTGACCGGCCCCCGTGCCGGCTCTGACGCCACGTCGCTGCCGGACGTCGGCATCGTGTGCAAGAAGGAAGTCGACGGCAAGGAGGTGCTTGGCCTGCGCCTGACTTTCAACAAGCGCTGGATCACCCTGGCGCCCATCGCCACCGTGGTTGGCCTGGCCTTCCGCATGTTCGACCCGGACCACCTGCTGGGCGACAAGGAAGATCTGGGTATCACCTGTGCCCTGGTGCCACGAGACACGGACGGCATGGACATCGGTCGCCGCCACCACCCCATCGGTAGCCCCTTCATGAATGGCCCGATCCGCGGCAAGGATGTGTTTGTCCCGCTGGATACCATCATTGGTGGCCCGGACATGGCGGGTGAAGGCTGGCGCATGTTGATCGAATGTCTGTCGGTGGGTCGCTGCATCACCCTGCCCTCCGGCGCCACGGGCACGGGACGCTACGCCATTGGCTGGGCTGGCGGCTTTGCCCGCATTCGCCGCCAGTTCAACGTGCCGGTGGCCGAGATGGAAGGCATCCAGGAGCCCCTGGCACGCCTCACCGCCAAGGCCTACATCGCCCAGGCAGCGGTCTACCAGACCGCCAACACGATCGACCACGGTCATGCACCGGCCGTGCCCTCCACCATCCTCAAGAGCCAGCTGACCGAGTTCCAGCGAGACATTCTCGCCGATGCCATGGACATTCATGGCGGCAAGGCCGTCACCCTGGGCCCGCGCAACTATCTGGGCATTGGCTACAGCGCGAACCCGGTGGCCATCACGGTGGAAGGCGCCAACATCATGACCCGCAACCTGATGGTGTTTGGACAGGGTGCCATCCGCTGCCATCCCTACGTGCTTGAAGAGCTGGCGGCCAAGGATGCTGACGATGCAAAGGCCTTCGATCGCGCCTTCTTCCGCCATGCCGGCCTGATCTTCGGCAACGCGGCACGCGCCTTCTCCATGGGACTTGGCCTGGGCAAGCCTGCCAACCCCTTCGATGACGTCGCTGGGCCCTACGCCAAGGAGGTCTGCCGTCTTTCCGCTGGCTTCAGCCTGTGCGCGGATGCGGCCATGGCAAGCCTGGGAGCCGAACTCAAGCAGCGAGAAATGCTGTCGGCACGACTCGGTGACGTGCTGTCCAACCTCTACCTGGTCAGCATGGTGATCAAGCAGTGGCATGAGGGCGACAAGGTCGAAGGCGAAGCCGAGCTGATGCACTACGCCTGCCGCTTCCTGCTCAACCGCGCCGAGACCGCCTTTGTCGAGGTATTCGACAACTTGCCGAACAAGGCCCTGGGCAAGACATTGAAGGTGCTGGTCATGCCGCTGGGGCGGCGCTGGGCCCGTCCTCACGACGATCTTGCCCGGGCCATTGCCAGGTCCGTTTCCACGGGCTCGGCGCTGCGCAAGAAGCTGCTTCAGGGCGCCTGGGACAGCAACGACCAGGTGCAGGACAACCCAGTGGCGCGCTACAACGCCCTGCTGGAGACCCAGGACCGCGCCGAGGCGCTGTATCGCCAGATCAATCGCGCCTATGCCAAACGCAAGTTGCCGGTGCAGGCCCTGCATCCGGAAGAGCGTCTGGAAGCCGCACTGGCCGAAGGATTGATCAACGAAGACGACGCCGATTTCATGCGCAAGCGTGAGGCCGAGGTGCTGGATATGCTCAGCGTGGACGACTTTGCCTTCGATGCCTTTGTCACCGACAAGGACAAGGTCAACCTGCACAACGCGACCGCCTGAGTCATCGGCACTGCATCACCACAACGCCCGGCAATCGCCGGGCGTTGTCGTTGTGAAGAGCATCTTCCCTGTGGCCCCTACTTCAGCGGCCATACCAGCATGATGAGTGGTATCGCGACCAGCATCACCACCAGCGTCAGCGGCAAGCCAAGACGCCAGTAGTCGCTGAAGTGGTATCCCGCTGGGCCCATCACCAGGGTATTCGACTGGTGACCGATGGGAGTGAGGAAGGCGCAGGAGGCGCTGATCGCCACGATCATCAGGAAGGGGTCGAGTGACAGCCCGAATCCGTTGGCCAGGCTGGCAGCAATCGGCGCCATCAGCAGCGCCGCTGCGGCATTGTTGATGACGTTGGAGAGCAAGGTACTGACCATGAACAACCCTGCGAGCACCAGCAAGGGTGGCCATTGGCTGCCCCACCCCAACAGCGTGTCCGCAATCAACTGAGCGCCACCGCTGGTTTCCAGCGACTGCCCCACCGGTATCATCGCTCCCAGCAGTACGATCACCGGACCATCGATGGCCCGGTAGCCCTCTCGCAGGGGCAGTACCCCGACCACCAGGGTCACCAGGGCGGCCAGGGACAGCGCCACCGCCGCCGGCAGCAGATCAAACAGCATGGCCATGATGGCCGCCACGAAGATGCCGATGGACAGGGCCAGCTGACGCGGCTGCCCCAGCGTCAGCCGACGATCCGCCAAGGGCAGGCAGCCCAGTACCGTCAGGCTCTCACCCAGTCCCTCCGGATCGCCCTGCAGCAACAGCACATCACCGGGGCGGAAGCGGATATCCCTGAGCCGCTGCTGCAGCCTTCCACCATCCCTGGCCACCGCCACCAGGTGTAGCCCGTATTGATGGTGCAAGCGCAGCTCCGCCGCGGTGCGACCGCTGATCGCGGCGTCATTGCGCACAATGGCCTCGATCAGATGAAGGTCCTCGTCCTCGGAGCGCTCCTTGCGGCTGTCCTCTTCTGCCTCGTCTTGCTGTGCCGAGTTGCCCGAGTGAGCTCCCCTCTGCGTCCCTTCCTCGTCACTACCGACATCATCCCGCGCCCGGTCCAGGGTCTGGCGACGCTCGATGGCTTCCTCGTCCTGGCTGAGCAGATGTCGCGTGCGCTGCGCCAGAGAAGCTGTCTCACGGTTGTCGTCGCCGCCGTCTGGCAGGTCGTCGCTTTCGGCGCCCTCTGGCAGGTCGTCGCCCTCTGGGGTAGGCACATCGCTCGGCGCCAGACCAACGCGCAATCCGGCCTGATCCTCAAGCGCCTTCAGTTCGTCGGGGCCCGCCTCGAGCAGCAGGATATCGTCTTGTCGCAGTACCCCATAAAAGGAATGGCCGGCATAGCGCCGCCCATCACGTACCAGCGCCAGCACCGGCACGTTGTCGTCCAGCTTGCGCCTGAGCTTGTGCAACGACCAGCCCAGCGCCTTGGCATCCGCCCCGACCCGCACTTCGACCAGGTAGTGAGCGGTATCGAACATGGCATCCCGGCTGGCCTGGCCAGTGCGCCGTGGCACCAGTCGCCATCCCAGCAGAACAATGAAGGCAACTCCGGTCAGGGCCACGGCTCCGCCCACGGGCAAGAAGTCGAACATGGCGAATCGCTCACCCGAGAGCGAGGCGCGATAGCTGGAGATGATGATGTTGGGCGGCGTGCCGATCAGCGTGGTCAGACCGCCCAGCAGTGACCCGAACGCCAGGGGCATCAGCAAGATGGACGGAGAGGTATCGTGTTCCCGGGAGAGCCTCAGCGCTACCGGCAACAGCAGTGCCAGCGCACCGACATTGTTCATGAAGCCGGACAACAGCGTGACCAGCCCCGTCAACGCCAGCAACTGCAGGAACAGGCGATCTCCAACCTTGAGGACCTGGGCGGAGATCACGTCGACCACGCCTGCGTGCTCGAAGCCCCTGGAAAGCACCAGTACCGCCACCACGGTAATCACCGCCGGGTGGCCGAAGCCGGTAAAGGCGTCGTCAGCCGGAACCAGCCCCAACACCACTGACGCAAGGAGTGATGCCAGAGCCACCAGGTCGAAGCGCCAGCGCCCCCATACAAAGGCCGCCAGCGTCAGCCCAAGCACCACAAACACCAGAAGACTGTCATCCATGTCGGCCTCCTCCATGGTCAGAGCACTACGAAACACTGCATCAGTGTCCAGCGAAACGCTGATTGAGAGTAGCCTACATCAGTGGGTTACGTAGCAGGTTCCTCAAAAGGCAGGGGCTGTTGGCCTCGACGCACCTCGAACACATTCAGCGTCATCGCCACCAGCGCGTAGTACCCCAGCACTCCTACCAGCTCCACTACGGCCTCTTCGCCAAACGCCTCCACCGCCTCACGGTAGGTGGATTCATCCACACGGCGGGTGTCGTAGAGCTGGTAGGCCAAGCGGTGCACCAGCGCCTCCTGGGGATCCTCGAAGGGCGGCTGCCGGCCCTCGCGCAGTGCCTCTACGACTGCCGGGGAGAGACCGGCCTCCAGCGCGATGGGAGCATGAATCTGCCACTCGGCCTGGGACTTCCACCACGCAGCGGTTGCCAGGATGGCAAGCTCCGTCAAGCGCAGTGGCAGACGTGTCCCATAGCGGCAGAAGGCCCCAAGACGCTGGGCGTTGTCGGCCAGCTCCGGGCTATGCACCCAGGCGAGAAACGGGCCGTCCAGGTTGCCGCGCGGTCCGCTGAGGATGTCGGACAGCACGCGCCGTTGCTCATCGGTCATGCTGGCATCGGTGAGCTCCGGCAGGCGGGATCGGATGGACATCTTGGTTTCCTCAAATGGGGTCTTGGGTACAGTGGGTGAGCACCACAGCGCGCAGCCGACGCCTAGGCACCACCGGCAAGGCATTCGACCAGCGCTGTGTCGATGGCGGCCTCAAGCTTGTCGACGATCTCATCCAGGTGCCTGTCTTCGACAATATAGGGAGGGGCCAGCAGTACATGATCACCGCGCCGACCGTCGAGGGTGCCCCCCGCCGGGTAGCACATCAACCCCTGGGACATCGCAGCCGACTTGATCCGTGCATTCAGTCGACGCTCTGCCGGGAACGGTGCCTGGGTCTCACGGTCAGCGACCAGCTCCAGGCCAAGGAACAGGCCACGGCCCCGCACATCACCCACCTGGGGATGATCGCCAAAGCGCTCCAGCAGACGGCGCTGCAAGCCTTCGCCCTGGTGACGCACCCGTTCAAGCAATCCACGGTCCTCGATACTGCGCTGGACAGCAAGAGCCCCGGCACATGCCGTGGCGTGGCCAATGTAGGTATGCCCATGCTGAAAGAAGCCTGACCCCTCGGCAATGGCGTCGCGAATTCGCTGGCTTACCAGCGTCGCACCAATCGGCTGGTAGCCACCTCCCAATCCCTTGGCAATGGTGACGATATCCGGGCTGATCCCCTCCTGCTCGCAGGCAAACAGCGAGCCTGTGCGTCCCATGCCACACATCACCTCATCCAGAATCAACAGGATGCCGTGACGATCACAGATCTCGCGGACTCGCTGGAAGTAGCCAGGCACGGCGGTCACCGCGCCGAGCGTAGCCCCGACGACAGGCTCTGCCACGAATGCCATGACACGCTCGGCGCCGAGCTGAGCGATGGTCTGCTCGAGCTCTTGTGCCAGGCGCTCGCCATAGGCGATGTCGCTCTCTCCCGCCTGTTTGCCGCGGTAGGCATAGCAGGGGCTGACATGTGTCGTCTCGCTGAGCAGCGGTTCGAACGGTTGGCGACGCCAGGCATTACCCCCGGCGGCCAGGGCTCCCAAGGTGTTGCCGTGGTAGCTCTGTCGACGAGCGATGACCTGGGTACGCTCCGGCTGGCCGATCTCGAGGAAGTACTGACGCGCCATCTTCAATGCTGCCTCTACCGCCTCGGAACCGCCGGAGACAAAGTACACGCTGGCGATACCCTCAGGGGCTCGCTCTACCAGAAAATCGGCCAGCGCTTCCATCGGTTCTGAGGTGAAAAAGCTGGAATGAGCGTAGGCCATCCTGGAGACCTGTTCAGCGATGGCCTGCTGCACCTGGGTATCGCTGTGGCCCAGGCAGGACACTGCCGCCCCGCCGCTGGCATCCAGATAACGCTTGCCACTGGCATCAATGAGGTAGGGACCATCCCCGGCCACCGCGGTGGGGTAGGTAGAAGTGAGATGGCGATGAAAGACGCGGCTCATGCTGGCTCCCGGGGTGGTTGGCCCATGGCAGGTAGAAGGTACGGCGGATCACGTGCGTCGAGGCGGCCAGGGCATCTGACCGAGACATCTGCTGGTGAGCACGAGCTCAGGATCAGGCGCTGGTCGAGTGGCTGGGCGGCATCGACATCATCACCGCCAACAACAAATGCAAATATTAAATGCTTTTCAGATTGTTTCAATGCATTATTTGCAAAAGCTCGCCTTCTCTACGCGTCTTCTGAGATAGCTGGCAAGATAAGCAGCTGTTTTCACATGGCCTCTATCGCCGAATGTTTCAGACAAGGAGCCAAGATGCCGTCCTCTCCCCCTGCTAACGCGCCGGTGCCTCGCCATCTTGCTGACCTTCAACGTCTCGCCGAGAGCATCCGTGAGGGGCATTCCTCGCTGCGTCTTGGGCGGCGCTCACTGGCCGTATTGACGGCACTGATCGAGAGCCCTCAGTCCACTGCGGTGGCATCGATCAGCGAACTGGCGCAGCGCCTCGACGTGAATCCATCCACGCTGACACGTCTTGCCCAGCGACTGGGGTTCGACGGGTTCGGCGAGCTGCAAGGGGTCTTTCGTCGCGAGGTGGCCGACGGCGGGGAGCATTTCTACAGCGACCTCGCTGCGAAGCTGTCGACGGACCAGGACGAGGGCAAGGGCGTGGCGCGACTGGCACGTCTGGGCCGCCAGGAAAGCGCGAACTTTGCCGCGCTGTTGCACCAGCTGGAAGCGGGCACCTATGACGCTGTCGTCGAGCTGCTGGCCACAGGACCCAGGGTGAGAATCCACGGCCAGCGCCAGTTTGCTTCGCTTGCGCAGTTCATGGCCTATGGATTGGGCATGCTACGTGCCGACGCAGCCGAGCTCGATGCGGGGCGACAGGGAGTGGCCGATGCCCTTGCTCAACTGGACGCGGGTGACGTGCTGGTCGTGGTCAGTTGCTTTCCCTACACCACCAGCGTGCTGGAAACCGCGAAGGTAGCGGCAAAGGCAGGTATCCGGATCATTGCGCTGACAGACAGCGAATCGTCACCGCTGTCACGGGTCGCAGAACACCGCTTCCTGGTACCCAACGACAGCCTGTTCTTTTCCAACGCCATGGGCGCCTTCTTCCTGTTGGCGCAAGGGCTACTGACTGAGGTGGCAGACCGACTCGGCCATGAAGGACTGGCCGCGCTGAGACGACGAGAAAAGATGATCCGAGAGTTGGGTGCATCACTATAGTGCTGGACCAGCGAGCCCGCCACGCGGACTCGCTGCCTGCGCCCGACGATCGCCGTCAAGCGCGAGGGACTCTCAGGGCAGCAGCACCGTCGAGCCGGTTGTCTTGCGTGAGGCCAGCGCGTCCTGGGCCTTGCCCGCCTCTGCCAGCGAGAAACGCTGGGCCACATCAATCTTCACCTGGCCGCTCTCGATCATATCGAACAGCTCATCCGCCATGTCCTGCAGCCGCTCAGGCGTATCCGCGTAGCCATTGAGGCTGGGACGCGTCACATACAGCGCGCCCTTCTGGTTGAGGATGCCAATATTGACGCCTTCCACCGGCCCCGAGGCGTTGCCGAAGCTGACCATCAAGCCTCGCGGTTTCAGACAGTCGAGCGACGTCTCCCAAGTGTCCTTGCCAACGCTGTCATAGACCACGTCGACCATGGCACCGCCCGTCAACTCACGCACACGCTCCACCACGTCTTCCTTGGTGTAGTCGATGGTGGCCCAGGCGCCGTTACGCTTGGCAAGCTCAGCCTTCTCGTCGGAGCTGACCGTACCGATGAGCTTGACCCCAAGCGCCTTCGCCCATTGGCAGGCAATGGAACCCACGCCACCGGCGGCGGCATGGAACAGAATGGTTTCGCCGCCCTGCAGCGGATAGGTCTGGCGCAGCAGGTACTGCACGGTCAGGCCCTTCAGCATGGCCCCGGCGGCGGTCTCGCAGCTGATGCCTTCGGGCAAGGCCACGACCTTGTCGGCCGGCAGGGTATGCAACTCAGCGTAGGCGCCCAGAGGCCCCTGGGCATAGGCCACGCGATCCCCGACCTGCAAATGCTCGACGCCTTCACCCACGGCATCGATCACGCCTGCCCCTTCGGTGCCAAGCCCAGAGGGTAGCGATGGCGCCGGGTAGAGTCCGGTACGAAAATAGATATCGATGAAGTTGAGGCCGACCGCCTCGTTGGCAACGCGCACTTCACCCGGTCCGGGGGCCGACGTGGGCGTATCCACCAGTTCCAGTACGTCTGAACCACCGGTACGAGCGAACTGAATCCGCTTGGCCATGGAAAAGATTCCTTACACTGCTAACGGGATGTACGCCCAGTCAAGCGCTATGCGCGAGTGGGGTCAAGCCCAATGTCTTCCATCTTCCTCTGCCGGGCGGCATTTGAGGGTACACCCCACACCAGGTTGTGTGGGCAAAGCGAAGCGCCGCTCTCACTTCGCCTTGACAAGACAATAGATGTTATCGACACTCATCAAACTGTATACATTATCGACATTATAATGCATACATGAATAACGCGCTGCACAGAGGCAGAACCACCGCGATGGATCGCCGTTCATGGACCTTAACCTCATGCGACGACCGCCAGGCCCTGTTCAGTCCACTGAGAAAGGCGCACTGACGTCTCCCACTGACGAGATTGCTAACATGAAGAAGAGCCTGATTTCTGCTGCTGCCCTGCTGTCCTGCTCTGCCGCGCTAATGACGGTCGCGGGTGGAGCCTGGGCTGACGACGCCGCCCAGTCGGAGGTGGCCGAGGAGTGCCAGCTGACGATCGACAGTACCGACCAGATGCAGTACGACAAGAGCGAGATGAGCGTACCGGCGAGTTGCGAGACCGTCAGCCTGACGCTGACGCACTCCGGAACCATGGCCAAGAATGTCATGGGCCACAACTGGGTGCTGGCACCTAGCGATGCCTATCAGGAGATTGCCTCCGCGGGGATGCAGGCGGGGCTCGACAACAACTACCTGCCTGACGATGACCGCATTGTGGCTGCCACCGATGTCATCGGCGGCGGAGAGTCCACGCAAATCACCTTCAGCACCGAAGGGCTGGACGACAAGGACCTGACCTTCTTCTGCTCCTTCCCCGGTCACTCTTCGATCATGAAGGGCAGCTTCAGCCTGAGCGAAGGCTAAGCCCGCGCGCCTGCGACATAACGTCGACAGCGGCCTGCCTCCGGCTCCAGGGCCACCCTGGAGCCTCTGCCGGCGCGACCCGGGCTTCCTCCGTTCATGGTGCCAGTGAGCGGATCAACAACCACCTTGCCCGGTGAGCGCCGACCCGCCCGTCAGAGGGTGCAGGACATGATTCCCGCTACAGCGTTCGCTTTAGGGTGAACCGACAAGTTGGCTACAGGGTCTGCGGAAAGCTCTCAAGCCCCCGCACAAAGCGATTCTTGTAGTCTTCGAACAAGGCCTTGTCCTGCTTGAAGTTCGCCACCACAGAAGCGTCGTCCACACTCAAGGTCCGCGGCAGATTATCCAGACTGGTCGCCGGATGCTTCGGTCCCAGTCCGATCTGCAGCTCACCCGGGCCCTGCAACCAACGCTGGATCCCCGCAGCGGTAAATTCCGCCTTCTGTGCGTCGCTGACCACATCCACCCGCAGGGGTGCACGTAGCGCAAGCTCGGCAACCAGGCGCAGCGCCGGATTCAGGGTTTTCTTCTTGGGCGCATCGCCCTTGTCTCCCGCGGTATCTGCGTCCGGGTCCAGCGAGGTCAGCTGTGCCACGTTCATGCTGGTGCCCGCTTCGTCACTGACCAGCAATGCCAGCGCAACCGGGCGAGATTGATCGTCGACCAGCGCGATCAGCCGGGCCGCTTCCTGCTTGAACAAGACCCCGATCACGCCAGCGAAGGTCACCAGCGGTGCGATGCCCGCCTGGTGCCCGTAGGCTTCTGCGCACAGGCGAGCCAGGCAGGCCTCTCGTTGCTGGGGCTGGTTGATTTTGACGACCTTCATCACTGACCTCTGATTGCTGATACCTTGGGCGCCACAACCGTGCAAGACTGGACGGCTGGAGCCTACATCGAAAGCCGCGAGACTAGCATATTCTTGACGCTCTCGCTGGAGTCCTGACCGCGTTCGAGGATCATGGCCGGTGGCTTCCTCAATCGGTCATCTTTATATGTCACGATGACCTGGCACCAAGCCGACGACGCCGGATGGCAACGCCGTCAGCGGATCATCGGCCCATTGCGTGGCGCTGCCTTTTGCGATGGTCTTGCCGCCACGCCAGACAAGGAGAGCCCATGACTCACCGAAGCTTGCCGCCTCTGGCGCTGCCCCGCCAGATGGCCCACCGTGGACTATCGGCCCACGCCCCGGAGAACACCTTGAGTGCCGTGCAGCTGGCATGGGAGGCCGGTATTACCTGGGTGGAGCTCGACGTGCAGTTGCTCGGCGACGGAACCCCGGTGATCTGGCATGACCCGGGAATGCGTCGCTGCTCGAACGGTCGCGGCAAGCTGGCCAAGCTGAGACTGGAGCAGGCACAGGAGTACGATGTAGGCGCCTGGTACGCAGAGCGCTTTCGCGGTGAACGCATGGCGACACTCGACGACATGCTCAACCTGCTGGATCGCCGTGACATGGCGGTCAACCTGGAGCTCAAGATCACTCGCGGCCGCGACCCCGAAGCGCTGGCCGAATCGGTGATTCCCCGGTTGATGGAAGCCCTGCCCTACGACAGGCGCCTGGTTTCCTCCTTCAGCCCGGCCGCGCTTGATCATGCCCGCAGCATCGCTTCAGCAGAACACCTGGCACTGGGCGTGCTTACCGACAAGGTGGGCAAGGGGTGGCGCCAAGACGTCGAGGCGATAACGGCCTACAGCCTTCACTGCGACTGGAAGAAATTGAAGGAACCCCGCGCCCGGGAGGTGGTAGAAAGCGGCACCGCGCTCCTTTGCTACACCGCCAATGACCCCCTGGCCTTCCAGCGCTACTGGGACTGGGGGGTGACCAGCGTCATCTCCGATGATCCCGGCCGTTTTCTGAGTCCTCCTGTCGCCACCTGAACCGGCGGAAGCGTCGCCTGAGACTCATGAAAGCAAGACGCTAGATCACGTCACGAGAGAACGACGCGAGATCACGTCAAGAGAGCACGACTCAACCAAGCGCTTGCTTGGCAAACCTGGGGCATGCTCGCTATGGTAGGACCAGCCTTCCACCAGCGAGCGCCTCGACATGCTCAACAGCGATGCCCCCGTTAGCCCCCAGACCTTCCGCCGCCAACGTATGACGATCCCCTTGCACCAGGGTCTCGATACACTCGCCTCCTCAGCCGAGTCAGCGGGTCTTGAGGTAGCACGTTGGCATCCCGGCGGTGACACCACTGGGGTGCCACTCGTGCTGATGCACGACTCACTGGGCAGTATCGCGCTGTGGCGGGACTTTCCCGAACGGCTATGCCGGAAGACCGGTCGCGAGGTCATCGCCTACGACCGCCTGGGCTTCGGCCAGTCCAGCGCACATCCTGGGCAGTTGCCCCACAGCTTCGTCACCGACGAAGCGCATCAAGGCTTCGCCGCGGTACACCGAGCACTGGGGTTGGAGGGCTTCATCCTTGTCGGGCACAGCGTGGGCGGAGCCATGGCGGCGGCGATAGCGGCTCGCTACCGTGACTGCCATGGGCTGATCACCATGGCCGCACAAGCCTTTGTGGAACCGCGCACTCTTGCCGGCATTGGCGAGGCCCGCGATGCCTTCGCTCGGCCCGGCCAGATGGAACGACTCGAAAAGTATCATGGCGCCAAGGCCCGCTGGGTGCTGGACGCCTGGGTCGACACCTGGCTGGATCCCGATTTCCGAGATTGGACGCTGGATGACCGCTTGGCCCAGATCACCTGTCCGGTGCTGGTTCTGCACGGTGATCAAGATGAGTATGGCTCCGAAGCCCAGCCCCGCCGCTACGCCGAACTGCCAGCCGGTCCCTGCCAGATGCAGATTCTGAAGGAATGCGGCCATGTACCCCACCGTGAACAACCCGATCGGGTGGTGGAGATCATCACATCCTTTGTGAACGAATCACGCTGATATCCGGGCATCGGGCGATAACGGCAGCATCCTTGTCCTGAACCGTACCGGAGTGCCTTCCCCGTATCGCCGAGGCATCGCCGGCAAGGCGCTTGATCGACAGCTGTCTTTTAACCCCGTTCGATAACGCCTTCCATCTACCGCTGATCCTGCGTTCTCCGTCTGTTTAGGATAGGGTCTCCAACAACGAGAACCTGTCACCATGATGATTGTCCTTGAGATCGCCATCACCCTGATGATTGCGATCCCCCTCCTTATCTATCTCTTCAATGTCATTCGAAATGTCATTCAGAAGCGCCGACGCAAGGCCAAGCTGGAGTGGGACGAGCAGACTTTGAATGTCGATAGCGTCGCAGAAATGAGCTCCGACAGCAGTCCGACAAGCCACGCTCATCATTCACAGCCCCATCCTACATCGCAGCCCCACCCCAGCCGCCACGAAGGCTCTGATACTGCCGTTGACACCGCTATCCGCCGGGACGCAGGGGCTTCCTTCTTCGCCAACTGGTTTGGCGGTGATGGCGGAGGCAGCAGCGGTGATAGCTGCGGAGGTGGCGGCGGTGACAGTGGCGGAGGTGGCGGTGATAGCGGCGGTGGTGGCTGCGATTAATTCGCCAGGCCCCGCATTACTGCAGCAGTCGCACCAGGGCATCCATGTCCAGATGCTGTTCGATGGCATCCGCCAGGCGATCGAGCTGCTGTTCCCGGTGGGCATTGAGGTCAACATGCCGCTGGGCCTGCGGGTCAAGTCCGAGCCTGGCGAGCAGCGCCTCGCAGGCATCGGGTCCATCGAACAGTCCGTGCAGATAGGTGCCCATGACCTGGCCATCCTCGCTGACGGCGCCCTCGTCACGGCCTTCCAGCCGCAGCAGGGGCCGGGACAGTGCCGGACCTCGACTCACTCCCTGATGAATCTCGTAGCCGTGGATACTGCGGTGCCCACCGGCGTGTTCAATCCGACCGCTGACCTGTTTCAACTGCTTGCGAGGTAGCATGGTCGTGGTCATGGCAAGCCAGCCGAGTCCTGCGACACCGCCCGGCTCGCCCTCGACTCCGTCGGGGTCGTCGATCCACTCCCCCAGCATCTGAAAGCCTCCGCAGATGCCGAGCACTCGACCACCGTAACGAAGATGCCGGCGAATTCGCGCCTCCCAGCCCTGGCGGCGCAGCCAAGCCAGGTCGGCGCGGGTGTTCTTGCTGCCCGGCAACAGGATGACATCGGCCGGAGGCGGTGGTTGGTCCGGACCCACCAGGCTCAGCTTGATGCCTGGGTGTAGCCGCAGCGGATCCAGGTCCGTGTGATTGCTGATGCGTGGCAGCGCAGGCACCACCACCCTGAGCGCTTCCCCCTCGTGTTCATCGAGTGCCTGTTCCAGGGACAGACTGTCCTCGGCGTCCAGCCACAGCCCCTGAAGATAGGGCAAAACGCCCAGCACCGGCCGTGCTTCACGCTGGGACAGCCAGTCGAGCCCCGGCTCCAGCAGCCCGATATCACCGCGAAAGCGATTGATCACAAACCCCTTGATACGCGCATTCTCGGTATCGCTGACCAGCGCCAGGGTGCCGCAGAGCTGAGCGAACACGCCGCCGCGATCGATATCCCCCACCAACAGGACGGGGCAGTCCACGGCTTCAGCGAAGCCCATGTTGGCGATATCTCCCTCGCGCAGATTGATCTCCGCAGGACTGCCCGCCCCCTCGGCAATAATCACATCGAAGCGCTCGGCCAGGCGACGGTGGCAGTCCAGTACGGTCTGGCGCGCAGTGCTCTTGTACGCGTGGTAGTCCAGGGCCGCCATGCTGCCGTGTACCTGGCCGGCCAGGATTACCTGAGCGCCCTTGTCGCTCTCAGGCTTCAGCAGTACCGGATTCATGTCCGAGTGGGCGGCCACTCCGGCGGCCTGGGCTTGCAGTGCCGTCGAGCGACCGATTTCTCCGCCATCCACGGTCACGGCGCTGTTCAACGCCATGTTCTGAGGCTTGAAGGGAGCCACCTTGACGCCACGACGGGCCAGCGCGCGACATAGCCCCGCCACCACTGTGGTCTTGCCGGCATCCGACGTGGTGCCCTGAATCATCAACGTTGCCATTACACCCTTCCCTCTCCGTTCCCGCGCACTTTCCCGCGAGCTTTCCCACGCACTCTTCCACAACACCCAGGAACTGCCGTTCGGCCACCCTACAATTCGATGCCCTTCTGCGCCTTGATGCCCTGCTCCTTGAATGCGTGCTTGACGACCTTCATCTCGGTCACGGTATCGGCCAGTTCAATCAGTGGCTGCGGCGCATGTCTGCCCGTGATCACCACATGCTGCATAGGTGGCCTTGCCTGCAGGTCATCGAGTACCCGGTCAAGATCGAGGTATCCGTGGCGCAGCGCGATATTCAGCTCGTCGAGCAGCACCAGCGCGATATCAGGGTCCGCCAGCAATTCCCTGGCCTTGTCCCAGGCGGCTTCGGCAGCGGCCACGTCACGGCGTCGGTCCTGGGTATCCCAGGTATAGCCCTCTCCCATGACGTGAAAGGTGACGCCAGGCTGGCGACGATAGAAGGCCTCTTCGCCGGTAGAGAAGGCGCCCTTGATGAATTGCACCACCGCCACCTTCATGCCGTGGCCCAGGGCCCGACCCAGCATGCCGAAGCCGGAGGAACTCTTGCCCTTGCCAGGCCCGGTCAACACCAGCAGCACGCCCTGCTCCTTGTCGGCACGGGCGATGCGCTCGTTCATGATGCGCTGCTTGGCTTCCATGCGCCGGGCATGGCGCTCGGGATCAACGTGTCGTGATGAAGGTGTCGTCAGACTCATGGGGCCTTCCCTGTGTCGGTTTCAAGGAGCATGGGGCAGAGGCAACGCGAGGCACGAAGACACAGGCGCCGTCGACTTCAACAACGCTGAGTGGCTGCTGGTACAGCCGCTCCAGGGCGGCTGGCACCAGCATGGCGTCACTTGGCCCCCAGCAGGCACTGCCATCGGAATAGAGCAGCAACAGGTGATCACACCAGCGTGCTGCCAGGTTAAGATCATGCAAGCACATCACCACCGCGGCGCCATGGCTTGCCTGCTCGTGCAGCAGTGACATGGTGCCGACCTGATGATGCAGGTCGAGGTGGTTGGTGGGCTCATCCACCAACCAGATATCCGGGTCCTGAGTCAGCACTGTCGCCAGACTGACCCGCTGGCGCTCCCCCCCGGACAGGGACGACAACAGTCGCCCCCCCAAGTGAGCGATGTCCAGGCGCTCCAGCGCCAGCCAGGCGCGTTGGATATCGTCTTCGGACTCGTTGTGCCAGGCGCGCAGGAAGGGATGTCGCCCCATCAAGGCGGTCTCCAGCACCGTAGCGGGAAATTCGTCGTGGCGTTCCTGAAAGACGACTCCCAGGCGCTGGGCCAAGGAGCGGCGGCGCCAACGAGGGAGAGTTTTGCCGGCCAGCGTCACGCTGCCACTTCTCGGCGATTTCAATCCTGCCAGTGTATGCAGCAGGGTACTCTTGCCGGCCCCGTTGGGCCCGAGGATGCCCCAGCGGCTGCCGGGTTCGAACACCATCGACATGGGCTGGCCGCCCGAGCGCCCCGGCACATCGATGACCAGGTCGGAACAGGCCAGGCCTTTGCTGACATCGCTGTCCGCAGTCCTCCCTGCCTCATGTCGCGGAGCTGACCTGTGGGCCTGTGCAGATGAGTTCGAGGTGGTCATCAGCGCTCCTCAGCCGCGGCTTCGATGCAACAGATACAGAAAACTCGGGACCCCGACCAGCGCAGTGATCACCCCGACCGGCAATTGCTGAGGGGCAATCAGAGTGCGCGCCAGGGTGTCTGCCAGCGTCAGCAAGGCGCCACCGGCCAGCAACGAGGCCGGCAGTATCAGCCGCTGGTCGGCGCCTAAGCGCAGCCTCAACATATGGGGCACCATCAAGCCGACAAAGCCTACCGCACCGGCCGTGGTCACCGCGGTGGCGGTGGCCAGGCTCGCGCCCAGATACAGTCCCCATTCCAGAGGTCGCACGGCAACACCCAGAGCCAACGCCTGCTGGCCACCACGCGCCAGCACGTTCAGGGTCCTGCCCAGCGGTACCAGCACGGCTCCGGCCAGCGCGGCCACCACCAGTACCGGCCAGGGACTGCGCGCGTAGGCCATGTCTCCCATCAGCCAATACAGCATGCCGGGTAGTTCCTCTACTGGGCTGACCGCCAGCAGGAAGGTGATAATGGCGCCCCAGCCGGACGCCATCACCACCCCCGTCAACAGCAGCCTTGCCGGCGACCAGCTGCCGCTGCCGTGGGCCAGACCAAACACCAGCAGAATCGATATCAGGGCACCGCCAAAGGCGGATAGGGACACCAGGGCAGCGCCAAGACCGGCCAGCATGGCGCCAAGAGCAGCCACTGACGCGCCTCCCGACAGACCCAGCACATAGGGGTCTGCCAGCGGATTTCTCAACAACACCTGCATCAAGGCACCCGCCAGCGCCAGCAGCGCGCCGGTCCCGAAGGCCGCCAGGGCACGCGGCAGGCGCAGCTCCCACACCAGCGTGTGGTGCAGGGGGCTACCGTGTCCGAGCAGGGTCTGCCACAACTCCAGCGGTGACAGCGCGACACTGCCCACCGATACGGCCAGCAGCAAAGCCAGCACACCCACCAGCAGCAAAGCCCACAGCGGTCGCCGTCGGGAGGTGCGGGAGCTGAGCGTTCTAGCGCCGTTCACGTGCTGTCTCCAGGTGGTCGCACAGCCTGCGTGTTCCCTCGACCAGCCGCGGCGTGGCCCGCTGCACCAGGTCCGGATTGATGAAGAACAGGTTGTCTTGCGCCACCGCGGTCATCTGTGGCCAGGCTCGCCAGGCATCCAGCCAGGTGGAATCGGCCTTGCCCATGCCTCCGGTAATGATGACCTCCGGGTCCGCCGCCAACACCGCCTCCCGTGAAAGGCGAGGCACCAATGGCGCCTCGCTGGCAAACAGATTGACGCCGCCGCAGAGTGCCAGCGCGCGACTGATCCAGTGTTCGCCGTTGACGGTCATCAGCGGTTTCTCCCATACCTGATAGAAGACCTCGACCGGCGGCGAGTCACTATAGCGCGCGCTGAGCGACGCCACCGAGTCGCGCAGCTTGCGGGCCGCGGCATCTCCGGTGTCCTGGGTACCGGCCAGGCGGCCGAAGCGCTCCAGCGTCGCGGCGATGTGCTCGAAGTCCGAGGCGTCCGAGCGGAACACCGGTAGACCGAATGCCTCCAGGCGATCCACCTGCTGGCCGGGATTACCCCCGGCCCAGGCCACCACCAGGTCCGGCTCCAGCGCCAGCAGGGCCTCCAGATCAAGGCGATCGTAGCTGCCTACCTGAGGCAGCTCGCGGGCCGCTTCTGGATAGTCGCTGAAGCTGACGACACCCACCACCCGCTCTCCTGCTCCCGCGGCGAACAGAAGCTCCGTCACACTGGGCGACAGCGCGACGATGCGCTGGGCAGGCGACGCCAGACACAGCTCGGCCCCATTATCATCCACCACGCAGCGAGACTGAGCGGCATCGGCCAGCGCCATGGATCCAGCAGCAAGAGCCGTCAACGCCAGGCACAGCGCAGCCGGCACCGATGTCAGTCGAGCTCGGTACCCTCTCAGGCCACGCCATTGACGTCGACGGCCAACGCTCACAGGTTAAACCCGACGCTCAGGTAGGCGGCACGGCCCGGGTTCTCGTAGTCCCAGCCACCCTGGAAGGCAGACGCACGGGACGTCGCGTATTCACGGTCGAACACGTTTTCAAGGGTCAGGTTGGCCTTCCAGTCCGGGGCAAAGGCCCAGCCAGCGCGAAGGTCCAGGGTGCCGTAGCCGGCCAGCCGCTGGTCGTTGTTCACATCGTTGTAGCGATGGTCCTGGGCGACAAAGGACGCTCCCAGGTTCCAGTCACCCAGCTGGCGATCGGCGTCCACACGCAGGGTCTGGGAAGCACGGCGAATCAGCTGCTTGCCGGTGTCCCGGTCTTCTGGATCGGTATAGGCCGCGCTGGCCGCCAGGCTCCACTGATCGAGCTCGATACCGGCGGCCAGCTCGACCCCGCGGATACGCGCTTCGTTGACGTTAAAGGGGGCAAAGCGGGTACCACGCTGCTCATTGGCAATGAGGTCGTCGACTTCGGTCTGGTAGACGGCCAGGTCCCAGAACCATAGGTCGTACTGGCCGCGCAGTCCGAGCTCATAGGTCTCGGAGTCTTCGGGATTCAGGTCACTGTTGCCGAAACCGGGAAAGTACAGCTCGTTGAAGGTGGGCGCACGGAAGGCGGTGCCATAGCTGGCACGCAGGGTGTGCGAGGGGTCCAGTTCGTAGCCCAGCGCCAGGTGACCAGTGACTTCTTCACCGAAGGCCTCATTGTCATCGTGACGCAGCCCCGCCTGCACCGAGAATGGCTGAAAGTCCATCAGCGCCTGGGCAAACACCGCCACATTATCGCGACTGGTCTCTTCGTAATCCGTGGTGCTGTCGACCTTGTCTTCCAGGTACTCGGCTCCCGCGACCACTTCATGGGCGCCCAGGCGCACGCTGTTGTCCCATCGCAGCGTGCGGGTCTCGGTGTCGAACATGGTCGTCGTGGCCGGGCCGAAGGCGGTCGGCTCTGCGTGATCTTCCAGTTCATCCCGCGCTTCACTCAGGGTCAGCCTGGACGACCAGTCCTCGGTCACGGGCACCTCGGCATAGACCCCGGCCACCTGCTGAACGTAGTCCGAATCCCCGCCCTCGTATTCACTGTTGCCGCTGGCCCGCAGGCCAAGAAACCCGAGGCGTGTACCGCTGTCGAAGGTGTGCGACAGACTGACCAGGCCCGAGGTGTTGTCATAGCCCTTGTCGTCGCCGCCGTCGCGGATCTCGGTGCCGTCACTGTCCAGGCGGGTGGCGCTGAGCTGATAGGAAGTGCCGCCATCACGGCCCGACAGGCTGGCCGAGGCCCGCTGAGTATTGAAGGAGCCACCGCCGACCTCAATGCTGGGCGTTGGCCCTTGCTCATCGGGGCTGTCGGTAAACAGCTGCACCACTCCACCGACCGCGTCGGCGCCATAAAGCGTGCCTCGGGGGCCACGCACGACCTCGATACGCTCAAACATGCGCGGCTCGAGATACTGCCAGCCAGGCCCCCCGTTGGTGGCCGAACGCAGGCGAATGCCGTCGATCATCATCACGGTGGAAGAGGAACCGGTACCTCGCAGATAGACGCTGGCCTGCTTGCCAAAGCTTCCGTTGGTGGAAATGTCGACTCCGGGCTGGCCACGCAGCGCATCGACGATGCTGACCGGATCTCGCCGCTCGAGGGCCTGCTGATCGATGACGCTGACCGAGGACAGCGACTGACTGGCCGTGCGCGGCGTCAGCGTCGCAGAAACGACCACAGGATCAAGCTCGGCAGTTGCCGCTTTACCCGTAGCAGCTTCCGCAGAAGTAGCGTCGACAGGGGCTGATTCAACAGTCGCTGATTCGACAGGGGCTGATTCAACAGAGACCGCTGGCATGGCAGGCGTGGACGACTGGGCGTTGGCCTGTGCCACCAGGAGCCAGGGAGCAGCAGCAAGTCCAGCGACCATCACGGCATGGCGAGCGGTCAAACGTTGACGACACTGGACTGACGGAACAGCAGAAGAGCAAGAAGACGACATCGGTGTATCCCTTGGTGCCGCGCGTCCCCGCACGGCATGAACCCTTGAAGGCCGAGGAGCGGGAGGGAAACCTGACGTGGCGCTGGCACGCCTGTCGTCGAATCATCGCCGGTCGCTGACGACGATGACCCGGCAGCTCGTCAAGGCATGAGGTCAGCCGAGACGCGCCAGCAACAAGAGATGCCGTGCACCGGGACCCCACCGCCCCTTGGCATGGCTCTTCAGGCCGGTCTCCGGGCTTACGAGCAGAGCCCTTGTGGCTCTGGCGCGCTTGCCTTCCCGTGGCCTGTCTAGAGGCAGCACAGTGGCATGATGAAGCACGCTTGACTCGATCACCGTTGCGGGGGCAGCGCCGGGTTCACACCGACTTCCCGTTTCACCCCACGTGTCTATTGACGTTCGTGACCCGCGCGCCTTGCGAAGTAAGAAGGCTGACGCCGGGGCCGTCCTGCACGTTGGTTGGGGCACCTGAGAGTGGACGTAAGCTAGCAACCCGGGTGACGGGCGTCAACGACACAGATCAGGCGGCATGCCCCCAGCATCAAGGAAGGGCACCGGACAGCGGCATCATCAGACCATGGCGCACCAACGTGACCGAGTCAGCCTGTTGGCAGGCATCCTGGCCAAGCCAGCCCATCAGGTCACGCAGCCGACGCTGTTCGGGGTCGACGGGCACGATGCCACGCCCGACCTCCTGCACGATCGCGATACGCGGACCAGGCCCCGAGCGCAGCCGCGTGAAGGCGTCGCGCCACTGGCCTTGCAACTCCTGATCGGAAGCCCTGGGCAACGCCCAGGTCAGCCAGTCCAACCAGTCGCAGACGACCAGCGACTCCGCTGAACCCAGCGCGTCGACGCTACCGCTCAACCACTCATGCGCCTTACACCAGCGGGCGCCAGGGTACTGCTCTGCTACTCGCTGGTGCTTGCCACTGTGGGCACCGCCGAGGAAGACGTGCATGTGATCTCCCCTGCCTGTCGGGTCAGTGTCCAGCGTCGCCCGGCCGCCTGGCCAACGACGCCCTGCCAGAACGGGACGCCCTCGAACTCACGTCTCAGTTCACGGATCACGCCGCCATGGGTGACCACCAGCACTCGCCGGTGCCCCGCCTCGACGGCGGCATCAAAGATCGCATCAAGCGCCAGCGCCAGTCGCTCGCGCAGATCCTGGGCGGATTCGCCCCCCGGCGGGGCCAGCTCGCCGGCGCTGTCGATCCAGTCGCGGTACACCGGATCATCCTTGAGCTCTTCCCACTGGCGGCCTTCGAATTCACCAAAGTCATTCTCGCGCAGGCGCCGGTCCAACCGTGGAGCGGGCCAGCCTCGCCCCTCGGCAATATGGGCGAGCGTCTGACAGCAGCGCGTCAGGTCGCTGGCCACCACCGCGTCAAAGACCTCATCGGCGAGTTCGTCCCGCAGGCGGTCCATATCGCCAAGCGCGTCGGGCATCAGCAGCGGAATATCCCGCTGACCTTGATACCGCTTGTCGAGATTCCATTGCGTCAGCCCGTGGCGAACCACCACCAGCTCGAGACAACTATCAGAAGCCATACTTCTCCTCCTTCGATGGCGCTGCCCAGCATATCGCCGTTGATACCGCGAAAGGCCTGGATCATCCCGCGACCAAAGCACCAGGTAAAGGCCCCCATGGCCAGCGCCATGCCCAGCAGCCCGAACAACGGAGCCACCAGCACCAAGGCCAGGCAGGGCAGCAAGGCAAGCGCGAGGTCGCCCCAGTAGAGCCCCTGTTGCCACTGATAGGCCAGCCCCTGGGGCCGGGCAGCGGGTACGCTGATCAGAAGCGCTACCGCCGCCCCCCGGGACAGGGCGGGCAGTACCACAAGCCCCCACAGTGGTGCCTCCAGCGCCAGCCAGCACCACAGCAGTGCTCCCTTCCATGCCAGCAGAAACACCAGTGCCAGGATGCCGAAACTGCCCACCTGGGGATCCTTCATGATCTCCCAGCGACGTTCCAGCGAGGTGTTGCTGCCAAGGGCGTCGGCCAGGTCCATGACACCATCCAGATGCAGCCCGCCGGTCGCGCCGACCCACAGGGTCAGCAGCAACAGCGCTCTCAGCGGGTCCGGCAAGGCACTGGAGGCAGCCGCCAGCGACGCCAATAGCCCGCCTATGGCGAGCCCCACCAGCGGGTAGCAACGTGCCGCCCAGCGCCGATTGGCGTCATTCCAGTCGATCGCGATCGGCAGCGGTATCCGGGTCAAAAACTGGATCGCCAGCCCCAGACCCGCCAGCATCGGCGCACAGCGTGTTGTCATGTCTTTCACCAGATTCTCCTGCCGCATCTTCCTTGCACGCTGTCCTGTCAGAGGTGCGGGCCCAGCCGTCAGGGAGCCACTGTCGCATCACTAGTCTTGGCCACTACCGGCCACTCAATCATCTGCCCTGCCACCACTTCGATCACCCGGTCGGCCCGACGTGCCAGTAGCCGATGTAGCCGCTGCAGTTCTCGCACATACCAGCGCACCAGCGCATCCTGGGCAGGTAGCTCCTCATTGAGGTCGTTGGACACCACGACCAGGTGGATATCCCGCTGACGCGCATCGGCCAGTACGGCCGCCAGCTCCGCCTGAGCAAGCCGTGCTGCCTGGCGCCTTGGGCCGGGATCGATGCCGTCGGCAAACAGGCGTTGGCTTGTCCATAGGGTCAGGCAATCCAGCAGGACGCTATCGCCAGGAGCCACGGTACGCCAGGGGTCGAGCAGCTGCAGCGGTGCTTCCAGGGTGCGCCAGTGGCGATCACGGCGGGCCCGGTGACGGGCCACTCGAGCCGCCATTTCGCGGTCACTGGAGCGAGCCGTCGCCAGATACCAGAGCTGGCTACTGGGCCTGTCAGCGTGCAGCGCAAGAGCCGCCTGTTCAGCGATACGACTCTTTCCGGAGCGAACGCCTCCCGCGATAAAGACGATCATGCGCCGCTGCCCCACCGCTCTGCCTGTGGCGAATCGCGCCACTCTTCCAGCCGCCGTATCAGCAGCTGATTCCCCTGTCGTTGCTGCAATGCCACACGCACCCAGGCACCGTCGAGGCCAGCGAAGGTGTGGGTGTGACGAACCAAGACGCCATCACGCGCCAGGTGTCTGACGAGGCCTTCACCTTTTGCTCGGGATGGCGCCCCTGGCGGGCGAAACAGGACAAAGTTGGCTTGGGTCGGCAGGGCGACCAGGCCAAGCCTGCCCAGCGCCAGTGGCAGATAGGCACGCTCGGCCATGACCCAGTCCCGCGTCCTGCTGGCAAAGTCGGTATCCGCCAGAAGGGCCGGCACCAGGGCACTGGCCAGTCCATTGACGCTCCACGCTGGCTGATGACGCTGCAGCCGCCGACAGCAGCTCGCTGACGCCACCAGGTAGCCAAGGCGCAGGCCAGCCAGGGCGTAAAATTTGGTCAATGAGCGCAGCAATATCAGCGGCAGCCCCTGGTCCACCAGCGCCGTCAATGACATTCCAGGGTCGGCAAAGTCGACAAAGGCCTCGTCCACCACCACCAGAGCCCCACGGCGTCTTGCCGCCTCTAGCAATGTCACCACGTCCTCGCGGGCCATGCAGGCACCGGTGGGATTATTGGGCCGACAGAGGAATATCAGATCGACCTTGTCGGCGGAGGCGTCCAGGCGAGACGTCAACCGTTCGATATCCAGCGGCGCACCCTCGGGATTCAGCTCATATCGCTCGACGGCGATCCCGTTGAGCGCGCAAGCTCGCGCATACTCTCCAAAGGTGGGTTCGACGATCAGCGCGCGCCCGCCTCGGTATGCACTGGCCACAAGATGGATGGCTTCGGCGCCACCGTTAGTCAACAGCAACCGATCAGCGCCGAGACCCAACGCGGCTGCCAAGGCCGCATAGGCCGCAGGGTGGCCAGGATCAGGATAGTGCCGGGCGCTCTCCAGACTGTCCTTCAGCCAATCAGCTAGCCAATCGGGAGGCCCCAGGGGGTTGAGACTGGCACTGAGGTCGAGCCGCGGTTCGGTCCCCGCCAGGCCGAGCCGCTGCAGTAACACCAGGCCCTGCCCGCCATGTTCGGGCCAGTCCGCCTTCGTCCCTCGCTGATTCACGCCACACTCCCCAGAGCCAGTATCGCCAACGACATCACTATCAGGCTGCCCAGAGTGCCGGCGTAAAGACAGTGAATCGCCGCCGCGATGTGTGCAGGCCTCAGTGGCTGCAACGGTGTGCCGAGTACGGCGCGCCGGCTGACCTGCTCGCCATACCGATTGATACCTCCCAGCTGCACCCCCAGCAGGTTTGCCACCATGGCTTCAGGCCAGCCCGCATTGGGACTGGGGTGAGACGGTGCCTGGCGGCGGGTCGCACCAAGCGCGCCCTGTACATTGCCATGCACCTGATAGTCGCCGCGCAGAGGCGCTGGCACTATCCACCGGACTAGCCACATGAACAGCCACATGACCAGCCACATGGCCAGCGCCGTCAGCCGTGCCGGCACCAGGTTGACTAGGTCATCGAGTCGCGCCGCTGCCCAGCCAAACGCCAGGTAGCGCTCACTGCGGTGGCCGACCATGGAATCCAGGGTATTGATCGCCTTGTAAGCCAGCGCCAGCGGCGCTCCGCCTACCAGCGCCCAGAACAGGGGGGCGGTGATACCATCGACGGTGTTCTCGGCCACGCTCTCCACGCAGGCGCGGGTCACACCGGTCTCATCGAGCTCGCGAGTATCGCGCCCCACGATCGCCGACACCGCCAGGCGTGCGCTCGCCAGGTCGCCGGCCATCAGAGGAACCGCCACCTGCCGCGCTGCCAGCACCAATCCTCGGCAGGCCAGGCACGTCCATATCAACAGCAGTTCCAGCGCCAAGCCCCACCAGGGGCTGACGGAGGCTGCCAGGCCAAGGGCGAACGCCGATGCGGCCCACACCAGCCCCACCACGATCAGCACCAGCGCTATGCCATTGAGGCGACGCCCTATCTGGCTGCCACGATTGAGGACGCTCTCCAGCTTGGCAATCAAACGTCCCATCCCCACCACCGGGTGTGGCAGCCAGCGAGGATCACCCAGCCACAGGTCCAGGATCAGCGCCAGCACCACCACGATGAGCCCAACACTGCTGAAGGGGGCCAGGCCCAGCGGCTCAAACCAGGACAAGCCCTCCGGCGCTTTATCGGCAAGGACCGCCTGCCACTCGCTTGCTGCATTCATCGAGGCCCACCGACTCCCTTCGCTGCCATCGACACTCATTGGCCAGCATCGACGCCGGCATCATCGAAGGTCGCCATTTCTGCGAGCATGTCGCAGGCGCTTTGCAGCAGCGGATAGGCCAAGGCAGCCCCACTGCCCTCGCCCAGTCTGAGGCCGAGCGCCAGCAGTGGCTCCCCGCCGAGGGCGGCCAGGGCCTCGCCATGCCCCGCTTCATCGCTGCGATGACCAAACACCAGGTAGTCGCGCACACCGGGGGCCAGGCGCGTCGCGGCGAGCGCCGCCACCGTGGCGATAAAACCATCTACCAGCACCGGGGTGCGACTGGCCGCAGCGGACACGCAGGCTCCCGCCATGGCCACAATCTCAAGCCCACCGAACCGCGCCAGGGTATCCAGTGCCGTGCGCCCGGTTCCGCGGGCCAGCGCCCTGCCGATGACCTCACGCTTATGGCGTAGACGTTGATCATCGATACCCGTGCCGCGTCCGGTCACGGCATCCACCGAGAGCCCGGTAAAGGCGGCCAGCAAGGCACTGCTCGCGGTGGTATTGGCGATCCCCATTTCCCCCAAGATCAGGCACCCGGCACCCTGATCGGTGGCACGCCGCGCGGCGCGGACACCGACGTTCAGGGCAGCCTGCACGTCATCCTGGCTCATGGCATCTTCCCTGGCGATATTGCCGGTGCCGCTTCTGACTCGATCAACGGCAACGCCTGCCACTCCCGCGCAGGATGTGGACACACCTACATCGACCACTTCCAGGCGAGCCTTGAGGCGTCTGGCGAAAACATTGATGGCGGCCCCACCCTGGGCAAAGTTGGCCACCATCTGCGCCGTGACGGAGGCAGGAAACGCCGACACGCCCTCCGCCGCTACCCCGTGATCGGCAGCGAAGACAATGACGGCAGGAGGGTCGACACGCGGCAATGCCTGCCCGGTCATTGCCGCCAGGTCCGCCACAAGGTGTTCCAACTTGCCCAGGCTACCCGGCGGCTTGGTCAGACGGTCAAGACGAGCGCAGGCGCGCTGCCGTGCCAGAGGATCCAGAGGGGGAATGCTGTCAAGCAGCTCGGTGAGAGTCGGGGGCGGGTTCAGCTCGGGCACGTCAGATCATCCGGTGGGCTGGAGCGCTGCATACAGCGGCGTTTCAAGTGGTCCGCTCGCCGGACGACAGCGGCGGAGTCGAAAGGGCGAGCTTAGCAGATCGCCTCAACGGCTTCTGCATCACCTGAGTGGCGTGTACAACGCCCTGAGTCGACCTCCCTCCTGTGCTCCGCCCAGCCAGCCCCTCTTGAGGGAGCGCATCCCTTCGACGCTGCCACCAGACTCCAGCTGCAGGCCTCGGCAATCCTTGGAAGCGCACGTTCAAACGGCCAGCTGACCACCGAACGGCTGCTGACGGCAGTAACGCCATCTGGAAGACATGCGAACCCACGGCGATCACGCACGAGCGGATGCTGGCGCCTGCGGAATGCCGCTCTGCCCGGCATAAATGTCTCATAACATTGATAACGATCAGGGAGTTGCCGAAATGTCATATCGACACAGGATATTCAGCAACTATGCTGCTCTGCAGTCGCCTTACGCACTGAGGCATGCCTTGCGCATGCTTCAGTGCGTCGCGTTTGGGGAAACGCGCCCCCTCTCCCATGACACACAAGGACCTTACTCTCTCGCTTCAAGACGCCAGACCTGGCAAGGCGTCGCAAGACCCGGAGATACCGTAGCACCACCGCGGTAACCAAGCCGTTTTCGCATCATGCACTGAAACACGCTAACGAAAAGGAGTGATCATGAGATTGCATTCGTCGGTATCCAGTACGCCCTGGAAGGGCATCGTGGTGGCATCGCTGGCAGCTGTCAGCCTTGCCGCAAGCATCCAGCCTGCCGCGGCTACCGAAGAGGACGATTCGTCGGACAAGCCAAACATCCTGGTGATCATGGGTGACGATATCGGCTGGTTCAACACCAGTGCCTATAACAGCGGCATGATGGGATATACCACCCCGAACATCGACAGCATTGCCGAGGAAGGCATCCGCTTTACCGATGCCTACGGTCAGCAGAGCTGTACCGCCGGTCGCTCGGCCTTTATCACTGGGCAGTCGCCCAAACGCACCGGTCTTCTCAAGATTGGCATGCCAGGAGACCCCCTCGGCCTGCAGCCGGAAGACCCCACCATCGCCGAAATCCTCAAGCCGATGGGCTACGCCACCGGCCAGTTCGGCAAGAACCACCTGGGTGACCGCGACGAGTACCTGCCGACCAATCATGGCTTCGACGAGTTCTTCGGCAACCTCTACCACCTGAATGCGGAAGAAGAACCGGAAAACCCCGACTATCCGGGTGACCCAGAATTCCGTGAGCAGTTCGGCCCACGTGGCGTCATTCGCTCCACCGCCGATGGCCAGATCGAGGATACCGGCCCGCTGACCAAGCAGCGCATGGAAACCATCGATGAAGAATTTCTGGCCGCGACAGAGGACTTCATCGAGCGCCAGGAAGCCTCGGATACGCCCTGGTTCGTGTGGTACAACACCACCCGCATGCACATCTTCACCCACCTGAAGGATGAGAGCGAAGGCCGCACCGGACTGGGTGTCTACGCCGACGGTATGGTCGAACATGACGCTCTCGTGGGTCGCCTGCTCGACAAGCTCGAAGAGCTGGGCGCTGATGAAAACACCATCATCGTCTACACCACCGACAATGGCGCCGAGAAGTTCACCTGGCCCGACGGTGGCACCACGCCCTTCCGCGGCGAAAAGGCGACCACCTGGGAAGGCGGTATTCGCGTTCCATTCATGATGAGCTGGCCGGGCCATATCGCACCGGGACAGGTCTCCAACGAGATCCTGTCACTGGAGGACATGTTCCCGACGCTGATCGCCGCCGCGGGTGAGCCCGACATCAAGCAGAAGCTGCTCGACGGCTACAGCGCCGGTGACAAGGACTTCAACGTCCACCTCGATGGCTACAACCTGCTGCCTAACCTTACCGGTGCCGAAGATGCCGGCGAATGGCCGCGCAACACCTTCTTCGCCTTCGTCGATGACGGTTCGCTGGGTGCCGTGCGCTTCGATCGCTTCAAGGCCCACTTCAGCATCCAGGAGCATGAGGGGATGGACGCATGGCGGCGTCCGCAGACCCAGCTCAAGGCCCCGCTCTTGATCGACCTGCAGGCGGACCCCTTCGAGGCGGCCCCGCTGGATTCTTCCTACTATGACGACTGGCAGCTGCGTCGCATGTACGCCTTTGGTCCCGTAGGCAAGATCGTGGCGGACTTCATGGCCACCTTTGAAGAATACCCCCAGCGCCAGGAAGCCGGCTCCTTTACGCCGAAGCAGTAGCGCTTCCCTGGTAAGCCAACAAGAGGCCGCCCTTGGGCGGCCTCTTGTCGTTGCGCCCCCTTCCCTCGCGAGCGCCAAAACACTGGATATAAAAACAGTTATCTACTAACCTATGACCATCGAAAACGGCCGAGGATCAGACCCGATGGATCCGATCAAGGGACGCGGTGCCACCTTCTCACCGGCCAACCGCTTTGCCCCGACCCGCAGCGAAGCGGAGCATGATGGTTGGTGGCAGGAGGCGATGCCCGAGCGCATCGCTACGGTAACGGCAACAGAATCCGCCAAGAGCGCCCTGTCGTGGAATCGCTCACCCGATCTGCCCTTTGACCGCTCCATCAATCCTTACCGAGGCTGTGAGCATGGCTGCATCTACTGCTATGCGCGGCCAAGTCATGCCTATTGGGACATGTCCCCCGGGATCGATTTCGAAACACGCCTGATCGCCCGAACCGGGCTGGTGGAGCGGCTTCGTGAAGAGCTGTGCAAACCACAGTACGTCTGCCGCCCCATCAACCTGTCCGGCAATACCGATGCCTATCAACCCATCGAAGCCGAGTACCGCTCTACGCGGGCGTTACTTGAGCTGCTGCTGGAATGCCGACACCCGGTCACCTTGATCACCAAGAGCACGCTGATCCTGCGCGACAAGGAGGTGTTACAAGCCTTGGCGAGACGGCGGCTGGTCAAGGTCATGATCAGCCTCACCAGCCTGGATGACGATATCAAACGGCGCTTGGAGCCCAGGGCTGCCTCGCCCAAGGCAAGGCTGAAAACCTTGCACGAGCTGGCGGCTCTCGGCATCCCCACCGGCGCCCTGATATCGCCGGTCATTCCCGGATTGACCGACCATGAGCTTGAAACCTTGCTGAGCGCTGCGAAAGACGCGGGGGCCAGCAGTGCAGGCTGGATGCTGCTGCGTCTACCCCATGAAGTCGCCCCACTGTTTGCAGAGTGGCTCGAGCACCATTACCCACAACGTGCAGCGAAGGTCATGAGCCTGATTCGCCAGTGTCGCAACGGACAGGACTACGACAGCCGTTTTGGTCACCGCATGCGCGGCCAAGGAGTCTTCGCCGACCTGCTCGATCAGCGCTACCGTAAGGCCTGCCGTCGCCTTGGCCTGCCACAGCGCGATGAAACGACGCTGGATACCTCCAGCTTCAGGCCTCCCCAGCGGCAGGGGTCACTGTTCTGACTGTCGTACCTTCTGCGATGTCACCCTTGCTGGCGGCGTTCGCGGCCCATCTCGCCTGACCTCACTTAAGAACCGCTTCTAGCTGCAGAACCGCTTCGAGCTGCACAAACGCCTCGTGCTGCAGAACCGCTTCGTCTGACGCTTCGTCCTATGCTGGTTCCATCATCGATACGCCACTGGCCTGGCCGGTCACTACGGGACTGCCTACTCTGACAACACCCTGGCATAACGAAAGACCCAATAACGATAAGGAGCCCCCATGCGCCGGCGCACCAAGGGCCTGCACGCCCTGTACCGAGAAGACCCCATCCAAGCCGACCGACTTCTGTGGGGCCGTGAAACGGACCCTGTCAGTCGACGAGGTTTCTTGCGAAGGTCCAGCCTGTTGGCCATGAGCGCTGCACTAGGCGCCAGCATCCCCTTCGCCAGGCATATGCCAAGCGGGCTGATTCCCGCCGCCCTGGCCCAGAGCGAAGAAGCCTTCGAGATTGAAGGCAAGGAGGGGCTGATCGTTCTCAACGACAGACCGATCAACGCCGAGACACCGGCCCACCTGCTTGACGACGACATCACCCCGGCCCGCTACATGTTCGTGCGCAACAACGGTCTGCCCCCGGAACGAGCCGAGATCGATCCCGCCACCTGGACGCTGGAAATCAGCGGTGAGTCATGCCTCAACCCCACCACCTTTACCATCGCCGAGTTGCAAGAGCGTTTCTCCGCACACACCTACCAACTGCAGGTAGAGTGCGGCGGCAACGGTCGCAGCGAGTTCGTCCCTGGGGCCAGCGGCAATCAGTGGACCACCGGTGCGGTGGCCTGCCCGACCTTTACCGGCGTCCGTCTGCGTGACGTATTGGAAGCCTGCGGCGTGGCCGATGACGCCGTCTATATCGGCTACTACGGCGCCGATCGCCATGCCAGCGGGGCCGCCGACAAGGAAGCGATCTCTCGCGGCGTGCCGATGGAAAAAGCCCTGGAGGATGAGTCGCTGATCGCCTGGGCCATGAACGGCGAGGATATTCCCTACCAGAATGGCTACCCGCTACGCCTGGTGTGCGGTGGCTGGCCGGGCTCGGTATCGGGCAAGTGGCTCAAGCAGATCGTCGTGCGCAATCAGAAGCACGATGGGGCCAAGATGGCGCCACCTTCCTACAGCATACCGGCCAACCCAGTGGCCCCGGGCACCGAGGTGGTCAAGGAGGACTTTGTCACCATCCAGTCGATGCCGGTGAAGTCACTGATCACCTATCCCCGCTCTGGCATCGAACACGCACAGGGCCAGCCGCTGGAGGTGCGCGGCCACGCTTGGGCCGGTGACCTGTCCGTCTCGGAGGTTTACACCTCGATTGACTTCGGCGCCACCTGGCACAAGGCCAGCCTGAGAGACGCGCCCAACCGCCTGGCCTGGCAGCGCTTTACCACCCAGGTTGCGTTCCCCGAACCCGGCTACTACGAGGTCTGGGCCAGGGCCGTTGACCAGCACGGCGCGTCGCAGCCCATGGTGGTCCCTGGCTGGAATCCCAAGGGCTATCTCAACAACGCCTGCCATCGCATCGCGGTTCACGTCGGCTGAGGGGGGAACAGGCATGGGGTTACGTATCACGTTAGCGAGCAGGGAGTCCAGACCACTGCTGGTCAGCCTGCTGGTCGGCCCGGTACTGTTTAGCCCGTTGGGCCTGGCTCCGGCAGCCGCCCAGGACGATGGACCGGCGACGTCGGCGGTGGCGTCTGTCGATGAGGGACCTGGTATCGATCCTGACAGTGGCTTCGTGATGGGCGAAGGCTGGCAAATGGTCAAGGGCAACTGCACCATCTGTCACTCGGCCGCCCTGGTGACCCAGAATCGCGGCTCACGCGACCACTGGGCCTACCTGATCGACTGGATGCAGGAGACCCAGGGCCTTTGGCAATTCAACCCGGAAATGGAAGACACCATTCTCGACTACCTGTCGACCTACTATGGACCGAGGACAGATGCCAGACGCCAGAACCTGCCCAGGCACCTGATGCCACCAACAGCGCAGGCCAGCGAACCCGATTCAAAAGATTGACGCATCCGGCCGGCCAGCACAGGTGAGTAAGCATAGGTTGGTTTATACAATCCGGTCAGCACAGGCACGCTAGCCGTCCGTTAGCGCAGATCTGTCAGTACGGTTCCACTGGCGCGGATCTGCGCTTCAAGCTCCGGCTCGCGACAGGGCTCTTCCAGCGCCTCGCTTTGCCATTGTTGCATCGCAGGTAGCGCGCGCAGGCGCTCAAGATAGTCTCGCGCCTGACCCTCCATGGGAAGATCGTAGGTCTGCTGCCTGAAGGCTATCGGGGCGAAAAAGGCATCCACGGCAAAAAACGCCCCGCCGCCGAGGTAAGGGCCGCCAAAGCGCGCCAAGCCATCCTCAAACAGCTCATTGAGACGTTCGATATCTCGCAACACTTCGGGGCTCAGCTGATGGAGCCTGACGCGCAAGGCACAGTGCATTGGGCACTGCTCGCGCAGTGCGAGAAACCCTGAGTGCATCTCGGCGCAGGCACTTCTGGCCCAGGCCCGAGCCCCGGGGTCAGCGGGCCAGACGCCAGGATGGCGCTCAGCCAGATACTCGACAATGGAGAAAGAATCCCACACGACCTGATGGCCATCATGCAGACAAGGGACCCTGCCGCTGGGTGAGAAGCGACGAAAGGCGTCAAAGCTGTCGCCCTGCTCATCAAACGGATGAAAGGCCAGCTCGAAGGGGATATCCCCCTGGCGCAGGGTCATCCAGGCCCGCAGTGACCAGGATGACATCTGACGATTGGCAATATGCAGCACGTACATGGCACCTCTCCTTGGCTCTTACCATCCACCGCGTCATTGACTGGGGGCGATCCTGGCAAGGCGACAGAGGAACCTCAAGCAGCGAGGGAAATCTCGTACCCGGTGTACTTGCGCAGGTTGATCACTCCGCTATCGAACATCAGGTACTGCCCCTTGATGCCCATCAAGGTACCTTCCACCACCGGATGTTTATCCAGGTTATGCGACGTCACCTTGGTGGGATGTTCCAGTACAGGGTAGGCAAAATGCCGAACGCTATCATCCAGCACCCGGATGGCATCAGCACTGAAACGCTCACGCAGGCTCGATAGCCCGCTCGATAGCCGCTCCAGCAAAAGATCACGCTCGGCCACCAGGTCCAGCTCCTCGACCTGGCCCTTGAGCATGGCTCGCCAGTTGGTGCGATCAGAGACTTCCTCCTTGAACAGCACTTCGACGAAGCCCGACTGCTGGCGCGTATCGACCTCGAGAATGGGCAGTGCCTGAATGGCACCCTGGTCCAGCCAGCGAGTAGGTACCTGAGTACCGCGGGTGATACCGACCTTGAGCCCGGAAGCATTGGACAGGTACACCACATGGGGCTGAAAACAGAAGCGTTCACCCCACTGTGGGTCACGACAGGTCCCCGCGAAGAAGTGACACAGCTCAGGCTTCATGATGCAGCTGTCACACTGGGCGAGGCGCTTGAAGCAGGGATAGCAGTGCCCCTGGCCAAAACTTTTCTTGGTGGCTCGCCCACAGTGGGTGCAGGCGATGGCGCCACTCCACTCGAGGCGCAGGGTGTGGCCCAGGTAGTCGTTGAGCGGCAGACGGTTCTCGCCAGCCTTGAGGGTATAGCGCGCGGGGGAGTCGGGTTCGACCCCCATCTTGGACAGACAACCGTGGGCAAGCACTTCAGTCACGACTGGCATCCCGGGCAAGCCCCGCCATCTCCGCGGATACCCCCGCACCACTGGCAGCCGCACCGCAGGTACGCTGCTCGAGATAGCCAATACGGCTGTCCTCAGGCACGTTATTTTCATGCTCGTAGCGCATCACGGCTTCCATGCAAAGCTCGGTCTGCTCGGGGGTCAGCATCCGCCCGTCTGGCCACTTGCGCAGCGATACCGCCTGTTTCAGGCTCTGATAGATCGCCGGCGTCATTTGGGAAATCATTCGCTCGAAGGTCATGTCGCTCATGGGATCGCTCTAGTGTCGGCGTGATGTGCGTGAATGATACCAGCCCAGCAGCAGCCCCACGAGCAATCCGCCCAGGTGCGCCTCGTTGGCCACATTGCCAAAGCCGACGAAACCCGCCAGATCGGTCATGGTGAAGATCATCCAGCCCAGCATGAACACCACCAGCATCTGGGGCACGAAGAAGCCGCTGCTGGGAGCCCGCCGAGACATCAACCAGACATACCCCAGCAGGCCAAAGTCGACGCCGGACATGCCACCAAACAGCACCGTGCCGGTGGCATACTGGGCTAGGTTGCCCGCCAGCCCCGCCAGCACGACGATGATCAGCATTCTTCCTGGCCCATTCAGGCGCTCTACCTGGCGTCCGAAGTACCACAACCACATCATGTTGAAGACCAGGTGCATCCAGCCAAAATGCAGGAAGATCGGCGACAAGGGCCGCCACACCTGCCCCGATGCCAGGGCGTCAGGAATGGTACCGACAGCAAGGGCGTCCTGACTGATGCCCAGCGGCACGATCGCCAACCAGGCAAGCACCATGTCTCCCCACACGGCGATCGCTGCAAATACCACAACGCACAGCGCCAGCGTCGCGAGCGTCACCGGATGCTGACGCAACAGCAACGCCCAATCTACCTGGTTACGCGACCTCGAGGCTGTCGGCGGAGGCATCGCCTCACCCTGTTGCCAGCGCCTGACCAGCTCGGCCGTGGCATCACGTTGCTTGAGATCGGCCAGCCACAGGGTTTGTCCCTTTTCGTCTTGCGTGATGCGATGGCTGATGCGCTGCGCCCACAGCGCCTGACGCAGTTCGCGGGTGTCGATCTCATGTGGTATCAGCAAGACCCGATACATGGCGTCTCCATGGAGTGGCGATAAACGCGCTGCACGTCATGCCTGTGTACGGGTTTCCCCATACAAATGCTGCGCATACAAAAAGTCCGGCGGAGGGGGCCGCCGGACAAGAGCAAGGGATCATTCAAGGGAACACCTATTCAGACGTCCACTTGCCCAAAGGGTTCAACTCGTCGGCAAAATTTAATGTAACGCTTTGTATCAGTCGAAAGTAATCTCCCTCGGCAGGGGTCGCTGACTGACATCTCGAGGCACTGGCACCCACACAAAATGGTTGGCATCGAGTCGCGACTCGAAGCTGTAGCGATAGGCGACCAGGCGTCCGTACTTCACCGCACTGTAGTCCAGGCAGGCCACGTTGGGGGCTGGCAGCGCCGGTATTCCTTCGCACCAGTAGTGGCCAATGAACAGCGGTGGCTCATCGGGCCCATAGTAGCTGAGGGAGGCACGCTCGGCATCGCTGAGTGGACGACTCTCGAGATCGCCGGGCAGGTTGTCCGGCTGAAACACCACATCCCCCCAGGTGACGGGGCTGTTTGCCCAGAAATGGGTGCGAAAACTGCGTCGAGTAAAGCCGTCTCCAGAATGAATCGCAATGCCCTCAGGCAATGGAATGGAACCGCCACGCGTCAGGCGCTCAAGGATACGCGACTCGAGGGTGCCATGCTGGGAGGCGCGAAGCAGAAATTCCTGATCCACACGCCCGTCAGGCCGTAGCTGCTGAAAGGCCTGGACCAGAGCCGTATCCCAGCAGGCATGCACGACACGAATGCCATCCATCTCCATATACAGCGGAATCTCTCGGAACCAGGCAAGAGCATCGTCCCACTCCTGGGGATGATCGCGATATTGCTCAAGCGTCTCCCGAATGATGCGGTTATGACGAGGCGTATGCGGACGCAGCCATTCACGGCCATGGCCTGGCGGCGCCTTCTGGGTGTAGGTCAAGGCGCTGATTTCGTGATTGCCAAGCACAATGTAGGCTTCGCCCTCCTCCACCATGCGTCGCGCAATGGTGACCGCCAGGCGAATACGCGGTCCGCGATCGATAAGATCGCCAAGGAAGATGACCTTGCGATGGGGGTGGCGATAGACGCCATTGCGCAGGTGATAGCCAAGACGCTCGAGCAGGGTTGCCAGGGTCGCCCCGCAGCCGTGCACATCGCCGATCAGATCGTAACCGTCCAGTCGACTCACCTCAGTCTCCCAACCTGTTGCTCCAGCCCAGCTTACTGCGCAGGACGTCGTAAAAATTGTGCCCGAGGGGGTGTACGAGTTGAACGTTCTGAGGCTTGCGGCGAATCACCAGGACATCGTCAGGCTTGGCGACGGCACGGGTCTGCCCATCGCAGCTGATGTGCGGGTAGGTCTGGTTGGTCTCACCGATATGACAGCGGATCTCGCAGTCGGCATCGATGACGATGGGGCGACTCGACAGGGTGTGGGGAAACATGGGGACCAGGGTCACCACGTCGAGTTTGGGATGCATGATCGGGCCGCCACCGGACATCGCATAGGCGGTAGATCCAGTGGGCGTCGCGACAATCAGACCGTCGCTACGCTGGCTGTAAACGAACTGACCATCAATGAACAGTTCGAACTCGATCATGCGCACCGCCTTGCCCGGGTGCAGCACGATCTCGTTCAGCGCATCGCCGCTGCCGACCAACGCATCACCACGATACAGCTCGGCGTCCAGTAAAAAGCGCTGTTCGACCTCGAAATGGCCCGCCAGCACCTCCCCTACCCGGGCTTCCAGCTCGTCTGGCGAGATATCGGTCAGAAAGCCCAGCCTGCCTCGATTGACCCCTAGCACCAAGGTTCCGCTGCGACACAGGGTGCGCGCGGCTCCCAGCAAACTGCCATCGCCACCGACGACAATCACCAGGTCGCACAGCTCGCCAAGCATGCGTCTACTGGCCTCGGCATGGCCTCTTTCCAACAGCGCTGACGCCGTGCGATCTTCAATGATGACGTGGTACCCGCCATCATCCAGAAACCGAATCAGGCGTTTCAGGGTCTCGACCACCTTGGCGCTGCCCAGGCGCCCGATCAGCCCGATGTTCTTGAACGATTGCATCCACGCATCCTTCCCTTGACGACCGCTCATTATGGCGAGGGGGACGCGGCGGGGCAAACGAGGCCTGACGCTTACACCAACGCTTGGCCTCGACGCCGCTGCCACCAACCATTCAGCCACAGCGAGGCGGCGATGATCGCGCCACCCAGCAGCAAGCGCGGCAGGTCAGCGTCGCGATTCCAGATCACCAGGTTCACGACCAGGCCCGCGGGGATCAGCATGTTGTTCATGATGGCCAAGGCTCCGGCGTCCACCCTGACGGCGCCCAGGTTCCACAGGAAAAAGCCGAGCCCTGAGGCAACCAGCCCCAGCCACAGCAGTACGCCCCATTGGGTCAAGGTCGTGGGCAGGCTGCTGCTGTCGCCCAACAGGGCAAAGGCCGGTAGCGCCACACAGGCAGCGCCAAGGTAGAACCAGGCGAACACGCTGTGACGCGGCAGTTCCTCCGGAAGCGCCGCGGACAGCCGCCGGTAACCGACCTGGCCCAGCGCAAAACAGAGGTTCGCCCCCTGGACGACAAGAAAGCCCAACCAGAAGTCCTCGTTGACGCCGTGGTAGCGAATGACCGCCGCCCCCAACACCGCCAAGCCCGCCGTGACCAGGTGAAAAGGGGTGAATCGGGAAAACGCCAGGTCGTCCAGAACAGCGATGTAAAGCGGAGTGAAGATGGTGAACAGCAGGACTTCAGGTACCGACAGCAGCAAGAACGATTGATAGAAGAAGATGTACATCACGCCCAATTGGACGGCACCCAGCGCCATCAGGATCAGGCGCTGCTGACCTGCCAGCAGGCGTGGCTTGAGCAGGGGCAGAAAGACCAGTGCCGCCAGGCTGACGCGCAGCATCACGGCAAAATAGCTGTCTACCTGGCCGGCGAGATAGACACCGATCAGCGAAAACGAAAATGCCCAAAGGACAGTGACCACGACCAGATAGCCCACCGTAAACTCCTTCCGCCTAAAAAGTTTACGGGAGTATACGCGATACCCAGCAAGCGCTGAACAGATCCGACGAACGCGATGAAGTCCACAACACCTCCAGCGCAGCGCCGCAGCGCCCACGCTGTCAGTTTAGAACGTCATCGCCTGTCGCCTTAGCCTCAGCGGGTGTGGCGGTGAGCTGGCATCAGTGATTGATGCGCTTCAGCCACCAGGCGCCATACAACACGCCGGGCAACCAACCCAGCAAGGTCAGCAGAAAGGCAATGGAGACGCGGCGCGCCCCACCCTCAGTGACAGCGACGGCCAGTGGAGGGACCAACAGCACCAGCAGCATCAGCGCGAGCCTGGCTGCCGGAGACGCCATCAAGGCCGATGCCACTTGGGACTCACTATTGGTCGCCTTACCCGAGGCCTTGCTGTCCGTATCACTTACCCCATGCTGGTTGGCCTCTGCGGTGGGTGTGTTCGAGGCCGCGTCATCTGTGGCTGGCTCACTCGACGTCTTTTCCTCGGCCCCCCCGTCTTGCTTTATCGGGGGAAGGTATTGCTCCACCCCCGACGCCTGTGACGATGGCTTATCGGCTTTGGTCGGTGACGCCTGACGATGGGCATCAACGTCGATCTTCTGTTCCAGCCGATCCGCGCCCTCAGCCAGCACCTCGTGATAGCGCTCCCAGTCCTCCCAGTCATGGGGCGTGCCCGCCTTGGGACGGTGGTCGTTGGACTCACGAGCACGATCCCAGGCCTTTTCTTCCAGGGTGTTGGGGCGCTCTCGATCTCGTTCGCCATCAAGCCCTTTACGGGCTAGATATTCACGCGCATCCACGGATCCGTTTCCTCCTCATTCTGTCATGGTCATCGGCACGGGAGCCCAATGATCGACGCGGCAAGGCGCCTGTGTTGCCGCCCTTTGTCACGCCAGCACCCTCAACCTCATCGAGGGCCGTCACGGGTCTGATCGTGCAAGTGTGCCAATGCAGGCTTTGATGTAACAGTGACGCCTGATCTATGGGGCAATGAGTACCTCCTGTCCTACCTTTTTGATAGAGGCTGTGCCTATGGGTTCCCTTACCCCAGGCTGCCATCGCTCAAGGAGACATATCATGCAGGAAAGACAGGTCGATATCGCAATTATCGGTGCAGGAAGCGCCGGACTCGGCGCCTGGCACGCAGCCCGCCAGCACACCGACAAGCTGGTGCTGATCGAGTCGGGGGCATTCGGCACGACATGTGCGCGGGTGGGATGCATGCCGTCGAAACTGCTGATATCGGCAGCCGATGTGGCGCACCAAGCCAACGACGCCGAAGGCTTCGGTATCAAGGTCAGCGGTGTCAGCGTCGATGGCCGGGCAGTGATGGAACGCTTGAGACGTGAGCGCGACCGCTTCGTAGGCAGCGTGATGTCGTCAATGTCCCGCATCGAGGACGAAGATCGCATCCTGGGAGCGGCCCGCTTTGAAGATGCCACCACGCTGGTGGTGGGCGAGCACACGCGCATCAAGGCCAAGCGCATTGTCATTGCCACCGGCTCTCGCCCTTCCTGGCCCGATTTCCTCAATGGTGCAGGTGACCGACTGATCATCAATGACGACCTGTTCGAGTGGCAGGATCTACCGGAGTCGGTGGTGGTCTTTGGTCCCGGCGTCATCGGGCTTGAGCTGGGCCAGGCGCTCAGTCATCTGGGCGTCAGGGTGCGCATGTTCGGCGTGGGTGGGGCGATTGGTCCGCTGGGTGACCCTGAGCTCAAGCAGGTAGCCGACAGGACTTTCAATGACGACTTCCCGCTGGATCCGGACGCCACGGTCAAACGCGTAGCGCGTGAGGGAGACCAGGTGGTGGTGACCTTCCACTGCCGCGACAGCGACACCGAAAAGAGCGAACGTTTCGACTACCTGCTGGCCGCCACGGGACGCAGACCGAATGTGGATCGCCTGGACCTTCACAAGACGGGGCTCGAGCTTAACGAGCGCGGTGTACCGCTGTTTGACCGGCTTACCATGCAGTGTCGCTTTGATGACGGCCAAGCGGCTCCCATCTTTATCGCCGGCGATGCCAATCAGGACCTGCCCTTGCTGCACGAGGCCTCCGATGAAGGACGTATCGCTGGAGACAATGCTGGTCGCTACCCGGAGATCCGAGCCGGGCGGCGACGCACACCGTTGGCAGTTGTCTTTACCGATCCACAGATGGCAAGCGCGGGGATGGGCTACGCTGAACTGAAGCGTCGGGATGAACACCTGAGCAACGTGGCCATCGGAGAGGTCTCCTTTGAGGATCAGGGACGCTCCACGGTGATGCGTCAGAACCGGGGCAAGCTGCGGCTCTACGCTGAACACGGCACAGGAATTCTCCTCGGCGCGGAAATGTTCGGCCCTCGGGCGGAACACCTGGGCCACCTGCTGGCCTGGTCCATCGACCAACGACTGACCGTTGACCGTCTGCTGGAAATGCCTTTCTACCATCCGGTGGTGGAGGAAGGCCTGAGAACTGCGCTGAGGGATCTGAATGTCAGCCTGCGCAGAGGTCCAGCCATCACCGAGCGCTGTCTGGAATGCGGCCCCGGGGCTTGACGGTCAAGCACACAGGAGAGCGGCTATGCCACACAAGGCACCTCCATCTATCGTCCGCGACATCATGTCGAAGGACTGCTACCGCGTCAGCGGCCAGACGTCCATCTCTACCCTCGCGGAAGGACTGGCGCTGCATCGATTGCCAGGTGCACCGGTCGTGGATAGCGGCGATCACCTTGTCGGCTTCATTTCGGAGCAGGACGTACTCGGCAAGGTGATAGAAAGCCTGTATCTGGACCATGAAGCCCCACTGGTCAGTGAACTGATGCGCAACGAAGTCCTTTCAGTGTCACCCACCAAGAGCATCGTCGACCTGGCCCAGGAAATGCTCGGTGCTAAGCCCAAGGTCTACCCGGTGACCGAACAGGGCCGGCTCGTCGGTATTGTGACGCGTCGCGACGTGCTTAACGCGGTGCTATCGATGCGTCGTCATCAACGTAGCGCCTGACGCACTTGCTGACTGTCCTCTTCCCCTGCTGGGTCGCCCCTGTGGGGGGAGAGGGTTTCAGTCCCCCATCGCAGCCCCACGAAAGATGGCGTGCTGCTTGCTCGGCCCTTCGTTTCTCGCCCTTCCTTTCTCCCCCCAGACCTTCTCGCCCCGCCCTTGGCGCCAAACCAGTCCACGATGCCTTGAGCAACGTCCTATGGCAGGACTCATGCCGGTCTATTATCCTGTCGTCCGGCTGTGCGCAAAAGGCTGCTTGCCCCTCGTCTCCCGCCATTCGCGCCAGGCCCTTGGCTATAAGCCCTGGGACATAAGCCCTTGGCCAGCCAACCTTGGTCTCTGTCGACCTACCGTCGGCGCACGCCCATGGCTCAGCTGGCGCAAAAAAAACGCCCCATGGAAGCCATGGGGCGCAACGATCGATTTAGCAAACCAGATCAACACTGCTAACGACTGCCATCGCGCATGCTGTCTGTACCACATATGACAGTCGTCACCAGAAAAGTTCTCCTTTCACCAGAATTTTTTTTTCCTGCTTTCTGGCAAAACCAGCACAGAAACGCACGAACGGACCTCACCCTCCCCTCCCACTGCGTACCCAGACCATGGTAGATGGCGACATCAACGCCGCTATAAAGGGCTTACCCGCCGACGCTCCTGGGGGGTGATCTCCACCGCTGCGACGGGCGGTTACCCATCGTTCGTATCGCGAGGCGCCAACACCAGCGCAGGTGGGCACTAACACAGGTGGGTATCAACGCAGGCGGGCAGAGACGCCCCCTGCGCCGTTTTGTTGCCAGCATTCAGAGCGGCGGCGGAACACAGCTCAGCGTCCACGTTGACGACACGGCACAAAGACGGCTATGTTCCATTTATCGAACGTTCTATTTATCGAACGCTCTACTCTTCGAGCGCCTAAGCGACGAACGCTTCGTTGAGCGAACACGGTAACGTCACAGTGATTCATCCATCGAGCGATCGCCTAATGGAACGCGCCCATGATTGACGACCACCTCCGCCTGGACCCCATGCCGGAAGCCTCTATCGACGCTGAGGCCCTGGGTCGCCACCTTCAGCAGTTGCGGGAAACCCGAGGCTGGTCCTTGTCACGTCTCGCTAACGACGCAGGGATTGCTAAATCGAATCTGTGTCGTCTGGAGCAGGGAAACGGCAATCCCACGCTGGATACCCTCTGGCGACTGGCGGCACAGTTGGAGGTGCCTTTCGGCACGCTGATCAAGCCCGTCACTGCTGTACTCGACGACCAGGGCGTGCAGATCCAATTGATCGACCAGGGACACGACCGCCCCAGCGTCGATGTCTACTGGATGCACCTGGACGCTCAGGTAGAACGCTGGAGTCTCGGTCACCCCAAAGGCGTTAGAGAGACCATCACCGTGATCTCGGGCAGCCTCTGCACCGGCGCAGAGGAGCTGACAAGGACGCTAGCACCCGGCGACAGCCACAGCTTTGCTGCAGACGGCCCTCACCTGTACGCCACCGAGGATCAAGCCTCTTCGGCAATCGTCACCATCGTCTACCCAACAAGGACTGTACCGACATGACGACCACCTCTCCCCCGTTGACCGCGAGCGCCTGGCTGGTCGGGGTACGCGAAGCCATTCCGCTGCTGGGTGGTTACATTCCCATCGCTATCTCCTTTGGGCTGGTGGCCGTACAGGCTGGCTTCACTACATGGGAAGCTGTCGCCATCTCGACGCTGATCTACGCCGGAGCGTCCCAGTTTGTCTTTGTCGGCATGGCAGCAGCAGGAGCTCCGCTGTGGCTGGTGGTCGGGATGACGCTGCTGATCAACCTGCGTCATGTGGTCTACGCACCCAATCTGGCGGCTCACATGTCTTCCAGCCGATGGTGGCCTGCGCTGATGCATGGCCTGACCGATCAAGTCTTTGCATTGGCATTGACACGCTTGCCACAGCTGGCCAGCGAGCAGCGGCTGGGCTGGTACAGCGGTGCGGCGCTGCTCGCCTGGTTCGCCTGGATTGTCGGAACTGCCGCTGGCGCGATAGGAGGAGAGTGGGTCGTCCAGCGCTGGCCATTGCTCGGCGAGGTAATGCCGTTCGCCTTGCCGGCTCTGTTTCTGGTTCTGGTAGCGCCCCGCATGAGCAATTTTCGCTGGGCCTGCGCCACCGTTGTTACCGTGCTTGCCGGTCTTGCCCTCGCCCTTGGCGGGATTGCCAATGCGGGTATCCCCCTGGCCGCCTTGACTGGCGCGCTGTGCTTCTACACCGTCAAGCATGCCCCCACCCGGAGACGCTGCGCATGAGCATGGAACTCTGGCTGGCCGTCGCCGCCACCACCGTCGGTACCCTGCTGATGCGCATGCTGCCGCTCATCTGGATGCGCAAACGTCTGTCGCGTTCAAGCGCTGAAGCGGGCGTCGATACGTTGCCACAGTGGCTGTCTGTACTGGGGCCTCTGATGATCGCTGCCGTGCTGGGTGTGTCGCTTGCACCGAGCCAGAACACCCTGGCTGGCTGGACCGCTACCCTGCTGGGAGTCCTGGCGACCTTGATCACCTGGCGTCGGACTCGATCCCTTGGCTGGCCAGTCGCCGTGGGCGTCGCGGCCTATGGCGCAACGTTACTGTTGTCGGGGCTGTAACGCGGTCGGCCAAGCAGCGCACTGCCTTGACGCCAACCCTATATCTTCTTCCTAACCATGACTAATGCTTAAGCATGAATCACTTCATTTATCTAATACTTTAGCAGCACAGCCAAAGCGTGAGTCACAGCATCGCCACCGATGACGTTTGCAACGTTTACGCGTGATTTTTCCCTGATATGCCCTAAATAACTGACATATCGAGAGAAAAGTCCTTCAGACCTGCGCCCTGCCGCCGATACCTCGGAAGCATCCCCTTTTCGCTTCCGAGGCTTTCCCATGGTTCTGGCAAGAAGAACAAGCGCGCTGCGATATGCGCTCAACAGCCACACCGCCTGCATCACCTTCCTCCCGAACGGCACCATCCTTGACGCCAGCGCCCACTTTCTCAGCACGGTTGGCTATCGGCTCGAGCAGGTCAAAGGGCAGCATCACCGCATGTTATGTCCTGACAGTGTGGTGTCATCGCCTTCCTATCAGGCGTTCTGGCAAGCACTGGCCAACGGCAAGCCTGCCAGCGGTACCTTCGAGCGCATCGATGCCGACGGTAATACGCTCTGGCTAGAGGCAAGCTACCTGCCCATCAAGAACCGCCGGGGTAAGGTGAAGCGCATTCTCAAGATCGCCAGCAACGTCACTCGGCAACGGCTTTCAGCGGCCGGCCAAAGTGCCATTCTCGACGCCCTGGATGGCTCCATGGCGATGATCGAATTCACTCCCGATGGCTATATCACCAACGCCAACACCAACTTCCTGTCGGCAATGGGTTACACGCTCGAGGAGATTCAGGGCCAGCATCACCGCATGTTCTGTGACGACGCCTTTTACCTTGAGTACCCACACTTCTGGCAGGAGCTAAGCAGCAACCACTACAAACAGGGAAGGTTCCAGCGGTTCACTGCCACGGGGCAGCCCATCTGGCTGGAGGCCACCTACAACCCTGTGACCGATGCAGCAGGCAGGGTATGTCGCATCATCAAATTCGCCACCGATATTACCCGAGCGGTGGCAACCGAGGATGCTGCGAGAGCTGCTGCACAAGCGGCTCGCGTCACGGCGGAGCAGACCGAGTCGATTGCCGCAGGAGGGCTTGAGCAGCTCCAGCAAGCGGTAGCCGCTGCCCGGCAGGCCAGCTCGGATATCAAGGCAACCCAGGCCATCGTGATCGCTTTAGAGGAGCAGACGCGAGCGATCAACGCCATTACGGCATCCATTTCCTCCATCGCACATCAAACCAACCTGTTGGCCCTTAACGCCGCCGTGGAAGCCGCAAGAGCAGGCGAGCACGGCAAGGGGTTTGCCGTGGTCGCCCAGGAAGTTCGCTCACTGTCCCAGGGGTCTACCCAGGCGGCATCGAGAATCGCCGACGTACTTCATGAAAATAACGAGCGGATACGCCTCGCCAGCAAGAAGATGACCGAGATCGTCAGCGTCAGTGAATCGAGTCAAGCGAGCGTCAGCGACGCCCAGCAGGTCATTGAAGAGATCATGGAGGGTGCTCGTCGCACTTCCACTGCGGTAAGCGCGCTCTAACCATCATAGAACCTGGCGAAGCGGAATTGAGCCCTTTGCCAGGTATTCTGTCAGCCATCCCGTCAGTAAAAGGGACCCTCAGGGGCCACATCCTGCATGCTGGAACAGGACCGCATATCGGCAACATCGGCGGCAAGATCGACGACAAAGGCGACTCTCGCGTCAGCCATATAGCGACCAGGCGGTCGCGGTGATGATAGGCCGGAGCCGGCATGCCCCGTCTTTTTCTTGCAGGCTTAAGCAACTGAGTTTACTATCGAAACCGCCTTGCGGGTGTAGCTCAATGGTAGAGCAGAAGCTTCCCAAGCTTAAGACGAGGGTTCGATTCCCTTCACCCGCTCCAGCGCCCTCGTCCTCCCGGTCCTCTCGCACCACCTCTTACCTTGTTTAACCAACACCTCGCTATTGGCAAAAAGCAGCGCTTCGTTTGCACGACTCCGCAGTGTCTACCGAACGCCTTTCCGGCATTATTGAGTCATCAATGTCCCCTCGCCCAGGCAGCTGTGATGTCGCCAATCTTCCTGGCATGCATCATCTTTCCCTGCACCACCTCGCAACGAATGGCAGTTCCTTGAACCAAATAATAGTGAAGGCCCCATCATTCCTACCGTACCGATGCCTGCCACTCGACTAGCATATTCAAGAAATGTGCTGGCCGCCCCCTTCCGTTATATGCTTGTTCTCCCAAAATCCGTCTCTTAATATCCAATAACACCAATGTTTGACAACACCTTTTCTCGGCAACGTTGAATGACGACCTATCGGAAGGGGAAAGATATGAGTGATCAAAACATAAAAGACGCCAGATCACATCTTCGTGAGCGCGTACAGGCTCTCGTGCTTGATGCGATGCATCGCCATGGCTGGAGTCAGGCAGAGCTGGCTCGCAAGGCAAATATGCCAAGAAATTGCATCAGCCTTTATGCCAGAGGAAAGTCTATACCCAGTAGTGAGTATGCAACACGTCTGGCAAAGGTTCTTGCAGTAACACCGGGCGAACTCACCGGCATTACACAGGCTGATGAAAAAGCGCCGCACGCCGAGTGGATTGATATACGAAACACAGAGAATGGCTATTACTTGCTATCCTTTCAGAAAGAGCTGACCGCCTCACAGCTGACTCAGTTTCTGGAGCTGATCGACAAGATTGATCAGAGAAAAGGGGCGACATGACACATGTAGCCCCTGGCGCGTTATCGTGTAACGACTATAAGGGATAGTACTCCCATGGAAGCTGAAAATGCGGCCCATCCTTGAGACTCTTCCAGTCCCCTCCCCACTCAACGGGTACGCCCAGCCGCGAGGAAGAGGCTTTCATTGCGTCAGCAATCGCCCGATAGTCGGGCCACTCCCAAGAGGCGCGGCCATCCTTGAGTGCCACAAGATCTACAGCATGCCCGGTAAGATGCCGGCTATTGAGCGTCTTCGTCACCCCCAATGCCAATAACGCCCGCTGTCTCTCCAGCGTTCGAACGCCTTCATTCACAAAGAAATCAATCTGACTTAGCGTAATGCAGCGGTACACCAACGCTTGCAGGTCAGGATGAACACCGGCAAGGTTGTCGACACTCCGCTTCCCAAGCGAAAAACCGGAAGGCCTGTCGTGCTGCCCAGCGTTGTAGTCACTACTTCCTTTGGTATTTCTGCTATTTCTCTCTAATGTCGTCATCATGACACCACCTGCTATCACCGTATCACTTACATACAAAAAACTCATTCAAGATCACTTTTTAGCATTACCGTACCACTCGAACATTATCACCTCATCAATCACTGCGCTGTGTGCCGTCGGCTTCAAACATGTAACCAGGAAGTCCTCGATCACACGACACCAGTACGTTAGCCCTAGATTGGCTGTCGACGGTTATCATGGCTAACCATGCAAACTACTTGACGACCATACGCTCGATCAGATGAATCGCCCACCGGCCGATAAAGGATGGACCGACTCTTCCTAACATCACCGCCACAGCGATTTCTGTCCAATTCTTGAGATAGAAGTAATCACTTAATCCTATACTTACGACCACTAACAGGATCCCACCGCAGACTTCCGTTGCAACAAGAGGCACATTTAACTTGGTAATGTCTCTTTTGCGAAAGCTATCCAACCATCTGACGATGGAACCAAGCGCTACCGCGCCGCTGGTATAAAGCAGCATCACCGCATCATGAGTTCCATCCATTTTTGATATTCCTGAGGTTCGTCCAACCCAGATGCCTCAGACGTGCAGCGGGCAGCCATCACCTGTCAGGTGGCGACTGCCCCTCCGTCTAGTCAATGAACATCCTCTACGACCGCCAGTTTCCTGACCCTTCCCGACATATCCTTGATCTCGATGGATCCTGTGATAGCCGCCGAGGTAGTTGGCGAAAAGCGCCCGAACCTGACATGCCCTGCTCCCGATGATAGGAGCGCGATATCCTGGTCTGGATAGGCATCATCTGTGCTCGTTGCCCTGATACCCACCCAGCGCTTATCAGCCCCCGTAGAAAACGCCTCAAGCTGATTGACTGCCTGCCCTTTTCCAGCACCATTTATTAGCTTAAGCACTGGCCCTGCTTCGACTGAGAATAGAATATTACGGGAAGACAACGACCACCCGTTTACCTCTGAGCGTGTCAGCGAGACATCCCCGGGCCCCTGCTCCAGAGCATTTCCCTGGACAGCTGAGTCCACAACGCCTTCCGTTACCACGTTGGTAATGACATTATCTCTAGACGCCATCGTGTCCACCGATATACCCGATCGAACACACACGATGTTCGACAGGACATTACATTCCCCGCCCTGCAGCTGAATGCCGCGATTTTGGTCGAGATCAGGCCGAAAGTCATCGCCAAGGCTACTCAACACCACCACATCAGATAGAGTACTGTAACTTGTCGTCATTAACAGTGCACAATACTCCTTCATTGCCTTGCCATTGGTGCTGTTAGCCCTGCTACCATCACACCTCCGCTGAAGAAAAAAGCAGTTAGAGATATTATTGTATTTGCTCATATGGTGTAGACCTGCTTGAGAGGCCTCCATCCAAATGCCATACTGCTCACAGGAATAATGCCCACCACGTATACTAAAGTTATTCGATGGCGTTATCAGGTCATGGAAGTGAATTCCCACATTAGCTGCAACCACTACTCCATCGACCCAATTATCTCCTTCACTCTGTCCGGATATTGAAAACCCAGTCTTCATCCGATAGACATCGACTTTAGAGAATACTACTCCTGTACTACTGCAGACATCTACGCCAATAGTGTTGGTATCATAGTTGTCAATACTGGAGCGCTCTTTACCATATATAAAGACAGAACTAAGAATAGACTTGTCGGCATTCTCCATCCGTATTGCCGTCTTCCATTCGTAATTATTCACACCCACTGAAGACGTATCAAACCCATGAAACTTCAGGTTTTGGAGGAAGAAGGCTGGGGGTTTCGGACCAGATTGGTCATGTGACACTAGCGTTAAGCCAGTATGAATGCCTCTCGACTTGGCAAGAAACCCTAGCTCCGAGATAACAGCAGTATCCCTTCCCGTATCTGTCGTTGTGCCTAGGGTAATCCCACCCTGCAAGAAAACGAGTTCGGTTGAACGTGACCCATCTCCTTTAAGAGAGACCACCTTGTTGATCAGCAGCGGCGCACTGACAAGGTAAACGCCACTGGGAAAGTACACCGTTTGCCCGATGCCCGCGGCCTCAATGGCCGCTGCAATGGCGGGACCATCATCGGTCACACCGTCAGCCACGGCTCCGTAGTCCTTCACATTGATGTACTCGTGAAATCTCTCGGCCAAGGTCCTTGGCACGCCGCCGGCAGGTGTCGTGACAGATACGCTACCGATATCTCCTACCTCGACAGTCCCGGCGTGAACCGCCCGCGCCGACGCTGGCGCCCTGACGGTATCACGAACAATAATCGGAGATCCTTCAGACAACAGTTTATCAATATGGTGTGTAGCCATTTCCGTACGCTCCCGACATTCTCGCTAGCGCGAATGTCGTTTTCTCGCCGGTGCCAGGCGAGTTATTGCCAGGCCAGTTCAACCAGCACCACACCTTTCCATTGCCCGTTAGCTTCATAGGCCATGGTTAACGTTAAACTGGCAAGGTCGTGCTTCAGAGATATGCCCTCCAATGCTCAATAACACTCTTCCCAACTGACAATGGCATACCGACTTCTTCACGGTGATGATGTCGCATTGATAACGCGACACTCTGAAATGTATTATGCGAAATACACACTGTAAACCTCACCACCACTAACAGGGTAGCTACATCTATCCTTTACTTACCCAGGTGGCAGCACGCCAGTTAGCGAACAATCCATAAGTGCGATACCAAGACGCAGATATACAAGCCTCTGAAAGGCAAAGGATATATTCATTCCACCTTGGCCATCATGATGACGTAAAGCCCTGAAGGTAAAGCACGCTGTACTTTTCAATGAGATAACACTCACCTACCACTGGGCTCGGCCAGGAGACAGCCACGTCAAGGCGATAAGTTGCTGAAAGTCCATGCATCTAAGATGACTTGTTGACGGGATGTGTTACATAGGAATTCGAACCATCGCCCATCAGAGCGATGTATGACGCGCAAGATGGTAGGCTGACTAGCCCACGTTGATAGCGCCACGTTACCTCACTTGGCCACCGCTTTTAGACTCCTTCCACCAAACGATATGTGCAGCTTGATGCGAACTTGTATGCGACTGCAATGCTGACCCACAGCGCAGCGGGCCAGCGACAAGCTTGCTCCCTCCCCACACCTCTGGCCCGCTCTCACCGACAAGAATAGGGATTCATGACACTCTCACGCCCAGCCAATAGCTGTATTATACAAAATACAACTTCCACATATTTCCACGTGACCACCTCACCGATACTTCAACAATGGAGCGAATTTTACTGACATGGCGGCGAAGGTCTGCAGGACATTTGTCAGCCTATGGCCCCTTAGAAGAACTTGTGTGCACCAAGAGTTAGCGGCGGCGAATGCTGTCATGGAGGTTGGACGGACTTACCTAGACTTTCGAGACACTAGCCAGTGTGTCACTCCCAACGCAAGCACGACGGCAGCGGTTGCCAACACATACTGGGGAGTGACCGCATCGAAATCCATGACAATCACCTTTCTTGCAATTGCCATTAGCGCTGTCGCAATAACAAGCTGAATGGGAAGTACATCCGTACCCAGATAGAGGCGAATATTAATAAATATTTCTATCGCGATAAGCACTACCATAAAAGCGCCAAAAAGCCGAAAGATATCTCCGACCTCCAGCAGTAGTATCGGAGGAGACGATAGCTGTTGGTAGAGTACATAGACAACATCAATAATGCCCCAGAGGATGACAAACACCATTAGCACAGCGAGGATCTTGACACCGAAGCGAATGATACGATGCAGCGCACTGATGAGGGGGTCCTCATGCTCCTTAGGCAGCTCATCATGAATCAATTGTTGGCGCTTATCCGCAACATCCTTCTGGGAGGTATCGCCTGGCGTCGTGGTCATAGTTCACCTCTGAACCGCATTGCGGGGCTTGGGGAAACGGTGCCGATGATATTGCCGATAATAGTGCCAATAGCGCTGGCGATGTCGGTGGCCGTTTATCGTGGCGGTAGCGCGGCGCACGTATGATCAATAGGAACGTAGTCTGTTTGGCCTGGGCCTACCGTCAAAGGTATCAACGTGACTGCCTGAGACGTTTCCCCATACCCGCCACTGGCCAGAGGTTTGCTGTATGCCGCCTCAACGGGAGCGCTGGGTGAAACGCTCTTCCAGCACCAATCCGAGCCATATCCCCAATATCATGAACAGGAGGGCGACGACCGCGCCGGGTGAACCGGCCGGGAGTGCGATCAGTAGCTGTAGGTCATTTCCTCCTAACGCCAGCGCAGCGCCGACCCCCATCCCCACCCCGGCGACAAGGTGTTTCATCCAGCGCGCCACCATGAAGGGCTCAGGCTCCTTGCGTCCACGACGTGGCGCTGCAGCCATCATTCCCGCCACGATCAACACGCTGATCAACACTCGCGAGACGCTTGGCCAGTCGATGGGCATGTGTTCCATCAATGGCCTCTGGGCAACATCGCGAATCAGTTGACTTGGTGACCAGTGGGGTTCGAGCGCGCCGAGTACGCCACCAATAGCGCCAAACACCACCACGCCAGCATAGATACGGCGATGACCAGGAGAAAGGCGCCAGATCGCAAGCAGTGATAGCGCGACGACCCCCATCACCGCCCACCAGGCAGGCGCGAAGGTCATGTTCAGAGTGGTATAGGAGATGTCGGGGGATAGCCAATACAACAGCCACCATCCCAGGACCCAGCCGGCAATAGTGGCCAGCATATGCCACTGGCCTCTGGCCAGCGCCGACAGGGTCGAAATCGAGCAGCCATGATTGACCGCTGCTGCCAGGCCGAACAAGCCTCCTCCCAGGACGAAGGGCCAACCGGCGGCATGCCGCATCAACACGTCACCCAGGGGAAAATGCACCAACCATGGACTGATCATCCAGAACCAGGCGCCACAGCCCAGAATGGTCAGTAGCAGTCCAGGGCGCCACATGCGCAGGCCTTGTACCGCTCGGACCATACATAGCCCGGTTCGCTGGGCCAGCCAACCGAGCAGCACTGCCAGTACCAGCGTTACCCCTAATACCATCAGCACCCCTCGTTGTCTCGGTATCCCCACCACGGATGCGACAGAGGCAACCTTGAGTCATCCATCGGGCAGGCCGTCTCCCGTGATGCCGCCGCTCTGAGCCAACGCATGTGCCCTGCGTAGGATCATTCATTCATCATGTAACAATATGCAATCCACGATGGGTGTACCACAGTCCCCCAGCGCGTAGGCGCGTCACGGGACATTCACGCCAAGATATGAGAGGCTGTCCCAGCGTCGCTCGCTTCCACCACTCTTGCGCAGCTCCACCATGACCTTGTCCTTGTTTCTCCTCGTTTTTGCCGTCTGCTTGGTTATCTTTCTGGCGGTGCTTGCGGTGCTGATGTTATCGGGTACACCGCGATATCGGACGGAACCCCGCCACTTGCTGGACCTGTTCGACCGTGCCCTAGACAGCACAGTCAGCGAAGATGAGTGGAACGCGGTCATCCTCTATCCGATTCGCCACGACGAGTATCTGGAAGGCATCCGACGGCGGGCCCGCCACCTGGTAGAAGAGCACGGTCGGTTTGGGCGCGTCAGTCGAGGCAAGTCGCTGCTGGACCCTGCTGGGCATGAGGACCTGCGGGCATTGCGGGACCACCTGGCCGCTCACACACGTCTGCAGGAACGCCGCCAGCAGCCGTAAGCCAGGATCGTAGCGAAAGTCGGGTGTGCGATGAGAATTGTGCACCGATGAGTTATGATAGCCCCTTCATGAGCCTAGGCGGGAGGCATGGGATGAGCAGCGCCATCAGGCGAATTCCCCTGGATACCGCGACGCAACACCATTCTCACGACTACCACCAGATCGTTATCGCCCTGGCCGGTCGTGCTGACTTCGATATCGAGGGCCTTGGCGGCACCATAGAGCCCTTCTGTGGTTGCATCGTTCCTGCCAACCATCTGCACTACTACGCTGGCACTGGCAACAACCGCCAACTGATCGTCGACCTCCCCCATGACGCCCTCGCCTTGACCGGCCATCATCACGAGCTATCGCGCCTGTTCGACGCACCGCGCTTCTTTACGCTGGACGCACCGCTGAGACGCTACCTGGATTTCCTGGTGGCAGAGCTTGACCATCTGGCCGAAGAAGGCCCGGTGCCAGCGCTCCACCAGGAGCGACTTGCCACGACCTTTCTCGGCTCTCTTCATGCGCGCTTAGCGGCTGACTGCGGAACCAATGCCCAGCACCGACGCATCGACCTGCGCGCCCTCGACCGCTACATCGATGATCACCTGGCAAGGCGCTTCAAGGTCGCTGATCTGGCGGCCTTCGCCTGTCTCAGCGAAACCCACTTCACCGAGCGTTTCCGCGCCCAGACAGGGTTATCTCCCTGGCAATATGTCATGCGCCGACGCCTTCAGGCCTCGCAACGGCTGTTGCTGCGCAGCCGCCTGCCTCTTTCCGAGATTGCAGCCCTCACGGGTTTTGCCCATCAAAGCGCCCTGTCACGTGCCTACCGCAAGCACTTTGGCCACCCGCCCAGCCAAGCACGACGCCACCTGAGCGGCGCTGCCGCGTTGAATCACGCTCACCTCTCTGCCAACACGGCTCAACCTGCCAAAACTGCACAACAAGGCTAGGGTTAAGACACAAGGACCGGGGATTTAGCAAATCCTTCGGTGGATATGGCAAGCATGAAAGATGTCTGCCACCTAGGCTTGCCACCATGCCCAAGTTTCGCGACTCGGATCGCGATTCGCTCTTCCCGCCCCCTGGCGGTTCACTCTTTGGGGACTGACATGCTCAACGCCAACAACATGCTCGACAACGCCACCTGGCAGCAGGATCTGGACACCCTCTTTACCCGTATCAGCGACCATTACGTGGTCGCGGAAGACGCTTATGTGGGTGAGCTGATCGCGCTGATCGATGGCAAGGACGAGCACATCGAGCGCGTCGCACAGAAGACAGCGTCACTCGTCCGCGAGGTCCGCGAGATGGACACCGCAGTAGATACCATCGACGAGCTGCTGCAGCAGTACAGCCTGGACACCCATGAAGGCCTCATGCTGATGTGTCTGGCTGAAGCCATGCTGCGCATCCCCGACAAGGAAACAGCTGACGCGCTGATCGAAGATCGTCTGGGTCCCGCGGACTGGAAAGCGCACCTCGGCAAGAGCGAGTCGTGGATGGTCAATGCCTCTACCTGGGGGCTTCTGATGACCGGGCGCGTGGTCAGCCTGGACAAGCCCAAGGACGGCAAGCCCAGCGGCTTTATCAACAAGATGGTCAATCGCATGGGTGAGCCGGTGATTCGCCGGGCCATGGTTGAGGCGATGAAGGTCATGGGCAAGCAGTTTGTCCTCGGCCGCGACATCGACGAAGCGCTCAAGCGCTCCAAGCCGCTGTTCGACAAGGGCTACACCTATTCCTATGACATGCTGGGTGAGGCCGCTCGTACTCGCCGTGATGCCGGCCGCTACTACGAAGACTACGCCACCGCCATCCGTCAGGTCGGCAAGACCAGCCGTCAGCTGGGTGACAAGACCCCAGCACCGTCTGTGTCCATCAAGCTTTCGGCGCTGCACCCCCGCTACGAATTCGGCCGTCGCGAGCAAGTGCTGAACGAGCTCGTCGGCACCGTCAAGGAACTCGCGGCACTTGCCCGCGAGAACGACGTCGCCGTTACCATCGATGCCGAGGAAGTCGACCGCCTGGAGCTCTCCCTGGAGGTCTTCCGCGCCGTCTACGAAAGCGACGTTTGCAAGGGCTGGGGCCATTTCGGACTGGTCGTACAGGCATACTCCAAGCGCGCCTTGCCGGTCCTTCACTACCTCAACCGTCTGGCCGACTTCCAGGGCGACGAAATCCCCCTGCGTCTGGTCAAGGGCGCCTACTGGGATACTGAAATCAAGGAATCCCAGCAGCTGGGAGTCGACGGCTACCCGGTCTATACGCGCAAGGCCTCCACTGACGTGGCCTATCTCGCCTGCGCCCGCTTCCTGCTGTCGGACGCCACCAAGGGCCGCATCTTTCCCCAGTTCGCGACCCACAATGCCCACACCATCTCCACCATTCTGGAGCAGGCCAACCACACGCGCAGACCGTTTGAATTCCAGCGCCTGCATGGCATGGGTGAAGCGCTATACGATGCCGCACTTCAGCGCGCGCCCGAAGGCACCTACTGCCGCATCTATGCGCCGGTAGGGGCACACAAGGACCTGCTGCCCTACCTGGTCCGCCGGCTGCTGGAAAACGGTGCCAACTCATCCTTCGTGCACCAGCTCGTCGACCCGAAGGTGCCGGTGGAGTCTCTTTGCGTACACCCCATCGAGACCCTGCGCCAGTACAAGACCATCGCCAACCCGCAGATCCCTCTGCCGCGTGACATCTACGGTGCCCATCGCCCCAACTCCAAGGGCGTCAACCTGACCATCAACAGTCAGTACCAGCCGCTGATGGAGGCCATGTCCGCGCACATGGACACCACCTACAAGGCCCAGCCCCTGCTGGCCTTCGACATTGCCGAGGACGCCGCACAGACGCATCAGGTCACCAGCCCCTATGACCGCAGCAAGACCGTCGGCAGCGTGCAGTGGACCACCCGCGAACAAGCGGAGAAAGCCATTGATGCTGCCTGGGCAGCCTTCCCCGACTGGGAAGCCACCCCCGTCAAGCAGCGCGCCGATATCCTGCGTCGCTTCGCCGACCTGATGGAAGAGCACCTGGCGGAACTGATGGCGCTATGTTCTCGCGAAGGGGGCAAGCTGCTGACCGATGGCGTGGATGAAATCCGCGAGGCCGTCGACTTCTGTCGTTACTACGCCGTTCGCGCCGAAGAGCTGTTTGCCGAGCCTACTGATCTGCCCGGCCCAACCGGCGAGTCCAACCGCCTGCACATGGGTGGCAAGGGGGTATTCGCCGCCATCAGCCCCTGGAACTTCCCTGTCGCCATCTTCTGTGGGCAGCTGGTGGCTACCGCCGTTGCGGGCAATACGGTACTGGCCAAGCCAGCGGAGCAGACGTCGATTGTGGCCCATCGCGTGGTCGAGCTGCTCTATCAGGCCGGCATGCCCCGCCACGTCGTCCAGCTATTGCCGGGTGATGGACCTACCGTGGGTAGCGTGCTGACCAGTGATCCTCGCATCACCGGGGTAGTGTTCACCGGTGGAACAGACACAGCACAGATCATTAATCGTGCCCTGGCCGAGCGTGAGAACGCTGCACTGCCTACCCTGGTGGCAGAGACCGGGGGAATGAATGCCATGATCGTGGACTCTACCGCCCTGCCAGAGCAGGTCGTTGCGGACGTGATTCACTCTGCCTTCCAGAGTGCCGGTCAGCGCTGCTCGGCACTGCGCGTTCTCTACCTGCAGGACGACGTTGCCGACCGCGTGCTGGAAATCCTTGATGGCGCCATGGCAGAGCTGCACGTCGGCGACCCCCGTGACCTGGGTACTGACGTAGGCCCGGTGATCGACGAGGATGCGTCTCGCAACCTTCAGGCACACATCGACAAGCTCAAGGGCGAGGGACGCCTGATCAGTGAGACGCCGCTGAAGCCTGAGCACACCCGCAATGGGACCTTTATCGCCCCCGCCGCCTTCAACATCGACAGCATCGATGCCCTGGAGCGCGAGCAGTTCGGGCCGGTATTGCACGTAGTGCGCTGGAAGTCCAAGGACCTCGACAAGGTCATTGCCTCCATCAATGGCCGTGGCTACGGGCTGACCTTTGGTGTTCACAGCCGCAACGAATCCTTTGCCGCTGAAATAGCGCGGAAAATGCGAGTTGGTAACGTCTACATCAATCGCAATATCATTGGCGCAGTCGTAGGCGTTCAGCCCTTCGGCGGGCAAGGTCTGTCCGGCACAGGCCCCAAGGCCGGTGGGCCGCACTACCTGCTGCGCTTCGCGACCGAAAAGACGGTAACGAACAACACTGCAGCGCTGGGAGGCAATGCGTCGCTGCTGGCACTGGGAGACGAATGACCGGTCGGCCACGGCCGCTGGCATCGGTGGTCTTCTCCGTTACCCCGGGGAAGGCCACCACACCGCAGGGACGCGAACGACCACCGCGCCCACTGAAGGGGTCATCGGTCTTGCTATAAAGACGGTGACGAGAGAACGCCATTCACCCACGACAAAAACCACAAGGAACGCACCCCATGGTCGAAAATAACGCCACGATTGGCATTACGTTCGCGCTCTACCTGATACTGATGCTGGTCATCGGCATCATCGCCTACAAGCGCACCACCAACCTGTCAGACTACATTCTTGGCGGCCGCTCCCTGGGTCCCTGGACATCGGCCATCTCGGCGGGTGCCTCGGACATGTCGGGCTGGCTGTTGCTGGGTCTTCCCGGCGCCGCTTACGTCAGCGGACTGTCTGCATCCTGGATTGCCGTCGGCCTGCTGATCGGCACCTGGCTGAATTGGCTCATCGTCGCACGCCGCATGCGCATCTATACCTTCAAGGCCAGTGATGCGCTGACCCTGCCGGACTTCTTCGCCAAACGCTTCCGCGAGAAGGCGCCTCTGCTGCGGGTCATCTCGGCGGTGTTCATCCTGCTGTTCTTCCTGTTCTATACCAGTTCTGGTCTGGTGGCAGGCGGCAAGCTGTTCGAGACCGTATTTGGTTTCGACTACACCATCGCGGTCACCGTCGGCACCCTCGCGATCATCTCCTACACCTTCTTTGGTGGCTTCCTGGCGGTATCCTGGACGGACCTTATCCAGGGCCTGATGATGGCCGCCGCGCTGCTGATCGTTCCGGTGATCGCCTTGACTGAGCTGGGCGGGCTCGGTGCCAGCGGCCAGCAGATCCTGGCAGAGAACCCCGACATGCTGAGCTGGTTCGTCGATGCTTCCACCGGCGAAACTCTCAGTGCCATCGGCATCATCAGCTCCTTGGCCTGGGGCCTTGGCTACTTCGGTCAGCCCCACATTCTGGCGCGCTTTGCCGCCATTCGCTCCGAAGCGGACATTCCCACTGCACGCCGCATCGCCGTGACCTGGTCAGGACTGTGCCTGGTCTGCGCCATGGCCGTGGGCCTGCTGGGCCTGGTCTACATGACCCGTGACCTGGGTGACGGTGAGACCATCTTCATGGTGATGGTCAACGCCATCTTCCACCCTCTGGTCGCAGGCGTTCTGCTGGCAGCCATTCTGGCGGCGGTGATGTCCACCGCGGATTCGCAGCTGCTGGTGTCCTCCTCTGCCCTGACCGACGACTTCTACAAGGCGCTGTTCCGCCCCGATGCCAGCCAATCAGAGCTAGTCTGGGTGGGACGCCTGGCTGTCGTGGGTATCGCCATCGTCGCCTACCTGCTGGCCATGAACCCTGACTCCACCGTACTGGGTCTGGTGTCTTATGCCTGGGCAGGTTTCGGTGCCGCCTTCGGTCCTGCCCTGATCATGTCGCTGTACTGGCGCCGCATGAACCAGTGGGGCGCCCTGGCCGGCATTGTGGTCGGCGGCGTCACCGTCGTGGCCTGGGCTGAACTGTCAGGTGGCCTGTTTGATCTGTATGAAATCGTACCGGGCGTGATCTTTGCCTACATCGCCATCGTGGTGGTGAGTCTTGCCACTCAGGAGCCTAGCCGCGAGATCACCGAAGAGTTCGATACACTGGAAGATGCATAAGCGCTGAATGACAGCCGTCACGCAGAAGGCCGCCCAGATGGGCGGCCTTCTGCATATGGGACGGCCTTCTCATATGGGGCGGTATTTGGCCTGTCACTAGTCACTGGTCACTGCTCACTGCTCACTGCTCACTGCGCCTCGGCCGTTGCATCACTCGGTCGCCGTTATATCACTCCAATGGAGCGGGCCAACAACAAGGTGACGAAGGTCGCCAGGGCCAAGGGGTACCAGGGCGCGGCGCTCGCTCTCCGCAGCCACATGAGCATGCGAGACGCGCCGACAGTGGGCGCTGTGACCAACGGGTAGCACAATGGCAGTGCCAAGCCGACGCCGACTACCCAAAGCCCTAGCCCCACCATCAACACACGAGCAGGCAGTGTCAGACCACTGATCAGCCAGGGCTCCAGCAGCAGCCACACCGCCAGCAAGGCGGAGGCGCCCAGCGCTAAGGCTGCCATCCCCCAAGGCACGTTGGAGACGCCCAGCAACCGGCTTCGGTTACGTCTGATCACAATGCCGCCCCCGCCATTGGTAGATGATTACCTCACAGTGAAGACGATTTCCGTCCGTTCAGCGAGGTTTCGCGTGGGCCACCCGTTGCCATTGCCCAGGTGTCCCCTGCTCGCCTGAGGCGTCGTCCACGGCAATTGACCGCCCCGTGTTGGCTTTCTCACTGCTATCCCCTGGTCTTCTAGTCCCTGGCCTTCTGGCACCTGGCCTTCTGACCTCTAGCGTTTGCCCCTCGGGCCGTCGCTCCTGCGCCGTGGACTCAGCTTTTGTCTCGTGGCACTCCGCTGTTTGGCCCGTCACACACCCCAAATGTGCAAAAAAGTTGTACAGATTTGATTCAGTGACACGGTACCAGCTCGTTAGTTCCATAGTTTTTCGCTAGTTATCCCTATCGACTCGATTATTTATTTCTACAAGACATTTAGAAACACTGTTCGTAAACTGTGCCCTGTACAACATAGCTTCACCTTTCGAAGCCATAGGATCATCAAGGAGGTCCACCATGAAAATGACACGACTGATGGGAACCGCTGCTCTTCTCGCCACCACTGCTTTTGCTGCGCAGTCCGCCATGGCCTACCAGGCTGGTGACTTCTATGTGCGCGGTGGCTTTGAGAAGGCCGATCCCACTTCAGACAATGGTGACATCGCTGGTCAGGACATTGATGTCTCCGAAGAGAATGGATTTGCCTATGGCGCAGGTTACCTGTTCCACGACAAGTTCGGCGTCGAGCTGAACGGCTCCGAAGCCATGGAGCATGATATTGCTGTCGGCGGCGGCAACATTGGTAGCGTGGACCGCACCCCGGTCAACCTGATGCTCAACTACTACCCGCTGGGTGGCGTCGAAAACGCCCGTGTTCACCCCTACGTTGGCGTGGGCATGAACTACACCCACTTCTCGGACGAGAGCTTCAACGCCGAATTGGATAGCTCCTATGGCGCAGCCGCACAGGTTGGTCTTGACCTGAGCGTCACTGACAACCTGCTGGTGGGCACCTACGCACGCTACGCTGACGTCGACTCCGATATCGAAGTGAATGGCAGCGACGTCGGCGAAGCCGAAATCGATCCGATGACCATCGGTGCAGGCGTCACCTACCGCTTCTAACCAGAAGTAATTGAAAGACAGCGTCTGATTTCCATAGATCGCTGACACCACGGCGCCTGGCTTTCCAGGCGCCGTTTTCGTTGGCCAATCCATTGGCATGAACCGAAAGAGGTATTGAGGCAGGTCAATAACTGCATTCTCACTACAGCATAGACTGGCTCACATCGGGTCCGCCCATTCGCCAGTACGCAAGGAGAACTGCATGCGCCATCCCCTGGTCACTACCGCACTGATTGCCACCCTTGGCTCCGCTGCCCTCGTCAGCACACAAGCGCTTGCCGACTATGGCAAGGGCGACTTCTATACCCGCGTCGGTGTGGCCAAGGTCAAGCCTGACTCCGACAACGGTTCCTTGATGGGCGGCACCATGGACACCGATGTCCATGACGACAACGGTTTTGCCTTCACCCTCGGCTACCGCTTCCACGACAAGTTTGGCGTCGAACTGCTGGCCGCCGAGCCGTTCGAACACGACGTGGACCTGAACGTGGGTGGCAACGATATTGGCGCGAGCGTCGAGCATCTGCCGCCGACTCTGACCGTGCAATACTATCCCTTCGGTGGCACCGCTTCCCGTGTCCAGCCCTATGCCGGCATCGGCGTCAACTACACCCACTTCTCTGATGAAGACATCGACCTTCAGGGTGCTGACCTGGACCTGAAAGAGTCCTGGGGCTGGGCTGGCCAGGCGGGACTGGACCTGCTGATCGACGATCACTGGGCGGCCAACATGGCGGTGTGGTACCTGGATATCGACAGCGACGTCGATCTCAACGGCGAGGATATCGGCGAGATCGAGGTGGACCCCTACGTGATCATGGCCGGCATCAGCTACCGCTTCTGATCCAGAGCACGTCCGCATACATGCAGCGCCCGCTCCTGCCAGGCAGGCGCGGGCGCTGTGCTGTCGATGCCAGTGGCTGAGCCTGCGTGAAGCTCGAGCGAGGCAGCGGCTCTAGCGGGGATGGTGGCGAGAAAGTCCCAACCGCCCCAGGGTGGCATCATCGAGGTGCTCGACGGCCTCCACCGCTGCCAGCGCCTGGTGGTAGCCCTCGCTCAGGAAGTCACGACCGGCCAGCAGGTGCTCGAGGTACTCGCGGGCGGGCTTGAGCCCCTCCCCCTGGCGCTCGGCGCTGGCGATATACACCCAGGCATCGATCACCCCCTCGGCCGTCTGCAGTGGCAAGCGCTGGCGCGTGTATTCCTGGGGATAGCCTTCGAAGGGATCCATGGACGCGATCTGCTCAGGCACCATCAGCTCGAACAGAGCCCCTTCTACGCGCTCGCCAGCGGCGGGCACCACATTGGCGTGGGCGATTCCCGGTACTTTCGAGGCCTTGTTGAAACGCAGGGCGTATCCCTCAAGGGTCGCAGGCAACACGCGTCGCGTGTCTCCGATACGGGCCTCGACCCGTGCCAGGTTCATGTTACTGCCGTAGGCAAAGTACCAGGGCACGTTTCGCTCCTCATCATCTACGCATGAGTGTTCATGACAGCGTCGGCTGACCTACTGGACACTCTCTAGACCACTACCTAAAACGCTATCTAGAACACTATCTAGAACAGTATCCGCATCACGGTGCGCACCGGCGATACTCGCTCTGCCGAGGCTGGTGCGGTCTCAGTTGTCGGTGATTAAACGGTCAATATCTTCCACCACCTTGCGCAGCAACACGCGATCCTGAGCGCTGGCCCCTTCCTGAATCAGATAGGCATCTACCGCAGGAGCGACATCACAGCTGGCGGGCAGCGCTGCCTGTTGATCTACCAGCACCTCAAGGCGTGCAATGAACACAAAGCGCAGCCATTGGGGCAGTGACATGGTGTCGATACAAAACGGCTGCTGACTGTTGAATGCCGCCGGCGCAGGCTTGTCCATGCGCCACATGTTGGCGGCTTTCATGGTGGCCTGAAGCTCCCTCAGGGCCGCGGCAAGATCATCATGTACAGTGGGTTCGGTCGGCATGCAGCCTCCCTGTCGTTAAAAATGAATAAAGATGGGGCTCTGAAGCCAATGGACCGGCCCGCCCTAGCCGGGCGAGAGTGCGTCATCCGCAGGCAGCACCTTGCGTAGAAAATCGCGGGTCCGCGGATCCTGGGGCGATGTAAACAGCACCGAGGGTGGCCCCTGCTCGATAATGCGCCCACCTTCCATGAACACCACACGATCGGCCACGTCCCTCGCGAATGCCATCTCGTGGGTCACCACCAGCATGGTCTGTCGCTCCCGGGCCAGCTGCTTCATCAGTGCGAGCACTTCATCTACCCATTCAGGGTCCAGTGACGAGGTCGGTTCATCGAACAGAATGACCTCTGCCTGGGCGGCCATGGCACGGCCAATACCCACGCGCTGCTGCTGCCCTCCAGAAAGCGATGCCGGATAGGCATCCGCCTTTTCCGCCATGCCGATGCGCTCGAGAATCTCGCGGGCACGGGCGTGGGCCTTGGCCTTGGGCCAGCGGTTGACGACAATCAAGCCCTCCGCGATGTTCTCCAGGGCAGTCTTGTTGGCGAACAGCGCGTAGTTCTGAAAGACGAAGGCAGTCCTGCGTCGAACTTCCAGGATGGAGGACTTGCTGGCAGATGCCAGGTCCAGGCTCAGCGAGCCCAGGGTAAGGCGTCCGCCATCAGGCCGCTCAAGAAAGTTGAGGCATCGCAGCAAGGTCGACTTGCCGGTACCGGACGGCCCGATGACCACGATAATCTCGCCCTGCTCGATGTTCAGGTCGATGCCATCAAGCACTCGCGTATCACCGAAGCGCTTGCTTAGCTGTTCTATCTTGATCATCGCCGATAGGCCTCATTGAGTCGGTATTCGAGACGTCGCTGCAACCACGCCAGCGCCTCCACGATGGCCCAATAAATCAGCGCGACGGTGATAAAGGCTTCGAAGTACAGAAAACTGCCCGCCGCCTCTTTCTGGGTGGCTCCCATCAGCTCGGTAACGCCGAGGGTAAACGCCAGCGAGGTCGCCTTGATCATGTCGATGAAATAGTTCATCAACGTCGGCACGGCGATGCGAGTTGCCTGGGGCAACACGATCCGACGCATCAGCTGTCCATTGGTCATGCCTATCGACAGCGCGGCTTCGGTCTGGCTGCGGTCGACGCCGACAATGGCGGCACGTATGGACTCTGCCATATACGCGGAAAAATGCAGGGTCAGCCCCATAATGGTCGCGGTAATGCCATCAATAGCGGTCAGAAAGGACAGCGCTTGGGGCAGCCCGTAATAGAACAGGAAAAGCTGCACCAGCAGCGGCGTACCTCGAAAGAACGAGATAAACCACAGCGTCAATCCATTGAGCACCGGTATCTTGAGGACCCGAACCACCGCCAGCAGACTGGCAAGGGCCAGGGCCAGCACCATTCCAGCCAATGCCATGCCTAGCGTCAGCGGCAGATAGCTCAACAGAATGGGCACCAGCCCAAGCATGTAATCGAGATCGAGGAGCTTCATGTGCTGGCCACCCTCACTCAGGGCGTGGTGATGTCGGCATCAAACCAGCGCTGTGAAATCTCGCCCAGAGTGCCATTGTCACGCAGGGTCTCGAGCGCCTGATCCACCTGATCCCGCAGTGCCTCGTCTTCCTGGCGGAAGGGAAGCGCATTGCGAATCTCGGAAAACGGCTTGCCGGCGAGGGCCAACGGCAGCGGTTTCTCCTTGATCACCTGGGTCGCACTGACGCGGTCCATGACAAAGGCATCAACACGCCCGAGCGCGGTGTCCTGCTCGATATTGCTTTCGTAGGTGCGAATGTCCACCTCGTCAGCGAAAGGGAGCTCACGCAACAGCTGCTCGTAATTGGACCCCAGGTTGACGGCGACCGTCTTGCCTGCCAGGTCCTCGACACCGGTCACCTCGTCATTACCTTCCCGGGTAACCACCTGGGCGCCATCGTAGACATAGGGCGACGTGAACAGATACTTCTGTTCGCGCTCCTCAGTGATGGTGATCTGGTTGGCGATGGTGTCGATACGGCCCGACTCCAGCATGCCAAAGAGGCCTGAGAAATTGGCAGTGACAAACTCAACCTCAACGCCCATTTCGTCGGCCACCGCCTCCATGACGTCGACCTCGAATCCCTTCAGGGTGTCCTGTTCGACAAAGGTGAAGGGGAAATAACCACCCGACATGCCCACCTTGAGCGGATCAGCGTAGGCATTGCTGGCGAGACCGAGAGCACCAGCGATAGCGAGAGATGCGGCCAGTTGGCGAACCATGGACGACTCCTTCAAGACAGTAATGGACAGCAAAGGGAGAGACAGTTGGAGGCAACCTGAACAATTTCAACCAACGGCCCACCCTCGCCTCAGCATAATTTGGAATAAACGACCCCCATTATATTCCATTTAGATAGCAGACGCAGTGGAAAAGCTGCCTAGCAGCCATAGCTTGCGGCTATGACCAGGAGACAACAGCCCTCCTGGCAACGCCTATCGCCTGGTCGGTCCCGCCCACAGCATCGACCTGGGACATCACAGCGGAGGAGCTATACGTGAAGAGACACCTGATGGAGCCTCCGGCAGCAGTGGTTAGGCGGCAAGAGCAGCCTTATCACTATCAACAGCGACAGGCATGACACCCACAGGGACCAGCGACCGCTTTCATGCACAGAAGCCCTGCATGTCCCTGTGGATAACCGCTGAACAGACTGGCACAGCGCGCTACTGGCGGCCTTTAGCGGCAGCTGGTCAAAAAATCGCCAGCGGATCGTGCCACCATGTATTCCATAGCGGTAAATTTAGCGGTCAGACGGCTGACAGACCTGCCGCTGCACGATAGAGTGCACGCTGATCTTCCGGAGCGACCATGCAAGCGATCCACTCTCTTCACGACTTCTTCCGCCTCACCGGTGCCGATGTGCATCTTTACCATATGGGGCGTCGCGTACATCCTTGCTCACTGGACACCCTGGCTGACTTCGAGGCCGGCGATGTGCCCTGGCCAGAACCCTGGCAAGGCAAGGCCAGGCTGGCCATGGTCTTCCGCCTTGGCGACATGCAGGACCCATTGATCTGGTTTCTGGCCCTTCCGCTGGATGAGCAGGGCTTGTTGGATGCGGCTCAACGGGATGCTTTTCTGGAGCGCCTGCTATCGACCCTGGGGCGAAGCGCCGAGCAACTTGAGTCATCGGCCGAGGACGAGATTGACAACCTGATGAAGGACAATCCGCTGGCCTTCACGCCGTCACTGGCTTTCCAGGCGGTGTTGCACGCCCGCGCCAGCGCCGAGCTCGAGCGCCCCGCCAGCGAACACCTCGAGCCCGTCGAGGCCTTCTTCACCGGACAGGCCGGCCATGATTGGCAGGCACTGGGACTGCAAGGCCTTGCCGACTACGTGGTGCGACTGTCCACTGACACAGAGCGTCAGCTGCGCCATGCAATCCCGCAGCTGCACAGCGAAGTACTGACATCGCTATGCTACTGTCTGGAACATGTCGCCATCGATGAGGCCGTGGCAGACAGCCTGCGGCAACGGGGCGAGCAAGCTGCCCGTGACGGCGATATCGAGACCTACTGCGCCTGCATCAGGGCCGTCGGTGGAGGTTCCCGTCGGGTTGCTGCCGACTGGTTCGATCAACTACTGGCCGACCGCCATGCCTGCGGTCCCGATGCGCTGGCGGCCATGGCCGCGCGCGGATGGCAACATCTAGAGGACGCCGAACGCCTGCCCCGCTTTCTCGAGCGACTGGCAGCCAACGAGGATGCCGACTTTATGGCACTCGCCAGGGACCTGGCACAGATCCCGCGGCTACGCCTGCCGGTGCTGATGACCCTGCGCCAGGCACCTGAGGGCTCAGCGACTGCCAGCCGCCTGGCAATCGTCAAGGGACGCCAGGGTCATTGAGCTGCCCACTGGTGTGTTCGGGTTACCCCTACAAGGAGACGATATGAAGGACCTGCCCTTTCAGGCACAAGCGGTTGTCGGTCGTCGCGAGATGGTGATCCTGCCGGACCTGCACCTGCATCTGTGTGCCAAGGTGGATACCGGCGCACGCACATCAGCCTTGCATGCCGAGGACATCGAGTCCTTCGAGGAAGACGATATTCTGTGGGTCAGCTTCGTCAGTCGCGCGGGCGGGCCTGATAGCCCGGCGCACCAATACCGCATGCACTTGCATGACCGGCGCAAGGTCACCAGCTCCAATGGTCACGCTGAGTGGCGCTACTTCGTGCGCACACGCATGCAGATGGGGGACCTGGAGTTTCCCGTCGAGCTGTCGCTGACCGACAGGCGCAATATGCGCCACCCCATGCTTCTGGGACGCCGTGCCCTACGCCGCCTGCTGGTGGCGCCGGGTGCCACTTTCCTTCACGGCGAACCCTGACGGTTCCACCGCCCCAGCTCTGGAGACTCGCACATGCACATCGCACTGCTGTCCCGCAATCGCAATCTCTACTCCACCCGTCGTCTGGTGGAAGCCGCCGAACAGCGCGGCCACACAGCACGCGTCGTGGATACCCTGCGCTGCTACATGAGCATCGCCTCGCACCACCCCTCCATTCATTACAAGGGGGAAGAGCTGGAGCCCTTCGACGCCGTCATCCCCCGGATCGGCTCGTCGGTCACCTTTTATGGATGTGCGGTCCTGCGACAGTTCGAGATGATGAACGTCACCGTTCTCAACGACAGCGTCGGGATCACTCGCTCACGCGACAAGCTACGCTCGTTGCAGCTGTTGTCCCGCAAGGGGATCGGCCTGCCGGTGACTGGCTTTGCCCACTCGCCGGACGACATTCCCGACCTGATCACCATGGTCAAGGGCGCTCCACTGGTCATCAAGCTGCTGGAAGGGACCCAGGGAATTGGTGTGGTCCTGGCGGAGACCAACCAGGCCGCTGAATCGGTGATTCAGGCCTTCATGGGAATGAAGGCCAATATCATGGTGCAGGAGTACATCAAGGAAGCCAGGGGCGCCGACATCCGCTGCTTTGTGATCGGCGACAAGGTGGTGGCGGCCATGAAGCGTCAGGCCGCCGAGGGTGAGTTCCGTTCCAACCTGCACCGTGGCGGCAGCGCCAGCGTCATCCGCATCACACCGGAAGAGCGTTCCACCGCGATCCGTGCTGCCAAGTCCATGGGCCTGCGCGTCGCTGGGGTAGATCTGCTGCGGTCCAACCACGGTCCCGTAGTCATGGAGGTGAACTCCTCTCCGGGCCTGCAAGGCATCGAGACGGCAACCGGCAAGGACATCGCCGGCCTGGTCATTGAACACCTCGAGAAGAGCGCCACCGCAAGACCGAGGACACGGGCCCCCGCCAAACCGAAAGGCTGAGGACGTCACGCCGATGACGACCTGAACGCCGGGCACCACAAGGGCGACCGCATCAGCGGTCGCCCTTGTGTTATCCGCATCCCAGATCCCGGGTAGCCGAAAGCATGATCGCCTTGATCACGTGAGGACGCCCAGGCTACCTATTTCGCGCGACTTCGCCGTCCCTAAAGGCGACATTTCCGCAAATAGTCGACGCTATATCTTACAAAGATAGACGAAGGTCGCAGTCAATTGCGCAGCGCGGCAAGAATCATAAATATTTGACAGATTAGGGGTGGCAAAACTCGTGTCAGAGCCCCACAATTTGCGTCACCGGAGGAGGTGACGCGCATGTTTCTCGATAATCGCCAGGTGGCGATGGACAGCCTGCTGGAAGCCCTGGCAGACAGCATTGACTATTTCCAGGACAACCTCGAGCGCCTGCGGCCGTCGCTGCGCGACGCGCTGGAGCCCCATTTCGAGACGCGTAAGAAGACCATGCGCGAGCTACAGAGCCTGGCCCGCGAACACCTGGATCTTCTGCCTCGCGATGCCGACGTGGAACGCGACGACTACATGTGGTTATGGAGTCGCCTCAAAAGCTTTGTCGGCAACGATTCTCAGGTCCTGATCAACGAACTGCTGGAGCAGGAGCGCGTGCTCATGCAGTCCCTGTCGACGCTGTTCACCCATCCCCTGCCGGCCCCCATCGAGCCGGTGCTGGACAGCATCTGGAAAGGTTGTCGCGCACTGATTCGCGAGCTCTACGACCTGCAGAAGTCGACAACCCCACGCCGTCAGACTGGACGCAAGCCCAACCGCGCAGGCTCTCGTCCGGGCAAGCGCTGATCGCTCAGCGCTTGTCCCCCATGGCGGATGTCCCGTCATGCACCAGCGCGTATCTTAGCGCCCAGCTGGCGCTGACTCCTCGGCCTGGTCGACGGGGTCGACATGAGCGTCAGCGTAGGAACTGGCAGGAGACGTTCGGCGAGAATCGACGCCAGACGTGTCTGCCGGCTCGCTGAGCAGTGCCGGCACTTCCTCGTCTGATATCCCGACTTCCAGCGCATCCTCAATGATGTCGTGGAGATCTCGAGCATCGGGTGACGCTTCCGGGGGAACGATACTCAGCGGCTCCAGGGGGCCCAGAAAACGAGGCTCCCGATCCCACAGGTAGAGGTCACCCAAGGTTGCCACCCGAGCCACCCACTCCCTGAGAATGAGCCACCAGGTATTTTCTCTCTCCGGTGCGGGACACCCCGCCACCTCAAGCCCCAGCGCATCGCCGATAAACAGCGCTCGCGGCAGGTGCCAGTCCTGGGTAATCAGCAGCGCGCGCTTGACCTCGAACACGTCACGCGCTCGGGCCAGCGTGTCGAAGGTGCTGAATCCGGCGTAATCCAGCGTCATGTCCACTTCACGGACACCCCGCTCCTTGAGGTCTCGCCACATCGTCACCGGCTCATTGTAATAGCGCGTCGAGTTGTCACCCGATACCAGCAGGTGCCGCAAGACTCCGTCATTCATCAACCGGGCCGCTGCAATCATCCGCCCCTCGAAATGAGGATTTCGCGCTCCGCTACGGGTCCAGTGGGACGTGCCGAAGACAATCCCGACTTGATGGGGTCGACACTCTGCCAGGCTGGGGGCGATCCGCTGGCGGGTGGACATGACCATCCAGGCGTTGGCCGCCACGAAGGCCAGCGCCAGCAGCAGTGCCAGGCTGCCAAGCACCAGTAATAGACGACGAAAGATGCTCAGCAGCGAATCGCGCATGGCAGTTCCAAGTAACAGCGGGAGCCCGGATCCGATCCAGCGCTGGGGCGAAGATCAGAACATGCCAAGTTCGAGCTTGGCTTCGTCGGTCATCATCTCACGACTCCAGGGGGGATCGAACACAATCTCGGTATGCACTTTCGAGATCTGAGGCGCCCCCAGAATCTTGTTGCGCGCATCCGCAGCAATCACGTCACCCATGCCACAGCCGGGCGCGGTCAGCGTCATGCGAATGGTCACGATTCGCTCACCGCTGATCAGCCGCTCTATGCGGCAACCATAGACCAACCCAAGATCCACAATGTTGACCGGGATTTCAGGGTCGAAGCAGGTACGCAGCTGCTCCCACACGAAGGCCTCGATGGCGTCATCATCCTCTGCGGGATCCAGGGTCGGTCGCGGCAACGATTCGAGCCCTACCGCATCGAGATTGGCGCCTTCAATGAGATACAGACGCCCTTCATAGGCGACACTGACCGTGCTGCCCTTGGCCTGCATCACCGAGACAACACTGTCTTCGTTGAGTGTTACGGTCTTGCCGAAAGGGATCGAGATGACGTCCACGTCTCGCTGCAGCGGCAGCTGCTGCCCCTTGCTCAATTGAGCAATCTGATCGTACTCGCTCATGCACATCCTTAGCTGGCGATGCCAGTCACTCCGGTCGATGGACCTGGGCCACGCGACGCACCCAGGTCCATGACCCTGTCAACGCAACATGCTGATGACGCGATCCAGGCTCTCGACCAGCACATCGATCTCTTCGGGGGTGTTGTAGGCAGCGAAGGAGGCGCGACAGGTCGCATCGACACCAAACTGCGCCAGCAACGGCTGCGCACAATGGTGCCCGGTGCGAATGGCGACACCCAACTGATCGATCAACAGGCCGATATCCTGGCTATGCACACCGTCCACCACAAAGGACAGCACTCCGGCCTTGTCAGGGGCCGTCCCCAGGATGCGCAGACCGTCAATGGCCCCCACACTGAGGGTGGCATGCTCCAGCAAGCGCTGCTCCCAGGCACCAATGTGCTCAAGACCAATGCCGTTGACCCACTCGATCGCCTTGCCAAGGGCAATGACCTCGGCAATCGCGGGAGTCCCCGCTTCGAACTTGTGGGGTATCGCTGCAAAGGTGGTCGGGGCGTCGAAGGATACGGTAGCGATCATCTCACCACCGCCCTGCCAGGGTGGCATGGTTTCAAGCAACGACTCACGGCCATAGAGCACACCCGCACCGGTTGGCCCGTACACCTTATGCCCGGAAAACGCGTAGAAGTCAGCGTCGATCGCCTGAACGTCGATGGGCTGGTGCGGTGCCGCCTGAGCGCCATCCACCAGAATCAAGGCACCGTGGTCATGAGCCACGCGCGCCATGTCGGCGACGGGGTTGACCGTCCCCAACGCGTTGGACACGTGATTGACCGCCACTAGTCGCGTGCGCTCACCGATCAGGTCCTGATACGCCTGCTGGTCGAGCACACCACGCTCATCGACCGGAATCACCTTGATGGTGAAACCTTTTTCGGCAGACAGCAGCTGCCAGGGCACGATGTTGGAGTGGTGCTCGAGCTGGGACACCAGCACTTCATCACCAGGTCCCAGGTTCGCCCGACCCCAGCTCTGGGCAACCAGGTTGATCGCCTCGGTCGTGCCGCGAGTGAACACCATTTGACGCGTGCTGGGCGCATTGATGAAGGCTCGGACCGTTTCTCGGCTGCCTTCATAGGCGGCAGTCGCCTCGTCCGCCAGGGTGTGCAAGCCCCGATGGATATTGGCGTTGATCTGGCGATAGTAGTGATCAAAGGTCTCGATCACCTGCCGCGGCGTCTGGCTGGTCGCCGCATTGTCCAGATACACCAGTGGCTTGCCGTGAACCTCCCGATCAAGGATCGGGAAGTCACTGCGGACACGGGCCACATCGAGCAACAGATCGCTGAAGTGGGTCATGCTCAGTCCTCGTTGAGGGCGACGGCAGCCTCGACCAGACCAGCCAGATGGAAGCGCTCGGGCAGCTTGCCGGCGACGGTCAGCTCGACCCGCTCCGCCACGGCATCCAGGTCGACCTGATCCATGACTTCACCGGCGAAGGCCAGGGTCAGCAGGCCTCGCGCGGTCGCCTGGTCCAAACCACGGGTACGCAGGGCGAACACGGCCTCTTCATCCAACTGGCCGGTCGTCGCGCCGTGGGAGCACTTGACGTCATCCGCGTAGATTTCCAGCTCAGGCTTGGTGTCGATCTGGGCGCGATCGGACAGCAGCAGGTTGGCGTTGCTCTGATCCGCCTCGATCTTCTGGCTGTCGCGCTTGACGATCACCTTGCCGTTGAACACGCCATGCGCACGGTCGTCGAGGATGCCCTTGTAGTTCTCGTGGGAGAAGGTGTGGGGTGCGTTATGGTTGGCCAGCGTGTGGTTGTCCACATGCTGACGATTCTGACCATAGAACAGCCCATTGAAGGTGACTTCCGCACCCTGGCCATTGAGGTCACTGATCAGGTCGTTGCGCACCAGACCACCACCCAGCGTCAGGTTGAAGGAGGTGAACTGGGCATCGCGACACTGCTCGACGTGGATGCTGGCCACGTGCAGGTCCTGCTCCGGCGACTCCACCAACTTGTAATGGGTCAGGTGGGCGCCACGATCCAGCATCACTTCTTCCACCAGGTTGGTGAAGTTGGCAGCGCCCTCTTCACCCACGTGATGCTCGATCACGGTGGCCTGGCTGCGACTGGCCGCTTCGATGAGGATGCGCGGATGGCTCATCACCGCCGCCTGGTTGGCCCGGGACAGGAACTGCAGCACGATGGGTTTTTCCACCACCGTACCCGGCGCCAGACGCACCAGCGCACCTTCCTCGAAGAACGCGGTATTCAGCGCAGAAAAGGCCGAGAACTCCACGCCTGTCAGCCGCCCTAAGGGACCGCCGACAGCTTCATGATTCTCCTCGAGCGCCTGGGACAGCGGCTGCACCTGAACACCGCCGGGCAGTTCGGTCAGGTCCGACAAGGCACTGGAAAAGACACCATCAACGAAGGTCAGTCGATGAGCATCCATTGGCAGCGTCAGCGCCGCTGCGCTGGCAGGCGAAAACTCCGCATCCTCTGCCAGCTGGAAATCACCGCGACTGATGGCACGAACGTCGGTGTACTTCCACTCTTCGACGCGGCGATCGGGAAACCCCATCGCTTCGAAGCGGGCAGCGCCCGCCTGGCGCCGCGCGGCGATCCAGGTCGGCTCACCGCTGCGACGTGCGCTGCGCTCGCTCAGACGATCCAGAAAGCGCTGGACCTCACTTGCTCCCTGGCTTGCTGTCTGGTTCATGCAGCAGACTCCTCTACGACCCAGTCGTAGCCACGGCTTTCGAGTTCACGCGCCAGGTCGGCATTACCGCTCTTGACGATACGACCATCGACCAGCACGTGCACATGATCCGGCACGATGTAGTCCAGCAGGCGCTGGTAGTGGGTCACCAGCAGGATGCCGCGATCTTCGCTGCGCAGCGAGTTGACGCCTTCGGCCACCACCTTCATCGCATCAATATCGAGACCGGAGTCGATTTCATCCAGCATCGCCAGCTTCGGCTGCAATACCAGCATCTGCAGGATCTCGTTGCGCTTCTTCTCGCCACCGGAGAAGCCTTCATTTACCGCGCGCTGCAGGAAGCTGTTGTCCATCTTCATGAAGGACACCTTTTCCTTGATCAGCTTCATGAACTCGGGCGCGGGAATCTCGCCTTCTCCACGGGCTTCACGCTGAGCATTCAGCGCTGCCTTGAGCAGGTAGATGTTCTTGACTCCCGGAATCTCCACCGGGTACTGAAAACCGAGCAGCAGGCCCGCCTGAGCACGCTCCTCGATCTCCATCTCGAGCACATCGCGGCCTTCGAAGGTGATCGTTCCGGCGGTCACCTCATAGCCGTCCTTGCCTGCAATCACCGCAGACAGGGTGGACTTGCCTGCGCCGTTGGGGCCCATGATGGCATGCACTTCACCGGGCTGGATGGACAGAGTCAGACCCTTGAGGATTTCAGAGCCCTCGACGGTGACGTGGAGATCCTTGACTTCGAGCATGTTGACACCTTTGCAGTGCCCGCCGCTCCAGGCGACGGGGTGTAACTAACAGGGTTGGCGGAGGGCGCGGGCGATCAGCCCACCGCACCTTCCAGAGTCACGTTGAGCAGTGCTTCTGCCTCGACGGCGAATTCCATCGGCAGCTCCTGGAACACATCCTTGCAGAAGCCGTTGACGATCATGTTGACCGCGTCTTCTTCGGAGATGCCGCGGCTCTGGCAGTAGAACAGCTGGTCTTCACCAATCTTGGAGGTCGTGGCCTCGTGTTCCACGGTCGCCGTGGAATTACCGATTTCCTGGTAGGGGAAGGTATGGGCCCCACAGGTGTCGCCGATCAGCAGCGAGTCACACTGCGTGAAGTTACGCGCACCCTTGGCCCGCGGCCCCACCTTGACCAGACCGCGGTAGGACTGGTTGGAGCGGCCGGCAGAGATACCCTTGGAGACGATGGTGGACTTGCTGCCCTCGCCCAGGTGAATCATCTTGGTACCGGTATCGGCCTGCTGGCGACCGTTGGTCACCGCCACGGAATAGAACTCGCCGATGGAGTCCTTGCCGCGCAGCACGCAGGACGGATACTTCCAGGTAATGGCCGAGCCAGTTTCCACCTGGGTCCAGCTGATGTGCGAGCGATCACCGCGGCAATCACCGCGCTTGGTGACGAAGTTGTAGATGCCGCCCTTGCCATCTTCGTCGCCCGGGTACCAGTTCTGCACGGTGGAGTACTTGATGCTGGCGTCTTCAAGAGCCACCAGCTCGACCACTGCGGCGTGCAGCTGATTTTCGTCGCGCATCGGCGCCGTGCAGCCTTCCAGGTAGGACACCTGCGCCTTCTTCTCGCACACGATCAGGGTGCGCTCGAACTGGCCGGTGTTGGCGGCGTTGATACGGAAGTAGGTGGACAGCTCCATCGGGCAGGTCACGCCCTCCGGCACGAACACGAAGGAGCCGTCGGTGAACACTGCCGAGTTCAGCGCCGCGAAGTAGTTGTCGCTGGTGGGCACGACGGTACCCAGATACTGCTTTACCAGCTCTGGATAGTCGCGAATCGCCTCGGAAATGGAGCAGAAGATCACGCCCGCTTCGGCCAGCTTGTCCTTGAACGTGGTGGTCACGGACACGGAGTCAAAGACGGCATCGACCGCCACCCCGGCCAGTGCGGCACGCTCATGCAGCGGGATACCCAGCTTCTCGTAGGTCTCGAGCAGCTTGGGGTCGACTTCATCGAGGCTCTGGGGCTTGTCTTCTTCACGCTTCGGGGCGCTGAAGTAGGAAATCGCCTGATAGTCGATCGGCGGATAGTCCAGATGAGCCCAGGAAGGGGGCGTCATCTTCAACCACTGACGATAGGCATCCAGCCGCCATTCCAGCATCCATGCCGGCTCACCCTTCTTGTTGGAGATGAACGCGATAGTATCTTCGTCGAGTCCCGGCGGGATCGTGTCGCTCTCGATGTCGGTCACGAATCCTTCTTTATATTCGCGACGGACGAGCTGTTCCATTTCCTGACTTGCCATGATGTGTCCCCTCCCGGACGGTTCGGTCGGCGGGCGTCACCCGCCCAGGGTAATGAAGTCGATGAGACGCTGGTCAGGCTTCCGCCGCCAGGCTAACGCTTTGAATCGGCAGGCGAACCGGCATTTTCAGCGGAGAGCTGTCTGCCAGATGCGCCAAGGTGATACTGTCCAGAAGCTCGCGTATGGCCAGCGACACCCGCTGCCAGTTGTCGGCTACGCCGCAGGTGGATGCCAGATCGCAGTCGCCCTCGGCATGGCTGCATTCGGTGACGGCGACGGGCCCTTCAATGGCAGAAATGATGTCGCTCACCGTGATCTCGGAGGCGGCACGAGCCAGTTGGTAGCCTCCCTGGGCCCCTCTGCGCGACACCAGCAGCCCCGCTTTCACCAGCATCTTCAGCGTCTTGCTCACCGTAGGGTGAGGCAGCTGCACCGCGTCGGCGAGCTCTCCCGCGGCGTGCGGCTCGCGCGGATGGCGCGCAATCTGCGCCATTACCACTGCCGCATAGTCTGTCATGCGAGACAGCTTCAGCATTCGCCTCTCCTCGGGGAACTCCCCTCTTCGTCGGTGCAGAGTTCAGCCCCTGCTTCGATTGGGGACCATTTTAGTCCTGTATAAACCCGATGTGAAGAGCCGAGCCGCTCTATACCACGCTATTGACCCGATAGCCGCCAGGATCTCGACATGATCGACGCAGATGAATACAAAAACACAATCATTCTCATTCACTAAAACAATGACGCTTAGCCATCTTGTACGACCTATGCAGCAAGACATGCATCAGATCCATCAATTCCCTTCATTGCATATCGTCATTCATGATCAAACCAAATAGATAGAGCATTCTGCTAAGCTTGTGCCCAATCAACGGCCAGTGAACGAAGGCCCTCGCCCTGAGCGGGCGAGTTGACTGCCCGTGGGCTGAAAGCACGCCGCCCTCTTACAGCGCGACGTGACCGACGCTGCGCGGCTCAACAGGAGCAACTGCCTTGGAATTGATTCAATACGCGATAGCGAACGCGGACTTGCTGCTATCCAGAACGCTTGAGCATATCTCTTTGGTGGGTGTGGCCGTAGGCATCGCCACCCTGACCGGCGTTCCTATTGGCATCGCGATCACGCGCAACGAGAGGGTCGCACAAGCGGTGCTCTATGCTGCGTCCATCATTGTCACCATCCCCTCCATTGCGCTCTTTGGCATCATGATTCCGGTGCTGTCGCTGATCGGTCAGGGGATCGGCTATCTGCCGGCCGTGATCGCCGTACTGCTCTACTCCCAGCTTCCGATCATTCGCAACACCTATACCGCCATCAATAACGTCGACCCAGCCCTGCGCGAGGCTGCCCGCGGCATCGGCATGAGCCACCGTCAGCGTCTGCGAATGGTCGAGATACCGCTGGCGGTGCCGGTGATCATGGCGGGAGTTCGCACCGCCGTCGTCCTTAACATCGGCGTCATGGCGATTGCTGCCTATATCGGTGCAGGAGGGCTTGGCACCTTTATCAGTCGAGGGATCTCCCAGTCCGACCCGCGCCAGCTGATCATTGGCTCCATTGCGGTCAGCCTGCTGGCCATCATCGTCGACTATGGCCTGCTGGCGATCCAGAAGCGCTTTACGCCCAAGGGTATGGAAGGCGCCGCCAGCGCTGCCTGATGTCCCCCACAACCTGGTTCCCCAATAAAAAGAGCGGGCACCGTCATCCAACCAGCATGTTGAATGACCCATCGCCCGCGTCTGCCGACTAGCCACAAGGACTTTCTGATGATTCGTCTGGAAAATCTGACCAAGGTCTTCGATACGCCCAAGGGCGCCGTCGTCGCCGCTGACCACATCAACATGGAGGTTCCCACCGGCGAAATCTGCATCCTCCTGGGTCCGTCCGGGTGCGGCAAGACCACCACCCTGAAGATGATCAACCGGATCGTGAAACCCTCCTCCGGCAGGGTCTTCATCAACGGTGACGATACCACCGACATGAACACCCAGGACCTGCGCCGCAACATCGGCTACGTGATCCAGCAGATCGGTCTGTTTCCCAACATGACCATCGAAGAGAACATCGCGGTGGTACCCAAGCTTCTGGGTTGGGACAAGAGCCGCTACAAGGAGCGTGCGCGGGAGCTGATGCACATGATCGCGCTGGAGCCGGATGCCTTCCTCAAGCGCTTTCCTTCTGAACTGTCTGGCGGCCAGCAACAGCGAATCGGCGTTGCCCGTGCGCTGGCAGCAGATCCCCCGGTCATGCTGATGGACGAACCCTTCGGCGCCATCGATCCGATCAATCGTGCGGTGATTCAGGATGAGTTCCTTAAAATGCAGCAGGAACTCAACAAGACCATCATGTTCGTCAGCCACGATATCGACGAAGCCATCAAGATGGGCGATCGCGTCGCCGTCTTCCGCGAGGGCAAGCTGGTGCAGTACTCCACCCCGGATGACCTGCTGGCCGCGCCCAAGAATGCCTTCGTCGAATCCTTCCTGGGGGAAGACCGCGCGCTGAAACGACTCAACCTGGTCAAGGTATCAGAGGTGGTCAGCGACGAGATCGGCACGGTGAAGCCGGAAGATACGCTGTCCACAGCGCTGGAGCGCATTGATGACTTCGGCTACCAGAACTCCATTCTGATGATCAACGACAAGCGCCAGCCGGTCGGCTTGATCAGCCGCTCCCTGGCCAGAACCACCAAGGGCTATTGCCGCGATCACTTCCAGAACGTGCCTGCCACGGTCAGCCTGGATGATGACCTGCGCAAGGTGGCTTCACTGATGTTTGCCCAGGACATTACCTGGTTGCCCTGCGTCGATGAAGAAGGACGCGTGTGTGGCCAGATCACCCAGCGGGCCATGACCCACCACCTGGGCGCACGCTTTCGCACCAAACAGCGCGAAACAGTGACCGCAGAGCCAAAGGAGTGAGTGGATGCTGATTCGTAGCCTGACCAGCGCCGGCATCATTCTCGGCCTGATCCTTGTCTTCCTGCTCGGCGTCTGGGCCCAGTCCAGCGGCGCCATCGATGACTTTCTGTGGTACTTGCCGGACGTCCAGTACCTGGCAGCCCAGCACCTGTGGTTGACGTTCCTCTCGGGGGGCCTCGCGATTCTGGTCGCCATTCCGCTGGGCATCTGGCTATCACGCCCGAGCATGAGTCGTGCCGCCGAGTCATTGATGCAGGTCCTCAACGTCGGCACGACCATTCCCACCCTGGCGGTGCTGGCGCTGTCCATGAGCTTTCTTGGCATTGGTACCGTGCCCGCGGTGTTTGGCCTGTTCGTGGCCACCCTGCTGCCGATCACGCGCAACACCTATGCCGGACTCAAGGGCGTTTCCCCGGCCCTGAAGGAAGCCGCTGCCGGTATTGGCATGTCGCCGGTCCAGCGCCTGTTCAAGGTCGAGCTGCCCAATGCCCTGTACGTGATCTTTGCGGGTATCAGAACCGCCCTGACGATCAACGTTGGCACCGTGCCCCTGGCCTTTCTGATCGGTGCAGGCGGCCTGGGCGAGCTGATCTTCACCGGCATCGATCTGTACGATCCGATCATGATGCTGTCTGGCGCCATTCCCACGGCCATGCTGGCCATCGTGGTGGATGCCTTGATAGCGGGGATCGCCTTCGTGATCGTGCCACGCGGCGTCAATCCGGCGCGCGCTTGATGCAGCGTCGTCCCTTGTCCCCCATTGACTCCCCTCACAAGACCTCAACTGGAGCATGCAGCATGAAGACATTGATGACCGCACTGACTGGCCTGGCCCTCGTCTCCACGAGCGCCGCCGTGAGCGCCAACGACGTGGTGGTTGGCGGCAAGAACTTTACCGAGCAACAGCTGCTGGCCAGCATGACCACCCAGTACCTGGACGGACTGGGCTATGACGTCGACAAGCGCGCAGGCATGGGCTCAGCCGTGCTGCGCCAGGCGCAGGAAAACGGCCAGGTGGACCTTTACTGGGAATACACCGGCACCTCGCTGATCAACTACAACGATGTGACCGAATCTCTCAGCGCTGAGGAAACCTATCAGCGCGTCAAGTCGCTGGACGCCGAGAAGGGGCTGGTGTGGCTGGAGCCCTCCGCCGCCAACAATACCTATGCCCTGGCCATGCGCGCAGACAGCGTGGAAGAAACGGGTATCACCAGCCTGTCCGAGCTGGCCAATGCGGTCAACGACGGTCAGGAACTGAGCTTTGCCATGAACGCCGAGTTCTATGCCCGCGAAGACGGTTGGCGGCCGCTGCAGCAAGCCTACGATTTTCGCGTCGCTCGTAACGCCGTGAAACGCATGGACTCCGGCCTGGTCTACCAGGCACTGCGTGACGCCCAGGTCGACGTTGGCCTGGTCTTCGCTACCGATGGCCGCATCCCCGCCTTTGACTTCCAGGTGCTGGAAGACGACCAGGGCTTCTTCCCTGCCTACGCGTTGACCCCGGTCGTGCGTCAGCAAACCCTCGACGCCAACCCTGAGCTGGCCGACCAGATGAACGCGCTTTCAGCGCTGCTGGACGACGACACCATGGCCAGCCTCAATGCGCGTGTTGACGTAGAGCGGGAAACCATCGAAGACGTCGCCGAATCCTTCCTCAAGGACAACGACCTGCTGTGACCCTTCAAGGCCCCCGTTCGGGGGCCTTATTCCTACCTCACCAGCGCGCAGTGAGCGCTCTCCCCCTGCGGCTCCCCCAGTTCGACAAAGGACCTCCCCATGAGCACTTCCCGGGACGTCATCCACTGGATCCTCACGTCTCCTCTGGACCACCTAGATGACGCTCAGTGCCGCCACGCCAAGCGCTGCCTGTTGGACCTTCTCGGCGTCGCCACCGGCGCCACCGACACGGCCCTGGCCGAACACGCCCGCCGCTATGTCAGGGTGCAGCACGCAGGTGATCGCCCCTTGCTGTTCTCCTCGTCGACGGCGTCGGCCACCGGCGTCGCCTTGCACGGCGCCTGGCTGATCGATGCACTCGACGCCCACGACGGCCAAGTGCTGACCAAGGGCCACGCCGGCGTCGCCATCCTGCCGGGATTGCTGGCGCTGCCCGAGATCGAGCAGGTCAGCGGCAGGGCCTTTCTCGGCCTGCTGGCGATGGGCTACGAGATCGCCACCCGGGCCGGCATCGCGCTGCACGCCTCGAGTCCCGACTATCACACCTCGGGGGCCTGGAACGCACTGGGCGTGGCAGCGGTGACGGCGCGCCTCAAGGGCCTCGCCCCGGCCCAGCTGGAACACGCCCTCGGCATCGCCGAATTCTATGGTCCGCGTAGCCAGATGATGCGCTGCATCGATCACCCGACCATGCTCAAGGATGGCTCCGGCTGGGGCGCCCAGGCAGGCGTCGCGGCCACCCTGCTGGCCGAGGACGGCTTCACCGGCGCCCCGGCGGTGACCCTGTGTGCCGAGCAGCACGCCGCGGTATGGGGCGATCTGGGACGACGCGACTACCTGTCGGAGCAGTACTTCAAGGCCTATCCGGTGTGCCGCTGGGCCCAGCCGGCGGTGGAGGCGGTACTCGCCATACCCGCCGCCGAACGCCAGGTGGACAATATCGAACGCATCGAGATCACCACCTTCCACGAGGCCAGGCGCCTGCACACCATCGCCCCGACCACCACCGAACAGGCCCAGTACAGCCTGCCCTGGTCGGTGGCCTGCGCCCTCGATCGCGGCACCATCGACGTCGCCGCCATCAGTCGCGATCTCGGCGACGATGCTCTGGTGGCACTGTCACGGCGGGTGACGATCACCGAATGCGATGACTACAACGCACGCTTCCCGGCCGAGCGCTGGGCCAGCGTCACGCTGTATCTACGCGATGGTCGCCGTATCCAGAGCCCTGCCATGGAAGCCCGCGGCAACCCCCACAATCCGCTGAGCGATGACGAGATCTCTGCCAAGTTTCAGGCCCTGGCGAGCCCGGTGCTGGGCGCACGTGCCAGCGAGATCGAGAAGGTCGTCGCCACCCTGGAAACACGCCCCATCGGCGAGTTGTTGAGAGTGCTGGGACAACCTTGAACGTGCGAGTCCAAGGCGTCGAACATGACGGGAGGTGACAAGGGCAGTAAAAGTGCCAAGGATAGGCAGACGACATCGCTACCCGAGGATTCGACATGCCTTTCGCCCCCTCCGACGTCATCTTGATCACCGGCGGCTCCCGCGGTATCGGCCGTGCCACCGCCCTGGCCTGCGCCCGTGCCGGTGCGCGGGTCGCCTTCAGCTATCGCAGCGATGACGCCGCCGCCCGGGACACCCTGGAAGCCTGTCAGGCACTGACCGGTGAAGACGGCGCCATGGCCGTCAAGGCCGACGTGGTCGACGAGGCTCAGGTGATGGCGCTGTTCGCCAGTACGCGACAACGCCTGGGCCCGATCACCGGGGTGGTCAACAACGCCGGTATCGTGGCGCCCTCCATGCCACTGGCGGATATGGCAGTGGAGCGCCTGCGTCAGGTGGTCGACACCAATGTGCTGGGCGCCCTGCTGGTCGCCCGGGAAGCCGCGCGCGCGCTGGTCGACCAGGGTGCCCTGGTCAACGTCAGTTCCATGGCCTCGCGCCTGGGTTCGCCCAACGAGTACGTCGACTACGCCGCCAGCAAGGGCGCACTGGATACACTGACCATCGGCTTGAGCAAGGAACTGGGCCCCCGTGGCATTCGCGTCAATGCCGTGCGCCCAGGGCTGATCGAGACCGAGATCCATGCCCGCGCGGGGCGCCCAGAGCGGCTGGCTGAACTGGGTCCCAGCTGCCCACTGGGACGTGCCGGTCGACCGGAAGAGGTCGCCGAGGCCATCGTCTGGCTGCTGTCCGACGCGGCCTCCTATGTGACGGGGACCTTTATTGATCCCGCCGGAGGACGCTAGGGCTTGTCTGAAAAGTGCCTGCGCTCGGTAATACGGCGTTAAAAATCGGATCAAAATGCTCATTTACACCACGTAAACTGCGCTTTCTCACCGATTTTTGCCTTGTCTCACCTTCGCTCGTCGACTTTTCGGACAGAGCCTAGGGCTTGCACGAAAAGTGCCTGAGCTCGTCGGGACTTGACCCAGGTCGTCTCGCCGTCGGTCGTGTTGACGTATAGAAGATGGTGCTGTCAGGCATTTTTTGCCCCGGGCGGTCCGGGGCCTCACACGGAGCCTCCTCCATGGACACTCGCTTCTATCTTCTTATCGTCGCGGTCCTCGTCGGGCTGGGCGTCATCCACTGGATCGGCTTTCGCCTGCTCAAGCGCAAGCTGCAACCGCCCCAGCAAAGCGATACCCCCCACGACGCCACGCCCGGGCTTTCCAGAGACAACAGCGATAGTCGTGACGAACGTTGATCCGCCGAGCGAATTACGGCACCTTGTGGCGCCCTGCCCCCACCCTCAGGAATCCCAGCCATGCAGCATCAGGCCAAGCAGCACCAGGAACAGCTACAGGTCGCCTGCGCCCAGATCAACACGCGCCTCGGTGACATCGAGGCCAATCTCGCCCATCACCTCGACGTGATCCACGACGCCCGCCGTCGTGGCGTGGAATTGCTGGTCTTTCCCGAACTCTCATTGACCGGTTACGGCCTGGGCCCAAGGGTGCTGGAGGTGGCCATGCCATCGGAGGACCCACGGCTGATCCAGCTGGCCAAGGCGGCCGCCGGCATGCAGGTCATCGTCGGCTTCGTCGAGGAAGCCAGCCCCGGCGAGATCTACAATGCCCTGGCCATTTTACAGGACGGTCGAGTGGCCGCCGTGCATCGCAAGCTCAACCTGCCCACCTATGGCGGTCTTGAGGAAGGCAAGTGGTTCAGCCACGGCAGCCGCCTGACGGAAGTTCCGGTTCGTCCGGGATGGAGCACCACCTCGATGATCTGCGCCGACCTGTGGAACCCAGCGCTGGTTCATGCTGCCCTGCTGGCACGGCCTGCCGTCCTCTGTGCGCCGATCAACTCCGCATCCGGCATCGTCTCCGAGGACTTCTCCAATGAAGACAACTGGGTGCTGAATGTGCGTTTCTACGCCATGACCTACGGCACACCGGTATTGATGGCCAATCGATACGGAGCAGAGGGTGACAGTCACTTCTGGGGAGGGTCGCGGATTCTCGGGCCCCGCGGCGACACCTTGGCCGAGGCGGAGGATCGCGAAATGCTGATTCACGCCGAACTGTCGCGCACCGCCATCGCCCGTGCGCGCTTCGAGCTGCCCACCCTGCGAGATGCGGACAGCCCCTTGATACGTGAGTTGATGGCAGGCTATCGCTAGCAAAACACGGGGTCAGGCTGCCGCGAAAACGCGAGCCAGAAATGCTAGAATCGCCTTTCACTTTCTGAACATCGGCGCGCCCCTCTACATGAACACAGCTTCTCGCCCTCGCCTGTCCACTCCCCCTCTGAGCATGCTCGTCATGGGCGTTTCGGGCTCAGGCAAATCCCACATCGGGCGTTTGCTGGCCGAGCGGACGGGAGCCAAGTTCATCGACGGCGATGACTACCACAGCCGCGACAACATCGCCAAGATGTCCCGGGGCGAACCACTGAACGACGAAGATCGCCAGGGCTGGCTCGACACCCTGGCCGGCCTGTATCGCGAACATCGGCAGAACGGCCAGCCCCTGGTGATCGGCTGCTCGGCCCTGAAGCGACAGTACCGAGACATGCTGCGCGCCGGCGCCGCGGACCTGAAGATCCTGTACCTTCACGGCAGTCAGGAACTGCTGCTATCGCGCCTCAACAGCCGCGGGCAGCACTTCTTTGCTGGTGAGCATATGCTGCGAAACCAGCTGGCCACGCTGGAGATGCCTGGTGACGACGAAGCGATTCGTTGCGACATCGAGAGCACCCCTGACGCCATCATCGACCGCTTTATCTCGGAACTGGCGACATCGCCGGATGCAGCGCGCTGAAAAAGATGACCAGCGGTGTGGAAAACGCTGACTTCTCCTACCCTTTCCTGCATGAGCATACTTTCTCGCCAATGCAGCAGTAATGAACGCCTTACACTCTGTCACTTAGTCGTCATGTTTCGTCTCATCCCTACGCTGATCGTCAGCCATGTCGTTACAAGTCAGCTTTGTCACTGACCGTCAGCTTTGTCACCGACCGTCAGCTTTGTCACCGACTAGGGGGTATGAGGCGTTTTTCCCGTTGATATGTCCAACACTACCTCGGCTCTCGCAGTCGATCGTCGAACAAGGAGAATCCCATGTCCGATCCGATGGTAGGCAAGACGTTTGAGTTCAGCTGTGACGGCAAGACCTGGGGCGTGGTCTTCGAAAACGCTACGCGCATGCGTCATCGCCTGCATGGCTCGCCCACCACATCGCAGCCAAGCGACACCAGCTGCGCCTATCTCGCAACACCTGTGGATGATCACCGAATCTTTGTCTATGGCTTGGAGGACAAAGGTCTGGCACTACGTTACGTCCTCGACTTCAATAGCATGACCTTTATTGGCCACGGAGCCTTCGCCGACCCTCGCGCCGACTACCGCGGCGAGTTCCGTCCGTCCTGAAGGGCTGCCAGCTTCTGCCTCTCGTTGGTGCCGTTGGAACTATGCCGCCCAATGACCGGCTAAGCGACGGAGTTGTCTGTCTACAGCGGTCCCTCAAAGACTATCCGTCAGTCGCCATCCACTAGAAGCAAAAAGACCGGCTCCATGGGAGCCGGTCTTTTCCTGACGATAGTCATCCGCCAAGACAATTCGTCAGGGCAGGTCGTCAGGGCAGGTCGTCAGAGCAGTTTATCAGGACAGTCGCCCCGGGGGAGCGTACGAGCACCACTCCCCCCGCGTTACGTCAGCCGATGACGCTCCGCCAGTGCGATCAATCCCGCCAGGGTCGCGCTGTCGCTGTCTACCTCATCCACCGCGATAGCGTGGCGTTCCAGCGCCTGGCGATACAGCGGGTTGAGCCCCGAGGACCCCACCAGCACGACACCGGCCTGCTGCTCGATCAGATGCTCGCGCTGGGCAAGCACCTCAGCACCAATCAACACTCCGGAGAGAAAACTGCCCACCTGAGAAGCCTGCAGGCCCGCGTACAGGTGGCGGCTGCGGCCTTCGAACAGCGCGTGCATCAGCCCAGCGGGATGTTCCGCTGCTGCCAACCCTTGGGCAAAGCCGTCAGCATCGAAGGCATCGCCGCTGTTGTCGGCCGTCCTCGACGGCTCTCCCGGCAGCGTGTGGAAGCGCACGGCGTGATAGAGCTCGCCGGTCATCATGGTCGAAAAATCCACCAAGCGATCGCCTTCCAGTCTGGCCCACTTGCTGTGGGTGCCTGGCAGGCAGCATACACCGCTACTGAGTCCTTTCAGGGCGAAGGCACCAAACGCCTGAATTTCCTCGCCCCGCATCACATCCACGTGATCGTCTCGCACCACCTTGAGACCGGGAACGATCCAGGCGTTGTCGAGCCCCGGCGCGGGCACCACATTGTCGGCCAGATCCAGCGCCGAACGGGGGACCTCCAGCTGCGGTGCTTCGCTCCAGCCCCGCGCCGATCCGACCATACCGGACAGATACACCGGCACCTTGCCGCCCTCACGCCAGGCACCCACCTGGGCTTCACAGTAATGGGGGAATTCGGCTGTCGTCAGCGAGCGCAGCCCCGCATCGGAACGTACGCTCTCCAGACACTCTCCACTCTGCCGATCGACCAGAAAGGCACGGAAGTTACTGGTTCCCCAATCAATCGCAATCAGGCGCTCGCTCATGCCCCGGCTCCTGCACTGGCGCTACCGGCCAGGCTCTGCCATTCGTCCACCAGCTCACGGGCGATCTTGCCGACCTCGTCTGCGCTGCGGCCTGGCTTGTACAGATTGCTGCCAAAACCAAACCCGGCCACGCCCACGGCATGCCACTCCGCCATGTTGGAACGCTCGATACCACCGACGGCCAGCACCGGCAGGTGCTTGGGCAGAATAGCGCTGATGTCCTTCAAGTACCCCGTCCCAAGACGTGCGGCGGGGAACAGCTTGAGCGCAACGGCACCGGCGCGCGCGGCAGCCAGCGCTTCCGTCGGCGTCATACAGCCGATCATCGGGGCAAGCCCCCGCTCAGCACCCAGCGTGACCAGCGAAGGATCGGTGTTCGGCGTGATCATCAGCGGTGCGCCAAGTGACGCCAGCTTGGCCGTGTCGTCCGCTTCCAGCACGGTACCGGCGCCGATCAACACGTTCTCAGGGCTACAGGCAACGGCACGCTCGATGCTGTCCCAGGGCTGCGGTGAATTCAGTGGAATCTCGATCAGACGAAAGCCGGCGTCCACTAGAGCACCACAGACCGGCTCGATCTCATCGGGCGTAATGCCACGCAGGATGGCCACCAGCGGCATCTCCTTCATGGCAGCATCAAGCACAGCGCGCTGGGCATCATTCATGTCAGCAGTCCTCATCGAGTCGACAACGGAGAAATAACGGTTTCACATGATACGACGAAGGGCGGCCAAGGCCGCCCTCTCAGGTCAATCAATCGACCAGCCACATGGCCATCTCGGGCCACATCAGCAGCGCGGCCAGCACACATAATTGCAGTGCGATGAACGGCAGCAGTGACACAAAGATGTCTTTCAGGCTGATCTCCGGCGGCGCCACCCCTTTCAGGTAGAACGCGGCCGGGCCAAATGGCGGCGACAGGAACGACAC